>NZ_JAJUWS010000041.1 GCF_021390475.1 Streptomyces sp. ST2-7A
GGGGCGGGGGGGCGGCCCCCCCCGCCGCCCCCGGGCCCGGGCGCCGACAACAGGAGGTCAGGCATGACGACCGCCCACCGATTCCCCGCCGCCGGCGCCGATCCCGTCCCCGGCGGACCGCCGGCGGACCGGGGGGCCGCCCCCTTCACCGCCCGGGAGGCGCTGGAGGCCGGCCGCCGCCTGCTCGACCCCGCCCTGCGCGACCGGGTGGACGACCTGCCCGCCCCCGTGGCCAGGGTCGCCTCCTACCACTTCGGCTGGACCGACGCCGCCGGACGTCCCGACACCGGACCCACCGGCAAGGCCCTGCGCCCCACCCTGGTGACGGGTTGCGCCGAGGCGGTGGGGGGCGCGGCAGCCGACGCGGTGGCCCCCGCCGTCGCGGTGGAACTCGTGCACAACTTCTCGCTGTTGCACGACGACATCCTCGACGGGGACACCACCCGGCGCCACCGCGCCACCGCGTGGGCCGTGTTCGGCTCCCCCGCCGCGCTCCTGACCGGGGACGCCCTGCTCGCACTGGCCTCCCGGGTGCTGGCCGAGGACGACTCCCCGCACGTCGCCACCGGCGTGCGGTGGTTGGCCCGGTCCACCGAACTGCTCATCGAGGGGGAACAGACGGACATCTCCTTCGAGGAGCGCGAACGCGTGACGCTCGCCGAGTGCCTGGCCATGGCCGAGCGCAAGACCGCCGAACTGCTCGCCTGCTCCTGCGCGCTGGGCGCGCTGTGGGGCGGGGCCGGGCCGGAGCGGATCGCCGCGCTGCGGGCCTTCGGTCGGCACCTGGGCATCGCGTTCCAGCTCGCCGACGACCTGTTGGGGATCTGGGGCGATCCGGCGGTGACCGGGAAACCGGCCCGTGCCGACCTGGCCTGTCGCAAGAAGTCCCTCCCGGTGGTCGCCGCGCTGGAGTCGGACACCCCGGCGGGGCGCCGACTCGCCCGTGGCTACGGTCCGCCGGCCGACGGCGCGGGCGAGGAGACCCCCGGCGAGCTGGCTCTGCTCGCCGACCTGGTGGAGGAGGCCGGCGGCCGGGAGTGGGCGGAACGGCGGGCGGCCGGGGAACTGGACCGCGCCCTGGTCGCACTGGAGGCGGGCGAGCCGGAGCCGGCGGTCGCGCGAACGCTCTCCGCCCTCGCCCGGATGGCCTGCCGCCGCGATCACTGAGCCGGTCATCGGGCAGGTCACCCACCCGCACCTCCCGCGCGATCATCCGCGCGGGAGGTGCGGCGTGTTCCCCGGCGGAACGCGCCGCACCCGATCAGTGGTCGCGCTGGGCGAGGCGCAGCAGGTGGTCGGCGAGTTCCTGACCGCCCGCCGGCTCACGGCTGATCAGCAACAAAGTGTCGTCCCCCGCGATGGTGCCCAGGATCTCGTGCAGCTCCGCCTGGTCGATGGCGGAGGCGAGGAACTGCGCCGCCCCCGGGGGAGTGCGCAGCACCACGAGATTGGCCGACGCCTCGGCCGAGATCAGGAGTTCCCCGGCCAACCGGGCCATCCGCTCCTCCTTGACCGACTCCCCCAGCGGGGCCCGCGGCGTACGGTAGCCACCCTCGCTGGGCACCGCGTAGATCAACTCCCCCGAGGGATTGCGGATCTTCACCGCCCCCAACTCGTCGAGGTCCCGGCTGAGGGTGGCCTGGGTCACCGACAGTCCGTCATCGGCCAGCAGTTTCGCCAACTGGCTCTGTGAGCGCACCGGTTGACGGTTGAGGATGTCCACGATCCTGCGGTGGCGGGCGGTACGGGTCTGCGGCACCGCGGGGCCGCCGTTGCGGTCCACGATCATCCCCCTCCCCCACCGCCGCGACCGCCCCGCGTCCCGGAGCCCGGCCGCCGTCCGACGGCGGCCGGGCAGGTGGTCCCGCACGCTCTCCGGGACGCGGATCGTCGTCGTACGCGGAGGGCTCCCGTGATACCCCTGATCCCCATGGCCGGTCTCATGCCCGTGTCCCGTCTTCCTTCCCGGTCCCGGCGTCGCCGGCGGCGTCCAGGATCGCCGGGAGGGCGGCCACCAGTGCGTCGATCTCGGCGTCGGTGATCACCAGCGGAGGGGCCAGCCGAATGACCTCCGGGGCCACCGCGTTGATCAGGAACCCGGCGTCGCGCGCGTGTTCCTGTGCCTTCGCCGCCACCGGTCGCCGCAGGACGACGCCCAGCAGCAGTCCGGCCCCGCGCACCCCCTCCACCAGCGGGTGGTCGAGTGCCTCGATCCCGCCGCGCAGGCGTTCACCGGCTTCCTTGACCCGCTGGAGGAGGTCGGTCGAGGTGATGGTGTCCAGCACGGCCAGCGCGGCGGCGCAGGCCACCGGATTTCCGCCGAAGGTGGAACCGTGCCGACCGGGGGTCAGCAGATCGGCGGCGGGGCCGAAGACCATCGTCGCACCGATCGGTAGTCCGGCGCCCAGGCCCTTGGCGAGGGTGATGACGTCGGGTACCACCCCCTCGGCCGCACAGGCGAACCACTCGCCGGTCCGCCCGATGCCGGTCTGCACCTCGTCCACGGCCAGCAGCGTGCCGGTGGCCCGGGTGATCTCCCGGGCGGCGGTCAGGTACCCCCGCGGGGGCGACACCACGCCGTTCTCCCCCTGGATGGGCTCCAGGACCACCATGGCGGTCTCCTCGGTGACGGCGGCGCGCAGCGCCTCGACATCCCCGTAGGGAACGTGTTCCACCCCGCCGGGCAGCGGGTGGAACCCCTCCTGCTTGGCCGGTTGGCCGGTGAGGGCGAGGGCCCCCATGGTGCGGCCGTGGAAGCCGCCCGCGGCGGCCACGATCCGGGGTCGGCCGGTGAGCCGGGCCAGTTTGAAGGCGGCCTCGTTGGCCTCGGCCCCGGAGTTGCAGAAGTACACCCGACCCTCGCGCCCCGTCAGGGCGAGCAACCGCTCGGCGAGCGCGACGGGCGGTTCGGCCACGTACAGGTTGGAGGTGTGGGCCAGGGTGGCCACCTGTTCGCTCACCGCGCGGACCACGGCCGGGTGGCCGGTGCCCAGGGAGGACACGGCGATCCCGCCCAGGAAATCGACGTACTCCCGACCGTCGGCGTCGCGCAGCCGGGCCCCCTCACCGGAGACCAGGGGCAGCGGCGGTGTGCCGTAGTTGTCGGTGAGGGCGCCCCGCCAGCGACGGACGAGTTCGGCGTTGCGCGACTCCCCCGGGCCGGCGGTGGCGGCTTCACCCGTGCCCGGGCTCCGCTCGGCGGGACGCCCGGGATCGGTGGTGTTCGCAGGGTTCACGGCCGTCCTCCCGGCTCGGATGGGGCGGGGGAACCGGGGGGAGCCGTCCCCCGGTCACCGGTGTGGCCGGTCCGGCCGGCGCCCGGCGGGGGATCGGGCAGCACCATGGTGCCCACCCCCTCGTCGGTGAAGATCTCCAGCAGGATGGCGTGCTGGACCCGTCCGTCGATGACCCGGGCGGTGCGCACACCGTTGCGCACCGCGTGCAGGCAGCCCTCCATCTTCGGGACCATCCCGCTGGCCAGGTCCGGCAGGAGTTCCTCCAGCTCGGAGGCGGTCAGCTCGCTGATCACCTCGTCGCTGTCGGGCCAGTCGGCGTACAGCCCTTCGACATCGGTGAGGACCATCAGGGTCTCGGCGCCGAGCGCCGCGGCCAGGGCGGCCGCGGCGGTGTCGGCGTTGACGTTGTAGACGTGGTGGTCCTCGGTACTGCGGGCGATGGAGGAGATCACCGGGATGCGCCCGTCGTCCAGCAGGGCGGTGACGGCCCCGGTGTCGATGGCGGAGACGTCGCCGACCCGCCCCAGGTCGATCCGCTCGCCGTCCACCTCGGCCCACCGGCGGGTGGCGGTCATCAGGTGGGCGTCCTCCCCGGTCATGCCGACCGCCAGTGGGCCGTGCCGGTTCAACAGACCCACGAGTTCACGCTGGACCTGCCCGGCGAGCACCATCCGCACCACGTCCATGGTCTCGGGGGTGGTCACCCGCAGGCCGGCGCGGAACTCCGAGGTCAGGCCGAGCCGCTCGAGTTGGGCATTGATCTGCGGTCCGCCGCCGTGGACGACCACGGGACGCAGGCCGGCGTGCCGCAGGAAGACCACGTCCTGGGCGAAGGCGGCCTTCAGTTCCTCGTCGACCATGGCGTTGCCGCCGAACTTGATGACGACGGTCTTCCCGTGGTGGCGTGTCAGCCAGGGAAGGGCCTCGATGAGGATGCGGGCCTTGGGCAGCGCGGTGTGCCGGCGACCGGCGGCCGGGCCGTCGGATTCCGCGGCGGGCCCGACGGCCGCGCCGCCGGCTTCGGTGGGGGGATTGCTCATGAGGAATAGGCGCTGTTCTCGTGGACGTAGTCGGCGGTCAGGTCATTGGTCCACACCGTGGCGCCGGCGTTCCCGGCGGCGAGGTCGGCCAGGATGTGCACCTCGCGGAAGCGCATGTCCACGCCCTCGCGGTCCTCCCCGGCGGCACCTCCCTTGCAGACCCACACGCCGTTGATGGCCACGTCGACACGGTCGGGCTCGAAGGCGGCGGAGGTGGTGCCGATCGCGGAGAGTACCCGCCCCCAATTGGGGTCCTCACCGTGCACGGCGCACTTGAGGAGATTGCTGCGGGCGATCGCGCGCGCCACCTCCACCGCGTCGTCCTCGTCGGCTGCGTTGCGCACCTCGACTCGGATGTCCTTGGAGGCGCCCTCCGCGTCGGCGATCAACTGCCGGGCGAGGTCGGCGCAGACCTCGGTGACCGCGGCGGTGAGCTCCTCCTCGTCGGGGGCGATGCCGGAGGCCCCGGAGGCCAGCAGCAGGACGGTGTCGTTGGTGGACAGGCAACCGTCGGAGTCGACGCGCTCGAAGGTGACCCGGGTGGCGGCGCGCAGGGCGCGGTCCAGCACCTCCGGGGTGACCTCGGCGTCGGTGGTGATCACGCTCAGCATGGTGGCCAGGGCCGGGGCCAACATGCCCGCGCCCTTGGCCATGCCGCCGACGGTCCAGCCCTCGCGGGAGGCGACGGCGGTCTTGTGGACGGTGTCGGTGGTCTTGATCGCGATGGCCGCCTTCTCCCCGGCCCGGGGGGAGAGTTCGGCGACCGCCCGGTCCACGCCCGGCAACAGCCGATCCATCGGCAGGCGCACACCGATCAGTCCGGTGGAGGCGACGGCGATCTCGGCGGCGTTGTGGCCGAGGGCCTCGGCGACCCGCTCGGCGGTGGTATGGGTGTCCAGGAAGCCCGGGGATCCGGTGCAGGCGTTGGCACCGCCCGAGTTGAGGATCACGGCGGACACCTTCCCCGCGCGCAGCACCTGCTGCGACCACAGGACCGGTGCGGCCTTCACCCGGTTGGCGGTGAAGACCCCGGCGGCGGTCCGGGAGGGGCCGTCGTTGACGACGAGGGCGAGGTCGGGATCGCCCGAGGACTTGAGGCCGGCGGCGATGCCGGCCGCCCGGAAGCCCCGGGCTGCGGTGACGCTCACGGTGTGGTGACTCCCATCGGTGCGGACGAGTGGAGCGGGTGGGGCGGGTGGAGGGGCCGGGCGGCACGGCGCGGCACGGTGAGCGGGTCGGCGGCCACACCCGGCGGGGACCACCGGGGAATCGGAGGCGAGGGGCGCCCGGGGCTCACCGGGCTCTGGGGCCTCACGGGGCGAGACCCGTCCCGGGCAGTCCGAGGGTCTCGGGGAGGCCGAGGGCGATGTTCGCGCTCTGCAGGGCACCACCGGCGGTGCCCTTGGTGAGGTTGTCCACGGCTGCGATGACCACGATCCGGCCGGCGGCCTCGTCCAGGGCGGTCTGGAGGTGCACCAGGTTGGAGCCCAGGACGGCGCCGGTGGAGGGCCAGCGGCCCTCGGGCAGCAGGTGGACGAAGGGTTCGTCGGCCAACGCCTTCGCGTACGCCTCGCGCAGGCCCTCGGCGGTGGTTCCGGGACGGGCGGGGGCGGTACAGGTGGCGAGGATGCCGCGCGGCATCGGGGCGAGGGTCGGGGTGAAGGAGACGGTGACCGGCTCACCGGCGACGGCGGAGAGATTCCGGACGATCTCCGGGGTGTGGCGGTGGCCCCCGCCGACGCCGTAGGGGGTCATGGAGCCCATGACCTCGCTGCCGAGCAGGTGCGGCTTGAGGGCCTTCCCCGCGCCGGAGGTGCCGGAGGCGGCGACCACCACGGCCTCCGGGGCCGCAAGGCCGGCCGCGAGGGCGGGGAAGAGGGCGAGGCTGACGGCGGTGGGATAGCAACCGGGGACGGCGATCCGGCGGGTGCCGCGCAGCGCCTCCCGGCGGCCCGGCAGCTCGGGCAGGCCGTAGGGCCAGGTACCGGCGTGGGGGGTGCCGTAGAACCGCTCCCAGTCGGCGGCCGAGTCCAACCGGAAGTCGGCACCGCAGTCGACGACGAGGACCGACTCGCCGAGCGCCTCGGCGACGGCGGCGGACTCGCCGTGCGGGAGCGCCAGGAAGACGACGTCGTGCCCCGCGAGGGTGTCCGCGTCGGTCGGCTCCAACACCCGGTCCGCGAGCGGGGTGAGATGGGGCTGGAGCTCACCCAGGGGACGACCGGCGTTGGAGGCGCCGGTCAGGGCCCCGATCCCGATTTCGGGGTGTCCGAGCAACAGGCGCAGGAGCTCGCCCCCCGCGTAGCCACTGGCTCCCGCCACCGCAGCGCGCACCACCATCGCCTCCATTCGATCGACGGCATGACTATACGCATCACGGCAGTTTTATGCAATACCCGGCGATCCGACCGACCGCCCGGGCTGCGACCGAGAATTTTGGTTGGCCCCCGGGCACGCCGACCGGCGAATCCCGTTCCTGTGACGCTGCGTAACGATCAATTCCGAAGAGCGGCTCTCGTCGCCGACCGAGTGGTTCCGCTGTGGGTGAGCGAGGCAGCGAGCGCGAAGATCCCGTCGGATTCAAGTGGCCCGGATCGGCTGGTCACGGTGTATGACGGAGATACCCTCCCGCGGGGATGGCCGCTGCTCGGGGTCGGCCGGCCGCATCGGTGGAGTTCGACGTGACGGGTGGGTGCCGGCAAGGGCAGCCGGCCCGTGCGGGAGATGACTCACGTGCCGGTCCCGGCTTCCCGACCGACGCGAGGGTTCACGTGGCGGTCGAAGCAGCGGCATCGCACCGGGCTCGAGGTGATGGTGTCCACGGACCGGACGGCACGGCGTCGAGTCGCCGGAGGAGATACGGCTACCGATCGCACTGGACTTCCCGGACACCTCGGAGGTGCCGGCGCAGCCGTTCCGACCGGACTTCGAGCACGCGGGCGGGGACACCTGGCACATTCCGGGCCTACCGGCCGTGGCCGGCGCGGGGATGTGGCTGCCGGGCATCCCTCCGATGGAGCCGGTCGAGGAAGAGGATGCGCCGAAGTTCGCGGCGGCCGGCGAACAAGAGAGGGCGGGACTCGCGGATACCGGGTTGTTGACGCGCTCCCTCGGGACGCCGCCCCAACCGCGGCACTCTTGTCGGCAGCGCGTTCGGTCCTTGACAACGGAAATGGGGTTTTCTCAGTGAAATTCATCGCCATGCGTGGTTGAGGGCAAGGGCTGCTTTCGCGGTGGCTCCGATGCGGTGGGGGCTGAGGGTGACGTGTCGGAGGGCTCGCCGTCGTTGTTCGAGGACGGCTGCGGCTCCGCGGAGGGCGGCGAGGGATGCCTCGGTCCGCATGCGTTCGGGGTTGCCGCCGGCGGTGACCGGGGGCCGGACGGCGGTGTCGGGGCCGACTCCGTAGACGGCTCGCAGGACGGGGTCGTGGGCGGTGACCTGGTTGTCCAGGCCCCGGGTCGGGGTCCGGTGCTCGGCGGTCGGCTCCTTGACGCGCCGGACAAGGCTCTTGAGCGCGGTGAGGACCGCGACGTGGACCGGGTCGCCGGCCGCCGCAGCCGGGCCGGGATGTCGGTGCGTTCCGTTCCCTTGAGCCGGCCGTATCGGGTGCGGATGCCCTCGGGTGCGGCGACGAGGATGTGGGTGATCTGGTTGAGGGCTGCGGTGCGTGCCTTGATGGCGGAGCGGGTGGCGTTGTGCCGGGCGCGTGTCCCGGCGACGGTGTCGCCCCCGGCGCGCCGGGGGCCCGTCCGGTCAGGGCGGCGCGGGCGGCGGCGTAGGCGTCGATGGGGTCGATGGGGTCGGACTTGCCGATGCGGCGGCGTTCGGCCCGGTCGGGCCGCTTGACCTCCCCGACATGAAGACCCCGGCAGCGTGCGGCGCGGGGGAAGCCGGCCCCGTAGGGCGAGGTGCCTTCCACACCGATCGCGGTCACGTGGCCGTGGGCGCTCGGGAAGGCCGGGGCGGCGGCGTAGCCGAACTCGGCGTCCGCGAGGTGGCCGCCGTTCTCGCTGATCACGGCGACGTGAGTGGTGTCGGCGTGGGAGTCGACCCCGCCGAACACGCTGTGGTCCGCGGTGTCCACCACAACATCGGATGTCATGCCGATACCGCCTTCCCGGCCGAAGGTGGGCGCCGACCGTCCCGCTGGTTCGGCCCCGCCTCCGCGGGAACTGACGGGATAGCGGACCCGGCACGGTCGCCGGCGACCGTGCCGGACGGAGTCGGTCTCGGGCAACACCGAACGCGTGCCCATCACGTCCGGGGCCATCGGCACCCCGCGGGGCGCCGATGGAGCCGATCCGTTCCTCGCCGATGACACGGCCGAGGACGACGGGTCCACGAGAGACCTCTTGAAATCGTCGCCAGCCTATTGGGGCACGTTGACTTCAAGTCCGGCCATACATATAACGGTCGAGGTCTCCCGGCGACTGCTCTGATTTCATCCTTCGCCGGTCGCATTCTTATTCCAAAAAAGGAGAAATGAGTGTTGCGAAAGGATGGTCCGCTGCGCCGCGTTCGCCGGAGCGTGTACGCGGCAATGGCCGCTCTCGTACTGCTGTTCACCGGTTCGGCCGCGAGCGCCGAGGAGGCATCGACCGTTGATCGCGCGTCCCGGATCGGGCCTGGCTTCCACCACGGGAAGGTGCGGGTCGACGGCGGCACACTGCACTACGTCCGCGGTGGCTCCGGTCCGCCGTTGGTGCTGTTGCACGGCTGGCCGCAGACCTGGTGGGGATGGTCGAAGGTCATGCCCGAGCTGGCCCACAACCACACCGTCATAGCGTTCGACCTGCCGGGTGCGGGCTCCTCCGGCATCCCGGCCGGCGGTTACGACAAGGTGACCACCGCCAACCGCATCCGCGAGGGGGTCCGCAAGCTGGGCTTCGACAAGGTGTCGATCCTCAGCCACGACACCGGCGCCCTGGTGGCCTACCCCTACGCCCGCGACTACCCGGAGGAGGTGGAGCGGCTGGCCGTCCTGGAGACCCCGCTGTCCGGCTTCGGTCTCGAGGACTTCTACGGCATCAGCTGGCACCTCGGCTTCAACCAGACCGCGGCACCGATCCCCGAGACGATCATGGACAACAAGGACGTGCCGACCTACCTCGGCTGGCTGTTCAGCGGTGCCCGTCACCCCGACCGCATCGATCAGCAGGTCTACTTCCGCGCCTACTCGCACTCGGCCCGCCGGTCCGCGGGCTACGAGTACTACCGGGCGTTCGCCGCCGACGCGGCCGACAACCAGGCCAACGCCGACCGCAGGCTGCCGATGCCGGTGCTGGCGATGGGTGCGGAGTTCGCCTTCGGCCCGCTGGTGGCCAACTCGTTCGACCAGGTCGGCGACGACGTCCGTGGTGTCGTCGCGCCGGACAGCGGCCACTGGATCCCGGAGGAGAACCCGCGCTTCCTCATCGACTGTGCGTCACTGTTCTTCGGACAGGAGGGCGTTCCCGCGCCCAGCCCTGAGCTGGAGGGCTGCACGGCCTGACAGGCAGCACGCATCGGCCTCGCGCGAACCGTTCGCGCGGGGCCGATGCCCCGTCCGCGGCGGTGGGTGACTGCCTCGGTTCAGCCGCACCCGGACCGGGATGACCTGCCGGGCGCGCGGTGTGTCGTTGTGATGTCGCACGGGGGGGGTCCGACGAGTTCGATCCCGTGCACCCGGCGTGCGAGGGCGGTGAGCAGCGCCGCCGCCTCGAGTCGAGCCCCGTACCGGCCGACGCGCTGGTGCAAACCCGTGCCGAACCCGACATGGCCCGAGGGGGCGCGGCACGGGTCGAACGAGTCGGGCGCGTCCCTGCGTCGAGGGTCCCGGTTGGCCACCTCCGGGAACAGCCGGACTTTCCTGCCACCGGAAACCACATGGTCGCCGACCCGGATGCCGGTGGTCGTCGTGCGAAGGAAGGTCTGCGCCGGGGACGGCCGCTCACGCATGCGCCGCAGGACATTCGGACCGGGCACCTTGCCGAGCCCCCCGGCCGTTTCGTTCGGATCAACCGACCGTTGGTCCGGGTGAGTCGTCGGCTGACGCGCGGTGGGCGCGGATCGAACGGTTGCTCCCGGACCGGACGCCGGAGCGAGATGGCCGCTGCCGGGACCACCGCGAGGTGACCGATGCGACCGCCCACAAGTTCCGGACCGGAATCCGGTGGGTGCGTCTGCCGGGGAGGTACGGCAACCGGCGCGGTGTCCACAATCGGCTGCGGGTGGGGCCCTCGACGGCACCCGGGAGCGGGTGTTCACCGCTCTGGTGACCCGGGCCGACGCGGAAGGGAATCCGAGCCGGACGACCATGGCATCGGCCGGTCCCGCGGCGGTCGGGGGCTTGCCCCGGGAGAGGGCCCCGTTGTTCCGTCGGGCCCTCCCGTGCCGAGCGGATTCCCCTTTCCCCGGGCCGAGCCGGGCCGGGGAACGGCGCCGGCCGGGATCGGCACCCCGATCCCGGCCGGCGGGGGACGGCGGAGGACCGCCGTCCCCCGCCGACGCCGATGTGCCGGGGAAGCTCGCCCGGTTGTCAGCCGAGCATCGCCAGGGCCTGGTTGAAGGTCTTCGACGGGCGCATCACGGCCGCGGCCAGCGCCGGGTCGGGACGGTAGTAGCCACCGATCTCCGCCGGGGAGCCCTGCACCGAGGCCAGCTCCTCGATGATCGTGGCCTCCTGCGTGGCCAGGGTTTCCGCCAGCGGGGCGAAGGCCTCGGCCAGGCGCTCGTCCTCGCTCTGCCCGGCCAGTTCCCGCGCCCAGTACAGGGCGAGGTAGAAGTGGCTGCCGCGGTTGTCGATCCCGCCCAGCCGACGGCTGGGGGACTTGTCCTCGTTGAGGAAGGTTCCGGTGGCGCGGTCCAGGGTCTCGGCCAGCACCTTGGCGCGGGCGTTGCCGGTGGTGTTCGCCAGGTGCTCGAAGCTGACGGCCAGGGCGAGGAACTCGCCGAGGCTGTCCCAGCGCAGGTAGTTCTCCTTGACCAGCTGCTGGACGTGCTTGGGCGCGGAACCACCGGCACCGGTCTCGAAGAGGCCGCCGCCGTTGATCAACGGGACCACCGAGAGCATCTTGGCGCTGGTGCCCAGCTCCAGGATGGGGAAGAGGTCGGTGAGGTAGTCGCGCAGCACGTTGCCGGTGACCGAGATGGCGTTCTCGCCGCGCCGGACGCGCTCCAGGGAATAGGCGGTGGCCTCGACCGGGGCCATGATCTCCAGGGTCAGGCCGTCGGTGTCGTGCTCGGGCAGGTACTCGCGAACCTTCGCGATCAGGTTGGCGTCGTGGGCGCGGTCCTCATCCAGCCAGAAGACGGCCGGGTCGCCGGTGGCACGTGCCCGGGTGACGGCGAGCTTGACCCAGTCGCGCACGGCGATGTCCTTGGTCTGGCACATGCGCCAGATGTCACCGGCGCCCACGGCGTGCTCCATCAACACGGTGCCCTCGCCGTCCAGGACCCGCACCGTGCCGGTGGTGGGGATCTCGAAGGTCTTGTCGTGGCTGCCGTACTCCTCGGCCTTGCGGGCCATCAGGCCGACGTTGGGCACGGTACCCATGGTCGCCGGGTCGAAGGCGCCGTTGGCGCGGCAGTCGTCGATGACGACCTGGTAGACCCCGGCGTAGCTGCTGTCCGGGATGACCGCGAGGGTGTCGGCCTCCTGACCGTCGGGGCCCCACATGTGGCCGGAGGTGCGGATCATGGCCGGCATGGAGGCGTCCACGATCACGTCGCTGGGGACGTGCAGGTTGGTGATGCCACGGTCGGAGTCGACCATCGCCAGCTGCGGGCCCTCGGCCAGCTCGGCCTCGAAGGAGGCCTTGACGGCGTCGCCGCCGGGCAGGGATTCCAGCCCCTTGAGGATGCCGCCCAGCCCGTCGTTGGGGGTGAGGCCGGCGGCGGCCAGCGCCTCGCCGTGCTCGGCGAAGGTACGGGGGAAGAAGGCCCGCACGACGTGGCCGAAGATGATCGGGTCGGAGACCTTCATCATGGTGGCCTTCAGGTGCACCGAGAACAGCACGCCCTCGGCCCTGGCCCGTCCGACCTGGGCCGTGAGGAACTCGCGCAGCACCGCGACGCGCAGGACGGCGGCGTCGACGACCTCGCCCTCCTCGACCGGCACGGAGTCGCGCAGGACGGTGGTGGTGCCGTCGTCGCCGGCGAGCTCGATGCGCAGGGAGCCGGCGGCGGGGATCACCACGGACTTCTCGGTGGAACGGAAGTCGTCACCGGTCATGTGGGCGACGTTGGTCTTCGAGTCGGCGGACCAGGCGCCCATGCGGTGCGGGTGGGTCTTCGCGTAGTTCTTCACCGAGGCGGGGGCGCGGCGGTCCGAGTTGCCCTCGCGCAGCACGGGGTTGACGGCGCTGCCCTTGACCTTGTCGTAGCGGGCGCGGATCTCGCGCTCCTCGTCGGTGGAGGGGTCGTCCGGGTAGTCCGGCAGGGTGTAGCCCTGCTCCCGGAGTTCCGCGACGGCGGCCTTCAGCTGCGGAATCGAGGCGGAGATGTTCGGCAGCTTGATGATGTTGGCGTCGGCGGTCTTCGCCAGCTCTCCCAGCTCGGCGAGGGCGTCGTCGATCCGCCGGCTCTCCTCCAGGTACTCGGGGAAGGCCGCGATGATGCGCCCCGACAGGGAGATGTCACGGCTCTCCACGGCGACCCCGGCGGTGGAGGCGTACGCCTCGATCACCGGCAGGAACGAATACGTCGCCAGGGCAGGGGCCTCGTCGGTGTGCGTGTAGATGATGGTCGAGTCAGTCACCGGGTGCTCCGCTCCACGTCTGCAACATTGCTCGACATCAAGATATCCCGTGGGCGGGTCCCCATCGACGGGGCCCCGCCGGGTCCCGGCCTCATCCCAGCCGCAGGTTCCAGTGGCCCCCGCCGCCGCTGAAGCTGATCACCGACAGGGGGTGGACCTCGGTACGCCAGTAGGCGTGGGGTGGGGCCTTGAGCGCGTAGAGCATGGCGGCCCGGATGACCGAGGGTTCGGTGACGGCCACCACGCGCCCGTCGGCGACCTCCGGTCGGGTGTCGAGCCAGCTCCCGACCCGGGTGACGAAGGAGACCAGCGGCTCGCCACCGTGCGGCGCGGTGCGCGGATCGGTGAGCCAGGCGTTGACGGCCGCCGGCTCCCGCAGCGTGACCTCATGCAGGGTCATCCCGTGCCAACGACCCATGTCGCAGTCCCGAAGGGCGGGTTGGGCCAGCGGGGCGAGCCCCAGCACATCGCCGGTCTGACGCGCGCAGGGACTCGGCGAGCAGTAGCGCAACTCGGCGGCGGCCAGCGGGGCGAGAGCGGGCAGGGCGCGCTCGACCGCGTGCCATCCCGCGGCGTCCAGCGGACGATCGTCACCGAATCGCGTGTCGAGAAGGCCCGTTCCACGGGCCGCGGCGATCAGGGTGACCAACATGCGGTGATCGTACGAGCAGGCGAATGGACGCGCCACGGTCGTCGAACAATTCATCGGGTTTTTTCACGGGGCGCCGTTCCCCGATCATCCGGGCTCGAAGATCATCCATCGGTCGGGGCGGTCGAGCGCGCGAAAACCGAGCCGGGTGTACAAGTCGTGGGCGTCATGGGTGGCGAGCATGATCCTTTTCAGCCCCCATCCGTCGAGCTGATCACGGACGGCGCCGACGAACTCCGTACCGACCCCGAGCCCCCGTTCGGCCGGGTCGAGGTACACGTCACACAGCCAGGCGAAGGTCACCCGGTCGGTGACCACCCGGGCGTACCCCACCTGCTCACCCGAAGTCACCCGATAAAGACCGAAGTTGAGGGAACCCGCGATGGCCGCTTCCTGCTTTTCCCGGCTTCGCCCCAACGCCCAATAGGCGTCACTGGAAAGCCACCGGTGAATTCGGGGCGTGTTCAGCCGTGTCGGATCCGTCGAGATCTCGTAGTCGTCGCGCACGCCCGGAAGTCTGCCGGCTCACCCGGATCCCCACAGCGAATTTTCCGCATTCCCGCAAGCTCCCCGACCACACTCCGAGCACACCCCGCCCTTCGGCGAGGGGAGACCGAAAGACGGAAAGCAGGAGGAAATGAGGAAATCGGAATAAAATGATCTCGTCGCGGGAATCGGGCCCGCCCGTGGAACGACCGCGGGCCCGGGAGCGGCGCCTCCCTTCGGGGTGACGGGGGCCGTGGCCCGGGAAACGACCGGCTGCGACCGGGGCGGCGGGAGCGACCGCGCACGACCGGATGAACCGGATGAGATAGACGGAAAGAACAAGGAGGTGTCCCCATGCGGGCACACATCGGCGACCGGGTGATCACCCACGGCCGCACCGTGGGTCGGCCCGACCGGGTGAGCGAGATCATCGAGGTACTGGGGGACGACGGCGGGCCGCCCTATCGGGTGCGGGACACCGACGGCCACGAGACCCTGCTCTATCCGGGTCCGGACTCCGTGGTGGAGGACCGCGAGGACGCCCACCACTGATCCGACCCGGCCGCCGGGACCCGTGAACGGGTCCCGGCGGCCCTCGCCTGCGACCCGCACGGGCCGCCGACGGACCTCAACGGCGGGCGGACGGATCCGCGCGCGGTGGTTCGGCGGGCGTGCCGTGGTGCTCGGCGACCAGCAGACCCATCGCCCCCAGGGGGTCGGCTACCACCCGGGAAGCCGAGAAGTAGGCGTGTCCGCCCACCGCCGGCCGGTCGCGGCAGAAGGCCAGGTGCCGGGAGAGTTCGGCCGGGTCCCGCCAGGCCGCCGGCTGTTGCGGATCCCCCACCTTGTAGACCGCCTCGCCGATCCACAGCGCGACCCCGGTGCCCTCCACCGTCCGCGACCACCACTCGACCAGCTCGGCGTAGTCGGCCGGCGCGTGGCCGATGTGCCAGTACAACTGGGGCAGGATGTAGTCGACCCACCCCTCCCGCACCCAGCGCCGGGTGTCGGCGTACAGGTCGTCGTAGGTCTGCAGGGCCGAGGTGGCCGACCCCCCGGGGTCGGTGGAGCGGTTGCGCCACACACCGAAGGGGCTGACCCCGAACAGCGCGTCGGGCCGGGAGGAACGGATCCGCTCGGCGGTCTCGCGGACCAACAGGTCGATGTTGTTCCGCCGCCAGTCGGCCCGGTTCGCGGTCCCCCCGTGGCGGGCGAAGCTCGCGTCGTCGGCGAACTTCTCGCCGGGCACCGGATAGGGGTAGAAGTAGTCGTCCCAGTGCAGGCCGTCCACGTCGTGGGTCTCCACCGCGTGCAGCATCGCGTCCGCCGCGAACCGCCGCACCTCGGGCAGGCCGGGATCGTAGTAGAGCCGGCCGCCGTGGGTGATCGCCCAGTCGGGGTTGCGGCGCACCGGGTGGTCGGCGGACAGCCGGGAGGGGTCGGCGTGCAGGGCGACGCGGTAGGGGTTGCACCAGGCGTGCAGGGCCAAACCGCGGTCGTGCGCCTCGCGGACGGCGAACTCCAGGGGGTTCCAGCCGGGGTCGCGCCCCTGGGTACCGGTCAGCCACTGCGACCAGGGCTCGAAGGGCGAGGGCCACAGCGCGTCCGCGGCGGGGCGCACCTGCAGGAAGATCGTGTTCAGCCGCAGCCGGACCGCCTCGTCGAGGAGGGCCAGCAGGTCGGCCCGGGCCCGGTCGGCGGTGGAATCGGCGGCCGGCCAGTCGATGTGCTCCACGGTCGCGATCCACATCCCGCGCAGTTCGCCGGGGGCGGCGGTCCGCCCGCCGACCGGCGCCGCGTCGTCCTCCCGCCGGGTGTCACCGTCCCCGGGGCGCGAGGCGGCGGAGGCACCGTGCAGGGCGAGGGTCCCGACCAGGGTGCCGGCCGCGGCGACCCCCAGTGTGCGGCGGTTGATCGGTGACATGGAGGCGACTCCCGGGTGCGGACGGTCGGTACCGGGACGCCGGCTCCGCGGGCCCCGGTGGTGCATCGACGATACGCCGCTCCCCTCTGGGATTCGGGGCGATTCACCACCGAGCACCCGGGAGCGCACCATCCGGGTGAATCACGCGAATCACTATCAATCGCCCGAATTCCCGCCCGGAAGTCCTTCCGACACACCACTTATGCGAACAACGTTCGACAGTTAACATCACCGACACGCACCACTTGGGAGCGCTCCCACTTCTGTTTCCCTCCCTGTCCACCCCCCTTGCCGTCCCCGGACGGCGGACCCCTGGAGACCCCATGGAGAGGAGTGCCCGCGTGCGCGGTTGGAAAGCGGCCACGGCGGTACTGGCCGGTACGGCTCTCGCCGCCGGATTGCTCGGCACCGCCGCGGCCCAACAGGACGCGGTGGCCACGACGGCCACCGCCGTCTCGGCCGAGGACTACGACTGGCGGAACGTGCGCATCGACGGGGGCGGTTTCGTCCCCTCGGTGATCTTCAACCGCACCGAGCCGAACCTGCTCTACGCCCGCACCGACATCGGCGGTGCCTACCGCTGGAACGAGGCGGGCCAGGAGTGGATCCCGCTGCTGGACTCCGTCGGCTGGGACGAGTGGGGGTACACCGGCGTCGCCTCCCTGGCGACCGACCCCGTGGACCCCGACCGGGTCTACGTCGCGGTCGGCACCTACACCAACGACTGGGACCCCAACAACGGCGCCATCATGCGCTCCACCGACCGGGGGGCGAGTTGGGACACCGTCCCGCTCCCCTTCAAGCTCGGCGGCAACATGCCGGGGCGCGGCATGGGTGAACGGTTGGCGATCGACCCCAACGACAACCGGGTCCTCTACCTGGGCGCCCCCAGCGGCGAGGGTCTGTGGCGCAGCACCGACTCGGGGGCCACCTGGGCCGAGGTGGCCTCCTTCCCCAACCCCGGCGACCACGTCATCAACCCGGACGACCCGTGGGGCTACGAGAACGACGAGATCGGCGTCGTGTGGGTGACCTTCGACCCCGACACCGGCTCCCCCGGCAACCGGACCGGCACCATCTACGTGGGCGTCGCCGACGAGGAGGAGAGCGTCTACCGCTCCACCGACGCGGGCGCCACCTGGCAGGCGGTGCCCGGTCAGCCGACCGGTTTCCTGCCCCACAAGGGTGTGCTGGACGAGGAGACCGGCGACCTCTACATCGCCACCAGCGACAACCCCGGCCCCTACGCCGGCGGTGACGGCGAGGTCTGGCGCCTGGACACCGCCTCGGACGAGTGGACCGACATCACCCCCCATCGACCCGGTGACGCCGAGTACGGCTTCAGCGGCCTGACGGTGGACCGGCAGAACCCCGGCACCGTGATGGTCACCGGCTACAGCTCCTGGTGGCCCGACACCCAGATCTTCCGCAGCACCGACGGCGGCGAGGAGTGGACACCCATCTGGGAGTGGGCCGGTTACCCGGAACGGGACCGTCGGTTCACCCTGGACCACTCCTCGGTGCCCTGGCTGACCTTCGGCAACCAGCCCACGGCGGAGGAGGACTCCCCCAAGCTCGGCTGGATGACCGAGGGCATGGAGATCGACCCGCACAACCCGGATCGGATGCTGTACGGCACCGGGGCGACGATCTACGGCACCACCGAGCTGACCAACTGGGACCGGGACGCCCGCTTCACCGTCCGGCCCATGATCAAGGGACTCGAGGAGACCTCGGTCAAGGATCTGGCCAGCCCGCCCACCGGTGAAGCCCACCTGTTGAGCGCCCTCGGCGACATCGGCGGTTTCCGGCACACCGACATCGACGCGGTCCCGTCGATGATGTACACCTCCCCTTTCATCGGCACCTCCACCAGCGTGGACTTCGCCGAGCTGAGCCCGAACAACGTGATCCGGGTCGGGGAGCACGTCGGGGACAGCGGCCAGGCCACGGTGGGCTTCTCCACCGACGGCGGGGCGCATTGGTTCGCCGGTACCGTGCCCGGTTCGGCGAACGGCGGTACCGCCGCGGCGGCGGCCGACGGCAGCCGCTTCCTGTGGAGCCCGGCCAACGAGCCGGTCCACTTCACCACCACCTTCGGCAGCTCGTGGACCCCTTCGCAGGGCATCCCGCAAGGGGCGACCATCGCCTCCGACCGGGTCGACCCGCAGCGGTTCTACGGCTTCCACAACGGCACCCTGTACGTCAGCGCCGACGGCGGTGCCACCTTCTCGGCCGGTGCCACGGGTGGGCTGCCGACCGAGGGCAACATCCGACTCGAGGCGGCCCCCGGCTCGCGCGGTGACGTGTGGCTGGCCGGTGGCGACGGTGAGGCGCACGGCCTGTGGCGCTCCACCGACGGTGGCCGGAACCTGAACCGGATCGGCGCGTTGGACCAGGCGGACAACATCGGCTTCGGACGCGGCGCCGAGGGCACCGACTACCACGCCCTCTACAGCAGCGCCGTGGTGGACGGGGTGCGCGGCATCTACCGCTCCGATGATGTCGGCGCCACCTGGACCCGGATCAACGACGACGACCACCAGTGGGCGTGGACCGGTGGGGCCATCACCGGCGACCCCCGGGTGGCGGGCCGGGTCTACATCGGCACCAACGGTCGCGGCATCATCGTCGGCGAGACCGGGGAGCAGGGCAACGACGGCGGTCCCGGCGGGGTCACCGGTGGTCCCGGTGACAACGGCGGGAACGGTGACAACGGCGGCAACGGCGGTGACGACGGCGGCCCGGGTGACAACGGCGGCAACGGCGGTGACGACGGCGGCCCGGGTGACAACGGCGGCAACGGCGGTGACGACGGCGGCCCGGGTGACAACGGCGGCAACGGCGGCGTGGACCCCGACGCCGACTGCGCCGTCGCCTACGCCGTCACCGGCGAGTGGCCCGGTGGTTTCCAGGGCGGGGTGACCGTCACCAACACCGGTGACGCCGCCGTGGAGAACTGGGAGCTGCGCTGGAGCTTCCCGCACGGCCAGACCATCACCCAGCTGTGGAACGGTTCGCACACCCAGTCCGGGGCGCAGGTGAGCGTCACCGGCGCCTCCTGGAACAACCGGTTGGCCCCGGGCGCGTCGGCCACCATCGGCTTCCTCGGCAACCGACAGGAGCAGAACGGGGCCCCGTCCTCCTTCACCCTCAACGGCGCCTCCTGCGTCATCGGCTGATCCGGACCCCCTCCCCCGACCGGCCGGGAGCCGGCCGGTCGGGACGGTCCCGACGGCTCACGCCGGGACCCTTGATGTGCCCGCCGCCCCCGACGGAGTACCGTCGGGGGCGGTGCGACGGGCCGGTGACCCCGCCCGCCACCGCTTTGCCGAACAGCGAAAGGGCACGGAGTGACCGACATCAAGCGCGTCGGAGTGGTCGGATGCGGCCAGATGGGCGCCGGCATCGCCGAGGTCTGCGCACGGGCGGGACTGGAGGTGATGGTCGCCGAGACCACCGGCGAGGCCCTGGAACTGGGACGCAGCCGATTGGCGAACTCGCTGGCCCGGGCGACCGCGCGCGGCAAGCTCACCGAGGAGGAACGGGCCGCCACCGAGGCCCGGCTGGGTTTCACCACCGACCTGGGTGAGTTCGCCGACCGCGATCTGGTGATCGAGGCCGTGGTGGAGAACGAGCAGGTCAAGACCGAGATCTTCCAGGTACTGGACCAGGTGGTGACCCGCCCGGACGCGATCCTGGCCTCCAACACCTCCTCCATCCCGCTGGTGAAGCTGGCGGTGGCCACCTCCCGTCCCGGCCAGGTGCTGGGCATCCACTTCTTCAACCCCGCCCAGGTCCAGAAACTGGTGGAGCTGATCCCCGCCCTGACCACCTCCGAGGAGACGGTGGCCCGGGCGGAGTCCCTGGTCACCGACGTGCTCGGCAAGCACCCCATCCGGGCGGCGGACCGTTCGGGTTTCGTGGTGAACGCGCTGCTGATCCCGTATCTGCTGGCGGCCGTCCGGATGGTGGAGTCCGGGGCGGCGAGCCGCGAGGACATCGACAACGGCATGGAGCTGGGCTGCGCCCACCCGATGGGGCCGCTGCGGTTGGCGGACCTGATCGGTCTGGACACCGTCGCCTCGGTGGCCGACTCGATGTATGACGAATTCAAAGAACCCCTGTACGCCGCTCCCCCGCTCCTGCAGCGCATGGTCGCGGCCGGGCGCCTGGGGCGTAAAACCGGCGCGGGCTTCTACCTCTACCCCTGATTTCCACACCCCGATTTCACCTCTTCGGAGTAATTCGCCCCACTTGGGCCGAGGGCTCGGCATGAGTACCGGCCCCCGGGGCATCTCCCGCCGTACGTCGCACGGCCCGGACGCCGACCGCGTCCTGGCCCGCGACGTACGGCGGTGGCGTCACCGGTCACCGCGCGACCGACGATCGCCCGACAATCCGAGGAGAGATCGGCATGGACCTCGTGTCCCGGTCCGGGTGGGGCGCGCGTGCCTTCCGGACCCCCAACGGGTCGACTCCGTACGGCCGGGCCCGACTCGGGGTGAAGGTGCACTACCTGGGCGCCGCCTATTCCGACCGTGCGCACAGCGGCTGTCCCGGCTACGTCCGTTCCCTGCAGGCGCAGCACATGGACGGCAACGGCTGGTCCGACATCGCCTACAGCTTCGTGGTCTGCACACACGGCACGGTCTACGAGGGGCGCGGCCTGGCCCGCCGGAACTCGGCGAACGGCAACACCTCGCTCAACGACGCCCACTACGCGGTCTGCGCGCTGCTGGGCGCCTCCGGTCTGACCGAACCCCCCGACGCCCAACTGAACGGTCTGCGGGACGCGATCGAGTACTGCCGCCGTGACGGACCGGCCGGGAGTGAGATCGCCCGGCACGCCGACGGCTTCGCCACCGCCTGCCCCGGCCCGGCGCTGACCTCGTGGGTGCGCGCCGGCGCCCCCCGACCGTCGGGCGGCGGCGGGACCACCACCCACACCGTGCGGGCCGGGGAGACGCTCTCCGGCATCGCCACCGCGTACCCGGGGGTGAGCTGGCAGGAGATCGCCCGGACCAACGGCATCCCCGCGCCCTACGTCATCCACCCCGGTCAGCGGCTGACCATCCCCGCCCCACGCCCGGCCCCCGTGACGTACGAGCCGTTCCCCGGCGCCTCGTTCTTCCGGGTGGGCACCGACTCACCCGTCATCACCCGGATGGGCCGGCGCCTGGTCGCGGAGGGGTGTTCCCGCTACCGGGTGGGTCCGGGGCCCCGGTGGTCCGACGCGGACCGGCAGTCCTACGCCGCGTGGCAGCGCAAGCTGGGCTTCGGCGGGGCGGACGCCGACGGCATCCCCGGCCGGACGAGCTGGGATCGGCTGCGGGTCCCGAGGGGTTGAACCCCGCTCCCCCGAACGGATGGTCCGGGAACGGGCCACCGCTCCGACCGGCCCGGTGGGAGCCGGGAAGGTCGCCGGTGACACGGGAGGCGCCTACGATCGGTGGTCCGGGGCCGGTCGGTGTCCCCGGAGCCCGCACCCCGGGCCCATCGGGCCGGCCGCCCGATGGGCGGAACGGCAGGAGATGATCACGTGACGGAGGCATCCGGACCGCGCCGGGAGACGGTGTCGAAGATCGACACCTCGGTGCCGCACTCGGCGAGGATCTGGAACTACTGGTTGGGCGGCACCGACAACTACGAGGTGGACCGGATCGCGGGGGATCGATACCGCGAGGTCTTCCCCGGCATCGTGAAGATCGCGCGCGAGTCCAGGCGCTTCCTGGGGCGGGCGATCCGCTTCCTGGCCCGCGACGCGGGGGTGCGCCAGTTCCTGGACGTGGGAACGGGACTACCCACCGCGGACAACACCCACCACGTGGCCCAACGGGTCGCCCCGGACTCCCGGGTGGTCTACGTGGACAACGACCCGCTGGTGTTGATGCACGCCAACGCCCTGCTCACCAGCGCCCCCGAGGGGGAGACCTCCTACGTGGAGGCCGACCTCCGCGACCCGGAGGGCATCCTGCGGGCCGCCGGGGAGCGGCTGGACCTCGACCGGCCCGTGGCCCTGATCCTCAGCGGGATCCTGGGACACGTCGAGACGGTGGACGAGGCCGCCTCCATCGTGGGCCGGCTGATGGGTGGACTCTCCTCCGGAAGCTACCTGTGTCTGAACGAGGGCAGCGACATCGACCCCGTCTACGCGGAGGCGCAGCACGCCTACAACGAGAGCGGTGCCATCCCCTACCGGCTGCGGACGATGGAGGAGCTCCGCGGGATCTTCGCCGGTCTGGAGCCGGTGGAGCCGGGGGTGGTCTCCGTGCCGCTGTGGCGGCCGGAACCGTCCTCCGACGGCTCCGCGCCGCACCCGATCGGTCAGGCCGGCGGGGTGGCCCGCAAGCCCTGAGCCGACGGCGCCCCGTCCCGGCGGGACGGGACGTGTCCGGCGGGGCCCGGGGCACGGACCCCGCCGATCACGGCGTCAGGCGCCGCGCACCACGGCGCCGGTGCGCTCCGCCGCGGCGGCCACCGCGGCCTCGTGGGCGGCGGTCGTCTCCTCGGCGGTCAGGGTGCGGTCCGGCGCCCGGAAGCGCAGGGCCCAGGCCAGCGACTTGCGCCCCTCGCCCACCTGCTCGCCGGTGTAGACGTCGAACAGCCGCAGGGACTCCAGGAGATCACCGGCTCCCTCCCGCAGCGCCTCCTCGACCCGGGCTGCCGGCACCGAGGCGTCCACGACCAGCGCCACGTCACGCGTGGCCGGCGGGAAGCCGGGCACCCCGGGCGCCCGTACCGGGCCCGCGGAGGCCCGCTGCAGCAGGTCCAGGTCCAGCTCCACCGCGCAGGTGCGATCGGGCAACCCCATCGCGCCGATGACCCGCGGATGCAGCTCACCGGCGTGCCCGGCGGTGAGGGTCCCGCCGTCCACGGTGACCCGGACCGCCGCGCAGCGACCCGGATGCCAGGGGGCGTGCCGGTCGGCGACGATCTCCACGTCGGCCCCCGCCTCCCGGGCCACCAGGCGGGCGGTCTCCACCGCGTCCGCCCAGTCGGTCGGGCGTCCCGGTCCCCACCAGCCGGCGGGGTCCCGCCGCCCGGCGAGCACCGCCGCGACCCGACGCGGCTGACGCGGCAGCGCGGCGTCCAGCTCCGCGATCCCCTCGGCGTCGGGGCGGCGGTCCACCGGCAGGCGGGGCGCGGTCGACTCCTCGCCGGTGGGGCGGAAGACCAGGCCGGTCTCGAACAGGGCGGTGTCGTGGTTGCCCCGTCCCTCGTTGCGGCGCAGTGCCGCGAGCAGCCCCGGCAGCAGCGTGGTGCGCAGGTGGGGCTCCTCGTCGGAGAGCGGGTTGGCCAGCGTCACGGTGCGGCGACGCGGGTCATCCGGCTCCAGGCCGAGGGCGTCCAGCGCGGCGGTCCCCAGGAAGGGGTAGCACGGCGCCTCGACGAAGCCCGCGCCCGCCAGCGCGCGGCCGACCCGGCGGTGCAGACGCTGCCGGGGGGTCAGGCCGCGTCCGGCCGGGGGTCGGGGCAGCGTGGAGGGCAGGTTCTCGTAGCCCTCCAGGCGGATGACCTCCTCCGCCAGGTCGTTGGGGTCGGTCAGGTCCGGCCGCCAGGAGGGCACGCTGACGGTGAGCTCGTCGGTACCGTAGACGTCGCACCCCACCCGCTGGAGGCCCCGGGCGACGGTCTCGCGACCGTACGCGACACCGGCGACCCGGTCCGGGTGGTCGGCGGGGATCCGGATGGTGCGCGGTACGCCCACCACACCGATGTGGGTGACGCCGGGGTCGGCGGTGGCACCGGCCAGGCCGACCAGTAGGTCGACGGCACGCTGTGCGGCGGCGGCGGTCGCCTCGGGGTCCACGCCGCGCTCCCAGCGCTTGGACGCCTCGGTGACCAGCCCGTGGCGTCGGACGGTACGGGCGATCGCGACGGGGTCGAAGTGGGCGGCCTCGACCACGATTTCGGTGGTGCCGCGCCACTCGTCGGTCTCCGGGTCCCGCTCGGGGGTCAGGACCTCGGTCTCCTCGCCGCCCATCACACCGGCCAGGCCGATCGGGCCACGGGCATCGGTGATCAGCAGGTCCTCGGGGTGGAGCGCGCGCTTCACCCCGTCGAGGGTGACGAGTTCCTCACCGGCCTCGGCGCGCCGCACGCCGATCCCGCCCTCCAGGCGGGCGCGGTCGTAGGCGTGGAGCGGGGTACCCAGCTCCAACATCACGTAGTTGGTGATGTCCACCGGCAGCGAGACCGAGCGCATGCCGGCCTTCTCCAGGCGGCGGCGCAGCCACACCGGGGTGATGGCGTCGGGTCGCACCCCGGTGACGACCCGGGCGGTGAACCGGCCGCAACCCGCCCGGTCCTCCACCCGGACGGGGTGACCGTCCTCATTGGGCACCGGCACGTCCAGCAGCGCCGGGTCGCGCAGCGGCAGGTCGTACGCGATCGCGGTCTCCCGCGCCAGGCCGCGCAGTGACAGGCAGTAGCCCCGGTCCGGGGTGACGGAGATGTCCAGGATCTCGTCGCGGAGTCCGAGGAGGTCGATCGCGTCCTCGCCGGGCTCGTGACCGGGCGGCAGCACGATGATGCCGCTGTGGTCGTCGGCCGTGCCCAGTTCGGCGGCGGAGCAGATCATGCCCTCGGAGACCCGCCCGTAGGTCTTGCGGGAGGAGATGGCGAAGTCGCCGGGCAGCACCGCGCCGGGGAGCGCCACGACGACGAGGTCGCCGACGACGAAGTTGCGGGCGCCGCAGATCACCCGCTGCGGTTCACCGGACTCCGCGCCCGCCGAACCGACGTCGACCGCGCAGTACCTGATCGGCTTCTTGAACTCGGTCAGCTCCTCGATCTCCACGACCCGGCCGACGACGAGGGGGCCGGTGAGGTCGGCGCCGACGCGTTCGACGGTCTCGACCTCGAGGCCGGCGGCGATCAGCTTCGCGGCGACCTCGCGACCGGTGGTCCCGGCCGGCAGGTCGACGTACTCCCGGAGCCAGGAAAGCGGGGCCCGCATCAGATCTCCGTTCCGAAGGGCCGGGTGAAGCGGACGTCACCCTCGACCATGTCTCGCATGTCCTCGACGTTGTGGCGGAACATCAGCATCCGTTCGATGCCGAAGCCGAAGGCGAAGCCGCTGTAGCGCTCCGGGTCCACGCCGCAGGCGGTGAGCACCCGCGGGTTGACCATGCCGCAGCCGCCCAGCTCGATCCAGCCCTCGCTGGAGCAGGTGCGGCAGGGACGGTCGGGGTCGCCGACCGACTCGCCGCGGCACACGTAGCACACCATGTCCATCTCGGCGGACGGCTCGGTGAAGGGGAAGTAGTTGGGGCGCAGCCGGGTGCGGATGTCGGAGCCGAACAGGGCCCCGACCATGTGGTCGAGGGTGCCGCGCAGATCGGCCATGGTCAGGCCCTCGTCCACCGCCAGCAGCTCGACCTGGTGGAAGACCGGGGTGTGGGTGGCGTCGAGTTCGTCGGTGCGGAAGACCCGCCCGGGACACACCACGTAGACCGGGGGCTCGCGGTCCAGCAGGGAGCGGATCTGCACCGGGGAGGTGTGGGTGCGCAGCACCACCCCGGAGCCCGGGCCGTCGGCGGCGTCCGCCGGTTCCCCGGCCGCCGGGGAACCCTTCAGGAAGAAGGTGTCCTGCTCGGTGCGGGCCGGGTGATCGGGGGCGATGTTGAGGGCGTCGAAGTTGAACCACTCCGCCTCGGCCTCGGGCCCCTCGGCGACCTCGTAACCCATGGCCACGAAGACGTCCTCGATCCGCTCCATGAGCGTGGTCAGCGGGTGGCGGGCGCCGACGGGCGTACGGCGGGCGGGGAGGGTGACGTCCACCGCCTCCTCGACGAGCACCCGCTCGTCGCGCTCCGCCTCCAACTCGGTCAGCCGACCGGCGAGGGCCTTGTTGACCGCGCCGCGGGCCTGCCCGACACGCTTGCCCGCGTCGGCACGGGCCTTCGGCGGCAGCGCGCCGATCTCGCGGTTGGCCAGCGCCAGCGGCGATCGGTCGCCGGCGTGGGCGACCCTGACCTCGTGCAGGGCATCGAGGTCGTCCGCGGCCTCGATGGCCCGCAGCGCGTCCTCGCGGGCCCGCTCGACCGCTTCCGGTTTCAGTGCCTCGACCTCGACGGGGTCGTAGGACTTGTTGGGTGCCGACATCTCTTCTCGATGTTCCCCTGGTCGCTGGTTGCTGGTTCCCGGTCACCCGGGCGCCCGGTCGCACGCCGTGCCCCACGACGGCGGGGGCCGGATGACGAGTCTACGGGGCGGGGTCCGGGGCCCGGTCCGGCCACGGCCGGCGTGGGCGTGGCGTCCCCCGTCGCGCCGGTTCCACCCGGTCCCCGGCGTCAGGCGAGGAAGGACGGGATGCCGGGGGGCAGGATGAAGCGGAACCGCGCCCCGCCCCCGGGGGCCCTTCCCACGGTGACCGTGCCCCCGTGGGCCTCGACGATGCCCTTGACGATGTACAGACCCAGCCCCGTGCCCCCGCGGCCGCTGCCGCGCCAGAAACGGGTGAAGACCCGGTGCATCGTCTCCTCCGGAATGCCGGGGCCCCGGTCGGCCACGGTGACCGCCGTGGCTCCCGGGCCGGACGGGGCCGACGGCGCCGGCCCCACCTCGATGGTGACGGTTCCCGCGCCGTGCCGCACCGCGTTTTCCAGCAGATTGCCCAGGACCTGGTCGATCTTGACGGGGTCGGCCCACAACCGGGGCGGCTCGCCGGTCGCGCGGATCACGAACCGTTCGGGCGGGGTCCCGGCGGCGACCATGGCGTCCACCCGACGTCGGACGGCCTCCTCCATTCGCAGCGGCTCGCGACGGATCTCCAGGCGACCGGAGTCGATCCGGGAGACGTCCAGGAGTTCGGTGATCAGGCGGGTGACGCGGTCGGCGTCGCCGTCCACGGTCTGCATCATGATCCGCTTCTGCTCGTCGGTGAAGCGGTCCCACTTGTCCAACATGGTGGCGGTGAAGCCCTTGACCGAGGTGAGCGGGGAACGCAGCTCGTGGGCGACGGTGGCGATCAGTTCGGCGTTGCCGCGCTCCACCCGTCGACGGGCCCGGGTGCCGCGCAGGGTGATCACCACCCGGACCGGGGCGCTGCGGGGGTCGGGGCGGACGTAGCGGGCGGCCACCAGGATCTCCCTGCCCCCCGGCAGCAACAGGTTCCGCTCGGGCTGGCCGCGACGTATGGCGAGACCCCCGTAGGGGTCGGTCACCCGCCACCAGGGGCGACCGTCGAGATCCTCCAGGGGGAGCGCGTCCTCCAGGGGACGGCCGAGGGCCCGGTCGGGGGCCGTGCCGGTCAGCCGACCGGCCTCGGCGTTGAAACAGGTGACGAATCCCTCACGATCGGCGATCACCAACCCGTCCGGCAGTTCGTCGGGGCGCGGACACGCCCCGTTCGCGCCGGGTGGTGCTCCCATGCCCTCTCCCCTCCCCCGGCGGGGGCCACCCGGGGGCACCCGCACGCCGCGTCAGCCTACCGCCGCAGCGGGTGAGGGAAGCCCTCCGCGGGGTCGGATCACCCGGAGGTGGGGCCGGTCGGGGCGGGCTGTGGGGCGGGGCGCGGGGGTCCGGCGTCGGCGGCACCGGTCGTCCCGGGGGTATCGGACACGCCGCGGGTGGGCGGGCCGGGGCCGGGGGCCGGAGGGGAAGGGGAGCGTCCCGGCGCTCACCCCGCGGTCGACGGGAGCCCGCGGTCGCCGCCGTCCGCCCGGCAGCCGCCGGGGGCCCGCTGGGCCCGGGCCGAGGCGTACAGGCACACCGCGGCGGCGGTGGCGAGGTTCAGGCTCTCGGCACGGCCGTGGATCGGCACCCGCACGACGTCATCGGCCAGCGCCCGGGTCCCGTCGGGCAGGCCCCACGCCTCGTTGCCGAAGATCCACGCGGTGGGGCCGGTCATCGCGCCGGCGTCCAGTTCGGCGTCGAGGTCGCGGTCCCCGGCCCCGTCCGCGGCCAGGCAACGGACACCCGACGCGGCCAGGGCACCCACTGCCTCCGCCACGGGAACTCCCACCACCAGCGGCACGTGGAACAGGCTGCCGGCGGAGGCCCGTACGGCCTTGGGGTTGTAGGGGTCCACCGAGGCGTCGGTGAGGATCACGGCGTCCGCCCCGGCCGCGTCGGCGCAACGCAGCACCGTGCCCGCGTTGCCCGGGTCCCGAACGCGCGCGAGCACCGCCACCAGGCGGGGGCGGTCGGCGAGGATGGCCTTCAGGGGACGGTCCACGAAGGAGCACACCCCCACCAGCCCCTGGGGGGTGACCGTCTGCGACAGCCCCTCGACCAGCCCGGGGTCGGCGACGGCCACCCGGGCGCCCCCGGCACGGGCGAGGTCGAGCAGGTCGGCGTGGCGTTCGGCGGCCTCGGGGGTGGCGAGAAGGTCGAGCAGGACGGGGCCGTCGGTCCCCGTGAGGCGGGCGGTCGCGGCCTCCCGTACCGCCTGGGGGCCCTCCGCGAGAAAGCGACGCTCCCGGGTGCGGGCCGTACGCCGTGTCAACCTGCGGGCGGCGAGGATCCGGGGGGAGCGCGGGGAGGTCAGCTCAACGGCGGGGGGCATGGCGTCTCGGAGCTCGCTTCCGGGTACGGGACGGGTGATCCGGGCTCACCGCGGGGCCCGCCGCCGTCCGGGACCGGGCCACCGGCACGGGGATGCGTGGCAACGGGAGTGCCGGGAGGGAGGAGGCGCGGCGACGGACCCGGGTCGGACGGATCGGGCCGCGTGCCGGGGCGGTCACGCCCCGGGGGAACGGGGCCGACGGCACCCCGCGCCGGTGTGCCGCGGAACACCGGCGGGGCCGGACACACGCCGGACCCGCGGGCACGGCCCGCGGGTCCGGCGGATGCCCCGGCGTGGTGCCGGGTGAACGACGTGAGGGCTCAGGCGGCCTTCGGGGCGTTCACGTCGGCGGGCAGCGCCCCCCGGGCCACCTCGATGAGGGAGGTGAAGGCGTTGGGGTCGTTGACCGCGAGCTCGGCGAGCATCTTGCGGTCGATCTCCACCTCGGCGGCCTTCAGACCCTGGATGAAGCGGTTGTAGGTCATGCCGTTGGCGCGGGCGGCGGCGTTGATCCGCTGGATCCACAGCTGCCGGAAGTCGCCCTTGCGCTTCTTGCGGTCGTTGTAGTTGTAGACGAGGGAGTGGGTGACCTGCTCCTTCGCCTTGCGGTACAGGCGGGACCGCTGACCGCGGTAACCGCTGGCCTGCTCGAGGATCGCCCGGCGCTTCTTGTGGGCGTTGACCGCCCGCTTCACGCGTGCCACTGGTGAACTCCTTGTAGGGGGGCCTTGGGCGTGCGCCCGGCCCGGGAACGGATGAGGACCCGGTTGACGTCGCCCCGCCCGGTCACCGGCCGCGGCCGGTCGGGCGGGAGGCGGTCACTTGCCGAGCAGCTTCTTGATCCGCTTGGCGTCGGCCGGAGCGGTCTCCGTGGTGCCGGCCAGACGGCGGGTCAGGGTGGAGGGCTTGTGCTCCAGGTAGTGGCGGCGGCCGGCGCGCTGGCGCATCACCTTGCCGGAGCCGGTGATCTTGAAGCGCTTACCGGCACCGCTGTGCGTCTTGTTCTTCGGCATGTCGCCGCTCTCTCCTCGTCCATGGCACGCCTCCGGTCCGCCCCGCGGGGTCGTTCCGGAGGGTGCGATTTTCGCTTGCTGATCCGAGCGGGACGTCGCGCGGCCCTTCAGCCGCGGGACTCCCCCTGCTGGCGCTCCGCCTTGCGGGCGGCCTGCGCCTGCCGGGCTTCGGCCATCGCCTCGGTCTTCTTCTTGTGCGGACCGAGAACCATGATCATGTTGCGGCCGTCCTGCTTCGGGTTGGACTCGACGAAGCCCAGCTCCTGGACATCCTCGGCCAACCGCTGGAGCAGCCGGAAGCCCAGTTCGGGCCGGGACTGCTCACGACCGCGGAACATGATCGTGATCTTGACCTTGTCACCCTGCTTGAGGAACCGGACGACGTGACCCTTTTTGGTGTCGTAGTCGTGCGGGTCGATCTTCGGCCGGAGCTTCATCTCCTTGATGACCGTGTGCGCCTGGTTCTTGCGCGCCTCACGGGCCTTCATGGCCGACTCGTACTTGAACTTCCCGTAGTCCATGAGCTTGCACACGGGGGGTCGGGCGGTGGCCGCGACCTCGACGAGATCCAGGTCGTACTCCTGGGCAAGCTCCAGGGCCTTGGCGAGCGGCACGATGCCGACCTGTTCGCCACTGGGGCCGACGAGTCGCACCTCGGGGACGCGAATCCGGTCGTTGATGCGGGGCTCGGCGCTGATGGGGCCTCCTCGGTTGCGCCGCACAGCCGCCTGGCGGACGGCAGTGCCTCGAACATGATGGGGTGCGACCCTCCGCCCGCAAACGCGAACGCCCCGGGCGGGCACAGGCGGAAGCTCCTCGAAGACCGGAGCACCGCCGTGGCTGGCCACGGGGCGCGACAAGACCTTCTGACCTGCCGGCCGAAGGCCGAAATCAGGTGGGAGACGGAGCCTCCACTTGCGGATCGGCGACCCCGAACGCGACCCCGGAGGACTCCCGGAGCGGACTGGTCACCAATCGGTCGTTTCCCATGGTACCGCAGAACGTCGTGTGGTTCGAAGCCCGGGAGTCCGTCATCACGGGGTGGCATCGCTCACCCGCGATCGGTGGGGCCCGCCGGGCGGCCTAGGCTGGGCGGCATGAGCGAGCCCACCGTCCCCGATCCCACCGCAGCCGATGTTCCCGCCGGGACGTCCGCCGACACGTCCTCCGGCGCCCCGGACACACCGGGGGGTTCCGGGGACGCGGCCCGGGACCTCGCCGACGTGCCGGCGGTCGAGGTGATCACCACCGTGGCGGTGCACCTGATGAGCGCCTCCGCCGTGAAGCTCGGCCTCGCCGAGGACGGCGAGCACCACCGCGACCTGGACGAGGCGCGCAAGCTGATCACCGCCCTCGCGGGTCTGGTGACCGCCGGTGCCGGGGAGGTCAGCTCCTTCCACGCCGCCCCGCTGCGGGACGGCCTGAAGGCCCTCCAACTCGCCTTCCGCGAGGCCTCGCTGGTGCCGGACGCACCGGGACAGGGACCGGGCGAGAAGTACACCGGGCCCGTGCTGGGCTGAGTCCCCGGGCCCGCCGTGTCCCGAGGGGTCCGGCGGATCCCGTGGCCCGGGCCGGGCCGTGCCCCGGGGGCGCGTCCCGGCACGTCACATCGCCGGGAGGGGTCAGTCCCGCTCACTCCCGGGAGCCCGGTCCAGGGCGTCCGGGTCCCGCGTCCCCGGGCCGGCCGGGCCCCCCTCCGGCGGGGGCAGCGGATCGCCGGGAAGTTCCCGCCCCGGCGGGAGCACCGCTACCCGCAGACCTCGCACCAGGGCTGCGCGCAGGGTCTCGTCCGCCGCCACCGCGCCCGCCAGTCGGCGCACCGCCTCCGGTCCCTCCGGTCCCGGCCCGACCGCCAGGACCAGTGTGCCGTCGGCCTCACCGCCGGGCACGAGGCGGGCGTCGAGCACCGCCGGTTCGTCGGCGATCAGGGCCGCCAGCGCCCGGCGCACGGCGGGGTCGGTCACCGGACTGCCACCGGCCATCAGGGCCCGTAGTCCCGGCCCGGTGACCTCCCGGGTCACGGGGCCCGCCAGGTCGACCACCAGGGTGTCCGCCCGTTCCGCCACGGCGGCGCGCACCGCCTGCGGCGCGGCCACGGCCACCGGCCGCGCGTCCGCGCGCCAGGCCGCCAACGAGGCCAGTGAGGTGAAGACCGGCAGGGCCCGGCGCCCGCTGGGAAGTCCCAGGGTGAGCACCGCCATGTCGCTGCTCTTCTCGCGCCGCAGGCCGTCGGGGCCGGTCTCCGTCTCGCCGAGCACCGCCACCACCGGCACCAGCAGGCGTGCCCGCGACAACAGGGTCAGCGCCTCCCGTTCCCGGGCCGGGTCACGGGCCCACGCCTCCAGCGCCGCGGCCAGGGCGGGGTCCGCGCTCCCGTCGTCGTCGGCGAACGGGGACCGGGGGATGTTCTTGGCAGCCACCCGGCGAGGGTACCCGGGGACGCGGCCCGCGGATCGCGCGGGATGCCCCACCTTCTTCATCCCCGGGGGCGACACCCCCGGGGGCTCGGGATACGGTCTGCCCCCATGGAGGAACGGGTGTCGTACCGGCAGACGCGGCGAGCGGTGCCGGCGGCGGTGGTCGTGGGTCTGGCGGGAGCGGTGCTGATGGCGGCGACGGGTGGGGTGCCGGGGCGGGCGGAGGGCGAGCGGGCCGGGCTTCCTCCCGTCGACGCGCCGGCGGCGACGCCTGCCGGGAATCCCACCGCCGACGCGGTCGGCGGTGCGCCCGGCGTCCCCGGTGCGCGGACACCGGCGCTCCCGACCGGGGTCGAACGGCCCGAGGCGACGCGCACCCGGACGGCCGGCGCCGAGGTGCCGCCGCCCCGTCCCCGCCCCGGTCCGAACGCCGACGTCCTCCTCGCGACGGCGCTCGCCGAACTCGACCCGCCCGACCCGGTCCGGCTGTCGGTGCGGGCCCTGGATCCCGCCACCGGAACGGTGGTCTCCGCCGGGGACGGTTTCTTCGACACCGCCAGCATCGTCAAGGTGAACATCGTGGCGGCGTTGCTGTTCCTGTGCCAGGAGGAGGGGCGGGGGCCCGACCCCGGGGAGTTGGCCGGGGCGGCCGCCGCGATCCGGTACAGCGACAACGCGGCCACCGACCGGCTCTGGCGACGGATCGGGGGCGAGGAGGGACTGGACGCCCTGAACTCCCGGTGGGGGCTGACCGGGACCACCGGCGGCGAGGACGGCCACTGGGGTCTGACCCGGACCACGGGTGACGACCAACTGCGATTGCTGGAGATCGTCTTCGGCCCCTCCGGGCCGTTGTCGCCCGACTCCCGGGCCCTGTTGCGGGAGCTGATGGGCGAGGTGGCGGAGGAACAGCGGTGGGGGATATCGGCCGCCGCCGTGTCGGGGGCGCCGGACTTCCCGACGGGGGCCGGAACGGGAACGATGGCGGGGTTGGTGGTGGAGAGCGGCGGCCCCGACGCCACGACCCCGGCGCCGCTCCGCGAGTCCCTCGACACCCCGGCGGCAGCACCCGGCGGGGCACGGTTGAAGAACGGGTGGCTGCCGCGCAGTCACACCCGACTGTGGGACATCAACAGCATCGGCCGGGTGACGGTGGACGGCCGCCCACTCCTGATGGTGGTGCTCTCCGACGGACACACCGGCCGGGAGTCCGGCATAGAGGTCGTGGAGGCCGCGGCGCGGGCCGCCGCGGCGGTGCTCAGGACGGCGGGGGCGCCGCGGGCCTGAGCCGGCGGAAGAGCAGCGCCGCGAAGGCCAACAGCACTCCCCCCACGGCCGCGGCGGCCGGGGCGAGCCACGGGGCGGGGAGGGGATCCTCCGGGGCGGGCCGCGGACCGGGGCCGAAATACTCGCGCGGGTAGGTTCCCGATGCCTCCACCCCGGCCTCGGGCTCCGCGGCGTTCGCCGCGGCGATCGCCGCGGCGGGGTCCACCACGCCGGCGCCCAGTTCGTCGTCACGACCGGTGCCCGCTCCCCCGCCGGCGGTGTCGACGAGCAGTCGCCGGATCTGCGCGGGGTCGAGTTCGGGGTGGGCGGCACGCACCAGGGCGACCGCCCCGGAGACGAACGCGGCGGCGGCGCTGGTGCCCCACCCGTGCAGGTAGCGGCCACCGGGCGAGGCGATCACCACGTCCTTGCCCGGCGCGCTGACGGTGGCGTACCAGCGTCGGGTGGAGAAGGGCGCCCGGGCCCCCGTGCGGTCCGCGGCGGTGACCGCGATGACGCCCGGGTAGCCGGCCGGGTAGGAGACCGGGTCGCCGTCCTCGCCGCCGTTGCCGGCGGAGGCGACCACCACCACGCCGTTGTCCAGGGCGTAGCGGATGGCGGCGTCCTCCGCGGGGTCGGGGTGGGCGGTGGGACTGTCGTCCCCCAGCGAGAGGTTGACGATGTCGGCGCCGTTGTCCACCGCCCATCGGATGCCCTCGGCGACGGTGCTGCCCTCACGCCGCCGATGGTCGGCACGGGCCGGGTCGTCCTCCTCCAACAACACCCTGACCGGCAGCACCATCGCCTCGGGGGCGATGCCGATGACGCCCGACCCGGCGTCGGGGCCGTGTCCCCGGCCGGCGATGATGGCGGCCATCGCGGTTCCGTGCCGCGCCCACTCCGGGTCACCGGGACGGGCGCCCTCGTCCACCAGGTCGGCGCCCTCCAGGACCGCGCCGTACAGATCGGGGTGCGAGGCGTCCACGCCGGTGTCCAGCACCGCGACGGTCACGCCGGCGCCCCGGGTGGTCTGCCAGGCGGCGGGGGCGTTGACGAAGTCCAGGGCCCACCGCTGCTGGTCGCGGATGGCGTCGGCGAGGGCGGGGGGCGTGCCTCCCGCCAACAGCACGCCGGTGAGCAGGGCGACGAGCAGCGGGCGGCGAGGGGAGCGGAACGCGCGGCGGTTCACGCGAGGCCTCCGACGGGGGGTACGGGCCCGGCCGCGACGGCCGGGTGGGACCGGTCGGTGTGTCCGGCGGACCGGATGAGCAAGGGGATGAACGACGCGGTGGGGGCCGCCGCGGCGGCGTCGTTCTCCTCGACGAGGCCGGCGGCGGCCCGGCGCAGTCGGCGTTCGATCCGGTCGGTGATCCCGATCGCCTCGTGGCCGAGCCCGGCCAGGGCGGCCGCGCTGTCGGCCCCCTTCTCCACGGCCTCGGCGGCGGGAACGGGTTCGGGGACGGCGCGGCCGTCGGCGAAACCGGAGACCGCCCACACCACGACCGGCACGTCGGTCAGCGCCCGCAGGGTCCAGGTGGCCCGCTGCCGGTCGCCGAACCCGATGGCGGCCGGGTGCGCGCCGGCCCGGGGGCGGGGCAACAGGTCCGCCCGGGCGTCGAGGTCGTCGGTGTCGATGTCGCGGGCGAGGGCGAGCATTCCGGCCGGATCGGCCTCGGTGAAGACCAGGCCCACCGTGGTGACGGCGCTCTCGGTGTCGTCCACATAGGTGGCGCGCAGCAGGCGGTGACAGCCGACGTCGGCCAGCAGGTCGCCCAGGGCCGGGTCGAAGGCGTCGACGCAGTCGGAGTCGGGGGCGACCGCCACCCGTGACCAGTGCCGGTCCGCGCCGCCGGGACCGGCCCCCTCTCCGGCCAACTCCGTCGGGAAGATCGCCTCCACGGGCAACTCGCGCCACAGGGAACGGCGTTCCTCGAAAAGTCGCTCGGCGGAGTCGGCCTCCGTTTCCGGAGTGGTGAGCCAGACACCGGCGGCGGCACCGCCGAGCAGCCCGGCGCCGAGGACCAGGCAGAGCACGGCGGCGGTCAATCGGCCGCGGTGGACCGGTGGCGGGGCCGGATGGACCGGGGTGCCCCGGGGCGGCTCGGTGAGCGGGGGTCGGTCCCCCGGTACCGGCTCGGGAGCGGGCCCGGGGACGATGGGGCGGTGGCCGGTTCCCCTCGGGTCGGCGGCACGGGGCGAGGGGACGGGCGGGAAGGACATCGGTGCCGATCCCGGGAACCGGGGCGCCCGGAGGATCCGCTCGCCGGAAGGTGGGGGAACCGATGGGGCGGGCGGGGGAACGGACGCCGGCCGTGACGCGAAACCGGGCCCGGGGCCCCGATCGGTGGTCATCCGTTGGCTCCCTGCAACCCGTCGGCCGGCGCGCCCCCATCGCTCGTCGGCGACCGTGGGGCCCGACGGGGCGGGTCCCACGGTCGCCGAATGCGGCCACGGGCGCCCGCCCGGGAGTGTGTGTCCAGATGGGCATCAACTCTACGGGGGAATCGTCGTACTTCGGTACCGGGACGGGGTGATCTCTGCGTCACCCCCGGGGGGCGGTTCGCCGGGGGTCGACCGGGGGGTCGGGAATCCCCGCCGGCGGGGCGGGGTGATCGGGAACCCCCGGCAGGCCCCGGGGCGCGGGCGGCCCGGCGATCAGCAGGGCGACACCGGCCACGACCGAGGCGAGCAGCAGGAACGTGGCGGCCAACGCCACCGGTCGGGCCGCCCGCGAGGGGCGGTGGATCGGCGGGGCACCCGAGGGGCCGGCGGGGACGACCGCTCCCGGCACGGCCGGCGCGGTCCCCCACGGGGTGACGGTACGCCACCCCGGGATCTCCGAGGGCCGGGCGGTCGGAGTGGGGATCCCCGGTGTCGGGAACCGCGGGGCCGGTGATTCCGCGGGCGGCGGATCATCGGCCACACCGGTGACGGGAGGGTCGGCGGGGTGGATCGTGGTCACCCGGGCACCCTAACCGCGACAACCACGACCGGGCCCCTCCCCCGGGACGGCCCCGGTGAGGAGTTCCCGCCGTACCGTCGGTGGGACGGCGGGAACCCGCCCGTACCGGACGCGCGGGGCCCCGGCGCGGGCTCACACCGGGGTGACGTAGGCCCCCGCGATGCCGCCGTCCACCAGGAAGCCGGTGGCGTTGACGAAGGATGAGTCGTCACTGGCGAGGAAGGCGACGGCGGCCGCGATCTCCTCCGGCTCGGCGAACCGACCGGCGGGGATGTGGACCAACCGGCGGGCGGCCCGCTCGGGGTCCCTGGCGAAGAGTTCGGTCAGCAGCGGGGTGTTGACCGGACCGGGGCACAGGGCGTTGACCCGGATGCCCTCGCGCGCGAACTGCACCCCCAGTTCGCGGGACATCGCCAACACCCCGCCCTTGGAGGCGGTGTAGGAGATCTGGGAGGTGGCCGCGCCCATGACGGCCACGAAGGAGGCGGTGTTGAGGATCGAGCCCCGTCCCTGCCGGCGCATGTACGGCAGCACGGCCCGGCAGCAGAGGTAGATCGAGGTGAGGTTCACCTGCTGGACCCGCTGCCAGGCGTCGGGTTCGGTGGTCAGGATCGAGTCGTCCTCGGGCGGTGAGATGCCCGCGTTGTGGAAGGAGAAGTCGACCGAGCCGCAGGTGTCCACCACCGTGGAGAACATCCTCTCGACCTCCTCCCGATCGGTGACGTCGACCCGTACGAAGAGTCCGTCGACCTCCTCGGCCACCGCCCGGCCGGCCGCCTCGTCGATGTCGGCGCACACCACCCGGGCGCCCTCGGCGGCGAGCCGGCGCACGGAGGCCAGGCCGATCCCGCTGCCCGCCCCGGTCACGACGGCGACGCGGTCCACCAGACGCCGGCACACCGACCTTCCGGAGGGCGCCGCGCCGGGGACCGGCTCGGGTACGACGGGTTCGGCGGGAACGGCGCCGGTCGGGCCGGCCGGGTCGATGGGCTCGCCGGTGTCGAGGACGGGGTCGGTCATGTTTCTCTCCCGTTGCTGGGCTGGGCCGGGCCGTGCGTCGGCGGGCCGGGATCGCGCGGTGGCGCGCGGAGCGGGACGCCTCCCCGGGCGCCGGGACGCCGGGTCAGTGGTCGGTGTCGATGAAGACGGTCTTGGTCTCGGTGAAGGCGACCGACGCGTCCGGGCCCAGTTCCCTGCCCAGGCCCGACTGTTTGAAGCCACCGAACGGGGTGGTGGGGCGGACGCTGCTGTTGGAGTTGACCGACAGGTTGCCGGCCCGGATGCCCCGCGAGACCCGCAGGGCCCGACCCGCGTCCCGGGTCCAGATCGACCCGGCGAGACCGTAGGGGGTGTCGTTGGCCGATCGGATGGCGGCGTCCTCGTCCGCGAAGGTCTCGACCACCGTGACGGGGCCGAAGACCTCCTCCACGCGGGCGCGTTCGGGCGCGTCGGCGGCGTCCAGCACGGTCGCCGGGTACCAGAAGCCCGACCCGCCGGGCACGTCACCGCGGATCAGGGCGGGTGTGTCGGTGGGCACCAGCGCGGCGACGCGCTCGCGGTGGGCGGCCGAGATCAGCGGCCCCATGTCGGTGTCCGGGTCGCGGGGGTCACCGACCCGGACGGCCCGCACGGCGGGTTCCAGGAGTTCCAGGAAGCGGTCCCGGGCGCTCTCCTGGACCAGGATCCGGGAGCGGGCGCAGCAGTCCTGACCGGTGTTGTCGAGGAAGGCCGACGGAGCGGCGGCCGCGGCCCGCTCCAGGTCCGCGTCCGCGAAGACGAGCAGGGGGCTCTTGCCGCCCAGTTCGAGGGTGAGCCGCTTGAGGGTGCCGGCGCACCGGGCCATGATCCGGCGCCCGACGGCGGTGGAGCCGGTGAAGACGACCTTGGCGACACCGGGATGGTCCACCAGTGCCTCCCCGGTCACTCCCCCGGCCCCCGGCAGGGTCTGGAACAAGCCCTCCGGGAGTCCGGCCTCCAGCGCGAGTTCGGCCAGTCGGAGGGCGGTCAGCGGCGTCTGTTCGGCGGGCTTGAGGAGGACCGCGTTGCCCGCGGCCAGGGCGGGGGCGGCTCCCCACGCGGCGATGGGCATGGGGAAGTTCCACGGCGCGATGACCGCGACCACCCCGAGGGGCTCCGCGAACGTCACCGCCGTGCCGCCGGCGACGGGGATCTGCCGCCCGGTCAGTCGCTCCACTCCCCCGGCCGAGTACTCCAACAGGTCGCGGACCTGCTCGGCCTCCCACCGGGCCGCGGCGACCGGGTGCCCGGCCTCGGCGGTCTCCAGCGCGGCGAGTTCGTCCAACCGACCGTCCACGACATCGGCGAAACGCCGCAGGGCGCGGGCCCGGTCGGCGGGGGCCAGGGCGGCCCAGCGGGTCCCGGCCGCGTCGGCCCGGGCCACCGCGGCGTCCACGGCGGCGGGGTCGGTGTCGGGGACCAGGGCGATGGTGTCCTCGGTGGTGGGGTCGATCACCGGACGTCCGACGGGTTCGGCCGGACGATCGGTCCCGGTGGCGCGGTCGGGGGCGCCGGGGAGGTCGGTGCGGAAGGAGGTGGTGTGGTTCATCGTTTCGGTCCCCGGGTCGGAGGGGCGGGTGCGGACTGGTGCGGGGCGGGTTCGGGGGCCGGCGGAGGGGCGGGGGTTCGACGGATCCCGCGCACGGGTCACATGCGTTCGAAGGAACGCACCCGTTCCCAGTCCGTCACGGCCCCGTCGTACGCCTTCTGTTCCACCCGCGCCATGGTGAGGTAGTGCTCGACCACCTCGTCGCCGAAGGCGGCGCGGGCGGTGTCACCGCGCTCCCACAGGTCGGCGGCCTCCCGCAGGGTGCGCGGCACGTGCTCCTCGTCCCCCCCGGTCCCCGCGGCGGCGTAGGCGTTGCCGGTGCACGGCTCGGGCGGTTCCAGCCCCCGGTCCACGCCGTCCAGGCCGGCGGCGATCATCCCGGCGACGGCCAGGTAGGGGTTGACGTCACCGCCCGGCACCCGGTTCTCCAGCCGCAGGCCGGGGCCGTGGCCCACCACCCGCAGGGCGCAGGTGCGGTTGTCCGCTCCCCAGGCGACGGCGGTGGGCGCGAAGGAGCCGGGCCGGAAGCGCTTGTAGGCGTTGATGGTGGGCGCGTAGAGCAGGGAGAACTCCCGCAACGAGGCGAGCTGACCGGCGAGGAAGGCGCGCATGGTCGGTGACATCCCCTCGGAGCCGGCCGCCGCGCCGGTCGCGAAGACGGGCCGCCCGTCCGCGTCGCGCAGCGAGAGGTGGATGTGGCAGGAGTTGCCCTCCCGCTCGTCGTACTTGGCCATGAAGGTCAGCGAGACGCCCTCGTCGGCGGCGATCTCCTTGGCCCCGGTCTTGTAGATCGAGTGCTGGTCGCAGGTGGTCAGGGCGTCGGCGTAGCGGAAGACGATCTCGTGCTGGCCGAGGTTGCACTCGCCCTTGGCCGACTCCACGACCATCCCGGCCCCGGCCATCCCGTTGCGGACGCGGCGCAGCAACGGCTCGATCCGTCCGGTGCCCAGCAGGGAGTAGTCCACGTTGTAGCGGTTGACCGGGGTGAGCCGGCGGTAACCGGCGTCGCCGGCGGCCTCGTAGCTCTCCCGGAAGACCATGAACTCCAGTTCCGTGCCGACCAGGGCGGTCCAGCCGCGTTCGGCCAGTCGGTCGAGTTGGCGGCGCAGGATGCCGCGCGGACAGGCGGCCACGGGACGGCCGTCGGGCCAGGCGAGGTCGGCGGTGACCATGGCGGTGGCCGGGTGCCAGGGCACCCGGCGCACGGTGTCGACGTCCGGGTGCAGGACGAAGTCCCCGTAGCCGGTGTCCCAGGAGGACATGGCGTAGCCGTCGACGGTGTTCATCTCCACATCGACCGCCAGCAGGTAGGCGCAGGCCTCGGTGCCGTGCCGCAGCACCTCGTCGAGGAAGTGGCGGGCGGCGAACCGTTTGCCCTGCAGTCGGCCCTGCATGTCGGTGAAGGCCACGACGACGGTGTCGATCTCCCCGAGATCGACCCGGGCCCGCAGTTCCTCGACGGAAAGCGGGGGCGTGCGGTCCGCTGGTGTCACGAGTGGGCCCTCCCGATCGCTGCTGCCGGATGCCATAGGGTACGGGTGCCCGGGTCGGTCCCCCGCTCATGCGCGCCGGGGACCGGCGACGGAGGGACGAGCATCCGGCGGCGCGCGACACCGTGGCGCGCGGCCGGCGGACCCGCGGGAGCGCGATCGTGGAACGGCAGGGGGCCCCGGCCGGGGCGGGGGCGCCGATGATCGGGGTGAGCACCTACCTGGAGCCGGTGGCCCGGTGGGGTGCCTGGGAACTGCCCGCGGCGCTGTTGCCGGCCGACTACCACCGGCTGGTGCAGCGGGCCGGTGGGAGGGCTCTGCTGTTGCCGCCCGATCCGGAGCCGGGGGCGGCGCGGGCGGTGGTGGAGCGGTTGGACGGCGTCGTGGTGGCGGGCGGTCCGGACGTGGACCCGGCCCGGTACGGCGCCTCCCGGGATCCGCGGACCGGTCCGCCCGCGCACGAGCGCGACGTGTGGGAGTCGGAGCTGATCGCGGCGGCCCTGGAGGCGGATGTGCCGTTGCTGGGTGTGTGCCGGGGGATGCAGTTGATGAACGTGGTGCTGGGCGGGACGCTGGTCCAGCACCTGGACGGCCACGCGGGCGCGCCCGGCACCTGGGAGACCCATCCGGTGTGCCCGGTGCCGGGCACCCGGCTGGCGGGGTTGCTGGGGACAACGGTCTCCGAGGTCGCGACCCACCACCACCAGGCCGTGGACCGGCTCGCCGAGGGGCTGGTGGTCTGCGCCCGGGCGGGGGACGGGACGGTGGAGGCCGTCGAACTGCCCTCCGCCGGGTTCGCGATGGGGGTGCAGTGGCACCCGGAGGCCGGGGAGGACCTGCGGCTGATGGAGGATTTGGTGACCCGGGCCGCCGCCCGCCGGTCAGGGGCTCCCGAGGCCGGGGGCCGGTCTCCCGGCGGGCGGCAGCGGGTCGAGCAGCGCGGCACCCAAACGGTGGGGCGCCTCCACCAGTGACGGCCCGTACCAGGTGAGCGAGCGCCCGTCGACGAGGGCGGCGGGCAGCTCCGGGAAGGCCTCCGGGCCGTCGCCGGGCCCGAAGGCGTACGGCTCGTCGGGGAGGACCACCAGGCCGGCGCCGGCGGCGCGCAGGTCGGGCAGCGGAACCCGGGGGTAGCGGTCGGAGGCGTCGGCGAAACGGTTGCGCGCCCCCAGCCGGGAGAGCAGGTCCCCGGCGAAGGTGTCCCGCCCCAGCACCATCCACGGTCGGCGCCAGATCGGCACGATCACCGGGGCGTCGACCACCGGTCGGACGGCGTGCCAGTTCTCGCGCGCCTCCTCCCACCAGGCGGGGCGGGGCAGTCGGCAGCCGGTCACCAGGACCCGTTCCAACTCGGCGAGGGCCTCATCGAGGGTGCGGATCACGGTGACCAGGACGGTGAGTCCGGCGGCCCGCAGCGCCTCGAGGTCGGTGGGCCGGTTCTCCTCCTCGTTGGCGACCACCAGATCCGGCGCGAGGGCGAGGATCCGCGCCGGGTCGGGGTTCTTGGTTCCGCCGATCCGCTCGGCCGCCAGGTCGGCGGGGTGGGAGCACCAGTCGGTGACGCCGACCAGCGACTCCGGCGCGCAGGCGGCGATCGCCTCGGTGAGCGAGGGCACGAGGCTGACGACCCGGTGCGGGGCGGGTGTCCGGCGTTCGCGGGTCATCGGGTCGCCGCCGCGGTGTCCGCGGACACCTCCGTGCCCACCTCCGCCTCGACCCCGGCGGGGGTCTCCGGGGTGTGCAGCAGGGCCGGACCGGTCACCACCAGGCCGGTGGGGTCACCGGGCCGTACCTCCACCGTCCCCGGGTGGCGCACCTCCACCGGGCGGTCCAGGCCGGGCACCCGCACGGTGACCACCGCGTCGTGGCCGTAGAAGTGGACATCCACGACCGTGCCCTCGACCGCGTCGGCGGTTCCCGGCGCGCGCAGGAGGAGCTGTTCGGGACGCAGCAGCACCGTGATCGGGGTGCCGCGCCCCGCCGGTGACGCCACCGGACCCGTCGTGGCGGCCGGGGTGGCCGGCGGGAGGAGGATCTCGCCGAGCGGGGTGTCCGCCCGGTCCCCGGCGGTCCCCTCCACCGATCCGGGCAGCACGACCGCGTCACCGACGAAGCACGCCACCCGGGCGTCCACGGGATGGTGGTAGAGCCGGCGCGGATCGTCCTGCTGGACCACCCGGCCGTCGCGGACCACGGCCACCGAGTCGGCGACGGAGAGCGCCTCCTGCTGATCGTGGGTGACCAGCAGGGCGGTGGCCCCACCTGCCCGGAGGGCGGCACGCACGTCCGCGCGCAGGCCGGTGCGCAGGGAACTGTCCAGGGCGTTGAAGGGTTCGTCCAGCAGAACGAGGGCGGGACGGGGGGCCAGGGCCCGGGCGAGCGAGACCCGCTGTTGCTGACCGCCGGAGAGCTCGTGCGGCATCCGACGGCCGTGGTCGGCCAGGCCCACCAGGTCCAGCATCTCCGCCACCCGACTGCGGCGCGCCGCCCGGGACAGGTCGGTGAGGCCGAAGGCGATGTTGCGGGCGACGTCCAGGTGCGGGAAGAGAGCACCCTCCTGGGCCACGATGCCCACCGCCCGCCGTTCCGGCGGGACGTGCGTGCCGGGACCGGTCAGCACCCGTCCGCCGACGGTGACGGTACCGGCGTCGGCACGCAGGAAGCCGGCGACCACCCGCAGCAGGGTGGTCTTCCCGCAGCCGGAGGGACCCAGCACGGCGACCAGACCGCCGGCCTCGGCGTCCAGGTCCAGGCCGCGCAGGACGGGTCCGTCGGGGCCGTGGGACTTCACGAGGCCGCGGACGCTCAGGTCGTTCACGAGCGGTGTCTCCCCAGGAGGTGGGCGGGAACGGCGGCGATGAGGATCAGCGCCAGGGCGTAGGGTGCGGCGGCCGCGTGGGCCTGGTTCTCGGTATGGGTCCACAGCCGGGTGGCGAGGGTGTCCATGCCGCTGGGGCGCAGCAGCAGGGTGAGCGGCAGCTCCTTCATGATGACCACGAAGGTCAGTGCCGCGCCGGCGGCGACACCGGGGGCGGCCAACGGCAGCGTGACCCGTCGCAGCACGGCGAGCGGTCCGTGCCCCAGGGTCCGGGCGACGTCCTCCAGAACGGCCGGTGACTGCTGGACGGCGGTGCGCACCCCGGTGACCGCCAGCGGGAGGAAGAGCGCCGCGTAGGCGATGACCAGCAGGGGGTATTCCTGGTAGAGCGGTCGGGCATAGCGCACCGAGAGGAAGACGAAGGCCAGGGCGACCGTGATGCCCGGCAGCGCGTGGGCCGCGTACGCCGCCTGTTCCAGCGCCCGGGAGGCGCGGGTGCGGTATCTCGCGGCGATCACGCCGACCGGCAGCGCCAGGAGCGTGGTGAGGGCGGCCCCGGCTGCGGCGACCGCGATCGTGGTCCAGGCGGTGGCGGCGAGGGCGGCGGGCTGCCAGGTGGCGGAGGAGCCGGTGACGATCCACCACACCAGAGTGCCGACGGGCAGCAGCACCGCGGCGGAGGCGACCGTCGCGCACCAGGCCAGGGCGAGGGGGGCGAGCCTGCCCAGCGGAACCCGTCGGGGCGGGCGGGCCGCCCCCCGGCCGACGCCGGCGGGTTCGCCCCGACCCCGGACCCGCCGCTCGGCGGCCACCAGCAGGAGGGTGATGACCACCAGGACGCAGGCGAGCGCGGCGGCCGGGGTCCGGTCGAAGCTGGCCCGGTAGGACATGAAGATCGCCCGGGTGAAGGTGTCGTACCGCATGATCGACACGGCCCCGAAGTCGGAGACGACGTAGAGCGCGACCAGCAGCGCCCCGCCCAGGGCCGCCGGGCGCAACCCGGGCAGGGTGACCCGCAGGAAGACGCCGGTCGCGGAGTGGCCCAGGGCCCGGGCCGCCTCCTCACGGGCTGGGTCGGAGACCCGGAGCACGGCGGCGACCGGGAGGAAGACGTAGGGGAAGCAGGCCAGGGAAAGAGCGAGGACCGCCCCGGTGAAACCGCTCGCGCCGGGCACCGCGGAGAGCCAGCCGAAGGCCATCACGTAGCTGGGGACCGCCAGCGGCAGGGTGGCGGTCATCGTCCACAGCCGGGCGCCGGGCAGGCGGGTGCGCTGGGTCAGCCAGGCCAGCGAGACACCGAGCAGGAGGGTGATCAGCACGACGGTGAGGGTCAACCGCAGGCTGTTGCCGAGCAGTTCCAGGGTGCGCGGGGAGACGACGATCTCCCGGGCGCGGTCGGGGCCGTGCTCCAGCGCCCGCACACCGAGGTAGACCAGGGGTAGCAGGGCGAAGGCGGCGGTCAGGGCCGCCGGGACGGCGAGGACGAGGGGGATCCGGCGATCCCCCCGGTACCGGCGGCGCCGGGTGGGGGCGGCGTCCGGGGGGACGAGGGGCGCCCGCCCGGCCGACACCGTGGTGTCGTCCGGGCGGGCGGGGACCGTCGGGGACGATCGACCGGGCGTGCTCACGACCCCCTCAGACCATTCCGGCTTCCCGGAGCAGTTCCAGGGTCCGCTCCAGGGAGTCCAGGTCGGTGAGGTCGATGTCCGGGGCCTCGATGGACTCCAGCGGGGGCAGCCCCTCCACCGGGCTGGTGACGCCGGCGGCCAGCGGGTACTCCTTGGTCTCCTCCGCGAAGTACAGCTGGGCCTCCTCGGAGAGCAGGAAGTCCACGGCCTTCAGGGCCGCCTCCTCGCCGTCACCCCGGGCGGTGACACCCACGCCGGCGACGTTGATCAGGGAGCCGGGGTCGCCACCGGACAGGAAGTGCAGGCGGGCGTCGAGGTTCTCCTCGCCCTCCTCGGCGGCCTTGGCGAACCAGTAGTAGTGGTTGATCAGGCCGAGGTCGATCTCACCGGCGTTCACCGCGTCCAGGATGGCGCCGTTGCGCTCGTAGACCTCGCCGTGCTCCCGCAGGTCGGTCAGCCACTCCAGCGCGGCGTCCTCCCCCTCCAGGACGCGCAGGGCGGTGACGAAGGACTGGAAGGAGGCGTTGGTCGGCGCGTAGCCGACGCGCCCCTCCCAGCGGGCGTCGTTGAGTTCCCGGTAATCGGTGGGGAGTTCGGACTCCTCGACGTTCTCGGCGTTCCAGACCACGACCCGGGCACGGCCGGAGATCCCGATCCAGTCGTCGGCCGAACCGCGGAAGGCCGGCTCCACCTCCTCCAGGGTCCCGGCGGGCAATTCCCGCAGCAGGCCCTCGCGGGAGAGCGCGCCCAGGGCTCCCGCGTCCTGGGCGATGAACAGGTCCGCGGCGGTGCGGTCGCCCTCCTCCATGAGGGCGGCGGCGAGTTCGGCGGTGTCACCGTAGCGGACGGTGATGTCCAGCCCGGTGGCCTCCTCCATACGGGCGATCAGGGGATCGATGAGTTCTTCGTTGCGGCCGGAGTAGACGGTCAGTTCGCCCGTGTCCCCGGCCGTCGCCTCGTCGGTGCTCCCGTCGGTCCCGGCGGATTCGTCGGTGCCGCAGGCCACGAGGGTGGTCAGCAGCACCGCAGCCCCGGTGAGGGCGGCGGCTGTCCGGCGGTGGCGTCGCATGACCAGGCCTTTCTGTCGGCACGCCCGGGAAGGGCGTGTCGCGGATGGCGCCGCCCGCGGAGGAGGGGCGCCGTTCTCCGGGTGGTTCCCGGACCACCCCATCAGTAAGGTAACCCTCACCTAAGCGTCAAGGGTGTGGCTCACACTCCCGGTATCGATCGATCAACGAAACCAACCGGTGTTCCGGCCGTGCGACGTCGGCCCGGATGACGATTCGTCAACCGCCGTGTCCGGCGCACCCGCGGACGACGGCTCCCCCGGACCGTCTACCCCGACCGTCGGACCCGTGCGGCATGATCGGGCCATGAGCGCACCCACCGCCCCCGGGCCCGACACGGCCGCCGACACCCCGCCTCCGGGGTCGGCGCCACTGATGCTGCTGGACACGTCCTCGCTGTACTACCGCGCGTACTTCGGTGTCCCCGAATCGGTGCGCGCGCCCGACGGCACGCCGGTGAACGCGGTGCGCGGCCTGCTCGACTTCATCGCCCGCCTGATGGCGGATCACCGCCCGTCCGGGCTGGTCGCCTGTCTGGACACCGCCTGGCGACCGACCTGGCGGGTACGGCTGATCCCGTCCTACAAGGCGCACCGGGTCGCCGAGGGCACCGGAGTCGGGACCGGAGCCGGCGGGACCACCGGGAACGCCGCCGGGGAGGCCGAGGAGGCACCGGACTCCCTCCTCGCGCAGGTCCCGATCATCCACGAGGTGTTGGACGCCCTGGGGATCGCCCGACTGGGCGCGACCGACCACGAGGCCGACGACGTCATCGGCACCCTCGCCCGTCGGGCCGACCGACCGGTGCTCGTGGTCACCGGTGACCGCGACCTCTTCCAGCTCGTGGACGACGCGCGGGAGGCGCGGGTGCTGTACCCCCGCAAGGGCGTGGGCGACTGCGACGTGGTCACCGAGGAGGTGGTCCGCGAGCGGTACGGCGTCCCGGCGTCCCGGTACACGGACTTCGCGGTCCTGCGCGGCGACCCCAGCGACGGACTGCCCGGCGTGCGCGGCATCGGGGACAAGACCGCGGCCCAACTGCTGGTGGAGTACGGGGACCTGGCGGGGGTGCGGGCCGCGGCGGACGATCCGGCCACCCGGCTGACCCCCGCCCGGCGTCGGAATCTGCTGGCCGCCGCCGACTACCTGGACGTCGCGCCCCGGGTGGTGCGGGTGGTGGACGACCTGCCGCTGCCGGCGATCGATCCGACCCCGCCGACCGCCCCCGCCGACCCGACTGCGTTGTCGGAGCTGGCCGACCGGTGGGGTCTGGGCGGCTCGCTGCGCCGAGTGGTGGAGACCCTGGCCGCGCAATCGCCCCGCTGAGCCGACGCCACGGCTCCCCTTCCGCCCCGGCCCACCGGGGCGGAAGGGGAGCCGATCAGCCCACCGAGCTGTAGGCGACCACGCCCCGCAGCAGCGACTCCACCGCGCGACGCGCGGCACGCGGCACGGTGCTGTTCTCCGCCGGCGCGGCGGCCGCGACCTGCCCCAGCACGTCGATGACCTGCTTGCACCAGCGCACGAAGTCACCGGCCGGCATGTCGGCCTCCCGCAGCACCGGGTCCAGGCCGTCGCCCCGGGACCACCGGTACACCGGCCGGGCGAACCCGGCGTCCGGCTGCCGCTGGCCCACGCCCGCCGTCTGCGCGATGCGGTGCCGCTCCTCCAGGTCGTCCAGCCGGCTCCAGATGACACCCATCTCGTCCAGGGCGTGCTTGACCCGGCCGCCGGGCGGTTCCGGCGCCAGGGCGTCGTCGACGTTGCGCGCCTCGTAGACCAGCGCCGACACGCACGCGGCCAGCTCGGCCGGCTCCAACCCCTCCCAGACGCCTTCCCGCAGGCACTCCCCGGCCAGGAGATCCAGCTCGCCGTGGAGCCGGGAGAGCCTGCGGCCGTGGACGGTGACCTCGTCCCCGCTCAGGTAGTCCAGCTCGGTGAGCAGGGCGTGGACCCGGTCGAAGGTGCGCGCGATGGTGTTGGTGCGGCCCTCGACCCGGTCCCGCAACTGACCGGTCTCCCGGGTCAGGCGCTGGTACCGCTCGCCCCATCGGGCGTGGTCCTCCCGCTCGTCGCAACCGTGGCAGGGATGGGCGCGGATCGCCGTGCGCAACTCGGTGATCACCGGGTCCTCCGCCGCGTCGGACCGCCGACGGCGCTGCCGTTCCGGCTCGTGGTGACCGGCCCGGGTGCGCAGCGCGGAGGCGAGGTCGCGTCGGGACTGCGGGCTGCGGGCGTTGAAGGATTTGGGGATCCGCATCCGGTCCAACGGCTCCACCGGCACCGGGAAATCGGCCTCGTTGAGCCGCTTGACCTGGCGTTGGGCGGTGAGCACCAGGGGGCGGGGCCCCTCCCCCGGCTCCCGGGTCCACCGGCCCTCACGGTGGCCGTTGCGACCACCTCCCGGGACACCGGGGTCCAGCACCAGGGCCAGCCCGGCGAACTTCCCGGCCGGCACGTGGATGACGTCACCCGGCCGCAACTTCTCCAGCGCGTCGGCCGCGGCGGCCCGCCGCAGTCCGGCGCCCCGGCGGGCCAGTTCGTTCTCCCGCTCCTTCAGGCGCCGGCGCAGGTCGGAGTACTCGGCGAAGTCCCCCAGGTGGCAGGTCATCGCCTCCAGGTAGCCCTCCAGGCCCTCCTCGTTGCGCTGCACGCGCCGGGCGAGCGCGACCACCGAGCGGTCGGCCTGGAACTGGGCGAAGGACGCCTCCAACAGTTCCCGGGAGCGCTCGCGCCCGAACTGGGCGACCAGATTGACCGCCATGTTGTAGGAGGGACGGAAGGAGGAGCGCAGCGGGTAGGTGCGGGTACCCGCCAGGCCGGCCAGGGCGGCCGGGTTCATCCCGCGCTGCCACAGCACCACCGCGTGGCCCTCGACATCGATGCCGCGCCGTCCGGCCCGGCCGGTGAGCTGGGTGTACTCGCCGGGGGTGATGTCGGCGTGCTGCTCGCCGTTCCACTTGACCAGCTTCTCCAGCACCACCGAGCGGGCGGGCATGTTGATGCCCAGAGCGAGGGTCTCGGTGGCGAAGACCGCCTTGACCAGCCCGGCGACGAACAACTCCTCGACGATCTCCTTGAAGGTGGGAAGCATCCCGGCGTGGTGGGCGGCGATGCCGCGCTCCAGCCCCTCCAGCCACTCGAAGTACCCCAGGACGTGGAGATCCTCGTCGGGGATGGCGGTGATGCGCCGCTCGACGGTCTCCCGCACCCGGGTCCGCTCGGCGGCGTCGTTCAGCCGCAGGCCGGAGACCAGACACTGGCGCACGGCGGCCTCGCACCCCGCCCGGCTGAAGATGAAGGTGATGGTGGGCAGCAGACCGTCGGCGTCCAGCCGGTCGATGACCTCCGGGCGGCTCGGCGTCCACACCCGGGCGCGCTGCCGGCGCTCCCGTTCCCGATCCGCCTCGCGCCGGGGGCGTCCCCGGCCGTCGCGTGCGAAGGGGCGGGAGTGCTCCATACGGGCCATCCGCTCCAGGTCCGGATTGACCTCGCGCCGCCCGCCGCGCTCCTCGAACAGGTCGTACAGCCGCCGGCCCGCCAGGACGTGCTGCCACAGCGGTACCGGACGGTGCTCGGAGACGATCACCTCGGTGTCACCGCGCACGGTGTCCAGCCAGTCGCCGAACTCCTCGGCGTTGGAGACGGTCGCGGACAGCGAGACGAGGGTGACCGATTCGGGGAGGTGGATGATGACCTCCTCCCACACCGCGCCCCGGAAGCGGTCGGAGAGGTAGTGCACCTCGTCCATCACCACGTACCCCAGGCCGTCCAACGCCCGGGAGTTCGCGTACAGCATGTTCCGCAACACCTCGGTGGTCATCACGACCACGGGCGCGTCGGAGTTCACACTGTTGTCACCGGTCAGCAGACCGACCCGCTCGGCGCCGTGCCGCGCGGCGAGGTCGGCGTACTTCTGGTTGGAGAGCGCCTTGATGGGAGTGGTGTAGAAGCACTTGCGGCCCCGGGCGAGCGCCAGGTGGGCGGCGAACTCGCCGACCACCGTCTTCCCCGAACCGGTGGGAGCGGCCACCAATACGCCCTTACCGGCCTCCAGGGCCCGGCAGGCGTCGAGCTGGAATGGGTCGAGGGGGAAGTCGTAGCCCTCCCGGAAGGCGTGCAGTTCGGTCGCCCGTTCGGCCGCGCGCCGTCGGGCGAGGGCGTACCGCCGGGCGGGCGACAGGTCCTCGAGAAGCTCTCCGTCCGGGTCGTCGGGGGGTGCCTCGGAAAAATCGGGCGGGGGGCCGGCAGCGGAACCGGTCTGCGGATTCGCGGTCCGGAAGTGATCGTCGGTCATGGTCATTCGAGCCTACCGGCCCCGGCCGACAACCGGCGGGGAATTGCGCGCCGGGTCGGAAACCGCCGGTGGGAGCCGTGAGGACGCCCCGGGGCCCGGAGGACCCGGTGGGCGGGGGGGGTACGGGAACCGGGGAGACGATGGTGGGGCGGGCGGTGCGCGGCAATCCATCCGCTCCAGGTCCGGATTGACCTCGCGCCGCCCGCCCCACCGGTTCGTCGGGTCCGACCGGACCCGTCAGGTCACGTCGTCCCAGCCGCCCGGGCGTCGCCCGTCCGCCCCGCCGGGATCGGGCGCGGGGTCCGTCCGGTCCGGAACCCCGATGGGCGAGGGGGTCAGGTCGATGTCGGAGGCCTCGTCGTCGGAGAGATTCGCGTCCGGGTCCCGACGGCGCCGACGGCGGTCGTTGAGCAGGGAGATCCCGACCGCGACGAAGTACAGGGCGGTGACCGGGATGGCCAGCGCGATCATGGAGACCGGGTCGGTGGGGGTGACCGCGGCGGAGAAGATCGCGATGCCGAGCACCATCCCCCGCCACCAACCCAGCATCCGCTGCCCGCTGACCACGCCGCCCAGGTTGAGCAGGACCAGGACGAGCGGCAACTCGAAGGCGAAGCCGAAGGCGATGGCCATCCGGACGATGGTGTCCAGGATGTTCTCCACCGTGACCAGGTTCTCGGCGCCCTCGGGAGTGAAGCCGAGCAGCACCACGATGGCCCGGGGCAGCAGCCAGTACGCGAACCAGCAGCCGGTCAGGAAGAGCGGCACGCCGAAGGCGACCACGGCCCGGGTGTACTTCTTCTCGTGCTGGTGCAGGCCGGGCGCCACGAACGCCCACATCTGGTACAGCCACACCGGCGAGGCGATGACCAGGCCGGTGAAGAGGGAGACCTTGATGTAGGTGATGAACGGTGAGGTCAGACCGTCCATGGTGAGCGACGCGCAGGGGCCGTCCAACTCCTCGGGCGGTGCGCCGCGCGGGCAGGCGGGCAGCGGCGCCGTGAGCACGTTCATGATGTCCTTGGCGAAGAACATCGCGCCACAGGTGATGACGACGATCACCCCCACGGCGATCGCCAGGCGGTTGCGCAACTCCCGCAGGTGCTCACCCAGGGGCATCCTGCCCTCGGCGTCGCGTTCGCGGGCGGCGCCCCGACCGCGACCCTTGCGGGCTTTCGCCCCGTCATCCGTGTGTCGGTTGCGGATCGACCCGAGCACCCCTCGTCCTCATCTCGTGCGGAGTCCCGGCCGGCCCGTCCGGTCGGACCGGCCGGCCCCGTCTGTGCCGGAGTCCCGACCGGCCCGGCGGGTCAGGCCTGGTGGGTGCTGCTCCGCGGCTCCTCGACCGGTCGGCCGCCGGTGATGTCACCGGGGGCGGCTTTGATGGTCTTGGGGGCGGGCGGCGCCTGCTGCTCGTCCGCCTCCGGGGCGGCGGGCGGGTCGTTCTTCATCGCGCCGGTCTCGCTCTTGAGGATGCGCAGCGACTTGCCCAGCGCCCGCGCCGTGTCGGGCAGCCGCTTCGCGCCGAAGAGCAGCACCACGACGGCGAGGATGATAACGATCTGCCACGGTCCGATCTGGCCCATATCCGTCTACCTTCTCCATACGGGGCTGCGCGGGGAGGTCCCCGGTGTCGGAGAGGCCGGCCGGTGGTCCGGATCCCCGCCTCGGCGACACGCTGTGCACGCCCGGCAATCCTAACGCCCGGGGGTGAACACCGGGCAATGCCCGGACGTCGCCGATTGTGCGCGCCGCCGCCCGCCGGGTGACGGCACCGGCCGGGACGGGCGGGACGGGGGTGGGTTCCCGGAAGCCGGAGGCGCGGGGAGCTGCCCCGGGCGGGTGCGCGGGGCGCGGGCCGCCCGCCGCGCGACGGTGTCCCGGGGGCCGCGGAATCGGGAGAGGAACCGTCGGGGACGGGGGCGTCCGTGATCGTGACCCCCGGCCCGGCCCTCCCGGCCCCGGTCGGGATGCCGTTCGCGCACACCCGAGCCGTTGGCCTCGGTCCCGTCGAGGGGAACGGGGGAGGAAGGGTGGGGCCGGGGGGCCGGTGGGTACGTGGGGAAGGTCTCAGCGCGAGGTGTCGCCGGCCCGGTACTCGGCGCGCAGCTCGGCGCCCTTGCGCACGGCGGGCCCGGCGACCCGTTCCAACTCCTCGGCCGCTCGCCCGATCCGCTCCGAGCTCCCGGCCACCGCCCGCGAGAAACGGTTCACCTCCAGGCCGACCCGGACGGCGAGGACGCCGAGCACGGCGACGCCGCAGAAGGCGAGGGCTACGTGGAGCATCGGCCAGAACATGCCCCGGAGACTACCGGGCGTTCACCCGGACGGCGGGCCCGGCCCACCGGGGCGCGGCGCGATCCGGAACGCCGCGATCGGGTGATCGGGACGCTCACCGGGGCCCCGCCGGCGCGCGCGTGCCGCCGGGATCACCCCGACCGCGTCACTCGTAGGCCGCCAGGGCCTCCCGGGCCGCGGTCACCGCGCTCTCGGCCAGCTCGGGCGGGGAGACGATCCGACCGTCGCGCCCCAACCGCAGGGCCAGCCGGCGCAGTCCCGCCGGATCGGCGGTGCGCAGGGTGATCCGCAGTCCGTCGTCGGCGAGTTCCTCGGTGCTCTCCGGCTGGTAGTACTCCGCCACCCAGCGCCCCCCGGGGCCGACCTCGACGACCACCTCGGGGTCGTCGGGGGCCGGTTGCACGAGGCCCGCGCCCAGGTCACGGGGCTCCAGCGCCGGCGGTTCGGCCGGGGCGTCGAGCACCTCGATCCCGGCGATGCGGTCCAACCGGAAGGTGCGGCGCGCCTCGGAACGGCGGCACCACGCCTCCAGGTAGGTGTGGCCCGGGGCGATCATCCGGATGGGGTCGACCTCGCGCTCGGAGACGGCGTCGCGCCCCGGCGAGTAGTAGCGCAACCGCAGCCGACGGCGCTCGGCCAGCGCCCGCTCCACGTCGGCGAAGACCTCGCCCTCGGACTCGAAGGTGACCGTCAGCCGCGAGCTGGCCCCGGCGGTCTCGCCGGCCGCCTCCTCCAGCTTGGCGGTGGCGGTGAGCAGGGCTTCACGGTCGCCCTCGCGCAGACCCGGCAGCGCGGCCACCGCGCGGGCGGCCACGAGCAGGGCCGTGGCCTCGTCGGCGGCCAGTCGCAGCGGCTCGCGGGCTCCGTCGGAGACCGCCTCGGCGTTGTGCCACCAGATCTGTTCACCGTCGGTGTCGATGTCCAGGAGGTCGCCGCCCCGGTAGCTGATCCCGCACATGGGCAGCAGCCGCAGGTCCGAGATCAGGGTCTCCTCGCCGACGCCGAAGGCGCGGGCGACCTCCTCCACCCGGGCGCCGGGGCGGTCGCGCAGGTAGGTGACCAGGGACAGCATCCGCCGGGTGCGGTCGATGGCGTTGGACGCCATGTGGGTGCCTCTTCTCCGCTGCTCTCGTTCGTCATCCGTCTCCCGGCTCCCCCGGCACGGGGCGTCCGGTGTGGTCAGCCCTTGGCCACCGCGCGCAGGCGGTCCACCACGTCGGCCCGCAGGTCGGCCGGTTCGAGGACCACCACGTCGGGGCCGAACTCCGCGAGCCAGGCCCCCAGCCCGTGGCCGTGCGGGATCTCCAGCTCGTCCCAATCGTCGTCGATCCGTCGCGTCCCGTGGGCCCTGGCCCGCAGGGGGTAGCCCCGATCGGTCCGCAGCCGGATCCGGGCCCGGCCCAGGGGCTTCTCCCCCGCCCACGCCGCCACGGCCTCACGGATCTCGACCCGGTCCGGGACCGGCGCGGTGAAGGAACCGGCGCGGGAGGTGACCCGCCCCGTGATGCGGGAGAGCCGGAAAACCCGACGGTCGCCCCGGTCCCGGTCCCAACCGGCCAGGTACCAGTGACCGTGCCAGCACTCCAGCGCCCACGGCTCCACCTGTCGGGTCCCGGGGCGGGCGGCGGTGGACTTGCGGTAGGGGAAGGTGACGGGGCGGCGCTCCCGGCAGGCGATCATCAGCGGTTCGAAGGCCGCGTCACCGCCGGGGATGCGGGGCTCCAGCACCCAGCCGGACTCGCGTTCGGCGTCGGCCTCGGGCATCCCGGCCGCGCGCAGTTTCTGCAGCGCGCCACTGGCCGCGCCCGCCAGCCGGGCCTGCTGCCACACCCGGGCGGCCAGCCCCAGGGCGGCGGCCTCCGCGATGTCCAGGGTGATCGGGGGCAGGCGGTTGCTGTCGGGGCGGGCGACGTAGGCGGTCTCGCCCTCCACGCTCTCCACGGTCTCGATGACCATGCCCAGTTCGCGGAGGTCGTCCTTGTCCCTCTCGAACATGCGGTTGAAGGCGTCCTCGCCGGACACCTCCAGGTACGCCTCGATGGTGGCGCGCAGCTCGCGCTTGGTGAGCGGCCGTCCGCTCCCGCGCAGGCACAGCGCCAGATTCATCAGCCGCTCGGCCTTGGGAATCGCCATCGCCGATCCGCCCTCTTCTTCGTGGAACACCCCGGTGACCGACCGTACCGCCATCACGACCCCGGGCGAAAGTTCGGGCCCGTTCCCCCGGTCGGGGGAACGGGCCAGGGGTCCGATCCCCGCGTCCCGGGGGCACCGGGAACGTCGGGAACCTCGGAGGGAAACGGCCCGGCGGACCGCCTCAGACGGAGACCAGGTCGCAGACGAAGATCAGCGTCTCGCCCGGCTTGATGGCGCTGCCCGCGCCGCGGTCGCCGTAGGCCAGGTGCGGCGGGATGACCAGCTGACGCCGGCCGCCGACCCGCATGCCCTGCACCCCGCGGTCCCAGCCGGCGATGACCTGCCCGGCGCCGAGTTGGAACTGCAGCGGACGACCGCGGTTCCAGCTGGCGTCGAACTCCTCGCCGCTGCCGAAGGACACGCCCACGTAGTGGACGGAGACGGTGTCACCGGCCTTCGCCTCCGGGCCGTCCCCCTGCACGACATCGGTGATCTGCAGGTCGGCCGGGGGCTCGCCACCCGGGAAGTCCACCTCGGGCTTGGTGTTGCTCACGCGTTGCTCCTGTGATGTGTGCGTGGGTGGTGGCCGCGACGGTGTCGCACCGGTCACCGGTGGGGCCGCCGCGGGGTTCGCGCGGGTTCGGCGCGCGGAGGCGCCGGGGTGCGCCGCGCGTGCTCCCGGCCCCGGTGGGGCGCCGGGAGGACCCGCCGGCCTCCCCCTTCCGGGGGTGGGGCCCGCGGGAGACGGGGGCGGGGACGGGACCGGCGCGGTACGGCTCGGTGAGCGGTCCGCGTCCCCGGGTGCCGGGGCGGGGCCCCGGGTCAGACGGCGTCCAGGATGTCGACGACGAAGACCAACGTCTCCTCCTGCAGTTCGTGGCCCTCCGCGCCGCCGTAGCCCTGCTCCGGCGGGATGACCAGCAGCACCCGGTCACCGACGTTGCTGCCGACCAGCACCTCGTCCCACCCCTGGATCACCTGGCCGACGCCGATGCCGAACTTGGCGGCGGCCTCGCGGCTCCAGGAGGAGTCGAAGACCTCGCCGTCGCTCCAGGCGGCGCCGGTGTACTGGGCGATGAGCTGGGTGCCGGCCTCGACCTCGGGCCCGTCGCCCTCGATGAGGACCTGGGAACGCAGCTCCCGCGGCGGGTCCTCGCCCTCCGGAACGGTGATCACGGCGGGCTCGGTACCGTCGGCCTCGACCTCGGGCATGCCCTCCTCGACGGGGGCCTGCTCGCCCTCGGCCCGGCCCTGCGCGTCGATCACGGTGACCACGTCGTAGACGAAGACGACACTGTCGTCCTCCTCGAAGCCGAGCTGGGTGGCGATGTCACCGATCAGCTCCACGGCCGAGCCCTGGACGACCACCCGGCTGCCCTCGTTGACGCCGATCAGCGGCTCGGTGGCGGCGGGCGGCAGCAGGTCGTCGACGTTCACCCGGAGCGCGGCGTAGACCGGGTCGCCCTCCTCGGCCTGCTGCTCCTCCCCGCCCTCGGGGTCGGCGACCATCGGACGCCAGGTGTTGACGAGGTCCTCCTGCTCGGAGTCGGGGGACCGCACCAGCAGGCCCGCCCGCAGGTAGTCGCCGTCGGACACCTCCGGTCCGTCGCCCTGCACCAGGACGTCCACCCGGGTCTCGTCGGACCGCTCGGCGTCGTCCTCGACGCCGACCTCGGGCTCCTCACCCATGTCGCCGGTCACCGTCGCGACCGGCCAGGACGCCGTCGCGCTCTCGCCGTCGTCGACCTCGGATTCGGCGTTGCCGCAGGCCGCGGTCAGCAGAAGGGCCGGGACGGCGAGTGCCGCGACGAGGCGGTGTGCTCTCTTCGTGGGGGTCATCAGTCCAACTCGCGGTAGAGGGGGTGGGGGCGGAACCCTCCGGTCCCGCCCCACCCTACGGCTTCACCCGACGAAGCCGGCGTCACTCGCCCCGGGAGGCACGCGATTGCCCGGATCACATCCCCGCGATGAGCTTCTCCACCCGCTCGTCGACCGAGCGGAAGGGGTCCTTGCACAGCACGGTGCGCTGCGCCTGGTCGTTGAGCTTGAGGTGCACCCAGTCGACCGTGAAGTCGCGGCGCTGCTCCTGGGCGCGACGGATGAAGTCGCCGCGCAGTCGGGCCCGGGTGGTCTGCGGGGGCACCGACTTGCCCTGGAAGATCTTCAGGTCGTTGCACACCCGCTTGGCCTGCCCGCGCCGTTCCAGCAGGTAGTACAGACCCCGTCGACGGTGGATGTCGTGGTAGGCCAGGTCCAGTTGGGCGACCCGGGGGTTGGACATGGACAGACCGTGCTTGGCCCGGTAGCGCTCGATCAGGCGGTGCTTCATCACCCAGTCGATCTCGGTCTCCACCCGGTCCAGCCGCTCCTCACGGACGGCGTCCAGGGTGCGGCCCCACAGCTCCAGCACCCGGGCGGTGATACCGGTGCGGGCACCGCGACGCTCGCAGAAGTCCAGCGCCTTCTCGTAGTACTCCTGCTGGATCTCCAGCGCGGAGGCCTCCCGACCGGTGGCCAGGCGCACCTTGCGCTGCCCGGTGATGTCGTGGCTGACCTCGCGGATCGCCCGGATGGGGTTCTCCAGGGTGAGATCCCGCATGACCGTGCCGGCCTCGATCATGCGCAGCACCAGGTCCGTGGCGCCCACCTTGAGCAGCATGGTGACCTCGGACATGTTGGAGTCGCCGACGATCACGTGCAGCCGGCGGTAGCGCTCGGCGTCGGCGTGCGGCTCGTCACGGGTGTTGATGATCGGACGGGAACGGGTGGTCGCCGAGCTGACCCCCTCCCAGATGTGCTCGGCGCGCTGGCTGACGCAGTACACCGCGCCGCGCGGGGTCTGCAGGACCTTGCCCGCCCCACAGATCAGTTGGCGGGTGACGAGGAAGGGGATGAGGACGTCGGCGAGGCGGGAGAACTCGCCGTGCCGGGCCACGAGGTAGTTCTCGTGACAGCCGTAGGAGTTGCCGGCGGAATCGGTGTTGTTCTTGAACAGATACACGTCACCGGCGATGCCCTCCTCGTGCAGCCGGCGCTCGGCGTCGACGAGCAGACCCTCCAGGATCCGCTCGCCCGCCTTGTCGTGGGTGATCAGCTCGATGACGTTGTCGCACTCGGGAGTGGCGTACTCGGGGTGCGAGCCCACATCGAGGTAGAGCCGGGCACCATTACGGAGGAAGACGTTGCTGCTGCGGCCCCATGACACGACGCGGCGGAAGAGGTACCGGGCGACCTCGTCCGGGGACAGCCGACGCTGTCCCCGGAAGGTGCAGGTGACCCCGTACTCGTTCTCCAGCCCGAAGATTCGGCGGTCCATGAGTGAACAGTACGCCCGGGGACGCCCCGGCAAACCGGCTCCGACGCGCCGGAGGGGATCATTTCCGGGGGCCGGCCGCTCCCCCGGTGGTTCCGACGCCCCCGGCACCCCCCGCGCCCGGCGCGTCGGAGCCGAGCGGGAGCGCCGGTTCGGTGGGGGCGGCACCGGGAACCGGCGCCACGGCGGTCCCCGCGACCGGTGCCGTACGCCGCACGGGCGTGCCCAGCACCCGACGGGTCGCCACCAGGACCAGTACCGCCGCCACACCGCCGACCGCGGAGACGGCGAAGCCGGCGTCCGTCCCCCAGCGTTCCAGGATCGGGCCGGCGGCGGCGGTACCCAACGCGGAGCCCACCCCGAAGGTGGTCACCAGCCACGAGAAGGCCTCGGTGACGGTGCCGGTGGGGGCGTGCCGGTCGATGACCACGAACGCGCAGGCCAACACGGGCGCCAGGAAGAGTCCGGCGAGCGCGGCGAGCGCGGTCATCGGGACCAGCGAGTCCGGGGCCAGCGGCAGGGGCAGATACCCCACGGCCAGGGCGACGACCAGCAGGCGCAACCGCCGCTCCGGCTCCCCGCTCCAGTGCCGGGCCCCGTACAGCAGACCGCCGAGCAGGGCACCGGCGCCGAGACCGGAGAGCAGCCAGGTGGAGGCCAGTTCGTCACCGCGCACCTCCGCCCAGGCCACCGCGGCCACGGCGATCGCGCCGAGTGCCGCGCCGATGAAGAAGAACGCGCCCAACAGCGACAGCAGGCCGGGCGAGCGCAGGGCCCCGAGCCAGTGCGCCTCGCGCGGGGCGCTGCGCCAACGACGGGAGGGTTCGGAGACGACCACGGAGAGCGCCCCCAGCACGCCGAACGCGTTGATCACCAGGAGGGCGACGGCCGGGGACCAGACCCCCGCCAGGACCAGCACCACCAGGGGGCCGGCGGCGAACATGATCTCCTGTGCCACCGCGTCCAGGGCGTAGGCGCGGTGCAGCATCCCCTCACCGCGCAGGACGCTCGGCCACAGGGCCCGCAGCCCGCCCTCCAGGGGCGGGGTGGTCAGGCCGGCGACCAGGACGGCGGCGTGGGCGAGCGGCAGCGGGTCCAGGCCGGAGACGGCGAAGGCGCCCATGGCCACCGCGGAGACGAGGGCCGAGGGGAGCATCACGCGTGGCTGGCCGTACAGGTCGGCCAGTCGGCCGAGCAGGGGCTGGCCCACGGCGGTGGCCAGGCCGTAGAGCCCGGCCAGGAGACCGGCGAGGGGGTATCCACCGCCCTCGGCCCGGACGAAGATCACGATCGCGAGCGCGGCGGTGCCGTAGGGCAGGCGTCCCACGAGGGTGCCGACGAGCAGTCGGGTCGTGTGCCGGGCGCGCAGCAACTCCAGGTAGCCGGTGGCCATCGGGGGTCCTCCCGAACGGGCGCCGGTCGGGCGCGGGTCCCGACGCGGGAGGCCGTGCGCGTCCTGCGCGTCATACGTATAACCGAACCCGTCAAACGTAGCATGGGGCGCTCCCGACGGGAGCGCCGAACGGGCGGCCCCACCGGGAACGGCCGGAACGGCACGCACGGCACGCCACGGGACGGACGCCGGGAACGACAGGGGATGGGGCGGATGAACCGCAGGAGCGACTCGGCGACGGGGGACGACACCTCGACGAGCCCACTCGCCGCCTCCCCCGCCGGACCGGCGGGATCGACGGGACCGGCGGGGTCCTCCCGACCCACCAGTCGGGATGTCGCCGAGCGCGCCGGGGTCTCCCAGGCGACCGTCTCCCTGGTCCTGCGGGACCGCTGGCGGGGCCGGGTCTCCCCGGCGCGGGCCGAGGAGGTCCGGGAGGCCGCCCTGGAACTCGGCTACCGGCCCAACCTCGCCGCCCGCCGACTGCGCAGCGGGGGCACCGGCACGGTCCTGCTGGTGGTCCCGGCCCTGACCAACGAGTTCTTCGCCCGGGTGCACGCCGGCGCGGCCGCCGTCGCCGCCGAGCGGGGGATGAGCGTGGTGCTGTTCCCCTCCCCCGAGGGCATCGGCCCGGCACCCGACCCCTTCGCCTCGGCCGGCGCCACTCTGGACGGTGTGATCGCCTCCTCGATGGCCTCGCACGCGCTGCGGGCCCTGCGCGGTGGCGGTCTGCCCCTGGTGATGCTGGACAGCGACCCCGAGGACAGCGAGGCTGCGGCGACGGTCAACCCCGACGTCCCCGAGGGCCTGCGGCGGGTGGGCCGGTACCTGCTGGAGGTCGGGCACCGACGGATCGTCCACCTGGCCGCCGACATCGACACCTGGACCTTCCGGGCGCGCGGGCGGGCCCTGGAGGCGGAACTGGCCGCCGCGGGCCGCTCCCTGGCGGGAAGGGCCCGGGCCGTGCTGGACGTGCGGGAGGCGGCGGTCGTGGCGGAGGGGCTGCTGTCCGCCCGCCCCCGTCCCACCGCAGTGGTCTGCGACGACGACGTCCTGGCCGCCGGGGCGTGCAAGGCCGCCCGCAGGACGGGGCTGCGGGTGCCGGAGGACCTGTCGGTGACGGGAGTGGACGACCTGGCGCTGGCCACCGCGGTGGAGCCGGAACTGACCACGGTGCGACTGCCCGCCGAGGAGATGGGCGGAGCGGGGATGCGGGCACTGCTGGAGGTCCTGGCCGGCGGCACGCCGGGCACCCGGGTGCTGCCGGTGCGGTTCGTGCCGCGCGGGTCCACCGGTCCCGTGCCGACCGGAGCGGGATGACCTCGTCGGCCGGGCCCGGCCGGGCGGCGGGTGCATCGGGGCGGGGGGGGGGGGGGGGGGGGGGGGGGGG
>NZ_JAJUWS010000042.1 GCF_021390475.1 Streptomyces sp. ST2-7A
CGCGCCCCCCCCCGGGGCCGGCGCCCGGCGGGGCCGGCGCGTGGCCCCCCCCCCGACGGGTGATCGGTGAGGTCGCGGTCACGCGCGTCCCCCCGTGGTCGGTCCCGCCCGTCGGGGCACGCCGCCCCGGCGGGCGGGGAGGGTCTCGCGGCGGATCATCGGGTGCCGACCTCGCTCTCGTAGAACTCCTGCACCCGCTCGACGAACTCCTGACCGGTGATCCGACCGGTCACCAGCAGCTGGGACTCGGGGATGATCGAGCCCGCGTAGATGCCGGCGGTGGTGTTGGCCATGAAGTCGACCTGGCCGTCCTCCTCGCCGATCCGCGCGGCCATCTCCAGCGCGGACTCGATGAGCGAACCGGGCTCGACGTCGGGCATCGGCAGCGCCGGGTCACCGCCGGGGGAGGCCCCGGTGACGTCCACGACGATCTGCCGGGCGGTGGGGTCGGTGTGGATCCAGTTCAGGAAGTACGCGACCTCGTTGACGTGCGGGGACTTGGCGGCCACCGAGAAGGAGTTGGCGGCACCCATGGCCACGTGCCCGTCGCCCTCGTTCACCGGCGGCACGAGGAAGAAGGCGACGTCCTCGCCCAGCGCCTCCTGGTAGGTGGCGGCCTCCCAGTTGCCGTTGAAGGTGAACAGGCCGCCGCCCTCGGAGAAGCGGCTGACGAACTCGAAGTAGTCCACGGAGTTGATGTCGTCGGAGAAGTAGCCGGCGTCCGCCCAGTCGCGGATCAGCTCGGCCCCCTCCACGTTGCCGGGAGTGTTGTAGGTCGCGCCCGGCTCGTTGAACATCCAGGCCATGAACTCGGCCTGGTCGGCGTACTGGTTCATGGCCGCCTGGACCACGAAGTTCACCACGCCGTCCTTGTCACCGGCGACGATCGGCAGCACGTCGTTCTCCGCGGCCAGCGCCAGCTGCTCCTCGAGCTCCGCCAGGGTGCTCGGCGGGGCCTCGATGCCCAGCTCCTCGGCGATCTCCAGGTTCATGTAGATGCCGGTGACGCTGTAGCCCAGGCCGAGCTGGTGGAGCGAACCGGAGCCGCGCACGTTCTCCTCGCTCATCCGCAGGGGGGCGAGCTGGGAGTCGGACCAGGCGTCCCACCCGTAGGCGTCGAAGTAGGGGTCGAGGTTGGCGATCAGGCCGTCGCGCACGGTGTCGCCCATGGTGGGCAGCCGGATCAGGTCCGGCGGGGTGTCGCTGGCCAGCAGCCGGGGCGCGTTCGCGGTGAGGTTCTGGAAGGTGTCCCGGTTGATCTTGAACGTGACGTTGGGGTGCTGCCGGGTGAACTCCTCGGCCAGCTCGTCGGTGGCCGGGAAACCGGTCTCGTCCGCGATCGTGAGCGTGATCTCCTCGGAGGTCAACTCGGTGCTCACCTCGGTCTCCTCGCCCGCGGGCTCGGAGGCCGAGCCGTTGCCGCCCGGGGCGCAGGCGGCGAGGACGATCCCCGCGCCCGCGGCGATCGCGGCCACGGTGGCACGCTCTCTGCGACGGCGTCCGGCGGTGCTTGCCATGGGTACTCCCTTTTCCTGGTGGACGGGTGCCGTGGGTGCGCCGATCGCCCGTCCGGAGCACCGGGGACGGTGTCCGTGCGAACGGGGAGAACGGCGGGGCGGCTCGCGGGTGACTCGGGCACCCGTCGTGCTAAAAGGTTTTAGCGCCGATATGTTCAGCAGCCGGGACCACCTGTGTCAAGCTGTCGCACACAACTTCTCCACGGAGGGAACGCGATGCCGCGCAAGAGAGTGACGCTGGCCGACGTGGCACGTCGGGCCGGCCTCTCGACCACGGCCGCGTCGATGATCCTCAACGGTCGCCCCGACACCCGGCTCTCCGAGGAGGCCCACGCGCGGGTGCACGCCGCGGCCGCCGAACTGGGTTACCGCCCCAACGTCGCCGCCCGCGGCCTGCGCACCGCCAAGACCCTCACCATCGGCTTCGTCTCCGACATGGTCACCACCACCCGCTTCGCCGGTGGCCTGATCAAGGGCGCGCTGACGGCGGCGGAGGAGGCCGGCCACGTGGTGCTCCTCGCCGAGACCGGCGGCGAGCCCGACCGGGAGGCCGAGGCGATAGCCGCCCTGCTGGACCGCCAGGTCGACGGCATCGTCTTCGCCGCCGTCCGGGCCCGCGAGCTCTTCGTCCCGCCCCTGCCCGAGGGCGTCTCGGCCGTCATGCTGAACGCCACCGCTTCCCGCTTCCCCGCGGCCGTCCTCCCCGACGAGGAACCCGGTGGCCGGGCCGCGGTCCGGCTTCTCATCGACGCCGGCCACTCCGAGGGCATCGCCCTCATCGGCCAGAGCGACACGGCGGAACGCGACGTGTTCCGCTCGGCCAGCGTCGCCCGGCGCGTCGCCGGGATCCGCGGGGAGATGGCGGACAAGGGTCTGGAATTCGCGGCCGAGGAGTCCATCTGGTTGTGGGAGCCGCAGCACGGCTACGAGGCCGTCACCGAGTTGTTCCGGCGGCGAACCGACGTACGGGCGCTCATCTGCATGAACGACCGGCTCGCGTTCGGCGCCTACCAGGCCGCCGGTGAACTGGGCCTGCGCATCCCCGACGACCTGTCCGTGGTCTCCTTCGACGACGACGAGGTGGCCGCCTACCTGCGGCCGGGCCTGACCACGATCGGACTGCCGCACGAGGCGATGGGGCGCCGGGCGGTGGAGTCGCTGCTCGGCCGGGAACCGGGGGCGGAGGTGCTCGTCCCCATGCCGGTGGTGGAGCGCGCCTCCATCGGCCCGCCTCGGAGGCGCTGACCGCAGGGCGGAGCGGGCCCACGGGGAGGCGCTCCGCCATCCCGCATTCCGGGTCTTCCGGGGCGGGCCGTCGCGGGTTTCCGCCGGAAATCCCGTACCGCCCATCCGCGTCCCGTCGCCGGGTATCCGTGCCCGGAACGAAAAATCGGAACGGTCGGCTCCGGAATTCCCTGTTCCGGATTTCCCATCGCGGAGTGCACCGAAATGCGGAAAGGAGTACTCCGCTCCGCATTCATGTGGTGACGCGGGTCACAGTTGCGCCGGGTGTATCCGCCTTCCCGGTGGAGCAGGAACGACATGTCGGAGTGACAGGGCATCCGACATGCACGCCTGGCCATACGATTCGGAGGCACATGGACGTGGTACAAAACAAGAGGGGAAATTCGAGGGGATTCTCGAGGGGGAGAATCCTGCTGCCGGTGGGGACGCTCCTCGCGGTGGCCGGGGGGACCATCGCCGTTCCCGTGAACGCGGTGGCGGTGGATCGGGACGACCACGTACTGTACTGGAACAAGGTCCTGGTGGACAGTTTCCAGGAATTGGAGGATTCCGAGGCGACACCCGGTGCGGTGGCCCGTGCCGGGGCGATGATGAACATCGCCGTCTACGACGCGGTGAACTCGATCGAGTCGATCGGTAATCGCTACCTGATCAAACCGACATCCGCCGCCGGATACCACAATTCGCTGGAAGTGGCGATCGACCACGCGGCGTACGGGGTGTTGAGGGAGGCGCTGCCCCGGCTGGACTTCTCCGACGAGTTCGACGCGGCGCGCGAGCAGGCACGTCCCACCACCGCCGAGGAGTTCGCGGTCGGGAAGGACCTGGGGGAGAAGACCTCGCGGGCGATCACTTTCCTGCGGGACCGGGACGCCTCCTCCATCAACACTCCTTACCACATCGGCGACCAGCCGGGTGACTGGCGGCCCACCAGCCCGGGGGTGCCGCCGCTGACCCCCAACTGGGGACGGGTGAAGCCGTTCGGGATCGATTACGGGGCCCAGTACCGTCCGCCCCTGCCGCCGGCGCTGACCGGCGCGGAGTACGCCGCCGAACTGAACGAGGTCAAGGAGTACGGCGGGGCCGACACCTCCACCACCAGCCGCACGGCGGACCAGACCGAGATCGCCCACTTCTGGGCCAACGACCTGGACGGCACCTACAAGGCGCCGGGCCACCTGTACGCCCTCACCAACGACATCGTCGAGAACCGGATGCCGAACTCCGACTCCTACGAGACGGCGAAGCTGTACGCCCTGATGTCGATCGCCCTGGCCGACGCCGGGATCGCGGCCTGGGACGCCAAGTACCTCACCGAGGTGGACCTGTGGAGGCCGGAGACCGCCATCCAACTGGCCGACACCGACGGCAACCCGGCCACGGTGGGGGACCCCGACTGGGAACCCCTCTCGCCCGACATCGACGGCAACCGCTTCTCCCCGCCCTTCCCCGCCTACGTCTCCGGCCACGCCGCCTACGCCGGGGCCTGGGCGGGGATCATGGAGCGGTACACCGGGAGCGACACCTTCGAGTACGCCCTCGACGCGACCACCGTCGATCCCCACGCCGATGGGGTCGTCCGCACCTTCGACTCCTTCAGCCAGATGGCGCGGGAGAACGCGGAGAGCCGCATCTACCTGGGCGTCCACTTCCGGTCCGACGCCGAGCAGGGGCTGGTGCTCGGTGACCGGGTGGCCGCCCACGTCTTCGCCCACGCACTCGGCTGAGACATCACGCGGACAGGGGCCCCGTCGCCGTGCCCGGCGACGGGGCCCCTCGTTGTTCCGTCGATCCAGGGTGTTTCCGGACTACTTCTGGTAGCCGATGCGCAGGACGCGCCAGGTGTTGGGGCCGACGATGCCGTCCACGGCCAACCCCACGTCCTTCTGGAACTCCCTCACCGCACGCTCGGTGCCGGGGCCGAAAATACCGTCCTCAGCCCCGGCGTTGTACCCCCAGAGATTGTTGAGGAGGCACTGGATCTCCCGACTGCGGACATGGTACTGGTAATCGTTGTATCCGAGTCCCACTTCGATGTTCCACGCCCAGGAGTACCCGGCGGTGTAGCCGTTGTAACTCTCGCTGTCCCGCAGATACGGGGAAGCGCAGTTGAATCCGGTCGAAGCGATAGTCACTTCCGAAGTGGAAGCGATGGTGGAATGCGCGGGGGAGGAGGCATGGACCGGTACCGCCGTGGCGGCGACAACGGCCATGACCCCACCGCCGAGCGCGGTGGAGGTGAGGAAAGCGGCTTTCTTTCGAAGGCGCATCTTCTCTCTTCCTGTGCGGTTTTCACGGTGGTGGTCGTGGTTCTGTGTCACTCTGTCCCCCGTGGGAGAGGAACAATCCCTTCCGGTGATGTGTCCCGGGTCACGCCGGAGGGAGGAATTCCGGAATTCCTCCCTCCGGCGTGACCCGGAACCGGGAAAACCCGTGAAACGGAGGGAGGGTTTCCGGAAACCCGGCCACCGGAACAGAGTTCTCCTGATTTCCGGTGGGTCCGGCTCCGGCCGCACCCGAATCCGGCCGCACCCGAATCCGGCCGCACCCGGACCCGGACCCGGACCCGGGCCCGGAAGGCGGAGGCCCGGCCCTCCGGTGCCCGACCTCCGATGCCCGGAGGGCGGTCGGCCCCGGTGATCCAGGGCGGCGGATCTGCTTCCAACCCCTCCTTCCGGAGGAAGAAGTTCAACCCTCTCGCGCACCCCTCACGCCGTACGCGGTGCCGGAACGCGTCGACATCGACCCGGGCCCCGTACCGGGCCGTGGCCGGGTGACGCCTTCCGACGCGTGGCGTTCCATCGAACGCCGCACCGACACGTGGGGCGACGGGCCCAGGCCCCGTGCGTGCCTTTCGCGTCAACTCCCCCAGCGGCGCCGGGAGATGGCCCCATCCCGGAAAAGTGGGCCCGGTTCACGTCGTAACACATCGATGGCGACGGGCATGGAGTCGAGCCGATTGCCACTCCAAAATGGTATGAAAGTGAACCCAAGCGGATCAAAAGGGCACTTAGGGTGTCGAAGGGGAGGGACCGAACATGACCACGGCACTGACGGGAACGGAGCGGGACGCCGACCGGGTACGGCAGATCTTCCGATTCCTGGCCGCGGCGGAGGAGTCCCGGATGCGGCCGGTGCGCACCACCGACGGTGCCCGCGACGTGGTGCGATGCGCCGACCTGCCCGATGACCCCCGCGTCGGCGGCCTCCTCGCCGGCACCGAGGCCGACATCGACGGGTCGCCCGCCTGGCTCGTGGTCCACCGCCCCCCGGTGACCAACCCGCCGACCCCTCCCCGGGATCTGGCCCCCCGGGTGGCGACCGACCAACTCCGGGACTTCGCCTCCGAGCGCGCCCCCCGCCTCCTCGACCCGCCGGACCCGCCCGACGCGACGCGCCGCGCAGGGGACATCGACCCGCGGGGCGACCACGACGGCGCACCCGACCCCGACCCCGACCCCGCCCGGGGCCGGGAACGCGAGCACGAGCGGATCGAGCAACGGTACGCCGCCTGGGCGGAACTCTGGCTGCGTTGGGCGGCGGACCGCCGGGCCGTCGACCCCCTCGTTCGGCTCTACGACCGACTGCACAGAATGCACGAGGACGCCGCCGACGCCGGCGAGAGCCACGAACTCGTCCTCGGCCTCGGCCGACTCCTCTGGCAGTCCACCGACGGCAGTCGGGTGGAACGCCACCTGCTCGTCCACCGGGCCATCCTGCGCCTGGACCCCGCCACCGGAACCCTCGCCGCGATGCCCGACCCCACCTCCCCCGGCCTGCTTCTGGAGGAGGGAATGCTCGACGCCTGCCAACACGTCCGGGGCACGGCGCGCGAGGAGATCCGCGAGGCGCTGGCCCTGGCGGACGACGCCACCGCCCCCGAACACCTGGAACACGTGCACGCCGCGCTGCGCGGCTGGGTGAACTCCGCGCACGGCGCCGGTCGATACGAGGAGGGCCACGACTTCCTCACCACGCACGACCGCACCGTCCCCGTGGTCGGCCTGAGCCCCGCCCTGATCCTGCACGAACGCCCCCGTCGCTCCACCCTGGAGGCGCTGGAGACCATCGCCCGGCAGGTCGGGAACGGTGCCGAACCCACCGACCCGCTGCGCTTCATCGCGAGCGGCGAACTCCCCTCCGGCCACCCGGCGGGCCGGCGCACGACCTTCGGGGCCGGCGACCCCGACACCCCCCGGGGCCCCGGCGACCCCGACACCCACCGGGACGAGGTGTACTTCGCGCTGCCCTCCAACGAGGAACAGCGCTCCATCGCCGAACGCCTGCGGGCCAACCCCATGGTCGTCGTCCAGGGCCCACCCGGCACCGGCAAGACGCACACCATCGCCAACCTGATCACCGACCTCCTCGCCCACGGCGAGCGCGTCCTCATCACCAGCCACACCACCCGCGCCCTCCGCGTCCTGCGCGACAAACTGCCGGAGAGCGTGCGCGACCTGTGCGTCAGCCGAACCGAGGACGGCGCCGGCGCCCAACGCGAACTGGAGGCCTCGGTCCACGCCCTCCTGGAGCGCGCCTCCGGCCACGACCCCCGGGCCTCCCGGCACGGGATCGACACCCTCACCGGTCGCCTGGCCAGGGCCCGCGCCACCCGTGACCGCCTCCTGGCGGACCTCGCCGAGCTGCGCGAACTCGAGACCCGGGTCCTCCCCGCCGATCTCGGTGACTACCGGGGCACCCTCCAGGACATCGCCGAACGCCTCGCCGAGGAGAAGCCCCGCCACACCTGGATCGGCGCCGTCCCCGAGCGGCCGCCGGTCCTCCGAGCCGAACAGGCACTGCGCCTGCTGCACGCCCGCCGGGCCCTCGGTCCCGGGCGACGGACACCGACCGCCGAGGCCCCCGATCCCGCCCAACTCCCCGCTCCCGGCGAACTCCCCGACCCCACCCAACTCCCCGCTCCCGGCGAACTCCCCGGTCCCGGCGCGTTCGAGGAAGCCGTCGCCACCATCCTGACCGCCGAGAGGGCCCATGCGAGGGCGCGCGGCGCGTCCCGCGCCCTCGACGACGCCGTTGACCGCCTCGACGACGCCGCGCGGTGCCGACTGGTCACCGCCCTGGACGACCTCGCCGGAGCACGGGGCGCCGCGGAGGCCCGGATCGCCGCCGACGACCCCGGCGCCGGACGGGCGCTCAAGGAGGTTCTCACCGGCCGCGACTGGGAGACCAGGACCCGCCACGACACCGTCACCGCCGCCCTGAGGGCCGTCACCGAACTGGCCGAGGGCGTCGGGGACTCCGTGGTCACCGGCCTGGACGCCTACGACACCGCCACCGCGCTCGCCCGGGCCACCGCCCTGCACGACGGACTCCGGGCCGGCGGGAAACTCACCGGTCTCTTCGGCCGGGACAGCAAACTGGCCCGGTCCCTGGGGGGATTCCCGCACCGCGTGCGGGTGGACGGCCGACCGGTCGAGGACGCCGAACGCGCCGCCCGCGTCCTCGCCCGGGTCAACCTGGAGCACCGCCTGGCCCGGGCGGAACGCGAACAGGAACGGGCCTCCCTTCCCTGGGGCGACCCCGGCCCCCGCATCGCCCACCTGCGGCAGGTGGCCGAGACCCTGACCCCGGTGATCGCCGTCGCCGACGCCCGGGTCGCCGTGATCGCCGCCGCCGCGGCCTCCCCCGAACTGGTCGCGGCCGACTGGCACGACCGGGACGTCGAGCGCGCCGTGCGCGCCCTGCTGCGGGCCCGGGTCGCACTGCGCGACGCGGAGGAACCGCGCCGCCTCATCGCAGCCGCCACCGCCCTGCTGCGCACCCGGACCGACCACCCCGACGCGCCCCCCGCCCTGCGTCGGGCCCGTCGGGCGGTCACCGACCGCGACATCGACGGCTACCGCGCGGCCTGCGCGGAACTCGCCGACCTCCGCGAGGCCACCCGACTGCGCACCGCGTACATCGAGGCCCTCGGACCCGTGCGCGAGGCCCTGCCCCGGCTGGCCGACCGCATCACGGAGACCCCCGACGACCCGGTCTGGGACGAACGCCTCCCGGAGCTCGACACCGCCCTGGCCTGGTCCGCCTGGCGGACCCGACTGGAACGCCTCACCGACCCCGGCCGGGAGCGCGCCCTGCGGGTCGCCCTGACCGAGGCCGACGACGAGATCCGACTCACCCTCGGCCGCCTGGCCGCCGCCCGGGCCTGGCATCACTGTCTGGAGGCGATGTCCACCGAGCAGTCCCGGGCACTGCGCTCCTACCAGCAGGCGGTCCACCGCATCAGGGGCAGATACCGGCACCGGTACCGCCAGGACGCCCAACAGGCGCTGCGTGACGCGCAGAGCGCGGTGCCGGCGTGGATCATGCCGCTGCACCAGGTCGTCGAGACGGTCCCCATGGACCGCCCCGGTCTCTTCGACGTGGTGATCGTCGACGAGGCCAGCCAGTCCGGCCCGGAGGCCATGTTGCTGACCTGGCTCGCCCGCCGCGTCGTCGTCGTCGGGGACGGCAAGCAGGTCAGCCCCTCCAACGTCGGCCTGCGCCACGAGGAGCACTTCCGGTTCCGGGACCGCCTCCTCGGCGGCCTCCCGGCCGGCATCCGCTCCCTGTTCGGACCCGACACCAGCTTCTTCGACCTCGCCGAAACCCTCGCCGCCGGCCGGGGCACCCTGATGCTCAGGGAGCACTTCCGCTGCATGCCCGAGATCATCGGGTTCTCCAACGAGCTCTGCTACGGCGGACAGTTGCTGCCGATGCGTCAGTACGGCTCGGACCGCCTGCCACCGGTGCGCACCGTCCACGTGGCGGAGGGCATGGTCGGCGGCACCAATACCCGTCTGGTCAACCTCCCCGAGGTGGAGGCCCTGATCGACGCGCTGGTCGCCTGCTGCGCCGACCCCGCCTACGCGGACCGCACGATGGGCGTGATCAGCCTGCGCAGTGGCATCGAACACCTGACCGAATTGGAGAACCGCCTCACCGCCCGCCTCCCCTACGAGGAGCGGGAACGGCGCCGCATCCGAGTGGGCAACGCCGAGGACTTCCAGGGTGACGAACGGGACATCGTCTTCATCTCCTGCGTCAACGCCCCCCTCCGTGAGAACGGCCCCGTCCCCGGCGGCTACAGCGGCCGGACCTACGAGCAGCGGATCAACGTCGCCGCCTCCCGCGCCCGCGACCAGGTCTGGGTCTTCCACAGCGCCCCCGTCGAGCGCTTCCACGAGAACGACCTGCGCCGCCGGTACCTGGACCACCTCACCTCCCCGCCGGAGGAGGAGGTCGGCGCCGTCGACGGCGAGGTGCTGCCGAACGTGCGGCACGAGGCGTTCGACAACCTCTTCCAGCAGCGCGTGTACCTGGAACTGGTGGGGCGCGGGTACCGCGTCCGCCCCCGCTACCGGGTGGGACGCCACTGCCTGGACCTGGTCGTCGAGGGCGGCACCCGGCGGCTCGCCGTGGTCTGCGACGGCGACACCTTCGCCGAGGGCGGGGACGCAGCCACGGAGGCCGCGCGCCGGCGGGAGTTGGAGCGCCTGCGGTGGCGGTTCGTCGGCATCCGGGGCAGCCGCTTCCACTGGGACCGCGAGCGGGCGCTGGCCCCGCTGTGGGAGGAACTGCGGAATCTGGGCATCCGGCCCCGGCCGCTTTCCTCCGCCCCGGCGGCGCTCCGGGCCCCTGTGCCGCGCCCGGCCTCCCCGCTCACCGGCATCGGCGCGGGGTCCCCGCCGCGGGCCCGGGCCGGCGGACACCCCGCTGGCGGCTTCCCGGTCACCACCCTCGGTTCGGAGGGCCACCACCGGGTCCTGCGCGAACTCCGCGAACTGCGGGCTCTGTTGGACCGTTCAGGGGAGACTGCCGAGGGCGATCACCGCGACCCTCGTGACCACCGCGCCATCGCGCTCCGCGACCGGCGGGACCCGGCCGCCCGATACGAGCGGCGCGTCGCCCTGCTGCTGGCCTTCCTCGACGCCGTGCGCGTCGACCCCGAGGCGGGGGATCCCGACGTCGTGGCACCGGGGACCGTCTTCCGCCTGGAGTTCGAGGACGCCGCCCCCGGTGAGGGGGGCCTTCTCCATACCGTGGCCGAGACCGCTGGAGCCGGGCTGCGGCCGATCCCTCCGGCCTCCCCGCTCGGGCAGGCCCTGATGTGGCGTGCCTTCGGGGATCGGGTCACCTGGACCACCGACGACGGCCGCACCCGCCACGCCGTCATCCGCCCCACCGGGCACTGATCACCGTTTCCCACGGGCGCCCGGCTGTTGGGGAGTGGAGATCCCCGACCTCTTGCCTGTCACGCCATCCGGGCACGACCCGCCCCCGCCGCCCCGGGCGGATTGGCCCCGCCATACCGCGCACCGCATCGGGTCGGGAAAGATTACGCGTGTGAAAAGTATCGATATTTTCTCGCGGGAACGGACGGACACGAACCGGACGTCACGCACGTGGGGTCAGGGTATGAACACGTGGTGTGGGCGGTACGCGGCATGCGCCGCCACCATGGGTGGGGGAGCGCCGGGGTGGGAGGGCCCGACGCGGTACGGAGGGAGGGCGGCCGGATGGACAACGTCGAGGAGGACGGGGCCGGAGGCGTCGACACGCGGTCGGTTTCGGTGGGGGATTGCGACCGGGAACCCCGTCCGTCGGACGGCCTGCGCACCTTCGGCGCGGTAGTCCAGGCGCTGCGCGAGCACGCGGGGCTCAGCCGCGTGGCTCTCGGCACCCGGGTGCGGTACCCCAAGCACACCGTGACGTCGGTGGAGTTGGGCCGCCGGATGCCGGACGAATCGTTCGTGGAACGCGCCGAGGAAGTCCTCGGCAACCCCGGTGCGCTGCGGAAGACCGCCCGTCACCTCACCCGGGGCGAGGCCCGTCTCGCCCCGGGTGAGGTGACGGGCCCGGCTGGAACGCGAGGCCGTGAACCTGTGCACGTACGAGTGCCGCCTGGTGCCGGGGACGTGCACGTTTTTCACGCCTCCCTGCGCGACAACCTCACCTTCTTCGATTCCTCGGTCCCCGACGAGCGGCTGCACACCGCCCTCGCCGAGGTGGGGCTCACACGCTGGGTACGGACCCTGCCCGACGATTTGGACACGGTGCTCGGCACCGGGGCGCGGGGTATGTCCGCGGGTGAGGAGCAGCAGCTTTCCCTGGCCCGGGTTTTTCTGCGCGACCTCGGTCTGGTCCTGATGGACGAGCCGACCGCCCGACTGGACCCGTACAGCGAACGCCTGCTCGTGCCGGCCCTGGAGCGTCTGCTCGATGGCCGTACCGCCGTTGTCGTGGAACATCGCCCCCACCTGCTGCGGAAGGTGGACCGGATCCTTGTGTTGGAGGACGGAGAGGTGGCCGAGGAGGGGGAACGGGCCGTCCTCGCCGCCGATCCGGGTTCCCGTTTCCACCGTCTCCTCAACACGGTCGGAACCGCCCGGTGATCCCGTCGGGGAAAGGACGGTCGATGGGCGGGGGAAAGCCCGAGAGGTCGGTTCTCGGAAGGCTCGCGGTGGCATTGGGGGGCTCGACCCGTGTCTACTGGACCCTCACCGGTCTGTGGATGTTGCTCCGGGTGGGAACTTTGCTGGTGGGGCTGCTGTTCCAGCGGTTCTTCGACGAGTTGGGGGCGGCGGGAGAGGTATGGACGATCATCGCGTTGGTGGCCGCGATCGAGGGCGCCCGATTGTTTCTGCAATTCGGAGTGATGATCAACCGATTGGAGCCCCGGGTCCAGTACGGCACGACGAGCCGACTGCGGTACGCCCTCCTCGGATCGGCCCTGCGCGGATCGGAGGTGACGACCCGAACGGCTCCCGGGGAATCCCTGCGGACTGTCGGTGAGGACGTCGACGAGACGGGGTTCTTCGTAGCCTGGGCACCGACGAATCTCGCCCACTGGCTGTTCGTCGCCGTGTCGGTCACCGTGATGATGCGGATCGATGTCATGGCCACCGTGGCACTGTTGCTCCTTCTCCTCCTCCTCACCCTGGTCACGGCGGTGGCCCACAGTCGATTCCTGCGCCACCGACGCGCGACCCGCACCGCCTCCGGGAAGGTGGCGGGAGCGCTACGGGAGATGTTCGGAGCCGTGGGCGCGGTGCAGGCGGCAGCCGCCGAGTCGCAGGTATCCGCGCACGTGGCCCGGCTGAATGCCGCCAGGGCCCGGGCGGCGGTACGGGAGGAGCTGTACGCCGTCATTCAGCGCGCCGTGATCGGCAACGCCGCCCCCATCGGTGTCGGCCTGCTGTTGCTGCTGATCGCGGGACGGATGGGCGAGGGGACCTTCGGTGTCGGCGACCTCGCGCTGTTCACCTTCTACCTGCTGATCCTGACCGAAGCCCTCGGTTCGATCGGGATGCTGTCCGTGCGACTGCAGCGGGTCTCGGTCGCGCTCGGTCGGATCGCCGACTTCCTCGGTGGCAGTTTGCGTCCGCCCCCACCCCGCCCCGGGCCGGCGTGCCGTCGCGAGGGTGGGTCGGAACCGGGGACGGAGACCGGCAGGGAATCCACCACTTCACTGCGGAAGCTGTCCGTGTGCGGCCTCTCCTACCGGCACCCGGGGACGGACCACGGCGTGGAGGATGTGGAACTGTTCCTGGAACGCGGCACGATCACCGTGGTCACCGGTCGGGTCCAGGCTCATGACGGCCAGGTGGACGCGCTTCGGGGCGGCTTGCTCGTTGGGGAAGTGCCCTCGGGCCCGGACGACCCTGCGTATCCGCACGTTCACGCTCTCGATCGCGTTGGTGGTGCAGACGATCCTCCGGATCTCGATGTCGAACCGGAGGCCTTCACGGCCTCGGTGTCATTCGTCACACCAGTCATCAACTGTCGCTTCCAGCCGGTAGTTGCACCACTCACCGGACAGACCCTGTCTTGACCACCTTGTCGCTGATGCCACGGATCTCGACGTCGACGAACCCATTGGCGGTCAACGGTTCGGAGTACTTGGCGGCGGTGGCGAACGAGGTCACGTGGTAGGCGGTGCGTTCCATCGAACGCCTTGCGGCCTTCGGGACCCGCCGGCGGGCGTTCGACGTGTCGGCGATCACCGGTCGTCCGTCGGGACGCAGCGCCCCGGCCGTCCCGGCGAGCGCACGACCTCGACCCGGCACGTGGAGCATCGACTCGCTCGCCCACGTGTCGTCGAACGAGTCATCGTCGAACGGCAGCGCCCTCACGTCGGCGTTTCGGAAGGCGGTCACGCCCGACCGACCCGCCCCCACGGCACGCTCGGCGGCCCGTTGGAGCTCGACATCGCTGATGGCGAGGCCGGTACGTGCACGTCTCCGGCTGCGACGAGCTGAAGCGCGGGTTTGCCCGCACCGCAACCGATGTCGAGGACCGCAGCGCCGGCGGTGGGGTCGAGCAGGGTGACCAGCGGAGTTCTTCCCGACTCCGGGGACCCCACGGGTGGTCATACCGGCGCGGGGGGCGAACCCTCGGGCCCCACCACGTGCGGGCGTCACCCGCGGCGACCGGTGGGTCACCGGCCCGTCTCCGACCTCCACCGGCGGGGCCCGGTGGCGGGAACGCCCGGTAAAGGGAAACCGGTGGCCGGGAATCCGACCCCCGGTGGCAGGGAGAACAATGGGGAAACCCGTGGCCTTGCACCATGCCACTCCCACCCCGGGTTCATGCCCCGTCGGTAACCTCTGATGCCCCGATCCCCGGAGATCGAACCGATCGTGTCAGCATGCTGACAAAGCCTTGAGTGTCGCGCTCTCCCGGGCCTACCGTGGCATCGCTGCCGCAACATGGCAGATCGCAAAATCGGTTCGTGTACCGGTGGAGGTATGCATTCGGGCTGTGTGACGGGGGATGCAGCAGCCGGTGGGAACCCCTTCTCTTTTCGTGCAACTCTACTGGCATTCTTGTGCATGGTGAGTGAATCAGTTCGGGTACGACGAGTGGGGTAGTGTGAACATTTATCTTTCTGGACGGGGTGCTTTCGCCGTGCAGGTCGCGGAAGCTTTCGAGGATGACGGACACAGCATCCTGGGAGCCGCCTCCCCCGCTTTGAAGAAGGGGCGTACCGACGACAGTGATCCGATGGCATGGGATCGTCTCCGGGGCTGGTCGTTCCCCCGCGGAATTCCGTGGACCGAGGCGAATGAACTGCGGTCCCACCACATCCCGGAGAAGGTGGACATCATCGTTGCCGCGCATTCCCATGCCTTCATCGGGCGCAAAACCAGGGCTCGGGCGGAGGTGGCCACAATCGGCTACCACCCCAGTCTGCTCCCGTTGCACCGAGGCCGGGATGCCATCCGTTGGACCATCCGGGACGGCGATCGGGCGACCGGTGGCAGCGTCTACCACCTCACCGAACGCACGGACGGCGGACCGATCGCGGCTCAGGAACACGTTCTCGTGCCGCCGGGGTCGACGGCCGAGAGCCTCTGGCGCGAACACCTCGCGCCGCTCGGTGTCCAACTGCTGTTGCGTGTGGTGAACGACCTGGCGAAAGGCATCCGCATCGAGGTGCCGCAGGACGAGAAGTTGGCCACCTGGGAGCCCTCGATGGACTCGACCCCCCTGTACAAGCCCGAGTTGATCGCGCTGCCGGGCAACGTCGCCTCCACTGCCGACGCACGGGCACTCATCGAGCGGTGACAGGAGGGCGTCACCGGACGCCCGCCACGACAACCCCGACAGGAGGTCTCCCCAGCATGCCCTCGAACCAGAAACTCCTCACCGTGGAAAACCTGGACGAGCGGGTTCTTCGCGATCTCTTCGATCTCAAGTACGTCGCAGTCAGGGTGCCGGAGTTCTATGACGCCACCTATTCCAAGTCCCTCGCCGACCTGCTGTACCAGGAGATAGACGACTCCGCCGGTTCCGGGATCTACGAGAGCAATATCGACTCCTTCTGGAACGTCACGAAGAATGCGGAGCGACAGGAGCGGTACTTCAATTCCACTCTTCCGCTGCAACACCGGCTGCGGCGCCTGAGCGCACCCCATCCCTCGCCCATCGACCTCCTGCGGGTGACGCTGGACGAGAATTGGCCCGGTGGTTCCACGTTCATGTCGATGACAAGTCGAAAAATGCCTTTCGGAATCACACGCCTGTGGCGCACCGGAAGTGAGGGATTGCCCCACCAGGATGTACTTCACCGGGAATTCGACGACCCAATGACGAATGCGATCGTCGGTCAGCTCGGTGTCAACATCTATCTCGACACCGCCGAAGAGGGTGGCGAGCTGGAAACGTGGGACCACGTCATTTCCGATGAGGAGTACTCGGGTATCTCCGGTCAATATCCGGGAAGTTACGGGTACCCGCGCGATATGCTGCCGGACAATTCCGTGCTGATCTCACCGCAGCCCGGCGATCTGGTGCTCGTCAACACAGCCTGCGTGCACGCCATCCGCACGATCACCGCCGGCCGGCGAATAACCCTCTCCGGTTTCGTCGGCAATCTCGGTCCGGACCTCCCCCTGCGCTGCTGGAGCTGAAGGTGACCACAACGTCGTACTCCTCGCTTCCGAGCGATGTCGCCGACCGACTGCGGGGCATCGAACTGCCCGACCCACTGGGGTTCGGCCGCCTCATGGCGCCGGTCATGTCCATCGCGTATCACCGTGACGGTGCCTGGGAAACCCCGAGGCTCACCGGACTGGACCCGCTGCCCCTGGCCCCCCACACCCAGGCCCTCCACTACGGGCAGGCCATCTTCGAGGGCATGAAGGCGTACCGGAACCTCGGCACCGCCTTCCCCGGGAGCCCGTCCATGCTGTTCCGGCCGTACGAGCACGCCCGCCGGTTCAACCGCTCCGCGACGCGCCTGGGCATGCCCGAGCTCGACGAGCGCGTGTTCGTGCACGCGCTGGAGGAGCTGGTCACCGCGCTGGAGCCCCTGGTGCCCGGACAGCAGGGCCAGTCCCTCTACCTGCGACCGACCATGTTCGGCTCCACCGCCGACCTCTCGGTCGTGCCCTCCACCGAGTTCTGCTTCCTCGTACTGGCCACCCCGTCGGACGCGTTCTTCACCGCCCCCATCTCGGCGTGGATCGAGCGCCACTACAGCCGGGCGGGAGCCGGTGGCACCGGGGCCGTCAAGGCGGCCGGGAACTACGCGGCGAGCTTCGCCGCCGCCGCCCCGCTCCGCGAAAACGGCTTCCACCAGTTGCTCTGGCTGGACGCGGTGGAGCACACCCACCTGGAGGAGTTCACCGCGATGAACGTCTTCGTTCGCCGCGGGGAGAGGTTGGTGACCCCGCCCCTCTCGGACACCATCCTGGCCGGCATCACCAGGGACAGCCTGCTCGGGCTCGGCCCGTCCCTCGGCCTGCGGATGGACGAGGAACCGATCAACGTCCATGAACTGACCGACGCGATCCGGGCCGGCGAGGACATCGAGGTGTTCGGTTGCGGCACCGGAGCCGTCGTCGCCCCGGTCGAGTTGATCGGCGACGAGAGCGGGCTGCGCCTGCCGCTGCCCGCCCGGTCCACCGCCCTGAGACTGCGCGAAACGCTGCTCGACATCCAGCACGGCCTCACCTCGGCACCCGAGGGGTGGCAGTGGCCCGTCAACGCGCTCCCCGACACCCCACAGGCCTGAGGCGGTACGAGTTCCGATGAGTCAGACGAACACCGAGCACCCGGACGACACGGGCGACACCGAGTTGTACGTCGTCGTCACCAACCACGAGGAGCAGTACTCCATTTGGCCGGGCCACCGGGACGTCCCGCCCGGCTGGGAGACACGCACTTCCCCGATGGCCCGCCAGGGTTGTCTGGAGTACATCCGGGAGCACTGGGTCGACATGCGGCCCCTGAGCCTGCGGGAGCGGGAGCGTCAACCGTGATCCTGTTCTGCGTCCCGTTCGCGGGAGGCGGCATCGAGGTCTTCGCCGGTTGGCAGCAGGAGCTCGCACCGGTGGCCGAGGTGCGTGTCGCGGAACTCCCCGGGCGGGGGGCCCGTATGGGCGACCCCCTGATCGATGACATGCCCTCCCTGGTCACCGATCTTGCCGAGCAGTGCGAGGACCTCTCGCGGGGGGCCTACGCGCTGCTCGGCTACAGCTTCGGTGCGTACGCCGCGTACGCACTGGCGCTGCGGCTGGCCCACACGGGACGTCCCCCGCGCCGGCTGTTCGTCGGGGGCTCCAGGGCCCCTTTCCTGCCGCCCCGCGAACGCCCCCGGCACCGGATGTCGGACATCGAGCTCACCGCGGAACTGCGGATGATGAACGGCACCACCGCGGAGGTGCTCGGCAACCCCGAACTCATGTCGATCTACCTGCCGATCCTGCGGGCCGATTTCAAGATCATCGAAACCTTCCCGCCCGTCCGGGAACCGGTGCCCTGTCCGCTGACCGTGTTCGGGGCGAACCGCGACGTCCACGTCCCCACCCGGGACCTGACCGCCTGGACCCGACTCGGAGACGGGAAGACCGAGGTGCGCATCCATGACGGAGACCACTTCGTCATCCGAACCGACCGATCCCGAATCTGCCGCGAGGTGCGCGCGGACCTCGCTCTCGACGCGCTGAACCCCGCCTCCCGCTCCTGAAGAAGCCGGCCCCGAGGACGCCCAGCGATGAAGCCCGATATGAACGACTTCTTCCCCACTTCCAGTGCTCAGCAGCGGTTGTGGTTCCTGCAACAGCGTCACCCCGACAGCCGCGCCTACACCGTCACCGAGGCGGTGTGGCTCCGCGGCCGGATCGATGTCGACACTCTGGAACGCGCGGTCGCCGCGGTGGTCGGGCGTCACGACCAACTGCGTGCCGTCTTCGAGTACGGGGGTGACGACCTGACGCAACGTGTCCTCCCCCGCGAGGAGCAGCCGTTCCGGCTGGCCCGGGCCGTGACCTCACGCGAGAACCTGCCCCGATGGTTCGCGGAGGAGACCGCCGTCCCCTTCGATCTCGTCCGAGGACCGGTGTATCGGACCACGCTGCTGGAACTCGGTGAAGAGGAATGGGTGCTGGCGTTCTGCGTCCATCACATCGTCACCGACGGATGGTCCGCGGAGCTGTTCTTCGCCGACCTGAGCTCCGCCTACTGTCGGCTCGTCGACGGCGACGCCCCCTTTCCCGGGGAGGTTCTTCGGGATGTCCCCGGGAGCGCCCCGGGAAGTTACCGGGAGGCCGTCGTCGAGGAGCGGCGCAGGATGGGGTCTCCCGGGTTCGTCGATCGGGTCGAGGCGGCGGCGGGGACGGTGGCCGGCGCGTCGTTCGCGCTCGACCTGCCCGTCAACGCCACCGCGGCGACCGAGCCGGCCCCCGCCGCGACCCACCGGGTGCGGCTCCCCGACACGCTGGTTCGTCGTGTCGAGGAGCGGGCCACCGAGTACGGGATGACCCCGTTCATGCTGTACGCGGCCGCGTACACGGCGCTGCTCTCCCGGTGGACCGGTCGGGATGAGGTGGTGTTCGGGCTGCCGGCGGCCGGCCGGGAGGACACCGCCACGCACACCACGTACGGCTTGTTCGTCAACACCCTGCCGCTGCGGGCCCGGGTGGCCGCGGGCGACACGTGGAACACACTCCTCGGTCGGGTCCGCGACGCGGCGCTGGAGGCGTACGCCCACGCCGACGTACCTCTGGATCGACTGATCGCCCACCGGGGCGGAACACCACTCCAGGCGCTGCTCGTGGTCCAGCCCGACGAGATGCCGCTGCCCCGGATCCCCGGGGTGGAGGCGGCACGGTGGCTGGTCGACCACCACCACACCAAGTTCGACCTACTGCTCCAGATCGACCGCGGACAGGTGCTCGCCCCGGATGTCGCGGAGCCCGGGCACCGCACCCTCGTCACCCTGGAGTTCCGGGCCGACAGCCTCGCCCCGGAGCCGACCGCGCGCATGCTGGCGCACTGGCGGCACATCCTGGAGACGATGGTCGCCGTCCCGGACGCGCGCGTCGCCGATCTGGAGCCGGACACCCCGGTCGACCGTGAGTTGCGGGAGTCCGCCTGTCGGCTGTCGGAGGCGCCCGTCCCCCTCGACCCCATCGCCGCCTTCGAGCGGGGCGTGGCCGAGCATCCGAAGGCGCCGGCCGTGTGGATCGGTGGGGAGGCACTCGACTACGCCGGACTCGCCTCCCGGGTCGGTGCGATCCAGGCCGCTCTCGAGGTGGCCGGGGTGGGCCCCGGCGACTTCGTCGGGGTGTGTCTTCGCCGCACCCCGGACCTGGTGGCCGCGCTGATGGCCGTCTTCCGCCGCGGTGCCGCCTACGTGCCGCTCGACTCGGGTCACCCGCGGGAACGGCTCCGTTTCGTCGTTCGGGACGCCCGGTGCCGCGTGGTTCTCGTCGAGCCCGCCACCCGGGACGCCCCGCCCCCCGACACCGGACCGTTCCTGGACGTCACTTCGGCACCCGCCGTTCCGGCGCTTCCCGGGGCCGTGCCGGTCGAGGACGAGCACATCGCCTACCTCATCCACACCTCCGGTTCGACCGGTCGCCCCAAGGGCGTGGCGATCCCGCATCGCGCCTTGCGCTCCTTCCTCGGCTGGGCCCGGAACCACTTCGCCCCGGGGGATCTCTCCGTGGTCCTCGCCGGCACCTCGGTCGGTTTCGACCTGTCGGTCTTCGAGATCTTCCTGCCGCTTTCCGTGGGCGGGGCATTGCGCCTCGTCGAGAACGCGCTCCAGCTCACCGAGCAGCCCGGTAGGGAACCCACGCTGATCAACACCGTGCCCTCCGCCATGACGGAACTCCTGCGCGCCGGAGCGCTGCCGGAGGGGGTCCGGGTGGTGAACCTCGCCGGGGAACCGCTGCCGCGCACCCTGGTGGACACTCTGCACGAACAGTCCGACTCCCTCAGGGTGTTCAACCTGTACGGCCCCTCGGAGGACACCACGTACTCCACGTGGCACGAGGTGCCCCGGGGCGGCGTGGAGGAGCCTCTCATCGGGGTGCCGATCGCGGGCACCAACGCCTACGTGCTCGACGACCGCCTGACCCCCGTCCCGGCCGGGGCCGACGGTGAGCTGTTCCTCGGCGGCTCGGGGGTCGCCCGGGGCTACCTGGACCGCCCCGGGCTGACGGCGGAGCGCTTCCTGCCCGACCCCTTCTGCGGTGCCCCCGGAGCACGGATGTACCGCACCGGTGACCGGGTGCGGCTCACCGAGAGCGGTGAACTGTCGTATCGGGGCCGCTACGACCACCAGGTCAAGCTGCGCGGCTTCCGCATCGAGACGGGGGAGATCGAGAGTCGCGCCCGGGCCCTGGGCGGAGTGACGCAGGCGCTGGTCGTCCTGCGCGAGGTCGCGGACACCCCTCATCTGGTCTGCTACTGGACGGGCGGCGCCGAGCCCGACGCGGTACGGACCGCGCTGGCCGACGAGTTGCCCGCGTACATGGTCCCCCGGTACTGGGTGCGGCTGGACGCCTTTCCGCTGAACGCCAACGGCAAGATCGACCGTGCCGCGTTGCCCGCTCCCGTCCGGGACACCGGCGACGCCACCGAACCCGCCACGCCTTCCGAGCGGGAGGTGGCCGCGGTGATGGCGGAGCTGACCCGCAGCGGTCCGCTGGGGCCGGACGCCGACTTCTTCGCCTTGGGCGGACACTCCCTCCTGGCGATGCGGCTGATGACCGCGATCCGGGACCGTCTCGGCGTGGAGATCACGTTGAGCGACGTCTTCCGCCACCGCACCGTCGGTGCCCTGGCGGCGAGGATCGACCTGCTGTTCACCCGGGAGGTGACGCTGCCGCCCCTGCGCCCCCGGGACGGTGACGATTCCGCCCCGCTCGCGTTCGCCCAGGAGCGCATGTGGTTGGTCGAACAACTGCGTCCGGGCAGTCCGATGCTGAACATCGGAGTGGCGGTGCGGATCCGGGGGGACCTCGACCGGAGCGCGCTGGAGCGCTCGCTCCGGACACTGACCGACCGGCACGAGGCGCTGCGGTTGCGGATCGATCGGGGTGCGAACGGGGAGCTGCGCCAGCGGGCCGTGGCGCCCCGCCAGGCCCTGTTGCGGGATCTGACCGCCCGGAACGAGGAGGCCACCGGACAGCTGCTCCGCGAGGCCCTGGCCGACCCGTTCGACCTGGCCACCGAGGATCCGGCGCGCTGGCTGCTGGTCGAGGAGCCGGCGGGGCCCGACTCCCCGCCCCGTCACGTCCTGGCCCTGGTCATCCATCACGTGGTCGCCGACGCGTGGTCGATCCGGTTGTTGATGGACGAGTTGTTCGCGGATTACGCCACCGTGACCGCCGGGGGCTCCCCCTCCTCGGCCCGCCGGCTCTCCGCGCTCGACCACGCCACCTGGCAGCGCCGCCATCTGGATCGTCCGGCCGTCACCCGGCGGGATCTGGCCCACTGGCGGGAGCGGCTGACCGATCTCCCGGAGCGGCTTCGACTCGCCTTCGACCACCCCCCGGCACAGGCCGTGTCGTACCGGGGCGCGCGGGTGACCCGACGGCTGTCCGGAGAGGCGGTGGAAACGCTGCTCGGGATCGGCCGGGAGTCGGGCGCAACCGCCTTCATGACGGTCCTGGCCCTCTACCAGGGGCTGATGTCGCGTCTGACGGGACAGGACGACATCGTCGTGGGCACGCCGATAGCCAACCGGGACCAGGCGGGCACCGAGGGGCTGGTCGGCTGCCTGCTCAACACCCTGGCGATCCGCACGGACCACAGTGGTGTCCCGTCCTTCCGCGAGGCGGTGGAACAGACCCGACGGACCTGTCTGGACGCGTTCGCCCATCAGCAGACCCCGTTCGAGCTGGTGGTCTCGGCCCTGGGCACGGAGCGGACCGTCGAGCACACCCCGGTGTTCCAGACGATGTTCGTGCTCGACGGCACCGCGGTGGGGGCGCCTAGCGTGTCGGGCCTCGATTGCACCGAGTTCGCCGTACCGCCCGTGGCCACGCAGTACGACATCACGCTCATGGTGGGCCGGGACGCGGAGGGTTGGCACGCCTCCTGGGACTACCGCGCCGATCTGTTCGAGGCGGGCACCGTCGCCGGCTACGCCGACTGCTTCGAGACGCTGCTGGAGCAGGCCGGCCGCCACCCCGACCGGCCGCTGAGGAGGTTGCCGCTGTGCACGCCCGCTCGGGAGCGGACGGCGCTGGAACGGAGCCGTCCCGCGGCCGCCCCGGCCCCGGCCACCCTTACCACCCTCTTCGCCGAGAGGGTCGCGGCCGACCCCGACGCGCCCGCCCTCCACGACGACGAGGGGGTCCTCACCTACCGGGAACTGGACTTGGCCTCGGAGCGCCTGGGGGCGCGCATCGCCGCCCGGGGGGTTCGCCCCGACGACCGGGTGGTGGTCGTCCTGCCCCGCTCCCGGGCCTCCGTGATCACACTGCTCGCGGTCGCCAAGGGCGGTGCGGCCTTCCTGTGCCTCGATCCCGCCCTGCCCACCGAGCGCATGAGGTGGATCGCCCGGGACGCCGGCGTGCGCCTGCAGGTCACCGATGCCGCGTTCGCCGATCGACTGCCCCCGGACCTCGTACCCGCCGTAAGGATGGACACGGAACCGTCCGCCCCCGTCGCGCCGCTTCCGGAGCGGAACCCCGCGACCCCGGATCACCTGGCGTACGTGATCTACACATCGGGGTCCACCGGGAAGCCGAAGGGCGTGGCGCTCACCCACGGTGGTCTGGCGCAGCTGCGGGATCTCCACCGCGACCGGCTCGAGGCGGGCCCGGGGGCCCGGGTTCTCCAGTACGCCCCGTACTCCTTCGACGCCTCTGTGTGGGAGTGCGTCATGGGCCTGCTGACCGGCGCCTGCCTCCACCTGACGCATCCGGACCGCCTGTTGCCGGGGGCGCCGCTGGAGGCGACGCTCGCGGAGCGGGGGATCACCCACCTGACGATGCCCCCGTCGAACCTGGCGATGCTGCGGACCCTGCCGGATTCCCTGAGGCACCTGGTCCTCGCGGGCGAGGCGTGCCCGGCGGAGTTGATCCGCAGATGGGGCGACCGGGTCCACCTGTGGAACGCGTACGGTCCCAGTGAGGCCACGGTGTGCGGCACCATCCAGGACTGCTCCGGTCTGCCGGCCCGCCGTGCGCCGAGCATCGGCACGGCGTTCCCCGGCGCAGAGGCATACGTCCTGGACGAGGCGCTCAACGTGGTGCCGCCGAGCGTGCCCGGTGAGTTGTACCTGGGCGGAGGGGGGCTGGCCCGCGGATACCTGAACCGTCCGGAACTCACCGCCGAACGGTTCCTGCCGCACCCGCACACCACGACCCCGGGTGAACGGCTCTACCGCACCGGGGACCTGGCCCGGCTCACCGCCACCGGTGAGATCGAGTTCCTGGGACGGGCGGACGACCAGATCAAACTCCGGGGCATCCGGGTGGAGCCGGGTGAGATCGAGCGCGCGCTGGCCGGGCTCGACCCGCGGATCGCGGACACGGCGGTCCTGGTGGCGGGCAGCGGTGGGGACCAGCACCTGCTCGGGTTCGTGGCGGGGCCCGCGGATCTCGATCTCCCCGTCCTGCGCGACGGCCTGCTCTCCGCACTGCCCGCCTACATGGTGCCCGCCCGGCTGGAGAGGCTCGACTCCTTCCCGCTCACCGGCAACGGCAAGCTCGACCGCGGTGCCCTGGCCCGGATCGGGGAGGAGAGGCGACAACGGGTGCGGAGCGGCGCGCCGCCCCGCGGACCGCTGGAACAGGAGATCGCCGCGATGTGGCGGGAAGTGCTGCCGGACGCGGAGATCGGGCGCGAGGACAGTTTCTTCGCGATCGGCGGTACCTCGTTGACCCTGACCCGGCTCCACGAGCGCATCGACTCCCGTCACCCCGGCGCCATCAAACTCGTCGACCTGTTCCGGCTGAACACCGTCTCCGCGATCGCCGGCGCCCTGAAAGAGAGCGGTGCCGTGGCGTCGGTAGCCGCCGATCTCAGTTTCCGACTGTGAGGCCCTTCATGGATCGTGTCCCCTTCCGTCCCGTCGCCATCGTGGGTATCGCCGCACTGCTTCCGGGCAGCGGTGACGATCCGGAGCGGTTCGCCGAACTGCTGGAGCACCGCGCCGATCTGGTGGGTCCCGTGCCGGACGACCGGAGGCGCGATGCCGGGCTCGGCCCGGACGCCGCTTTGGCGGAAGCCGCCCTCCTGGACCGCATCGACACCTTCGACCACACCTTCTTCGGGCTGTCGCTGCGCGAGGCCCGGCAGATGGACCCCCAACAACGGCTCCTGCTGGAGTTGACGTGCCGGGCGATGTGGGACGCCGGCTACCCGCTGTCGACGTTTCGGGGAAGCCGTACGACGGTGGTGGTGGGAGCCGGCCGCGATACGTACGCGGAGTTGCCCGGTCCGGACGCGGCCCCCCTGGTGACCGGGTCGCTGCCGTCCGCGCAGGCGGGCCGGGTGGCGCACCTGCTGGATCTGCGCGGTCCCGCGCTGACGATCGACACCGCGTGCTCCTCTTCGCTCGCCGCGGTGCACGAGGCATGCCGAAAGCTCTCCACGGGCGAGGCCGACTGGGCTGTGACCGGTGGTGTGCGCCTGCTGAGCAACCCGCCCGGGGTCGCCGACCCGGGCGGGGAGAGCATCGTGTCGCCCGGTGGCCGTTCCCGGAGCTTCGACGCCGCCGCCGACGGCACCGGGCTGGGGGAGGGAGGGGTGGTCTTCCTGCTGAAGCCGTTGGACCTTGCCGAGCGGGACGGCGACCCGATCCGTGCGGTGGTCCTCGGCGGGGCCGTCAACCACGACGGGGGGCGCAGCAACGGGTTCGCCGCGCCCAGCGCGGAGGCGCAGGAGGAAATGCTCCTGGAGGCATGGCGCACGGCGGGTGTGCACCCCAACTCCCTGGGCCTGATCGAGGCACACGGCACCGGCACCCGGCTCGGCGATCCCATCGAATTCGAGGCCCTGTCCGCGGCCTTCCGCCGACGCACCGAGCGGACGGGCTTCTGCGTGCTCGGCTCCGTCAAGTCGAACATCGGCCACCTCGACTCGGCAGCCGGTGCCGCGGGCCTGCTCAAAACCGTGAAGACTCTCGAACACGGCCGGCGCTACGCCTCCGCCCACTTCACCGAGCCCAACCCCCTGCTGGAAACCGACCGTTCCGCGCTGCGCCTGTCCACTCGCACCGAGCCGTGGGAGACCTCCGGGCCGCGCCGCGCCGGGGTGAGTGCCTTCGGGCTGACCGGTACCAATGTGCACCTGGTGCTGGAGCAGGCTCCACCGGGGCGGCGGGAGACCCCCATCGGTGTCCCGCGGCGGGTGCTCATCCCCCTGTCGGCCCGCAGCGAGGGCGCCCTGCGACGCCACGCGGCCCGATTGGCCGCGCACCTGCGGGCCCACCCCGAGCCGGCGGTGATGGCGGATCTCGCGTTCGTCCAGGCCACGGGACGCGACCACGAGCGCCGGCGGGCCACGGTGTGCGCGGCGACCGCGGAGGAGGCCGCCACCCGATTGGAAGAGTTGGCGGCGGGTGACACGGAGATCGCCCGGGTGCCGGATGCCACGGTGCTGATCATGCTGCTGCCCGACGAGGGGGGGATCGATCCCGGGACGGTGGGTGCCTGGACCGGGGCCTTCCCGTCCCTGGCCGAGTGGCGCGACGAACAGCGGGTGGTGCTCGACGGCCTGCCCGCCCGGGACCGGGAGGCCGCGGAGTCGCTGATCGACCGTCACACCATCGTGCGGGCGTTGTTCGAGGCCGGGCTCTCCGACCGCGTCGTCATCGGACACGGCAGCGGCAACCCGCTCGTCGACGTGCTGCGCGGTGAGACCGACCCGGTGACCGCGGCTCGTGGCCTCACCCCGCCGGGGACGGCGGGGGACCCCGACGCGCACCGCACCGAGACCGTGTTCGCGACCATCGCCGCCGAGGGCGACCCGGTGTTCATCACGCCCTGGCCCGGACGACTGGCCGAGTTGGCCGGGGAACTGGCACCGCGCCACCGGGGGGTGCTGATCGATGCCGCGCACGTGCCGGGGCGGGACCCGCGTGATCTCCTGCTCGACATCCTGGGGGCGGCCTACGAGGCGGGTGTGGAGGTGGACTGGGAACGCTGCGTGCGTTTCTCGGGCGGGTACGGACGACGGGCCCCGATGCCGACCTCCCTGTTCGAACCGATCCGCTGTTGGGCGGAGCCCGGGCCCCGCGAAACGGTCGGGGCGCGAGGAGGAGCACCGGCGGGGGAGGCACCGGCGGAGTCCTCCCATCTGAGCGAGGACGACGGCACCGAGGCCGAGCGAAAGCTGGCGGCGGTCTGGTGCGCCCTCCTGGGGAGCGAGACCGTCAGCCGTGACGACGACTTCTTCGACCTCGGCGGCGACTCCCTGATGCAGGTGCAGCTCGGCAACGCGGTGGAACGGAAATTCGGCTTCGACCTGCCGTTCGACGTGGTGTACGAGCATCCGATCCTGCGGGACCTGGCCGCGTATCTGCTCGAGCACTCCGTCCCGGGGCGGGCGGAGGAGGAGATCCCGGCGGCGCGGGGGCCGGTCCACGACCCGGAGCGCGACCACGCGCCCGTCACGCACTCCCAGCGCCGCATGTGGCTGCTCCAACAGTTGGCTCCGACCTCCGGTGCGTACAACGTGGCCACCGTGTTCCACCCGGACGGCCCGGTGGACGCGGATGTGCTTCGGCGGGCCCTGGACGGCCTGGTGGCCCGACACGACATCCTGCGGACCCGGCTGGTGCTGGAGGACGGCGAGTTGCTCCAGCGGGTGACGGCGAGCGGTGCGTGGAACCTCGACGTGATCGAACGGGAGATGACCGAACAGGAGGCCGAGGAGTTTCTGCGGGATCACGCGGGTCGTCCGTTCGACCTCGCCGAGCCCGGCGCGGCACGAGCCCTGCTCCTGGTCGACCCCGCCGATCCCGCGCACCACCGGCTGCAATTGGTCCTGCACCACGCGATCTGCGACGAGTGGTCGATGAATCTGCTGGTGAAGGAGCTCGCCCGGGACTACGACACCCTGCTGCGCGGCAGTTCCCCGCCCCGGCGGGGCGGGGAACTGCAGTTCGCCGACTGGGCCGCCTGGGAGCACGGCCTGGACGAGACGCCCGCGCGGGCCGAGGCCGCGCGCCACTGGCGGGGCGCGCTGGCCGGCGCGCCCACCGAACTGGACCTGCCCACCGATTTCCCGCACGGCACGCAACAGGATGACGCGGGGGCCTGGTTGCCCGTGCGTCTCGAGGCGGACACGGTGTCCCGGATGCGGGAGGAGGCCCGGGCGCGGGGGGGCACCCTCTTCACCTGGCTGATGACGGGGTACGCGGCATGGCTCGCCCGGCTCACGCAGTCCGAGGACTTCCTGGTGGGGGTGCCCGTGGCCGGTCGTCACCGGGCGGAGACGGAGTCCCTTCTCGGGTGTTTCGTCAACACCCTGCCGGTGCGGATCAACGCCGGGGGGGACCCCACCTTCGCCGAACTGTTCGCACGGGTGCGCGACACCCTGGCGGGAGCCTTCACCCACCAACGGCACCCCTTCGACCTCATGGTCGAGGAATCGGGCGTGGCACGTGACGCGGCCCGACCGCCTCTCGTGCAGACGGTGCTCTCGCTGCAAGCCGGCGGGGAAACGGGCGACGGCGCGGGACCGCGGCTCGGTGACACGGCGCTGCGTCCCCTGGACGCGGAGGGCACGGTTGCCTGGTTCGACGTGTCGGCGGTCCTGTGGGAGGCCGACGGCGGTCTGTCCGGAATCCTCGCCTACCGCACCGCACTGTTCGAAGAGGCGACGATCAAGGGCTTTCGGCAGGACTGGCTGGCCCTGACCGAAGCCGGTCTGACCCACCCGCACGCATCCGTTCACACCCTGCTCGACAACGACGCATGGTGACGGGATCCGAGGAGACAGGCATGCACGAGAGTCATATCGGACGCAACCTGGAACAGGGCATCGCGACGCTCCGACGTGAGGACCCGGAACTGTTCGACCTGCTGGAACAGGAGCACCTGAGACAGGGGGAGACGCTGTCCCTGGTCGCGTCGAGCGGCGGCACCGACGCCTCGGTGATGGCGGTCGTCGGTTCGAGCATCGTCAACGTCACGGCCGAGGGCTACCCGGGCAGGCGCTACCACGCGGGGTGCCACTACGTGGATCGGGCCGAGGAGTTGGCGATCGCCAGGGCGAAGAAGGTCTTCGGGGCCCGGTACGTCAACGTCCAGCCGCACTGCGCGAGCTTCGCCAACCACACCGTTATGCAGGCGGTGTTGAAGCCCGGCGACACGATTCTCGGAATGGCCCTGGACCAGGGCGGTCACCTGACCCATGGTTCACCCGTGAATCTCAGCGGCAGGCTGTTCGACGTGCACGCGTACGGGCTCGACGAGAAGGGCCTGATCGACTACGGGGAACTGCGCGCGCTGGCCCTGGAACACCGCCCCCGCCTGATCGTCTGCGGCACGACCTCCTACACCCGGGTCATCGACTTCGAACGCATCCGGGCCGTCGCGGACGAGGTCGGGGCGTACGTCCTCGCCGACGTCACCCACATCGCCGGGCTGATCGCCGCCGGTCTGCACCCGAGCCCCATCGACGCCGCCCACTTCACCACCACGTGCACGTTCAAACAACTGTACGGCCCGCGGGGTGGCCTGATCATGATGGGACGGGACGCCGACCGGCTCGGTGACGACGACTCCCGCACCCTGTCGCAGCGCATACGGAGCGCGGTGTTCCCCATGATGCAGGGCTCCCCCGAGGTTCACACCATCGCGGCCAAGGCCCGTGCCATGGACCGGTTGCTGCAACCCGGGTTCGGGGAACTGGCCCAACGCATCCGCGACAACGCCGACGCCCTGGCCGCGTCCCTGGCGCGACGGGGATACGACGTGATCGGTGGTGGCACCGACAACCACATCGTGTTGTTCCGCGTGCCACCGCACCTCAACGGCGTGGTCGCCGAACGTGCCCTCGAGTCCTGCCACATCCTCGTCAACAAGAACAAGATCCCCGGTGACACACGCGGCGCGACCGTGGCCAGCGGGGTACGCCTGGGCAGCAACACCGTCGCCCTGCGGCACATGGGCCCCGAGCAGATGGAACGCTGCGTCGAACTCATCGACACCGTGCTCACCCACGTACGGACTCTCCCGGAGGGTGACGCACAGGTGCCCGACGATGTGCGCGCGCAGGTCGTCGCCGCCATTCGCGACCTGTGCCGGGACTTCCCGCTGCCGTATGCCACGGCCACCGAGACTCTCTAGGGACATCAGGACACATGGCGAAGAACGTCGAGGCGGTCTATCCGCTCTCCCCCCTTCAACAGGGCCTGCTCTTTCACACCCTGAGCCGGCCCGGGGAACCCACCTACTTCGAACAGATCCACTGCCGCATCAAGGGACGGTTGGACCGGTCGGCCTTCGAGGAGGCGTGGAACCGGTCCGTGGCCCGGCACCCCGTCCTGCGGACCGCGTTCGCCTGGCAGCGGTTGAAAGAGCCGCTGCAGGTCGTGGGCCGGAACGTCCGGGTCCCCGTGGACTGGGCGGACTGGCGTGACCGGTCTGATCCCGACACCGACTGGCAGCGACTGCTCCTCGAGGACCGCCGGCGCGGATTCGACATGGCGAAAGCACCGCTGATGCGGCTGACGGCCCGCCGGACCGATGACGAGACCCACTACTTCGTGTGGAGCCACCACCACATCCTGCTGGACGGGTGGAGCTTCGGCCTGGTCCTGCACGAGGTCCTGGAGTGCTACGCGTCGATGGTCGGGACGGGGCGGCCACCGACACTCGAGCCCGTCCGACCGTTCGGCGACTTCATCCGCCACCTGGGCGAGCGCGATACCGAGACCGACGAGACGTTCTGGCGGGACTACCTGCGCGGGTTCGACGCGCCGACCCGGCTGGCCGTCGATCGCGGCCAGGGCGTGCACGAGGGCGGCAGCGGTACCGAGGTCACCCTGTCGGTGACCCTCGACCGGGAGACGAGCGCCACCGTGCGGGACCAATGTGCCCGGCTGGGCGTCTCCCTCGGCACGCTCGCCCACGCGGCGTGGGCCCGGCTGCTGGGCTCCTACAGCGGCGAGAACGAGGTGCTGTTCGGTTCCACCACGGCGGGACGCCCGCCGGAACTGCGGGGCGTGGAGCAGATGGTCGGTCTGTTCATCAACGCCGTTCCGCTGCGGGTGCGCATCGACCCGAGGAAGCGGGTCGGCGAATGGCTGGAGGAGATCCAGCGGGACCTGTTCCGGCTCCAGGCCCACCAGTTCACCGGTCTCGCCCGGGTCCAGGAACTGTCCGAGGTGGAACGCGGCAAGCCGCTGTTCGAGACGCTGCTCAGCTTCCAGAACTACCCCTTGGACGACGGCCACACCGCCGACCGGGGCGGCATCCGGCTGACCGACTACGGATGGAGCGGCCCGACCAACTATCCCGTCGCCGTCCGTGCCTTCCCCGGTGACGAGATCATGCTCGTGCTCACCCACTACCGTCACCGCCTTGACGACGACACCGCCCGCACGATGCTGGACCAGTTGCGGACGCTGGTGGAACGCCTCGGCAGCGAACCCGACCGGTTCCTGTGGGAGATCGGGACGGTGGCGGGCGAGCACGCCGATCGTGTGCTGCGGCGGTGGAACGACACCGGTGCCGACTTCGACCTGGATCGAACCCTCCACGGGTTGGCGGAGCGGCAGGCCGCGCTGCGACCGGACGCGCCGGCGGTCGTCGCCGGGGACGGTCGACTCACCTACGCCGAATTGGACGCCCGGGCCAACCAGCTCGCCCGGCATCTGGTGGACCTCGGTATCCGCCCCGGGGACAGGGTGGGCCTGTGCACCGAGAAGTCCACGGCCACCGTCGTCGGCATCCTCGGTGTCATGAAGGCGGGCGCGGCCTACGTCCCTCTGGACCCCGCCTACCCCGCCGAGCGGATCGCGTACATGGTGGAGGACGCCGGTCTGCGAGTGCTGTTGACCGGCGGCGGGATCGAGTTGGACGTTCCCCCCGGCCTCCCGTCGCTCTCCCTGGACGGTGACGGGGACGCCATCTCCCGGCAACCCTCCACGCCGCTCGACCTGAAGGTGTCGCCGGACGATTTCGCCTACGTCATCTACACCTCCGGCTCCTCGGGCCGGCCCAAGGGGGTGATGCTCGACCACCGCGGGCGGATCAACAACGTCGAGGACTACTGCCGCCGCTTCGACATGAGCCCGGGGGACCGCACCCTGTGCGTGTCCTCGCTCAGCTTCGACATCTCCGTGTGCGACCTGTTCTGCAGCCTCAACGCGGGGGGCGTGCTCGTGTTCCCGGACGCCCCCCGGGCCAAGGATCCGGATCACTGGCTGGACCTGATCGACCGGGAGGGCATCACCCTCTGGCACTCGGCCCCCGCCCTGATGGACGCGCTGCTGGACGTCGCCGAGGAGCGCGGCCACCGTCCCGGGATCCTGCGTCTCGCCGTCCTCGACGGCGACTGGATCCCGCTGTCCCAGCCCGACCGGGTACGCGCCTCCTTCCCGGCCGTGCAGGTGGTCAGCGCGGGCGGCGCGACCGAACTGTCGGTGGATTCCGTCACGTACCCCATCGGCGCGGTCGATCCGGCATGGCGGAGCATCCCCTATGGCAGGCCGATGGCGAACCAGACCGCCTACATCGTCGACGAGCGGATGGAGCCGGCGCCCGTCGGCGTCCCCGGGGAGCTCTGCCTGGGAGGGGTCGGCCTGGCGGCGGGGTACCTGGACCGGCCGGAGTTGACGGCGGAGAAGTTCGTTCCCCATCCGTGGCCCGACCGGCCCGGGGACCGGCTCTACCGTACCGGCGATCTGGCCCGATTCGGTCCGGACGGGACGATCGAACTGCTCGGCCGCATCGACTTCCAGGTGAAGATCCGCGGAGTCCGGATCGAACCGGGGGAAACCGAGGCCGTGCTGCGCGAGCACCCCGGGGTGGACACCTGTCTGGTGGCCGCGCCGCCCGACGACGCCGGGGATCGCCGCCTGGTCGCCTACGTCGTGCCGGTGGGGGAGGGGGAGGGGGAGGGGGAGGACATCCTCCACGCCGAACTGCGGGCATGGCTCCGCCGTCGGGTTCCCGACCACCTCGTCCCCGAGGCGTTCGTCCGACTCGAGGCGCTGCCGTTGACGGCCAACGGCAAGGTCGATCGACGGCGTCTGCCGGTTCCCCGCTTCACCGCCGCCGCGGTGCGCGCGGAACCGCGAACCGGGATGGAAAAGGCGCTCGCCGAGCACTGGGCCGGTGTCCTGGGCATCGACCCCTCTGCCGTGGACGTGGAGACGAGCTTCTTCGAGATGGGGGGCAACTCCCTGAAGGCGCTGCGGGCCTGTCGCGTGCCCGGCCACACCATCCCGATCACCGCGCTCTACCAGTACCGCAGCGTGCGCGCCCTGGCCGAGCACCTCGGTCAGGGCGGTCGGAACACCGACGTCCTGGTACGGCTCGGCGGCGCCGAGCCGGCGCCGACGGCGCCCGCCGTGATCTGTGTGCCGTACGGAGGTGGCCACGCGGGGGTCTACCAGCCGCTGGCCGAGGCACTGGCGGACCGGCTCACGGTGTACGCGGTGCGGCTCCCCGGCCACGAACACGACGACACGAGCGAGGCGCCGCAGCCGGTCGAGGTGATCGCCCGGGCCGTGGCGGAGGCCGCCCGTGGCATGAAGGACCGTCCGCTGCTGGTGTACGGACACTGCGGGGGCGTGGCGCTGGCCACCGAGATCACCCGATTGATGGAGGAAGAAGGGCTCGACGTACGACACCTCTTCGTGGCCGCGTCGTACCCCCCCTCGGCGAGTGACGGTCTCCTGGACGACCCGTTCACCCAACGGACCAATCGCGAGCTGGCACGTTCCTTCGCCGAGCTGGGCGGCTTCAACGACCTGAGCGACGAGGAGGCGGAGGTGATCGGCCGGTTGCTGCGGCACGACGGCACCGAGGCGAGGCGCTACTTCCGCCAAGCCCTGGAGCGCGTCGCCGAGGGGTCGGGTCAAACGCTGCGCACCCCTTTGACCTGTCTGATCGGTGACGATGACCCCTTGACCGAGGGCTACGCCGAGGACTGGCGCAGCTGGGGTCTGTTCGCCTCCCGGCACGAACTGGTCGTGCTCCCGGGCGACCACTACTTCGTCCGGGCACACCCGGACAAGGTCGCCGACCACCTGCTCACAGTCCTTTCCCCCGTCCCGATGCCGGAGACGCACACCGAGGTGCCCCAGTGAACGCCACACCGAACGCCCCGACCACCAGCGACCCGACGCCCCGGAACGGTTACCGTCTCGCGGTCATCAACCTGATGCCGCAGGCGGAGATCTACCTCGACTACATGGCGCAGGTCCTCCCGCCCGGTACGGACGTGCGGTGGATCAGGGTCCGCAACCACCCCTACCGCAGCAGCAACCACGAGATCCTGGCGGCCACCCACCGTCACTACGACGAAACCGATCTCGATGGCTGCGACGCCCTGTTGCTCACCGGCGCGGCGATGGACCTCAACCCGGACCTCACCGCGGCGACGTACTGGGAGGAGATCGTCGAGACCCTCCGGGACGCGGACGGCAGGGTGGGCTCCATAGCCGGCGTCTGCTGGGGGGCCCAGGTGGTGGGGAAGGTCTTCTACGGGATCGAGAAGCAGCACTTCCCGGCCAAGATCTCCGGCGTCATCGAGATGACCAACATCGCCCCGGAACACCCGCTGATGCGCGGCCTCGACGATCGCTACTGGCTGCCCCAGAGCCGGTACGCGCAGATGGAGCCCACGGCTTTCGCGAAGGCCGTCGCCGACGGCGTGTTGGTGCCGCTCGACTGGTCCGAGGAGTCCGGCCACACCACGGTGGTCTCCGCCGACGGCGCCCACCTGATGCTGCAGGGGCACCAGGACTACCCCACCGAGCGTCTGGCCGAGGAGTACCACAGCGCGTTGCGGAAGGGACAGTCACCGCCCGTTCCGCTCAACTACGACCCCGAACGCCCGGTGAACCGATGGCGTGCCAACAACCGGACCTTCTTCGCCGCGTGGCTGGAAAGCGCCGCCGAGCGCAAGCGGACGCACGGACTTTCCGCCGGACCGACCACCGCCCCCTCCATCATCCCGTCGCAGCTGTGACCCCGGTCCGCGATCCGAGGAGTGTGCCCCCCGTGCCGTCCCATCCCTTCGAACACGCCACCGATGGCGCCGCACTCGCCGGAGAGGTGCTCGCGGCGCTGCGGGCCCGCGGTCACGCCGACGCGACCGATACGCACAGCGGTGTCGCCCTGGCCGACCGGATCGAACGACTCGGTGAGTCCCTCGGGGAACAGGCGGCCCAGTGCGGGGAACCGGTCCGCGTCGTTGCCGCCGACCCCCTGGAGACGGTGCTCGGCTGCCTCGCGGTATGGCTCTCCGGGGCGGTGCCGGGGGTGGGAGCGGGTGCCGGGGACGGACCCCCGCGGCTCGTGCTGGACGTCGCCCGGGACACGGCACGGTCGGTGAACGGCGAGCGGACCGAGGTGGACGCCGCCCTGCTGGTCTCGGAGGATCTGGTCGGGTGCGTCGCGCACCCCCGGGAGACCCTGGGTCGCCTTCGACTGCCCGTGGACACCCCCGGAACGGTTGTGGTGCTGGCCGACTGGCGCGTCGACGCGTGGCTCCCGCTGGTGCTGGAGGCCTGGGTGACCGGGGTGGAACGGCTGTCGCTGCGCACCGGGGGACCGGTGACACCGGACGGGGAGGCCCTCCTGGCGTGCCCGACGACCCGGCTCGTCGCGGACCCCGCCCTCGCGGCGGAGAGCGCGTTCACCACCCGGGTGACCTGGGGAGCGGGTACCGGCGGAGTTCTCCCGGCGGGTTGCTCCCTCCTGCACGGATTCGGCGATCATTTCGTGCTGGCGGTCACCCGCGTGCGGATGCCGGATGGTGCCCGGACCCTGCGCGGTGAGGTGCCCGGTCGGCACCGGGTGTGCAACGCGGCGGGCCGTCCGCTGCCGACCAACGCCCACGGCCTGCTCGCCCTGGCCGGACGTGTCCCCGTCATCGGGGACACGGTGGCCGAGGTGCTCGGAGCGATGCGGGCGGAGCCGGGGGAGCGGGTGTGGCTCACCGACCACCGGGCCCGTCGGCGCAACGACCACACGATCGAGTTCGACCTGCGCGAACTGGACGCGCTCCGGATCGCCGGACGACGGCTGTCCCCGACCGCCGTCACCCGCGTGCTCGCCGAGGCCGGTCTTCCGGGTGCCGCGCTCGTGACCCGCGACGCCGACACCGACCGGGCCCGTGCGGTGCTGTGCACCGTGGGCGACGCCCCCGACCGGGAGACCCTGGCCCGGCTCTCCGAGGCCCTGCCCCCGTGGGTGGCCCCGTTGAGCGGGTGCCGGGTCCCGACGCTGCCGCGTGACGCGGAGGGTCGGGTGGACACGGCCCGGTTGGCTGCCGAGGCGCCCCCGGACGACCTGTTGCTGGAATCGACCGAGCGGGCGCTGACCGGAGGCGACGGCGGACCGGTGCGGCTGCGCACCGTGCCCGTGCCGACGCGGGGGGCCGAGCTCGCGTTGCCCGACGGGTTCGCGGCGGGCGGTGGGCGGTATCCGGCGACCCGACCGGCCGAAGCGAGTGGCCCCCCTCTCACCCCGGTGATCGACAACCTCGTGGACCGGCTGCGGAGGGCCGCGGCGACCGACCGGGGTATCCCGCTCATCGACGGCGAGGGTCGCGAGCGCCGGCTGACCTACGCCGAACTGCTCACCGACGCCTCCCGGGTGGCCGCCCATCTGCGCTCCCGGGGCCTCGGACACGGGGACGAGGTGATCATCCACTCGGCGGCGGCGGGTGACATTTTCGCTGGCGTATGGGCGTGCATCCTGATCGGTGTCCTGCCCGTTCCCCTGACCCCGGGCACCCCCTACGACGCCGCGGGCAACCCGCTGTGGCACCTGCTCGGTCCGGACACCATGTTGACCGGGCGCACAGTCCTGACCACGGAGGCGCAGCGGGAGGTCATGAGGGAGGTCATGACCCGGCGCGGACTGACCGCCGAGTCGACGACCTTCGAGGAGGCGCGTTCCCACGAGCCGCTCCCCGCCGAGGAGGTCGCACCCCGCTCTCCCGCCCTCATGATCCTCACCTCCGGCAGCACGGGCGCGCCCAAGGGTGTCGCGCTGTCCCACGACAACCTGGTGTCGTTGGCGGAATCGATCCGACACGAGTTCGACCTGAACGACGAGGTGTCCTTCAACTGGTTGGGCGTCGACCACGTGGGCGGCTTGGTCCAGCACCACATGCGCGACCTGTGTCTGGCCCAGGAGCAGGTACACGCGGACACGGGCTGGGTGTTGGCCGACCCCACCCGGATCCTCGATCTGCTCGACCGGTACCGGGTGACCATCAGCTGGATGGCCAACTTCGGGTTCAACCTCATCAACGAGCAGGCCGAGAGGATCGCCGAGGGGGAGTGGGACCTCGGTCGGGTCAAGGTGTGGGAGAACGGAGGTGAACCGGTCACCCACGAGGGCAACCAGCGGTTCCTCGCCCTGCTCGCCCCCCACGGACTGGTCGCCGATGTCATCAAACCCGTGTTCGGCATGACGGAGACCAGCTCCGCCATCATCGGCGCGCACAATTTGGTGGCCGGCCGGCAGGACTACGTGCACTGGCTGAGCGACACCACGCCGGACAGGCCGGTGCAGCGGGCCCTGCCCGGCGAGGGCAGTCCGTTCGCCGAGGTCGGTACCCCCATGGCCGGCATCTCACTGCGGGTGGTGGACTCCGAGGGCCGGGTGTGCCCCGAGGGCATGAGCGGCCGCATCGAGGTCAGCGGTCCGCAGGTCATGAAGGGCTACTACCGCAACCCCGGGGCCGACGCCGAGACCTTCGCCCCCGACGGCTGGCTTCGCATGGGTGACTGCGGGTTCATGGTGAACGGCAGTCTCGTGGTCACCGGCCGCGAGAAGGACGTCCTCATCATCAACGGTCTCAACTACGCCGCACGGGCGTTGGAGAACACGGTCGAGGCCGTGCCGGGTGTACGACAGGGTTGCTGCGCGGCCGTCTCGGTCCGTCGCCCCGACGCCGTCACCGACGATCTGGTCGTCTTCTACAGCTCGACCGTCACGGGCGCGGCCGACGCCACCGCCATCGAGACGGCTCTGGTCTCCGAGCACAGCCTGCGTCCGGTGGCTCTCGTGGAGATCGGCCCGGACGACTGGCCACGCACCGCCATCGGCAAGATTCGCCGCCCGGTGCTCGCCCGGGGCTTCGGGGAGGGGGAGTTCGCCGACCGGATCACCCTGCGCCGCGACAGCGCGCTGGGCAACCGCACGGGAATGCCCGCCTGGCACTTCGTCCCCGAATGGCGGCGAGCCGAGGCACCCGAGGTGCCTCCCGCACACCGCGTTCTGTGGCTCGGTGACCGGCCCCCCTCCGGCGTGCCCCTGTCGGCTTCGCCCGGGGCCCCGTTCGAGGGCTTCGACGCGGAGGGCGGGGCCCGCTTCCGGGCTGACCGCGAGGAGGAACTGCGAGCGCTGCTGGACGCGGCGGCCCGGCGTCTCGGTGGCCTGGAGGCGGTGGTCGATGCCCGCTGGAACACCCCGCCCGCCGATGACGGGGTCGACACGGCGGCACACGCCCTGCGCGAGGCCCGCACCACCTGGGGGACGTTGTTCCGGGCTGCGGCCCGGATGCCCGGGGCACCCGCCGTGGTGCTGGCCACCCGGGCCGCCGTGGCCGTCGACGGCGATGAGCCGAGCGTGGCCCACGCCGCGTTGCCGGGAGTCGCCGAGAGTCTGGCCCAGTCACACCCCCGGCTGGACATCGTTCTCGTCGACGGCGCCCCGGGGACGGCACTGCTCACCGAGTGCGCCCTACGGGGCGGGGGTCAGGTCGCCCATCGGGAGGGCGTTCGGTGGGTGCGGGGGTTGCGACCGCTCGACGGTGCCATCATTCCGCACGTGCCGCGCCGGATACTGCGCGAACACGGCACGTACCTGGTCATTGGCGGCCTGGGCGGGATCGGTGCCCACCTGACCCAACATCTGGTGCGGCTTTTCGGCGCCCGGGTGCTGGTGGCCGGACGCGGCCCGGCCGAGCCCGGGACCGCCCGCGGTGAGGTGCTGGCCCATCTTTCCGACCAAACAGGCGCCGGGAGCGAGGTCCGGTACGTCCGACTGGACGCCGGCGACGCGGGCGCCCTGCGCACGACGATCGACGCCGTCGAACACGACTGGGGCGCTTTGGACGGGGTGTTCAACCTGGTCGGCGAGGGATCGGTGACCGAGCAGTTGGAGGCGATCACCACCTCCGACACGGCAGTCGAGGAGCGTCTGTTCGCCCGTGCGCAAGTCCGTATGCGGGTGACCCACGCCCTGGAGGAGGCACTGGCCGAGCGGGACGCGCCCGTGGTGCTCTTCGGTTCCGTCAACGGCTTCTTCGGCGGAGCGGGTTTCGCCGAGTACGCCGGAGCGTGCTCCTACCAGTCCGCGCACGGCCTGTGGACCGCCCGGCGGAGCGGACGCACCCGGATCTGCCTGGACTGGAGCATGTGGAAGCAGGTGGGGATGGCCTCCGGCACCCCTTCCACCGTCGTGGAACTGGCACGGCGACGCGGTTTCGAAAGCCTGACACCTGCCCGGGGGCTGGCTTCGTTGCACACGGCCCTGGAGTCCGCCGAGGACCGGCTGCTGATCGGCTTGAGCGTGTCGGGCGACGCGGTGGTCGGGTTGTTGCCGTTCGACTCGGTCGGTTACGACGTGGAGGCCGAGGGTGTGGACGACACGACGCGGGTCGCGTCGATGCTGGGCGTGGACCGCGCCCGTGTGTGCCGTACGCACACCACCCCCTCCGGCACCGGATCGACGGCGGGCGTCACGGCGGGACACACCGAGGCGCTGCTGGGTGTCTTCCGCGACGTGCTGGGCACGCCCGGGGTCGGTGCGGAGGACAACTTCTTCGCGGCGGGTGGGGACTCCATCCGGGCCATCCAGGTGGTGGCCCGCGCGGACGAGCACGGTTTCCGGTTCAGCCCTCTGGACCTGTTCGAGCACAAGACCGCCGCGGCCCTGCTCGCCCACCTCGCCGGCCGGGACGAACTGGCCGATGCGGTCCCGCGGGAGGATGACGGGGAGCCCGTCATCCGGAGCGCGGTGCCGCCGATCTTCGCCTGGTGGCTCGAGACGGCCGACCGGCGGGAAGTGCGTGATCACCTCACGATGAGCATGCGCTACCGCGTCGACGGCGGACTGACGCCCGACGCGGTGGAAGCGGCGCTGATCGCGCTGGTCGAGCGCCACGACGCTCTGCGCATGAGGCTGATCGAGGCTCCGGAGGGCTGGCAGTTGGTGGCCGGGGAGTCCGTCGCGGACAGCCTGCGTTTCGAGACGCGTGAGGTGGCGACGGGTCGGGAAGCGGTCACGGAACTCGACGGGATCGAGCCCGCCCTGCATCACGGGGTCAGCGCGGAGGAGGGGCCCATGTGCCGGGCGGTGCTCGCGCGTCCCGCCGACGCCTCCCCCTCCATGCTGCTCCTGGTGATCCACCACGCGGCCGTCGACGGGGTTTCGTGGCGGATCATCGAAGAGGAGCTCCGACTGCTTCTGGAGGCACGGGCGCATGGGGTGGAGGCGGAACTGCCACCCACCACCATGGGTTTCCTGAAGTGGGCGCACCGGATGGAACGTCGGTCGCTCCACCCGGACGGCGGGGCGGCGGCCGACCATTGGGCGGAGCTACTGGCGGGCGGCTGGGGAGCCCTGCCGGGGGAAACGAAGGAACCGCTGCTGGAAGGCGACACCGAGATCCTCACGCGGAAACTCCAGGCGCACCTGTTCGACCGTCCGGGGGAGAACAGTGTGTACGAACTTCTCCTCACCGCGGTCGCCTGGAGCCTCACCCGGTGGGCGGGGATCGAGACCCTGGCCCTCGATGTCGAGGGGCACGGCCGGCTGGACACCCGCTCGCCGGCGGACCTGTCGCGCACGGTGGGCTGGTTCACCGCCATCGCCCCCGTCCGTCTCGACCTGAGCGGTCTCCCCTCCCCGGGGCGGGCGATTCCCCGGGTGCGGCGGGCGCTCACCGGGTTGCGGGGCCGGGACCAGGAATGGGGTCTGTTGCGGTACGGGAGGACGTGTCCGCCGAACCATCCGCTGCGTCACCTGCCGGAACGCCGGGTGGGCTTCAACTACCTCGGTGTCTTCGACGGCGGAGGACACGGCCCCGACCAACTGTTCGCCGCCCTCCCGGGGTCACTCGGCGCCGAACAGAGCCCCGAGGCGGAGCGCCGGTACCTGATCGAGATCGCGGCCGCGATCACCGATGGCGAGCCGGAACTGTCGGTGAAGTTCTCACCGACCGTTCATACCGTCGAAGAGGTGGGACAGTGGCTGGATCGGTGCGAGACGGTGTTGCGCGACCTCCTGACCGAAGAAGGGGAGGAACCGAAGGCGGCCGACGTCGATGACGACGAGTTGCTCTTGGCGCTGCAGGAGGTCAGCCTGGGTTCCGGGGAGGACTGAATCCATCGGTGGGACCGTCGCCCGGGAGTGGCGGTCCCACCGGTATACGCGCGGCCTTACGGTCGTTTGGGTTCAACGGGTGAGTCGTGTCCGGCCTTTGGTCGGCCACGGAGCCGACCACCCCTCTGCGCTATAGTGCCTGGCCGTACGCGAATGAGAGACCGATTCGGCCATCGCGAGGAGTGGGGCAGAGAAATGAAATTCTCCGAATTGGAGAATATGGCGGAAGGTGCGGTGGAAGCCATCGCCGAACTGACCGATGCCGAAGAGCTGGAAAAATATCGGGTGAAATGGTTGGGAGGAAAAGGCCTGGTGCGCCGCGCCCGGGCCTCCATCAAACAGTACGAGGGCGAGCGGCGCATCGAGTTCGCGCGCAACGTGAACCGCGTCGCGGAGGAGATCACGCATGTCCTGGCGGAAGCCACCGAACGCATCGCCGCCGAGGCGACCGCCCGGCGGATCGCCGAGGACTGGATCGACCCGTCGCTGCCCTCCACCGCCCCCCAACGCGGTGCCCTGCACCCGGTGCGCATGGTCGAGTTGCGGTGCCTGGAGATCCTGAGCCGCCTCGGCTTCGAGCAGGCCGAGGGCCCCGAGGTGGAGACCGACTACTTCAATTTCGACGCCCTGAACATCCCGCGGGATCACCCCGCCCGGGATATGCAGGACACCTTCTGGGTCGATGGGGAACGTCTGCTGCGCACCCACACCACCAGTGTGCAGGCCCGCGTTCTCGCCGGGGCCGCGGGAAAACCCGTCAAGGTGGTGGTGGCGGGGCGCGTGTACCGGAACGAGGCGGTGGACGCCACCCATCTGGCGATGTTCCACCAATTGGACGGGTTCTGGCTGGACCGGGGGCTGACTTTCGCCCACCTCAAAGGGGTCGCCGTTCACCTGGCCCGGGAGCTCTACGGCGAACGCCGTGTACGCCTGAAGCCGAAATCGTATCCCTACACCGAACCCTCCGTGGGAATCGACGTGGAATGCGGACTGTGCGGAGGTGACGGATGCCTCGCCTGCCATGATTCCGGCTGGGTCACCATCATGGGGGCGGGAATGGTGCACCGCAATGTGCTGATGGAGTTCGGGTACGACCCGGATGAGATTTCCGGTTTCGCCTTCGGCTGGGGGTTGTCACGCATGACCACCCAGATGTACGGCCTTTCCAGGCTCCGCCCCATCTACCGCGGCGATCTCCGTCTGCTGCGTGCCCTGAACAGGAGGCCCGCGCTGTGCGTGTGAATCTTTCCCTGCTGCGCCGCCACCGCCCGGAGCTCCCCACCTCCACGCGCTCCGTGTGCGAGGTGCTGGAGGACCTCGGACTCGAGGTGAAACGTCTTCAGGAGACCTCGCTGGGGGAGGTCGTCACCTTGGAACTCCTCGCCAACCGGGGCGACCACCACTGTTACACGGGCATCGCCCGGGAACTCGGCGGCCGGTTCGAGGTGCCCACCCCCCTGCCGGCGACGGCGCCACTGACCACCGACGAGGACACCAAGGTGGTCGTCGACACCCCCGCGTGCCTGGCGTTCGGCGTGGCCCGCTGCACCCTGGCCCGGGGAGCCGGCGCCCGCCTGCCGGAGGAGTGGGAGGACGCCCTCCGGCTGAACGACGAGTACACCGGGTTTCTCCCCGTGGACGTCGGGAATGTCGTCGGCCGCGAACTCGGCCAGCCGGTCCATGTCCACGATGCCGATCAACTGGTCGGCTCTCTGCGGGTGCGCCCGGCCATGGAGGGCGAGACGGCCCATCTGCTCGACAGCCCGACGCCGACCCCGATTCCGGCAGGCCTGACGGTCGTCGCCGACGAGGAGGGCATCGTGGCGGTCGCCGGGGTCATGGGTACCCGCCGTACGGCCGTCACCGCGTCCACGCGCCACCTCCTCATCGAGTCGGCGCTGTACGACCCGGCCTCCGTCCGGAAGGCCGCCCGCGCGCTGCACCGGCAGACCGCCGCCGCCACCCGCTTCGAGCGGGGTGGCGACCCCACCCTGGTGCGGGCAGGAGCCGCCCGGGCGGTGGCGCTGCTCGAGGAGTGGGGCGCGCTCGCCCCGGACTCCCCCCGCTCCTGGGGCGAGGCCTCGTGCCGAGCGGATTCCCGTCTCGCGCCCCGTCGGATCCCCTTGAACCTCGATGCCCTCGATACGTACTACGGGACCTCCTTCGACCCCGCAGCGGTCGAGCGCCGGCTGTCCTGCCTGGGCTTCTCCGTGCTGCGGGAGGACGGCGGGAACGGTGCCGGGGACCGGGTGTTGGGGGTCGGGGTTCCCGGCCACCGCCTGTGGGACGTCTTCAATCCCGAATGTCTGTACGAGGAGATCGGGCGGATGTGGGGCTTCGACAGCTTCCCCGCCCTGCTCCCGACGACTGGGGGAGGAGCCGCGTCGACGTCTCGGCAACGCACCCGTACCGCCCTGGAGCGGGTGCTCGTCGGCTACGGCTTCTTCGAGGTGGTCACGGACGGCTTCTACAGTCGCACGGCGCACGAGCGGTTGGCCGTTCCGGCCGATTCGCCGCTGACCCGCCACGTGGAACTGCGCAACGCCATCGACCGCAACTTCTCCCTGCTGAAGAACAATGCCCTGCTACAGGCTCTCGACATCGCCGACGAGAACCAGCGACGCAGTGTGACCTGCGGCAAGTACTTCGAGTTCACCCACCTCTTCGAGCCGCTCGGCACCGACGACCACCGCGAACGCCCCGTCCTGTGGGGAATGGTTTGGGGTGAGGAGAGGCACGGCGCGTGGCAGGACGGTGGCCGGGGCTTCGACTTCTGGTACCTCAAGGGTGTGCTGGAGGAGTCGGCCCACGAATGCGGCTCGGGGATCGCCTTCCGACGGTCCGTCGAGGAGGCGTCGCCCATGGCGGAGCTGATGCACCCCACCCGCTTCACCCACCTCCTCGTAGAGGATCGCGTGGTCGGCCTGTGCGGTGAGGTCCATCCGCGGGTGGTCGCCAACTGGAAGCTCCGCACGGACCGGGTCCTGTACTTCGAGCTGGACTGGACGGCCCTGATCACCTCTTCCGGCGCCACCGCCGCCGAACCGGTCGAGGACATGCCCGAGCACCCTCTCCTGCGACGCGATGTCGCCTTCCACCTGCCGGTGGGGCTCACCGCGGGCGAGATCCGCGGGGAGATGGCGGCCGTCTCCCCGTTGAAGTTGGCGTGGACCCATGTCACCGATCTCTATGAGAAGGGGGACATCCGGGCCCACACCTTCGAGTTGGCATTCGAGAACGACAACACGATCTCGGCAGATCAGGTCAACCACGCCATGACCGTCATCACCTCGCACATCCTCGCCACCTTCGGGGAGAGAGGTGTTTCCCAGCGGTAACGCCGTCCCCGGTCCGGGGGCCCGCTCCTGCGGGCCCCCGGACCGGGGACGGATCACGAGAAAGGATCCACGGTGAGCAACTCCAGCGCGTTTCCCGCCCCCGTGCGTCGGCTCGATTATCGACCGCCCACCCACTCGGTCGAGAGCGTCGACCTGACCTTCGAACTCGATCCGGCCCGCACCCGCGTCACCGCGCGCACGGTGATCTCCCCCCGCGGGCCGGAAGAGGGGCGGACCCCCCTCCGGCTGGACGGCCGTGACCTCGTTCCGGAGTCCATCCGGGTCAACGGGCGGGAGCCGGACCCGACGGAGTACACCCTCGACGCCGAGGCGCTGACCCTCACCATCCCGGAGGACCGAACCGTCCTCGAGATCGTGACGGTGCTGGAGCCCAAGGCCAACACGGCCCTCACCGGCCTCTACCTCTCCGGGGACACTCTCCTCACGCAGTGCGAGCCGGAGGGGTTCCGACGCATCACCTACTACCCGGACCGGCCCGATGTCCTCGCCGTCCACACCTGCACGTTGATAGCCGATGAGGAGACGTTCCCGGTCCTCCTGTCCAACGGCGAACGCCGGGAATCGAGACGTCTGGCGGATGGCCGTCACTCCGTCACCTGGGTGGACCCCCATCCCAAACCGAGCTACCTGTTCGCCTTGGTCGCCGGCCGCCGGGGTCACATCGAGACCACCCACCGCACCCCCTCGGGACGGGAGGTCGGGGTGCGGGTGTACGCGGAGGAAGAGGCGCTCCCCGGGTGTCGTCATGCCCTCGAGGCGGTGCGCAAGGCCATGGTCTGGGACGAGGAGAAGTTCGGTCTGGAGTACGACCTCGACACGTACACGCTGGTCAGCGTCGATGACTTCAACATGGGAGCCATGGAGAACAAGGGGCTGAACATCTTCAACAGCCTCTACGTCCAGGCCGACCCCCGGACCGCCACCGACGAGGACATCGCCGCGATCCACACCGTCGTCGCCCACGAGTACTTCCACAACTGGACGGGAAACCGGGTGACGTGCCGGGACATGTTCCAACTCTCCCTGAAGGAGGGACTGGCCGTGTACCGGGACGAGGTGTTCACGGGGGACCTGCTCGGCCGAGGCGTCCAGCGGGTGCGCGATGTTCGCGCCCTGCGCGAGCGCCAGTTCGCCGAGGACGCCGGGCCGCAGGCCCACCCGGTGCGCCCCGACGAGTACCGGGAGATCAGCAATTTCTACACCTGGACCGTCTACAAGAAGGGTGCCGAGGTCATCCGGATGCTGTGCACCCTCTTCGGGGAGGAGGGGTTCCGGGAAGGGCTGCGGCTCTACCTGAACAGACACGACGGGCAAGCGGCGACCTGTGATCAGTTCGTCACGGCCATGGCCGAGGCCAATGACGCCGACCTCACGCAATTCATGCGCTGGTACGGCCAGGCCGGCACACCGGTCCTCGACGTGGAACCGGAGTACGACGCCGGGACCCGCACGTACACGCTGGTCGTGCGCCAGTCCTGCCCTCCCACTCCGAAACAGCCCCACAAGGAGCTGCTGCACGTCCCCCTGAGGCTCGCCCTCCTGGGCCCGGAGGGCCGGCACGTACCGCTTCGCCCGGAGGGAGAGGACACCACGCCAGAAATCGAGCGGGTGTTCGAGCTGCGGCAACCGGTCACCACCCTGAGGTTCACCGACATCCCGGCCCGGCCCGTGCCGTCCCTGCTGCGCGGTTTCTCCGCCCCCGTGCGGCTCCGGATCCCCCTGACCGGTGCGGAACGGCTCCTGCTCGCCACTCACGACGACGACCCCTTCGTGCGCTGGGAATCCCTCCAGGCCTACGTCACCGAGTTGCTCCTGAAGCGGTACCACGCCGAGGAAACGGAACCGGCGCCGTTGCCGGCCGAGTTCATCGATGTCCTCCGAGGGCTTCTGCGTTCCGATGACCCGGAGCCGGGCCTCACCGCGCTGATGCTGGAACTCCCCGGTTACGAAACGCTGTTCGGGGTCCTCGACCAAACGGATCCGGTCAAGTTGGCCGAAGTCCTGCACGCCACCCGGGCGGAACTGGCCGGGGCGTTGCGAGAGCCGCTGCTGGAGCGTTATCACGACCTCGACGACGGCCTCCCCTACACGTTCGACGCGCGGCAAGTCGGGTGGCGAGCGTTGAAGAACACGTGTCTGGCCCACCTGGCCGAACTGGACACGCCCGAGGTGGCCGAACTGACGCGCCGGCAGTACGCCCGGGCGGACAACATGACCGATCGGTGGGCGGCCCTCGCCGCGCTGGCCGACCGCGAGGACGGGGAAGCCGTACTGGAGGAGTTCGGTCGACGGTGGCACGACCATCCGCTGGTGTTGGACAAGTGGTTCGCCCTCCACGCCCGGAGTCGTCGCCCCGACACCCTGGATCGGGTGAGGCAATTGACCGGGCATCCGATGTTCTCCTTCGGCAACCCGAACCGCGTCGGAGCGCTGATCGTCACCTTCTGCTTCGAGAACCCTTTGCGCTTCCATGCCGCGGACGGCTCCGGCTACGCCTTCGCGGCCCGGCAGATCGCGGCGGTCGACCGCCTCAACCCCCAGGCGGCGGCCCGTCTCGCAGGGTGCTTCAACGCCTGGCGGTCCCTGGAGCCGACTCGACGCCGGAAGGTCCTGCACACGCTGCGGGACCTCGATTCATCGGATGATCTGTCGTCGGAGACGCGGGAGATCGTGGGCAACGCCGTGTCACGAAGGCCGTAGAGCCTGTGTCCGAAACGTGCTCTTGATGTGCCGCAAATGAGCTCATAGGATGAGAGTGGAAATACGGGGAATGGTATAACTATCAACCATATAAGGCGGCGAAGCCGTCCCATCTTGGGGGATCGATGGATGTCTTGCATGCGCGCCCCATCTCGGAAGAGGACCTTGAACTCCTGGCCCTGTTGGTGACCTATCCGAGTGATGAGCCCATAGCGCGCCACCTGCAGGTCAGCGTTCGGACCGTGCGGCGGAGGATCGCCCGCATCATGGAATTACTGGGTGTTCAGAACCGCTTCGCCGCCGGAGTCGCCGCGGCTCAACTGGGCTGGGTCTCCCACCGCCCCTACCGGTGACGGAGTCGCCCGCACCGGCCCGCCGCCCACATCGGGGCAGGGGCCGGGCGGGTCGCCGAGGTGGGCGCGTGACGGAGGCCATCCTCGATGCCCACACGGTCTTCACGCTTTCCCGCCGGGGAGAGGTCGGGTCGTTGGGGGCGGGACCACCCCCAACACGACCGACGTCCCCCCGGCGGTCGTTCCGTCCGCCGGGGGGCATGCGAGAGTGCGGTGAAAGGGCCGAGGTGCCCAGCGGGCTCGCTCCGGAGGGGATCGGGCCCGCTCTCCCGCCCTCGGCCCGGTTGTGACCGGGGACTACGGGAGATCCTCCGGCCGGAGGTTCCCCGCCGACCACTCGGCGCATTCCCGTGCGTCCGGGGTCAGGGGCTTCACGTACAGGAGCTGGGGCAGCGCTGGGGTGCCCCGCAACCGTTTCGTCTCGTCCGCGCTGATCCCGTATTCCAGGACGTTGATCCCGGGCGGCGGGCAACCGTAGGCGATGGGCAGGTGGTAACCGACCAACGAATACGGCGGCAGGCCGCCGCCGACCTCGTAGTCGAAGCCCGCGTGGAAGCCGTGGAGGCGGTTCTCGTGATGCGGCCACAGGGGCATGGCGACCATCTCGCCGTTCAGCGACGCGGTGAACACCGAGGTCGTCAGATGGGTGAAGATCGCCGCGAACCATTCGGTGAACTGCCGCGACGAGGCCGACCGGCCGTATCCGAGGAGCACCACCGGGGCAGGCGGTGGGTGATGGAGGCGGATATCGCCGAGTGTTTCTCGGCGCTCCCGCACGGGAAGTTGATGCACGCGGTCGAAGAACGCGTCTGTGACCAGCCCGTCCTCAAACTCCTGCGCCAGATTCTCCGCGTCGGGGTGATAGAGGACGGGCAGGTGCGGGAGTCGGTGACCGGCACCCCGCAAGGTGGTGTGATCTCACCGCTGATGTGCAACGTCTATCTGCACCGGCTCGATCGGGCATGGGACGAGCACGACGGGGGCCTGGCCCGCTATGCCGACGACCTGGTCGTGATGTGTTTCTTCTGCGCCGGGCGGCCGCGGAAGTGCGGGGAATCGTGACGGGCGCCGTACGTTTCGGCCGAAGGCAGGAGCGCACCGCCGGTGACGAGGACTGGGCCGATGACAACCAGACCATGATCGCACTCGAACTCGCCGCTCCCGTCCCATGGCCCCACACGGTGGAGTTGTTGCCTTCCGGTTCCACCGTTCGGTTGGCGTCCGCGGAGTTCTTCCGCCCATCGCCGGCGGACCACCGAGAGCACTCGCTCGGGCCGGGTCACCCAGCCCGCGGGCGACCCGGCCCCCGGGACGCGGGGTCCTCCGGACGGCCCGCAACCCGGCGACGTGGTCGGCGGGTTGCGGACCCGGACACGACGTTCCGTGCGGTGTTCACACGGGATGGAAGCCGCACCGGGGAATCGAATCCCTGACCCGGGCATGACGAGACCGATCGGACCGTGCGGGGTGACGTCGGGTGCGACGTAGCCGACGCACGACTGCGGGCCCGAAGTCCCGGAGAAGTCCCGGGGAGGCCGCCGCACCCCTCCCTGACCCGCGTCAACGCAGGTCAGGCGGGGTGCGGCGGCCTACTCGGATCAGATGTCGCGGAAGATCTCGATCTGCGCGCCGACGGAGTTCAGGCGCTCGGCGAGGTCCTCGTAACCGCGGTTGATGACGTAGACGTTGCGCAGCACCGAGGTGCCCTCGGCGGCCATCATGGCCAGCAGGACGACCACGGCCGGGCGCAGCGCCGGCGGGCACATCATCTCGGACGCCCGCCACCTGGTGGGGCCCTCCACCAACACCCGGTGCGGGTCCAGGAGTTGGAGTCGGCCGCCGAGGCGGTTGAGGTCGGTCAGGTAGATCGCCCGGTTGTCGTAGACCCAGTCGTGGATGAGCGTCGAGCCGTGCGCGCTGGCCGCGATGGCGGCGAAGAACGGCACGTTGTCGATGTTCAGCCCCGGGAACGGCATGGGGTGGATCTTGTCGATCGGCGCCTCGAGCTTGGACGGCCGCACGGTGACGTCGGCCAGCCGGGTGCGGCCGTTGTCGGCGGTGTACTCGGGCGAGACGGAGTGGTCCAGCCCCATGCCCTCCAGCACCGCCAGCTCGATCTCCAGGAACTCCACCGGCGCGCGGCGCACGGTCAGTTCGGAGGAGGTGATCACGGCGGCGGCGATCAGGCTCATCGCCTCGACCGGGTCCTCGGAGGGGAAGTAGTCCACGTCCCGGTCGATCTCCGCCACACCGTGCACGGTGAGGGTGGTGGTGCCCACGCCCTCCACCCGCACGCCCAACTGCTCCAGGAAGAAGCACAGGTCCTGGACCATGTAGTTGGAGGAGGCGTTGCGGATGACGGTGACGCCCTCGTGGCGGGCGGCGGCGAGCAGCGCGTTCTCGGTGACGGTGTCCCCGCGCTCGGTCAGCACGATCGGCCGGTCGGGACGCACGGAGGCGTCGACCACCGCGTGGTAGGTGCCCTCGGTGGCGGTGATGTCCAGGCCGAAGCGGCGCAGCGCGGCCAGGTGCGGCTCGACGGTGCGGGTGCCGAGGTCGCAACCACCGGCGTAGGGGAGCTTGAAGCGGTCCATGCGGTGCAGCAGCGGGCCCAGGAACATGATGATGCTGCGGGTGCGCCGGGCGGCGTCGGCGTCCATCGCGTCGAGGTCCAGCTCGGCGGGCGGCACGATCTCCAGGTCGGCGCCGTCGTTGATCCAGCGGGCGCGGACGCCGATGGAGGAGAGCACCTCCAGGATGCGGTAGACCTCCTCGATGCGGGCGACCCGGCGCAGCACGGTGCGGCCGGAGTTGAGGAGGGTCGCGCACAGCAGGGCGACGCAGGCGTTCTTGCTCGTCTTGACGTCGATGGCGCCGGAGAGGCGGCGTCCGCCGACCACCCGCAGGTGCATCGGCCCGGAGTAGCCGAGGGACACGATCTCGCTGTCCAGGGCCTCGCCGATTCTGGCGATCATCTCAAGACTGATGTTCTGGTTCCCGCGTTCGATACGGTTGACAGCGCTCTGGCTGGTGTTCAGCGCCTCCGCCAACTGCAGCTGGGTCCAGCCACGGTGCTGGCGGGCGTCCCGGATGAGCTTGCCGATGCGAGCAAGGTAGTCCTCGGTCATGGCAACGACTGTATCTCGGATATGAGATGTTGCTAGCCACGTACGCCCGTTCGGGTGAGGACTCGATCGGGGATTCCGTCCATCCTCGGCCCATTTCCGCCGGTCGTCGAGGGGGTGAAGGCCCTCGCCGTCGGGACACGCCCGCGCCCCTCGCCCGGGCGTGTCCCGGGCCGGTGCAGGTCGCCGGACCCCGGGGGTTCCGGTCCGGTGGAAGGATGTCGCGGGCGCGGCGGGGAGAACCGGCACACGCACGGCACCGGGAACCGGCGCCGGGGGAGGGGAGCGGCATGGTGACGACGGACTGGGGCCGGGACACGGCCCCGCACCCGGTACCGGCGGGGCGCGCGCACCGCACCGAGTTGGAGCGGGACCGACTGCCGGAGGTCCGCCAGTTGGTGGAGTTCGGCTGGACGCTCGTGCCCGACTCGACGCTGTGGTGCTTCCTGCCCCGCCTGTGGCCCGCCCCGGCCCGCACGTGGGTACCCGACCGGTCGACCGTGTGGGTCACCGAAACCCGCACGGATGCCACCGGCCGGATCACCGACGCGCGGTGCGTGCCGATGGGGGAGGAGGAGCGCCGTCGGGAGGAAGCCGAGGTCAACGCGCTGTTGGCCGAGGCGGGGGTACCCCCGCGTCCGCCCGGCAGGATCTGGTTGCTGCGGCCGGTGGGGGACCACCCCGGGGTGGAGGCCATGGTGGAGCACGTCCTCGCCCTCGCCCGGCCCCAGGGCCTCGATCACCTCTGTCCCGGCCTGGTGGACCTGTGGGCCGCTGAACTCCGGCGGGCATCCTCCGCCCCGGGCCGGCGGGGCGGTGACGGTCGGTAGGTGACGGTGATGCGGTGGGCGGGGCCGTCCACCCGGATCGGGCCGCCGACGGGGACGACGAGTTGCGGATCGGTGTGGCCGAGGTCCACGTCGAACACCGCCATCGCGTCGGGCGCGTACTCCCCCAGGGCCCGCAGCACGGCCTCCCGCTGCTCCCGTCGGTACCGGTCCCGCTCCGGGGCGGCGAGCGGCCGATCGAACACGCCGGTTCCTCGCCCGGCTCACCGGGGCCGCCGGGAGGCGACCCGGCAGCTCGCGCTCGCCCGTGTTCCGCAGGATCCGGTACACCTCCGTGGCGCTCGGCAACTCCTCGGGGGTCTCGATGAACAGCACCTCGCCGCCGTGGCGCTCCGGCGGACCGATGGCGGGGTCCGCCGTCAGCAACCAGGAGGGGACTCCGGGTTCCCGCCCCACCCCGGGCCTCGGCCACCCGGTCGCCGTCCTCCGAAAGCCCGCCCTCTCCCGGTCCCGGGCCTCTCGACGACCCGGAACGGGTGGGACAGGGGGGCCGGACGGCCCCACGGCGGGAGGCGGGGAGTTCACGGGCTCTCCGACCGGCGACCGGGACCACCCCACCCCCACCGGGCCGTCCCCACCGTCCCGTCCCCACCGGGCGTGGCCCCGGACCCCGGGCGTATGACCCGCCGGCGGGGATGTACTAGAGTTATCTCGACATCGAGATATTTTGTCGAGGGGCGCGTCACCATCCCGCCCCGCCTCCCCGCGGAGCCGTCCCGGGCGCGCCACGCGCAAGCGACCAAGGCGGCCCTTACCGGTCACGGGCGTGCGGCGCGCGGCAGGATGGCGTCAGGACGCGCGAGTCATGCACCGAAGGAGTCTGTCGTGTCGGCGAACAGCTTCGACGCCCGTAGCACGCTGCGGGTGGGCGACGAGTCGTATGAGATCTACCGGCTGGACAAGGTGGAGGGTTCCGCCCGCCTGCCCTACAGCCTGAAGGTTCTGTTGGAGAACCTGCTGCGCACCGAGGACGGCGCGAACATCACCGCCGACCACATCCGCACGCTCGGCGGCTGGGACGCCTCCGCCAAGCCGAGCCACGAGATCCAGTTCACCCCCGCCCGGGTGATCATGCAGGACTTCACCGGCGTACCCTGCGTGGTCGACCTGGCCACCATGCGCGAGGCGGTCAAGGAGCTGGGCGGCGACCCCGCCCGGATCAACCCGCTGGCCCCCGCCGAGCTGGTCATCGACCACTCGGTGATCGCCGACAAGTTCGGCACCGCCAACGCCTTCCGCCAGAACGTCGATCTGGAGTACGGCCGCAACCGCGAGCGCTACCAGTTCCTGCGCTGGGGCCAGACCGCCTTCGACGAGTTCAAGGTGGTACCGCCGGGCACCGGCATCGTCCACCAGGTCAACATCGAGCACCTGGCCCGGGTCGTCATGGTCCGCGGGGGCAAGGCCTACCCGGACACCCTGGTCGGCACCGACTCCCACACCACCATGGTCAACGGCCTGGGCGTGCTGGGCTGGGGCGTGGGCGGCATCGAGGCCGAGGCGGCCATGCTGGGCCAGCCGGTCTCCATGCTCATCCCGCGGGTGGTCGGCTTCAAGCTGACCGGCGAGCTGCCCACCGGCACCACCGCCACCGACCTGGTGCTCACCATCACCGAGATGCTGCGCAAGCACGGAGTGGTCGGCAAGTTCGTCGAGTTCTACGGCGAGGGCGTCTCGGCGGTGCCGCTGGCCAACCGCGCCACCATCGGCAACATGTCGCCGGAGTTCGGCTCCACCGCGGCGATGTTCCCGATCGACGACGAGACCATCAACTACATGCGGCTGACCGGCCGCGACGAGCAGCAGCTCGCCCTGGTCGAGACGTACGCCAGGGAGCAGGGGCTGTGGCTGGACCCGGCCGCCGAGCCGGACTTCTCCGAACACCTCGAGCTGGACCTGTCCACCGTGGTGCCCTCCATCGCCGGCCCGAAGCGCCCGCAGGACCGCATCGCGCTCTCCGAGGCCGCCCAGCAGTTCGGCCAGGACGTGCGCGTGCACGTGGACGACACCGACCTGGACGAGGCGGGCAAGGAGTCCTTCCCGGCCTCCGACGCCCCGGCCGTCTCCAGCGACGTGCCGAGCAAGCCGGTCCCCGTCACCTCGCCCGAGGGCGTGACCTACGAGCTCGACCACGGCGCCGTGACCGTCGCCGCGATCACCTCCTGCACCAACACCTCCAACCCGTACGTCATGGTGGCCGCCGCCCTGGTCGCCAAGAAGGCGGTGGAGCGCGGCCTGACCCGCAAGCCCTGGGTCAAGACCACCCTGGCGCCCGGCTCCAAGGTCGTCATGGACTACTACGACCGGGCGGGGCTGACCCCCTACCTGGACAAGATGGGCTTCAACCTGGTCGGCTACGGCTGCACCACCTGCATCGGCAACTCCGGCCCGCTGCCGGACGAGGTCTCCGAGGCGGTCAACGCCCACGACCTGGCCGTGGTCTCGGTGCTCTCCGGCAACCGGAACTTCGAGGGCCGGATCAACCCGGACGTGAAGATGAACTACCTGGCCTCCCCGCCGCTGGTGGTCGCCTACGCCATCGCCGGGTCCATGAAGGTGGACATCACCCGCGACGCGCTGGGCATCGACACCGAGGGCAAGCCGGTGCACCTGGCCGACATCTGGCCCTCCGAGCAGGAGGTCGAGGAGGTCGTCGCCTCCGCGATCGGCCAGGAGATGTTCACCGACAGCTACGCCGACGTCTTCGCCGGTGACGACCAGTGGCGCTCCCTGTCGGTGCCCACCGGTGACACCTTCGAGTGGGACCCGGAGTCCACCTATGTCCGCAAGCCCCCGTACTTCGAGGGCATGGGCATGGACCCGGAGCCGGTCGGCGACATCTCCGGCGCCCGGGTGCTGGCCAAGCTGGGCGACTCGGTGACCACCGACCACATCTCCCCGGCCGGCGCCATCAAGGCCGACACCCCTGCGGGGCAGTACCTCACCGGGCACGGCGTGGAGCGTCGCGACTTCAACAGCTACGGCTCGCGCCGCGGCAACCACGAGGTCATGATCCGCGGCACCTTCGCCAACATCCGCCTGCGCAACCAGATCGCGCCGGGCACCGAGGGCGGCTACACCCGCGACTTCACGCAGGAGGGCGGGCCGGTCTCCTTCATCTACGACGCCTCCAGCAACTACCAGGCGGCCGGTATCCCGCTGGTGGTCCTGGCGGGCAAGGAGTACGGCTCGGGTTCCTCCCGCGACTGGGCGGCCAAGGGCACCGCGCTGCTGGGCGTCAGGGCGGTCATCGCCGAGTCCTACGAGCGCATCCACCGCTCGAACCTGATCGGCATGGGCGTGCTGCCGCTGCAGTTCCCGGAGGGCGCCTCGGCGCTGGACCTGGGCCTGACCGGCGAGGAGACCTTCTCGATCACCGGCATCACCGCGCTCAACGAGGGCGGCGTGCCGGAGACGGTGAAGGTCACCACCGACACCGGTGTGGAGTTCGACGCGGTGGTCCGCATCGACACCCCCGGCGAGGCGGACTACTACCGCAACGGCGGGATCATGCAGTACGTGCTGCGTTCGCTGATCCGCAGGTGATCGGGCGCGGGGCGGGTCGGTGATCCGCCCCGCCCCGCGCGCACGCCCCGCACGGTTCCGTGCCCCCGCGCCCCCGCGTCCCTCCCGGACGCGGGGGCGCGGACGTACCGGGGCCGTCCGTCCGGAGGTCGGGATCAGAGGGACGGAGGAGGTGGCGACCGGATGCGGAGCGGTGCCGAGCGGGCATCGAACGGGCCTCACCGGGTGGGAAGCGGTCACATTCGAGCACGGCCCCGCACGTCCCGGCGCCGACCGGCGACCGACCGGGCCGAAATCGGTTCGGTCGGAGTTTTCCCCGAGCCGATCGTCAGTTCATATAGTGGTCGCGGCGCCGTCTCTCCCCATGGGCGGCCGGCGGACCCCGGGACGAGTCCGCCCGGGGGATACACCCAACACGCTGGGAGAGGGTCGTGGAGACTCCGGGCTCGCAGTCGTCACTGCATCGCGCCAATCTGGAACGGGTGGTGCGAGCCGTCCGGTCGGCGGGCTCGCTGACGCAGGCGGAGATCGCCCGCACCACCGGTCTGTCCGCCGCGACGGTTTCCAACATCGTCCGCGAGTTGGGGGACCTGGGCACGGTGGACGTGCGCACCACCTCCGCCGGCGGCCGGCGGGCCCGCAGCGTCTCGCTGTCCACGGACGCGGGCATCGTGGTCGGCGTGGACTTCGGCCACTCCCACCTGCGGGTCGCGGTGGGCAACCTCGCCCACCAGGTGCTGGCCGAGGAGGCGGAGCCCTTCGACGTCGACTCCTCCGCCGACCAGGGTTTCTCCCGGGCGGAGGAACTGGTGGCCCGACTGCTGGCGATGGCCGGTGTGGACCGGGACAAGACCATCGGGGTGGGCCTGGGTGTCCCCGGCCCGATCGACGTGGAGACCGGCACCCTGGGCTCCACCGCGATCCTGCCGGGCTGGCGCGGCATCAACCCGCGCGAGGAACTGGCGGGGCGGCTGGGTGTGCCGGTGCACGTGGACAACGACGCCAACCTCGGCGCCCTGGGCGAGCTGGTGTGGGGCAGCGGGCGCGGGGTGCGCGACCTGGCCTACATCAAGGTGGCCAGTGGTGTCGGCGCGGGCCTGGTGATCAACGGCCAGATCTACCGGGGCCCCGGCGGCACGGCCGGCGAGATCGGACACATCACCCTGGACGAGTCCGGCTCGGTGTGCCGCTGCGGCAACCGCGGCTGTCTGGAGACCTTCACCGCCGCCCGGCACGTGCTGCCGCTGCTGCACGCCAACCACGGGACGGACCTGACCATGCCCCGGGTGGTGCAGTTGGCGCGCGAGGGCGATCCCGGTTGCCGCCGGGTGATCGCGGACGTCGGTCGCAACGTGGGCCACGGCGTGGCGCAGCTGTGCAACCTGCTCAACCCCACCCGGGTGGTGCTCGGCGGAGACCTGGCCGAGGCGGGGGAGTTGGCGTTGGGGCCGATCCGCGACTCGGTGAGCCGGTACGCGATCCCCTCGGCGGCACGTCGACTGACCCTCGTGCCGGGCGCCCTGGGCGGTCGGGCCGAGGTGCTGGGAGCCCTGGCGCTGGTGCTGCGCGAGATGGGTGACGGGGTCCTGCTGGGCGCGGTGAACGGCTACCGGCAGTCCTGAGGGAACCCGGGACGGGGGAGGGACCCGCCGACGGGTCGGGGGCGCCGGGGGTGCCGGGGGCGGCGAACCGTGGCGTCGGGTCGGCGTCGGGTCGGCGACGGTCCCCGGAGCGGGGCCGTCGGACGGGGCCCGGGCGGCTCCGGGCTCCCTTCGGGAGAACGATGACCTTGCCGTGATCGTGGGGATATTCGTCCGGAAACGAAGATCCCGCGTTCATGGAACGAAGAAAGTGGTGCGAGGCGAACGTCGGGTTCGCTCTTCGTGGTTGAAGGATGGTTCGGATGTTGACCACATTGGGCGAGGACGGTTGGCTCTCCCCACTCGGGTCGCGGAGCGGCGGCCCCGGCGGAAGGCGAAGCACATCATGCGGAGGTATCTGCGCCGTGCCGTCATCGGCGCGGCGACCCTGGCCCTGGCGGCCGGGTCGGCGGCCTGTGGCGAAGCCGGTGACGGCAGCGACGAGGGCGACGGTGCCGGTGACGGGGGCGCCGAGGGCTTCCGTACCATCGGCCTCCTCCTTCCGGACAACACCACCACCCGGTACGAGGCGTTCGACCGCCCCGTCATCGAGGCCACGATCGCCGAGCTGTGCGACGACTGCGAGGTCACCCACGGCAACGCGGACGCGGACACCGCCCGGCAGAAGCAGCAGTTCGACGCCATGCTCACGCAGGGCGTCGACGTGATCATCCTCGACCCGGTGGACGCCGCCGCGACCGGTCCGTGGGTCGAGGATGCCGCCGCGGAGGGCGTGCCGGTCGTCGCCTACGACCGTCTCGCCGAGGGCGACATCGACGCCTACGTCTCCTACGACAACGAGGCCGTCGGCCGCCTCCAGGGGCAGGCCCTGCTCGACGCGCTCGGGAACGACGCCGAGGGCGCCCGGGTCATGATGATCAACGGCTCGCCGACCGACCCCGACGCGGCCCTCTTCAAGGCCGGCGCCCGCGAGGTCCTGGACCCGGTCGTGGAGATCGTCTACGAGCGGGACATCGACGGCTGGGATCCGGCCATCGCCGACGACGCCGTCACCTCCGCCGTCCGGTCGCTGGGCACCGACGGGTTCGACGCCGTCCACTCCGCCAACGACGGCCTGACCGCGGGGATCGTCAACGCCCTGCGCGGTGCCGGCGTCGAGGACGTGCCGGTCGGCGGGCAGGACGCCGAACTGGCCGCCCTGCAGCGGATCATCTCCGGCGAGCAGACCTTCACCATCTACAAGGCCCTGATCCCCGCCGCCGAGATCGCCGCCGAGATCGCCGTGCGCCTGCTCGACGGCGAGGACTTCTCCGACCTCACCCCCGACAGTGTGGACAGTCCCACCACCGACGGCGTCCCCAGCGCCCTGCTGACCCCGGTCGCGGTCACGGTGGACAACATCGAGGAGACGGTCATCGCCGACGGTTTCCACACCACCGACGAGATCTGCACCGCCGAGTTCGCCGACGAGTGCGCCGAGGCGGGCATCGGCGGGTGAGCCGAGGGCGGCCCCGGCCCCCGGCCGCCGACCGGCCGTCGATCCCCGCCCGCTGGTGCGCGAACGCGGCCCGGCCGGCTGTGCCGAGGAGTTCCGCCGCGAGGTCCGCGACGGCGAACCGGGCGCCACCCCCGTGGTCGTCGGCCCGATCGTCATCGCCGCCGCCTACGGGCCGGCCGCCGTCATCACCAGCGGCTACGTGCCCGCCCCGCCGCTGCGGGAGCGCCGCCGTCGGCCTGCCCACCCGGCCGTGCAGCGAGATCGCGGCGCGCCGGTGGCCGCCGCGGCGTTCGGCGTCGCCCGGGCCCTCACACCGGCATCGCGCCTGCCGACGGCACCGGTGATCTTCCCGGTCATCCCGGTGCTCGCGGAATTCGTGGTCCGCCGCACCCGCTACGACCGGCGGATCTTCGCGGCCGGCGGCAACACCGAGGTGGCGCGACGCGCCGGGAGCAACGTCGCCGGGGTGCGACTGACGGTCTTCACGATCGCGAGTTCCCTCGCCGCCCCGGCGGGCTCTTCCGGGCCGCCCGGGCCGGCGGCGCCTCCAAGAGCCCGGGCCCGGGCCACCCGCTGATGAACGTCATCGCGGCGGCCGTCATCGGTGGCACCGGCCCCTTCGGCGGACGGGGCCGGATCCGGTCCGCGCTGCCGGGCACCCCGGTGATCCGGCCGATCACCACCGGTCTGAACCTCATGGGCACGGCCGGTGGGATCCAGTACCCGATCCACCGGTGTGGTCCCGCTCATCGCGGTGGTCCCGGACTCCGTCTCCCGTCGCACCCACCGCGCCGCCGGCCTGGCCGCCTCCGGCCTGCACCCGGTCTTCGCCGTCTACGCGACCTTCCTCAACCGCGCCTTCGACCAACTGTTGATGGACGTCGCCCTGCACCGCCTGGGCGTCACCTTCGTACTG
>NZ_JAJUWS010000043.1 GCF_021390475.1 Streptomyces sp. ST2-7A
GGGGGGGGGGGGGGGGCCCCCGCCGCGTGCGTCTCCTCTCCCGTGTCCCGCCCGATGTGCCCCGCCCGCCCTCCGGGGGCCCGGACCCGGCGTCCCAGCATGTCCCGACATGGACGCACCGCACCCCGCCCCCGATCGGGACCCGCTCGGGGTGGCCGGGACGGCACCCCCGCCCGGGGACCTCGCGCCCCGACCGCCCGCCCCGCACCCCGAGGAGGCGCTCGAGCCCGGCAGGCGACGGTGGGAGCGGCGCACCGAGATGCCGCTGCTGGGCCTGGCGGTGCTGTTCGGGGTGGTGTACGCGGTGCCGATCGTCGCCCCGGAGGCCCCGTCCGCGGTGCACCGGGTGTGCCGGATCACCGAGTGGGCGATCTGGGGGACGTTCGCGGCGGACTATCTGACCCGGCTGCTGCTCTCCCGGCGGCGGTGGCGGTTCGTGCGCCGGCACCCGCTGGACCTGGCCGCCGTGGCCCTGCCGCTGCTGCGACAGCTCCGGCTGCTGCGGTTGGTCTCCACGCTGGTGCTCGCCGGGGAGCGGGCCCGGATGGCCTCCCGGATCCAGCTGACGGTGTACGTGGCGGGGTGCTGCGCGGGGCTGGTGATGTTCGGCTCGCTGGCCGTCCTGGAGGTGGAACAGGACTCCCCGGAGTCGAATATTCATTCTCCGGGTGACGCCGTGTGGTGGGCGTTTACCACCATGACCACGGTCGGCTACGGGGATACCGCGCCGACCACCGGTGTGGGCAGGTTGCCGGCGATCGCGCTGATGCTCTCGGGGATCGCCCTGCTGGGTGTGGTGACGGCCAACATCGCCGCCTGGTTCATCTCCCGCTTCGACGAGACGGACGAGGACTCCCGGCGGCGGGACGCGGCCCTGGCGGAACTGATGGCCGAGGTGCGGGCGCTGCGCGCGGAACTGGCCGCGTACCGGGGCGCGACGGGGGCGGGGGCGCCCGGCGTGCCCGACCGAGGGGCCGCCGGCGGCATCGGCGGGCCGCTCGACACCGGGGCCGCCCCGACGCGCGGCTCCCGGGACGCGGCGACCGGCCCGGCGGATCCCGAGGGGGACGCGCGCCCCGGCGCGAGGGCGGGCACCGGCCGACCCTCCCGTGGCCGGGTCGCGGGACGGCCGTTCACGGGATGGCGGGACGACCCATCGCGGGACGGCGGGCCCATGGGCTGACGAGCACGAAGCGGCGGGGCGGCGCACGACCGGGCGACGGCGCGCCGGGCTCCCGGACCACCTCGCCGTTGCCGGTCCGTTGCCCTTCCGTTGTCTTTTCGTTGCCCTCGACGTACGCTTCCCGTCACCCCGCGGGACGGGAACACCCCTTGCTCCGATCGGCGGTCACCCCGGGGAATGACCCACACCACATCGAAGCGGACTCCGCACTCCGAAGGGTTTAATTCAGACGAAACGATCGTAGGATGCGGGAGCAGTGTCGAACATCAACCCCTCCCCCGCGCCATCCGGACACCGCGTCGCCCGGTTCCCCGGCCTCCTGCGGCGCGTCCTGCTGCCGCTGGCGGTCGTCTTCACCGTGCTGGCGGCCTCCGGGTGGATCACCAGCGGCGAGCCCGGCGCGCCGGACGTCCGGACCGAGCGCCTGACGGCCTGGAACCGCGATTCCATCGGCGGTGCCGATCTACCCTCCGTCGCCTCCCCTCCCGAGCGGATCGCCGTCTTCTTCGCCTCCATGGGGCACCGCAAGTGGATGCTGTTGGCCGAACGCCACCCCGAGGTGGTCGGCAACCTCGACGGCGCCCCGGCGGAGGTGCGGTACGCCGCCAATCGGCACGCGCTGGCCCGGGCCCGGGAGCTCGAACGCGAGCGCGTCGACGACGACCGCCTGTCGGTGGCCGGCCGCCACCACGCCGGTCGACTGGCCAACCGCTACGGCTCGCTGCTGCGCGAGGACCGCCGGATCCTCTCCTTCGATCCCTCCGGCGGCGGCCGGGCGGCCGAGGTGTTCGGTGATCTGGACACGGCGCGGCGGATCTCCGTGGTCGTGCCGGGGGTGGACACCGACCTGCTGACCTTCGAACGCACCCGGATGCGGTACCGCTCCCCCGTCGGGATGGCCGAGGCCCTCCACGCCGAACAAAGCGCCACCGATCCCGACGGGGCATCCGCCGTGATCGCCTGGGCGGACTACACCACCCCTCGCGGGGTGGGCGTCTCCGCCGCCACCGGGGAATTGGCGGCCGAGGGCGCCGAGCGGCTGGTGCGGGCGGTGGAGGGGTTGCCCGGCGACGCGCCCGTCGCGCTCTTCTGCCACTCCTACGGGTCGGTGGTGTGCGGTCTGGCCGCCGAACGACTGTCCGATCGGGTGACCGACATCGTGGTCGCCGGCAGCCCCGGCATGCGGGTCTCCCGGGCCGATCGGCTGGGCACCGACGCCAGGGTCTGGGCCACCCGGGCGACCGGCGACTGGATCCGCGACGTGCCACACCTGTCCGTCGGCCCTATCGGGCACGGCACCGATCCGGTGCACCCCTCCTTCGGGGCGCTGCCCGTGGCCTCGGGGACCGCCCGGGGCCACACGGGCTACTTCGAACCGGGCTCCGACAGCCTGCGCAACTTCGCGCGCATCGGCACCGGTCTGATCACGTCCGTCACCTGAACGGGAAGGACCCCGTGACGTACGCCGCAGTCGTCCGTCGGGCGCCCCACCCGGCCCGCCACCACCGGTTCCCTCCCTCCCCGGACGGCCCCGTGACCCCCGTCCGGGGAAGGACGGATTCCGGACGCGTGACATCGGTGACGCGCGTCGTCCCCGGGGACGGGAGCGCACGCCCCCGAGCGCGTTCCCCCCGTGAGGTGCGCGGAGGGTGGCCCATCCGTCAGCCCGGGCGCATACGATGACCCGCATGGGTGATGTGCTGGCCGGAATCCACTCCTCCTGGGAGTTCGACACCGATTCCGTGCTCATCCGCTTCGAACGGGGGATTCGCACGCCGAAGCTCTTCCACGTGTTGGGCGAGCGTCGCATTCCCCATGAAGCGTTGAGTTCGGTGGAACTGGGGCCCGGTGCCAGGAAGGGCACCGTCGTCCTGCGGATCCTTCCCAGACCCGGGGCCGACCCGTTGCTGGAGGCCGCCGCGGGCCAACTCCGGGACACCGCGGACCCCTATCGCCTGGTGCTGCCGGCCGAACGGGAGACACCGGCCGGCTACTACGCGGCGGAGTTGTTGGCCCGGCTCGGCCCCCGGGCCCTGGAGGAGGCCGACGAGTTCATGGTCGATCCCCCGCCGGCGCCGCTGCGCTTCAAGGCGTACGACGGCCGGGTCGCCTTCGACGGCGCCACCGTGGATTTCCGCTGGTTCCGTACCGGCGCCTCCTCCGCCAAGTGGAAAGCCGGTGACCAGACCTTCGCCGTCGCCGAGCTGGCCGGGGTGGAATGGCGTTCCCCGGAGGTGGACGGCGGGTACCTGCGTCTGCTGCGGCGTGGGCCGGACGGCAAACCGGTCACCACCGCGCCGGTGTCGGCGGACCAGGACCCCACCGCGGTGGTCTTCGGCCTGGGCTACGGACTGGTGCACGAGTCGTTGCCGCTCGCCGCGAGCGTGCTGGCCGCCGTGCAGGAGGTGGAGCGGACCGGGGGGCCGGTGAGCGCGCTGCCCAACCCGAGGGATCCCCGCCGGGACCCGGCGGACATCGCCGACCGCATCCGGCATCTGGGTGACCTGCACTCGGCGGGGCTGCTCACCGACGAGGAGTTCTCCGCGAAGAAGCAGGATCTGCTCGCCGAGTTGTGAGACCGCCGTTCCGACCCCGGTCCCGGCGGGGGCTCGAACCCCGTCGGAGCGAAGCGGTGCCGGGTCAGGAGCGGCGGGAGAGGAAGGACAGCCGGCGCCGGGGGGCGGACCCGTCCGTGAGCTCGGAAAGCGGTTCGGCGGTCTCGATCGCGGGGGCTGTGCGGGGCGGGGCCGCGGTCAGCCGCACCCCCGCCTCGGAGCAGGGGCGGCAGCGCCCCTCGTCGTCCCAGGCGGTTCCCGCGAAACACTGCGTGCACGCGCCCCGGGGGGCGGGCGGAGGCGGCGCCGGGGGCTGCGCGGCGGACGGGAAGGGACGCGGCGGCACCGCGCCGGCTTCCGGGCGCGGCTCGGCCGCGTCCGGTCCCGGGGGCTCCGCCCCGGTGGCGACCAGTTGCGAGCCGGCCGGTCCGAGGTTCACGTTCGCCCGCGAACAGGGTTCGCACCGCCCGTACGCGTCCCAGGCACGTCCCACCTGACACTGCGAGCATCTCATCGTTCCCACCCGCTCCCCGGCAGCGCCGGACACCCGTTCCCCCGGCTTGCCGGATGGTATGCCGGCCGGCACCCCTCCGGCCAGCACGGAAGGGCTTCCCAATGCCTTCGATCAGGATGTACCGACCAACCGGCTCGCCCGGCGTGACCTGCGCCCGCGCCGGGCGGCGCCCCCGGGTGGGAGGCGCGACGCCGCCGGCGACCGCGTCCCCGGGAGCCCCGGCCGGGTCCCCGATGTGCCCCGGGGAAACGGCCCGTCCCCCGCGTCCCGGCGTGCCCGCCGGGACGCGGGGGACGGCGGGTTAGGCTCGGCCCATGGAGTCTCTGGCGATGATCGAGCAGTGGCCGGTGCCCCGGGCGGCGGCGGCCGTGATCCCGGCGGACGGCGGGCCGGTCGCGTTCCACGGCCCGGTGACGGAGCGGTTCCCCCTCGCCTCGGTGACCAAGCCGTTGGCGGCCTGGGCGATGCTGATCGCCATCGAGGAGGGCGCCATCGAGTTGGACGAGCCCGCCGGACCGAAGGGCTCCACCGTTCGGCACCTGCTCGCCCATACCTCGGGGCTCGCCTTCGACGAACGGCGCGAGATGGCGGAGCCGGGCACCCGCCGGCTGTACTCCAACGCCGGTTTCGAGGTGCTGGCGGAGCACATCGACGAAGCGACCGGGATGTCCTTCCCCGAATACCTGCGACAGGCGGTCCTCGAGCCGCTGGGGATGACCTCGACGGAACTGCGGGGCTCACCCGCCAAGGACGCGGTCTCCACCGTGGAGGACCTGACCCGCTTCGCCGCCGAGCTCCAGTCCCCGCGACTGTTGGACTCCACCACCGTGGCGGAGGCGACCCGGCCGGTGTTCCCCGGTCTGAACGGGGTGCTGCCGGGATTCGGGCAGCACAAGCCGAACGATTGGGGCCTGGGTTTCGAGATCCGGGGCACCAAGTCGCCGCACTGGACCGGCTCCCTCTCCTCCCCGCGGACCTTCGGTCACTTCGGGCAGTCCGGGACCTTCCTGTGGGTGGACCCGGATGCCGGGGTGGCCGCGGTGGCGGTGACGGACCGGGACTTCGGACCGTGGGCCGGTGTGGTGTGGCCCCGGTTCACCGACGCGATCCTGCGGGAGTGGCGCGGCGGGCCGGCCGCGGAGCGGGAGTCGGTGCCGGCGGCCGACGCCGGCTGACCTCCCGGGACGGCGGGCGGGGAGGGGCCGGGGAGGCTTCGGCGGAGCGGATCCGGCAATCGGTTGCACGACGCCCCGGTACCACCCACCGCCCCCGCGGGCCCCTACCGCGGGGGTGACCAGAACAGGAGTTCCGCGCCCTCCGCCGAGGCGGTCACCGTCACCGGCCCCGCGCCCTCGATCCGTACCGCGTCGCCGGCCGCCGCGCGCCCCGCCCGGTCGACCGCCGTCCCCTCCGCGTCGAACTCCGCGACCCCCGCCGCCACATGCGCGTAACACCACTCCCCCGCCGGCACCCCGCGCCGCTCGCCGGCGGCCATCCGGTGGACCGTCAGCACCGCGCCCGCCCGGCGCAGCGGGTACGGCTCCCCCGTCGGCAGCGCCCGCACCACCCGGTGCTCCGGCGGTCCGGGATCGTCCACCGGCGTCAGCCAGAACTGCAGGAACCGTGTCGGCGCCGCTCCGGCGTTGCGCTCCACGTGCCGCACGCCGGTGCCCGCGCCGAGGATCTGGAGATCACCGGGGCGCACGACCACCGGGGGGCCGTCGGGACTCTCGTGCGTCAACTCCCCCTCCAGCACCCAACTGACGATCTCCACACCGCTGTGCGGATGCTCGTCGAAGCCTGCACCGGGGGCGAGTCGTTCCTCGTTGGCCGCGATCAGCCGCCCGAACCGCAGGTTCCCCGGATCGAACCGGGCCCCGAAGGAGAACGCGTGCCACGACTCGATCCCGACCGCCGGGTCACCGCTCGGGTACCGCTCCCCGCCCCGCCACACGCGCATCACGGGTCCAACCTAGCGCCCCGTGGGGACGCCACCCGGCGCCGGTCGACGCCGGGGATCACGGGGCCTCCGGTGCCGGCCCGCCGTCCGGAAGCGGACCACTCCGGGCCGGCGCGTGGCACTCCGGGCCGGCGCGGGGCACGACCGACCGGCGCGCACCGGGACGGGCGCCCGCCGAGTGAGCCCCGACACCCCCCGACCACGGGGAGCACCGCATGAGGCAGGCTGTGACCGTGCCCGAAGCCGATGACACCCATCCCCACGCCGCGACCGTCCGGCGCCTGGAGCAGTCCGCGGGGAAGCTCGCCGCCGCCGCCATCGCACGGATGGACCGGAACCTCTCCTGGTACCGCGCCATGCCGCCGGAGAACCGATCCTGGATCGGCCTGGTCGCCCAGGCCGGCATCGCCGCCTTCACCGAGTGGTTCCGCCACCCGGAGACGCCGCAGGCGATCAGCACCGACGTCTTCGGCACCGCTCCCCGCGAACTCACCCGGGCCATCACCCTGCGGCAGACCGTCGAGATGGTCCGCACCACCATCGAGGTGGTCGAGACGGCCGTGGACGAGATCGCGGCCCCCGGCGGTGAGGACGCGCTGCGCAACGCCCTGTTGGTCTACGCCCGGGAGATCGCCTTCGCCACCGCCCAGGTCTACGCGCAGGCCGCCGAGGCCCGCGGCGCCTGGGACGCCCGACTGGAGTCCCTGGTGGTCAACGCCGTGGTCTCCGGCGAGATAGACGAGGGTGACATCTCCCGCGCCGCCGCGCTGGGGTGGAAGTCCCCCGACCACGTGACGGTGGTGCTGGGCAACGCGCCCAACGGCGACAGCGAACTGACCGTGGAGGCCATCCGTCGGGCCGCGCGGTATGCCCGACTGCAGGTGCTGACCGGCGTGTTGGGCAAACGGCTCGTGGTCATCGCGGGCGGTGCCGAGGACCCGTTGCGCGCCGCCAGGTCCCTGATCGGGCCGTTCGCACCGGGGCCGGTCGTGGTCGGTCCGCCGGTGGCGGACCTGCCGGCGGCCACCCGCTCGGCGCGGGCCGCCGCCGCCGGCCTGCGGGCCTGCGTCGCCTGGCCGGACGCCCCCCGACCGGTGCTCTCCGACGATCTGTTGCCCGAGCGGGCGATGGCCGGTGACCCGATGGCGCGGGAGTTGTTGGTGGAGGAGATCTACAGACCGCTGGAGCAGGCCGGTTCGGCCCTGCTGGAGACGCTGAGCGTCTATCTGGAGCAGGCCAGCAGCCTGGAGGGCGCGGCGCGGATCCTGTTCGTTCACCCCAACACCGTGCGATACCGGCTGCGACGTGTGACGGACGTCACCGGCTGGTCCCCCTCGGAGGTCCGCTCGGCCTTCACCCTGCGGATAGCCCTCATGCTGGGACGACTCGACAAGGGTGTCCCGGGGACCCAGGCATGACGTCCCTTTTTGTGGGGCCGCGACAATTCCCCCGTCCGTTCTTCGTCCCGGTCCCCACCGGTGGGGACCGCCCGTCACGAGAGAGAGTGTGAGAGTGCTCGTACTCGTCGCCCCCGGCCAGGGCTCCCAGACGCCCGGCTTCCTGACCCCGTGGTTGGACCTTCCCGGTGCCGCCGACCGTCTGCGCGGTTGGTCGGAGGTGGTCGGCCTGGACCTGCTGCGCTTCGGCACCGAGGCCGACGCCGAGGAGATCCGCGACACCGCCGTGGCACAGCCGCTGCTGGTGGCCTCCGCCCTGCTGTCCGCCGAGTACCTGCTCGCGGACGGTCCCACCGACACCGGCACCGCACCACCCCCCCTCGCGCCCTCCGGGCCGATCCGCCCGGACGCCGTGGCCGGTCACAGCGTGGGTGAACTCGCCGCCGCCGCCGTGGCGGGGGTCCTCTCCCCCGAGGCCGCGCTGCTGCTGGTGCGCCGGCGCGGCCTGGCGATGGCCGAGGCCGCCGCGGTGACCGCCACCGGCATGTCCGCCGTGCTCGGCGGCGACCCGGACCTGGTGGCCGCCCACCTCGAGCGGCTGGGCCTGACCGCCGCCAACACCAACGGCGCCGGCCAGGTGGTCGCCGCCGGCACCCTGGAGCAGCTGGCGGCGCTCTCCGAGGACCGCCCCGAGCGGGCCCGGGTCATCCCGCTGAAGGTCGCGGGCGCCTTCCACACCGCGCACATGGCGCCGGCCGTCGAGGCGATGGCCGCCGCGGCCGGTGAGCTGCAGCCCTCGGACCCGGTGCTGCCCTGGGTCTCCAACGCCGACGGCACGGTGGTCGGCTCCGGCAAGGAGGTGCTGGACCGCCTGGTCTCCCAGGTCTCCAACCCGGTGCGATGGGACCTGTGCACGGAGACCTTCCTGAGCAGGGGCGCCGACGCCCTGATCGAGCTGTGCCCCGGCGGAACCCTGACCGGCCTGGCCAAGCGCGCCATGAAGGGCGTGCGAACCGTCGCCGTGAAGACCCCCGCGGACCTGACCGCCGCCCGCGAGCTGCTCGCGGAGCACTCCGGCGCCGGTGACCGGTGAGCGCCGCCCGAATCGGGTACGCGCCGCGGGACACGGCCCCCTCGTCCCCCTTCCCGAGCCGTCGGGGTCCGGCACGTCAGTCGGGCCGCCGGCCCGTCCAGCAGCGAGCGGTGGGCGACCGCCGAGGAGGAGCCGCGACACCATGAGCGTCACCATCAGGGCGGGCCGGGGCGCGCCCGCCGCGCGGATCCTCGGCGTGGGCGGGTACCGGCCGAGCCGGGTCGTTCCCAACGAGACCATCCTGGAACACATCGACTCCTCCGACGAATGGATCCGCTCGCGGTCCGGCATCGTGACCCGCCACTGGGCGGACGACCACGAGACGGTGGAGGAGATGTCGGTGGGCGCCGCCGGGAAGGCGCTGGCCAACGCGGGCATCTCCCCCGAACGGGTCGGCGCCGTGGTGGTCTCCACGGTCTCCCACTTCGAGCAGACCCCGGCGATCGCCACCCGCGTCGCGCACCGCCTGGGCACCCACAAGCCGGCCGCCTTCGACATCTCCGCCGCCTGCGCCGGCTTCGGCTACGGCCTGACCCTGGCCAAGGGCATGGTCGTCGAGGGCAGCGCCGAGTACGTCGTGGTGATCGGCGTGGAGCGGCTCTCCGACCTGACCGACCTGACCGACCGCACCACCTCCTTCCTGTTCGCCGACGGCGCGGGCGCGGTGGTGGTCGGTCCGGCCCCGGCCGAGCGGCCGGGCATCGGGCCGACCGTGTGGGGTTCGGAGGGCGACAAGGCGGGCACCATCGGACAGACCGTTCCGTGGGACGCCTACCGCGAGGGGCCCGTGGAACGGTTCCCGGCGCTGCGTCAGGACGGCCAGACCGTCTTCCGCTGGGCCGTGTACGAGATGGCCAAGGTCGCCCGGCAGGCACTGGAGGCGGCCGGGATCACGGCGGACGACCTGGACGCCTTCATCCCGCACCAGGCGAACATGCGGATCATCGACTCCCTGGTGAAGACCCTGGGGCTGCCGGAGCACGTGGCGGTGGCCCGGGACATCGAGACATCGGGGAACACCTCCGCCGCCTCCATCCCGTTGGCGATGGAGCGGATGCTGGAGACCGGTCAGGCACGCAGCGGCGACACCGCTCTGGTCATCGGCTTCGGGGCGGGTCTCGTCTACGCCGCGGCGGTCGTTACCCTCCCCTAGCAGCACCACTCGCGCGTCCGGCCCCGCCGGTCGCCGTCCACACCGATGCGGCACCCGCCGCAGCACACCGAAGGAGCGCCGCAATGGCTGCCACCAAGGAAGAGATCATCGAGGGTCTCGCCGAGATCGTGAACGAGATCGCCGGTATCCCGGCCGAGGAGGTCACCGAGGAGAAGTCCTTCACCGATGACCTGGACGTGGACTCGCTGTCCATGGTCGAGGTGGTCGTGGCGGCCGAGGAGCGCTTCGACGTCAAGATCCCGGACGACGACGTCAAGAACCTGAAGACCGTGGGTGACGCCGTCTCCTACATCACCAGCCACCAGAGCTGAGTCATCGGGTGCGGCCCGGGGTCTCCCGGGCCGCACCCGACGCGGCCGGCACCACCCGTGTGCCGGCGGTGTCCCGCAGATCCCCACCCCACGACCGGCGGAGAATCATTCCCGTGAACGCGACCCCTCGTAAGGTGCTCGTCACCGGCATCGGAGCGACCACCCCCCTGGCCGGCGACAGCACCGGGACCTGGGAGGCCATGTTGGCCGGCCGTTCCGGCGCCCGCCCGCTCGAGCGGGAGTGGGCCGCCGAACTGCCGGTGCGGATCGCGGCGACGATCGCCGTGGAGCCGGCCGAGGTGCTGGCGCGCCCGCTGGCCCGACGGCTGGACCGCTCGGCCCAGTTCGCCGTGATCGCCGCCCGCGAGGCGTGGGCGGACGCCGGCTTCACCGGCCCGGCCGGTGAGGACAACCTGGTGGACCCGGACCGGCTGGGGGCCGTCATCGCCTCCGGCATCGGCGGGGTCATCACCCTGCTCGACCAGTACGACGTGCTGCGGGAGCGCGGGGCCCGCCGGGTCTCCCCGCACACCGTGCCGATGCTCATGCCCAACAGCCCGGCCGCCAACGTCGGCCTGGAGGTGGGCGCGCGCGCCGGCGTGCACACCCCGGTGAGCGCCTGTGCCTCCGGCGCCGAGGCGATCGGGTACGCGGTCGAGATGATCCGCGCCGGACGCGCCGAGGTGGTGATCGCGGGCGGCACCGAGGCGGCCATCCACCCGCTGCCCATCGCGGCCTTCGCCAGCATGATGGCGATGTCGAAGAACAACGACGACCCCGAGCGGGCCTCCCGCCCCTACGACACGGCCCGGAACGGGTTCGTGCTGGGCGAGGGTTCGGGCGTGGTGGTACTGGAGTCCGCCGAGCACGCCGAGCGGCGCGGCGCCCGTGTCTACTGCGAGGTGGTGGGTCAGGGACTGTCGGCCGACAGTCACCACATCGCCCAGCCGGAGCCCGCCGGGCGCGGTGTGGCCGCCGCGATCCAGAACCTCCTGGACGCCGCCGATCTGGACGTCTCGCAGGTGGTCCACGTCAACGCGCACGCGACCTCCACCCCGCAGGGTGACATCGCCGAGATCAAGGCCCTGAGGAAGGTGCTCGGGGACGCCGTGGACGGGATGGCCGTATCGGCCACCAAGTCGATGACCGGCCACCTGCTCGGCGGTGCCGGTGGTATCGAGACGGTGGCCACGGTGCAGGCACTGCACCACCGCACGGCTCCGCCCACGATCAACGTGGACGAGTTGGACCCGGAGGTGGACGTCGACATCGTGCGCGGGGAGCCCCGTCCCCTGCCCTCCTCGGGCACCATCGCCGCGCTGAACAACTCCTTCGGCTTCGGCGGCCACAACGTCGTCCTGGCGCTGCGCACGCTCTGAGCGAGGACCCGACCTTCCCGGGGCGCGGAACCGGCGGATCGCCTGTTCCGCGCCCCGGCCGGTCGCCGGGGGGGGCCCCCGCCCCCCCCCGGGGGCCGGCCCGGAGGTATCGCGGAGGTTTCCCCCGGGACCGTGTGACGCCCCCGGGCGCCGGCACGTCCCGGCGCGGCACGTCCCGCTGTTCCGGCCCGGGACCGGCCGATCCCGGTGCCCGGCCCGGGCGAGCGCGTGGGAACCGGGCTCGCCGTCCGGCCCGCCGGCGCCATCGATCGCGGCCGGGGCCACCGGGAAAGGGATGGCGGTCCGGGGCGCGGGACGACGCGCCGGACCCGAGGGGACGATCGGGGTGCGCCGTGCCACCCCCCGGGAACCCGACCGGAAGGCCAGGATCCCCGGGACGGAACAACTGAAGGCGGGCGATATCGGGTGAAGGCGACCGAAAGTCGATGAAACCGCGTGACGACGGGTAGTCTTTTACGCTTGCCCTGCGGGTTTGTCCGCCGCGCGGACGACACCACGGGACCGGACCACCCGCACCCCCGGTTCCGCGGCCGCCCGCCCGTCGGATCCGCCCTTTCCTCACCGGGGAGTCGCATGTCGCTCCGCTCCACCCCGCACACCCTCACCACCGCCGCCGGCGGTGCCCTCGCCTGTCTGCTCGGCCTCGGCCTGCTGACCGGCTGCGGGTCCGGATCCGAGCCCGGGGAGGGTGGGGGCGCCGACGACACCCTCGTGGAGGAAACCCCCGGGGACGGGCACGGGGAGGGGTCCGAGGGGGACGGGCCGACCGACGCGGCCCCCGAGCCCGACACCGAGCCCGACACCGAAGCCGTCCCCGACGACGGCTCACCCGGCATGGTCGCCCTCGGGGACTCCATCACCACCGGCTTCGACTCCTGCGGGATCCTCGTGGACTGCCCGGAGGTGTCGTGGAGCACGGGCACCGAACCGGACGTGGAGAGCCTGGCGGACCGGCTGGGCATCACCCGCACCTGGAACGAGGCGGTCTCCGGTTCCCGGATGGCCGACCTGCCGGCCCAGGCGCGGCGTGCCGCCGCGCGGGAGCCGGACCTGGTCACCGTGTTGATCGGGGCGAACGACGCCTGCGCCCCCACACCGGGTGCCATGACCGAGGTGGCGGACTTCCGCGCCGACTTCGAGGAGGCGGTGGGGATCATCCGTGAGGGGGCGCCGGACGCGCGCCTGTTCGTGGCCAGCGTCCCCGACCTCCAGCGACTGTGGGAGGAGGGCCGGCAGTATCCCGAGGCCCTCCAGGTGTGGCGCTTCGGGATCTGCCCCTCGATGTTGGCCGAGCCGGAGGCCCTGACCCCGCAGGCGGAGGAGCGGCGCACGGAGGTCCACGAGCGGGTGGTGGAGTACAACGCGGCGCTGGCCGAGGTGTGCGCCGAGGACGTGAACTGCCGGTACGACGACGGGGCGGTCTTCGGGTACACCTTCACCGCGGACGACCTGAGCGAGTGGGACTGGTTCCATCCCAGCCGGGAGGGCCAGCGGGCCCTGGCGGAACTGGCGTACGAGCGGCTCGGCGAGGAGTGAGCGGGGCGCCCCGGGTCGGGGCGTCCGATGGACGGGCGGTGGTTCCCGGGTGATCCGCCGCCCGTCGGCGCGTCCGGCGGGAGGGGCCCGCGGTGGCGGCGCCGGGGGCCGGGGACGCGACCGACGAGCGGCGGTGTTGACAGCGTCGGGGTCCCTCACTACCGTCACGACAGAATTTCGAACGCTGCTCGATATATCGAACACCGCGAGCCGGATCGGACGGAAGGCCCCCTGTGCGCATCACCGGTATCAGCACCCACGTCGTCGGCACCCCCTGGCGCAACCTCACCCACGTCCTGGTCCACACCGACGAGGGACTGACCGGTGTCGGGGAGACCAGGATGCTCGGCCACACCGACGCCCTCCTGGGGTATCTGCGGGAGGCCGAGGTCAACCACATCGCCGGCTCCGACCCCTTCGCCGTCGAGGACCTGGTCCGCCGGATGAAGTACGGCGACTACGGCCGGGCCGGGGAGATCGTCATGTCCGGCATCGCCTGTGTCGAGATGGCCTGTTGGGACATCAAGGGCAAGGCCCTGGGGGTGCCGGTCTGGCAGCTGCTGGGCGGACGGGCGAACGTCGCCGACCCCCGGATCAAGGCCTACGCCAACGGCTGGTACACCGTCGAGCGCACCCCCGAGGCGTTCCACGCCGCCGCCCTACGGGTGGTCGAACGGGGGTACCGGGCGCTGAAGCTCGACCCCTTCGGCACCGGCAGCCTCGAGCTGGACCACACCGAGACGATGCGCTCGCTCTCCCTGGTGGAGGCGGTCCGCGACGCGATCGGCGAGGAGAACGAACTGCTGCTGGAGATGCACGGCCGGTTCAGCCCCGCCACCGCGATCCGGCTCGCCCGGCAGATGGAGCCCTTCCGACCCTCCTGGCTGGAGGAGCCCGTACCGCCGGAGAACCTCAAGGCGCTCGCCAAGGTCGCGGGCCGGGTGAACATGCCGGTCGCCACCGGCGAGCGCGTCCACGACCGGATCGAGTTCCGCGAGCTGTTCGAGTCGCAGGCCGTGGACATCATCCAGCCCGATGTGGGGCACCTGGGCGGCATTTCGGAGACCCGCAAGCTCGCGGCCACCGCCGAGACCCACTACGTGCTGGTCGCCCCGCACAACGTGGGGGGCTCGGTGCTGACCGCCGCGAACCTGCAACTGGCCGGGTGCACCCCCAACTTCAAGATCCTGGAGCACTTCAACGACTTCGCCGACGCGGAGATCAAGAAGGTGGTGAAGGGCGCGCCCGAGGTGGTGGACGGTTACTTCACGCTCCCCGAGGCCCCCGGGCTGGGCGTGGAGTTCGACATCGACGCGGCCGCCGAGTTCCCCCAGCAGCAGGCCCGCTTCGACCTGTGGGCCGAGGACTGGCACAAGCGCGACGGCGCGCCGCGCGGGGCCCGCCCGTGAGTACCCCGGGACGGGCGGTGCTGGTGGAGGGTCCGCGTCGGCACCGACTGATCGAAACCCCGACCCCGGTGCCCGGCCCCGAGGAGGCGCTGGTCCGGGTGCACGCCGCCGGACTGTGCGGCAGCGACCGCGAACTGTACGAGGGGACCCGGGCGGAAGGGTACGTCCGCTACCCGATCGTCCCCGGCCACGAGTGGTCCGGCACCGTCGAGGCGGTCGGCCGGGACGTGGAACGGTCCCTGGTCGGCCGCCGCACGGTGGGCGAGGGATTCCGCAACTGCCGTTCCTGCGCGCGGTGCCGGGCCGGGGAGACGAGCCTGTGCTCGGCCGGGTACGCCGAGACCGGCTTCACCCTGCCGGGGGCCTTCGCCGACCACCTGGTGCTGCCGGCGCGGCTGCTGCACCCGCTGCCGGAGGACGCGGACCCGGACGCCGCCGCCCTCCTGGAGCCCGCCGCGGTGGCCGCGGCGGCCGTGTTGACCGCCGCCCCACGCGCCGGGGAACGGATCGCCGTGGTGGGAGCGGGAACGCTGGGCCTGCTCGCCCTGCACCTGCTCGCCGCCGGGGACCCGGCCGAGCTGATGGCGGTGGATCCGCGACCCCGGGCCGGGGAGCGGGCCCGGAAGGCGGGGGCCCACCACATCCGCCGCCCCGCCCCCGACCCCGGCGGCCACGACCCCGGCGGCTACGACCTGGTGGTGGAGACGGCCGGTGCGCCCGGCAGCGCCGACGCCGCCTGTCGGCTGGCCCGGCGGGGCGGTCGTGTGGTGCTCACCGGCATCCCCGCACCGGGCGCGCGCGGCGTGGACCCGGTACTGCTGGCCACCGCCCAGCTCACCGTCTCCGGGATCTTCGGGGCCCCCTCGGCGGCCTGGCGGCACGCCGTGCGGGCCTTCGCGGAGGGGGCCCTGCGTCCCGGCGAGCTGATCACCCACCGCCTGCCGCTGACGGCCTTCGCCGAGGCGGTGGAGCTGGTGGGCGGCGGGGACCCCGACGCGGGGAAGGTCCTCCTGGTGCCCTGAGCCGGACCGGCCGGCGGCTCCCGTTCGGCCCCCGGCGGGCCCGGGCGACCCGCCCGTACCCCCGCGCCCGTACCTCCACCCGACCGACCCCCGCGCCGGCCGGTATTCCCCGGGCGTCCCCGCCCCACCGCCGTATCGCCCCTCGATCCCGCCCGGCCCACGAACAGGAGCGCCGTGTCCGAACAGACCCTCCCCCCTCCCCCGCCACGACCGGCCGACACCGCGCTCGCCGCGATCGGCCACCCCGTGCCGGTCGCCGACCCCGCCGACTCCTCCCCGCACGCCTTCCCCGACGGGGGGCGGTGGCGCACCGAGATACCCTCCGTCGAGGGCCCGGAGGCGCTGCGCGTCGTCCTGGACGAGGCCGCCGCCCTGGAGGTGCCGGTACACCGCGTCAGCCAGGGCAGCGGTGTCTGGATGCTCACCGACGACGAGATCACCGCGATGGTGGACGCCTGCGCAGCCGCCGACGTGGAGCTGTGCCTGTTCACCGGCCCCCGGGGCACCTGGGACATCGGTGCCGGGACCCGGACCGACTCCGGCGGGGCCGGGCCGCGCGCCCGGGGGCACGACGCCGTGGCGGGCTGCGTGGAGGACGCGCTGCGCGCCACCGCTCTGGGCGTGCGCTGCCTGTTGGTGGCGGACGAGGGGGTGCTGTGGCTGCTGCACCGGATGCGGGCGGAGGGCACGCTGCCCGCCGACACCACCTTCAAGGTCTCCGCCCTCATCGGGCCGGTCAACCCCGCGTCGGTGGCCGTGCACGAGCGGCTGGGCGGGGACTCGGTGAACGTTCCCTCCGACCTCACCCTCCAGCACCTGACCGAGATCCGGCGGGTCAGCCGGGTGCCGCTGGACTTCTACCTGGAGGCGCCGGACGACCTCGGCGGCTATGTGCGGATGCACGAGATCGCCGAGCTGATCCGACGCGGCGCGCCGATCTACCTCAAGTTCGGGCTCAGCCGGGCGCCGGGTATCTACCCCTACGGGCGGCAGTTGCGCGAGGCCGCCCTGGCCGGGGCCCGCGAGCGGGTGCGACGCGGCCGACTGGCACTGGACCTGCTGGCCCGGGTGACCGGGGAGAAGACCCCGGCGGGGACGGGGATGTCCCCGCCCGGTTCCCGGCTTCCGGGGCCGTTGGAACGGTTCGGAGTGCCCGGGGCCCGGTCGGGCGACTGAGCCGCCCGTCCCCCGAACCGGGAAGGGACGCCGCGCGGAACGGATCGCGTTCCGCGCGGCGCCCACGGGGTCGTCCGCCGGCCGGCGGCGGGAGCCGGGCCGACGGCCGGTGCGGCAGGCGGTCCGCCGACCGGGGGTCGGTGGTCCCGGGGGCGGGCCCGATCATCCGGGCGGCGGTGTCGGTGTCGGTCATGCCGGCCACACCCACATGGGGTTGCCGTGGAACCACAGGCCACGCCGGGGGTCGGCGTCGCCCACCACCTCCGGGGCGGGCCCGTGGGGGTCGATGTCGACACCGTGGAGACCCGGTTGGGGGCGGTTGCCGGAGGTGCCGCGCATCCGGACGGTACAGCGGTTCCGTCACCGCCCCGGGTCATACGTCAGGGTGACCGAGCCGCGCGAGCGGTTGACGTCGAAGGACTTCACCATCCGGATCCCGGGGGTGGAGAAGACCTCCCGGTCGGAGACGGATCCGATGACCGCGCCCCGAATGACGTCCACCCGGGCGGGGGCTCGAACCGCGACCGGTTGGGGTCGATGGCCGGGGCGATCCCCATAACCGGCTCGGCCCGGCCGCCGCGCTTGACGTGCGGGGTGCCGCCGAAGGTGGTCCCCCGCGCGCCGACCGCCTTGCCGGCGCCCCTGCCGTTGCCGCCGGCTCGCAGCCGGGCGTCGAAGCCGGAGATCGGGCCGCCGTGGTCCACCCCGACCCGGCCCTCGCGCAGCCCCTTCATGACGGCCGCGCAGGAGAAGGAGTCGGCGCCCACGTGGGTGCGGCGGTACCGGCCGGGCCGGTAGCCGCCCCAGTCGAGATTCGGCGCGCCGGAGTGGCCGGGGCCGCCGTAAGGACCGTCGGTGTCGAACTTCCCGCCGGAGGGGCGAGGGGAGGTATCAGCGTAGTCGCGGTGGGAGTCGGGGTTCGCGGTGACCCACCACGCCCTGCCCTCGGCGAGGAGGCCGTCCCCCAGGCCACCGACGGTGGCGGTCATCCGGTCGAAGCCGCCCCGGGAACGGTATCTCTCCGCGGGGTAGCCGGGGAAGGAGTCGCCGCCCGGGTTGGAGCTGTGGTGGCCGGGGGCGCTGCCGGGTCGGGAGGGGGCGGGCAGACCCCGGCGGCCTGGTGGCCGAGGGGCGCCCTTCCACGCCGCTCGCGATGGACCGCTGGGCATCGCGCCGGTTGCGGGTCCCGTGGGGGATTCCACGCCCCGGCGGGCCGGGTGGGTGGCGAGCGTCGGGGCGTCCCGCACGCGATTGCGCCGCACCCGTCCGGCCGGGAAGTCGAGGCCTGCGGTGACCGGCGCTCGTTCTGCGGGGTGTCGGCCGTGGCGCCCCGCACACCGCCGTCGTGGTCGCTCTCGACCCGCCTGAGGACCTCGACCTCGTGTCTTCCCCGGGTGCACGAAGACGGTGGCGTGCTCGGCGGCGGGGATGTCCCACTCCGGGCCCCGGAGGACCGGGGCGTCGGGGATCTCCTCGCGGGCCGCGCGGATGTCGGGGGGGCCTGTCGACACCGATGCGGGCGTGGGTGGCGCCGCCGTGGTCGGTGATGACCAGCCGGTCGAGTCCGTGGCGGGCGCCGTTGCGGACCCGGTCGATGACCCGGGACCGGGCGTCGGAACCGTACCGGGTGTGGGTGTCTCCCGCTGGCCACAGCCTCCTCTTCCCGGGTGCGGCGGGCTGCGCGGCGGCCGCGGGGGTGCCGGCCGTGACGGCACCCCCGTTGCCCGCGGCCGCGAAGGCCTCGCCGGCGCCGGCGACAACGCCCGCGCCGGCGAGCCCCGCCCCCAACAGCCCGGCACGGCGGGGGACGCCGCGGCGGGAGAGCTGCTCGGGGCTCGGTTCGCTGTCCGGGATGGGGAGCCCATCGCGACGGGCAGCGGCCGGCCTTCGTCGTGGTGGTCGTGACCGTGCCCGTGTGCGTGGTCATGACCGTGGTGGTGACCATGTGGGCGACCGTGGCCCGTTCTCACTTCTCCCTCTTCAGTCCACAGGTGAACCCGTGCCACCGCAGAACCCCGGAGGGAGCGGATGAACCGGAGGTGGGGAACGGGTCGCCGCCGGCCGTCGGTCAGACGCGCGAGCGTCGACCGGTCAGCAGCTGGTACAGGAAGAGAAGGATGACCGCACCGATGATGGCGGCCACCCAGGTGGAGATCTCGAAGAAGCCGTCGACGGCGTCCACCCCGAACAGCGCGCTACCGAGGAAACCGCCGAGCAGGGCGCCCGCGATACCCAGCAGGATGGTGACGATGATGCCACCGGGGCCGTCGCCCGGCATCACCTTCTTGGCGATGAGGCCGGCGATGAGACCGAGGATGATCCACGCGATGATGCCCATGACAGTTGTCCTCTCGTTATGACGTGTACCGGTCGTCTTGTCGGTTGCCCCGATTCCTCTTCCGCACTCCTCCCGAAGGCAATTGGCCGATTTTCGCCTTGCCTCGGAGGGCTGAGTGCACCAGAGGGGCCACCGGTCACCGCCATCGGGCCTGTATGTCCGATTATGCGAGGGTTTGCGGCGGACTGCTCGGGGAGACGGTGCGCCGCGCACCATCACACGCCGGTCGGCCCGGCAGGGCGACCGGATCGACACGTGCCCGGCTCCACGCGGTCCACACCCGGGAACGCCCCCCGGATCGACCGGGACACGAGGGGGCCACACCACCACAACGGGTTCGCGCAGGATGGGGACCGTTTCCCCACTTTCCTGATACGGATGAGCCATTCGAGTCCATCCGACCTTCACATCACCATCACGGAACACCCCTCGGGAGAGGCGTTGAGCACCGACAACGGGACCGCAGCGGAAGAGTTCGCCGAGGAGGCCCGGCTCGACCGGGAGATTCCCGGCCGCGTGCTGCGCCACGGCGGCCACGGCGACGCCGTCACCGCGTTCACCAAGGCCCTGGACACCGCGGAGGACGGGGAGGCGGCCCTGCGCGCCGTACGGGATCACGGCCGCCGGCTGTGGCGCAACGCCGCACGCCGCGCACGGGAGGGCGACGGTGACGACCGCCCCCTGTACTGGACCCGGTTGGCCATGCTCCGGGCACTGCGCGAACGACACCCCGCCGACGAGCCCCTCCGCGCCGAACTGACCGCCGCCCTCGAACGCTCCTCGCGCGGCATCGAGGGCAACCGGCTACCGGCCGGCGGGGACCGACTGCGCGTCGTGATCACCGGCTTCGACCCCTTCGGGCTCGACCGCGACATCCGGAACGGTAACCCCTCGGGCGCCGCCGTCCTGGCCCTGCACGGCACCACCCTGCGAACGGCGGACGGCCGCAGCGCCCACGTGGAGGGCGTGATCCTGCCGGTGCGCTGGCGGGACTTCACCGACGGGATCGTGGAGGAGGCGCTGACCCCCTACCTGGAGGAGGGACCCCGCCGGGTGGACCTCTTCATGACCCTCAGCCGGGGACGACCCGGCTTCTTCGACCTCGAGGGGTTCAACGGCGCGCGACGTGGCGACACCCCCGACAACGCCGGGGTGCGAGCCCCCGGGCCCGTACCGGTGCTCCCCGGCCCGGACGGCACGGAGGGCCCGCAGTGGACCCGGAGCACCCTGCCGATGGGGCGCATGATCGAGGCCACGGCGGCCACGGCGACCGACGGCCGGGAGGCGGAGGGCCCGGGAGCCGCCCCGGTCCGGGCCCGGACCGGGGTCGTCGAGCTCCCGGCTGGAGCTCCGGCGGACGGCGAACCGATCAGCCGGGAGGACGGGCCCGGCGAGGGCTCCACCGCCGTGGCCGGGAGCGGCGGCGACTACCTCTCCAACGAGGTGGCCCATCGCGCCTGCCTGCTGCGCGACCGGCTGAAGGCGGACATTCCCGGCGGGCACCTGCACATACCGGCCCCCGACTTCGCGTCGGAGCACGCCGACCCGGAATCCGATCGGTACACCGATCCGGTGCTGGTGGCCGGACGACGGGAGATCACCCGGCGGGTGCGGGCGCTGCTGCTGTCCGTGCCGGACCGGGACCGGCGCGAGCCCGCGCCGGACTCGCGCGCGTGACCCGGCACCGCCCCTCCCCTCCGGGGGCGGTGCCGCTTCCGGGGCCGGGGAACCGTCGGCCCTCCGGTCCCGGACGGAACGGCCCCCGGCCCACCGGCGGTTCCGGCGGTTCCGGCGGTTCCGGCGGTTCCGGCGGTTCCGGCGGTTCCGGCGGTTCCGGCGGTTCCGGCGGTTCCGGCGGTTCCGGCGGTTCCGGCGGTTCCGGCGGGAACGACCCGCCGAACCGGCGGTTCCCGGCGCGGGATGGAACAGCCCGCCGAATCGCCGAACGGCTGTGCCACCGGCCATCCGGCCGCTCGGCCCACCGTCCCGGCCGGCGTTCCGCCGGAGTCCGGGCTCCGGGCTCCGGGCTCCGGGCTCCGGGCTCCGGGCTCCGGGCTCCGGGCTCCGGGCTCCGGGCTCCGGGCTCCGGGCTCCGGGCTCCGGGCTCCGGCAAGGGTTGTGCCCACCCGCCGGTGAGAGGTCACCGGCGGGTGGGCACGGCCCCGATGGCCGTCAGGCGAGGCGGATGACGTTCCAGGACATCGGCTCCAGACTCACCCGCAGCACGCCGTCCGCGACCTCGGCCCCCTCCCCGGCGTGCGGGACGACCCGCTCCGGCTCGGCGAGGGTGTTGCTCGCGTCCGGATCGGCGTCGGAGAGCACCTCGTGCTCCACCACCCGGTTCACGCCCGTGCCGCGGAGCGCGACCTCCAGCGGCAGCGCGGCACCCCGGTCACGGTTGACCGCGAAGACGGTCACCGCGCCGCTCTCCTCGTCCCGCACGGCGGTGGCGTGCAGCAGGTCCACCTCGCCGTACCGGGCGGTGGTGTGGCGGGGGCTGTCCACGCGCACGTCCAGGACCGTGCCCCGCCCGTGCCGGGAGGCGGCGGCGAAGGGGAAGAAGGTGGTCTGCCGCCAGGCGGGGCCGCCCGGCTCGGTCATGATCGGCGCGATGACGTTCACCAACTGCGCCAGGCAGGCCATCCGCACCCGGTCGGCGTGACGCAGCAGGGCGATGAGCAGAGAACCGAAGACCACGGCGTCGGTGACGGTGTAGACGTCCTCCAGCAGCCGGGGTGCCTCCCCCCACTCCCGCTCCGGGACCGCGGCCGCCCTCGGCCCGCCCATGTACCAGATGTTCCACTCGTCGAAGGAGAGGTTGATCCGCTTCTTCGACTTCAGCCGGGCTCCGACATGGTCGCAGGTGGCGACCACCTTCTCGATGAATGCCTCGGTGTCCACGGCGGAGGCCAGGAAGGAGTCGCGGTCGTCCTCCTGCTCGTAGTAGTAGGAGTGCAGCGAGATGTGATCGACCAGGTCGTAGCAGTGCTCCAGGACGGTCGCCTCCCAGGAGGCGAAGGTCTCCATCGTGCTGGAGGAGCTGCCGCAGGCGACCAGTTCCACGTCCTTGTCCATCTGCCGCATGGCGCGGGCGGTCTCGGCGGCCAGTCGGCCGTATTCCTCGGCGGTCTTGTGGCCGGTCTGCCAGGGGCCGTCCATCTCGTTGCCCAGGCACCACAGGCGGATGCCGTAGGGCTCCTCGTCCCCGTGGGCCGCGCGCCGGTCGGACAGCTCGCTGCCGCCCGGATGGTTGGCGTACTCCTGGAGTTCCAGCGCCTCGGCGACGCCCCGGGTGCCGAGGTTGACCGCCATCATCGGCTCCCCGTCGACCTTGCGGACGAAGGACATGAACTCACCGAGGCCGAAGCGGTTGGTCTCGGTGGACTTCCAGGCGAGGTCGAGTCGCCGCGGTCGCTCCTCCACCGGGCCGACGCCGTCCTCCCAGCGGTAATTGGAGACGAAGTTCCCGCCGGGGTAGCGGATCGCGGTCACACCCAGCTCGCGGATCAGCTCCAGCACGTCGGCACGCAGGCCGTCCTCGTCGGCGGTGGGGTGGTCCGGTTCGAAGACGCCGGTGTACACGCAACGACCCAGGTGTTCCACGAAGGACCCGAACAGTCGGGGGTCCACCGTGCCGACGGCGAACGCGGGATCGAGGGTGAAACGGGCGGTGTGCGGTGCGCTCATGCGGCTCCTCGCCTGGCTCGACGGTCCCCGTCGGGGTTCCCGTGACCAATGGTTCGATATATCGAACGCTGATCGACTTTCCGAACAAACCCAACCTCCTCCCCCACCCCGGTGTCAACACCCGGGCGGTCCGCCGTCGCGCGGAATCCGGTTCCCACCGAAAACCCGTGGCGGAGCGCCCGGGCGAACCGGGAGCATGGACGGCCATGGGCATCGAGCGGACCCTGGCGAGGGTGGAGGCGGATCTGGCGGCGGGGCGCGTCCCCGTGGCCCGGCAGCGGCTGCGCGGGTTGGTGGGCTCTTTCCCCCGGGACCTCGGGGTCCGGGTCCGGCTCGCCGAGGTGTACCGCCTGTACGGGGAGCCGGCGCAGGCCGGACGATGGAGTCTGCTGGACCCCGACCGCCGCCCGGAGGAGGTGGCGGCCTTCGTGGCCCGGTACCCGGACCCGGTGGAGCGGATGCACGTGGTGGCCTGGCGCGGGCCGGAGGAGGAGGCCGCGACCGCCTTCGCCCGGGAGCGATTGGCGGAGCTGCGCCGGGAGGCGTCCCGGGCTGCGGACCGGCCCCTGGAGTGGGGCGCCACGAACCCATCGGCCGAGGAGGAGAGCCCGGGCGGGATCAGGGACACCCTGGCCGGCTGGGGGTGTTTCGCGACGGTCGTCCTCGTCCTCGGTCTGGCCGGGATCGGGGCGTGCGCCGTCATCCGATGGCTGTGACGGGACGACGACCCCGGGGGTACGAACGAGGGCGACTGCGTGGGAACGGGGCGGGCCTTCCGCGACTTCGTCGACCTGCTGCGCGGCGCCCGCCGCGAGTCGGACGGGAACCGGGAACCGGGAGCCGGCCCGGTGATCGGGACACCGAGGTGTCCCGGCCCCCGGGCCGACGGCGATCGCGGGGTTCCGGATCCCGATCAGGCGCCGACCGCGCCGCCCGTCTCCACCCGCAGGTCCACCACGACGTTGCCGCCGACCGCGTTGGAGTACGGACACACGCCGTGGGCCGCCTCGACCAGGGCCCGGGCGGTGGGCTCGGCCGCGCCCGGGATCCGCACCGTCAGCCGCACGGCGAGCCCGAAGCCCTCGGAGTCGGCGATCTTCCCCAGCGAGACGTCAGCGGTGACCTCGGCGCCGGAAACGTCCGCCCGGGCGCGGCGGGCGACCAGGCCCAGTGCGCTGGAGAAGCAGGCCGCGTAGCCCGCCGCGAACAGCTCCTCGGGGTTGGTGCCACCGCCGGGACCGCCGAGTTCGGCGGGGGTGCGCAGTTCCAGGTCGAGGGAGCCGGTCGCGGTGCGGGCCCGGCCGTCGCGACCACCGCCCGCGGTGGCGGTGGCGGTGTACAGCGGCGTGACGGGGGTGGGTCGGGACACGGGAATCGTCCTCCTCGTGGCGGAGCCCGTACGGGCTCCGGGTGGATGCGGCGACCGTGTGGCCGCCGGGTTCGCGGGGGCCGGAAAAGCCGGGGCCCGTGGTCCGGGGTCGCGCGGCGGGGTCAACCGTCGAGGGTGACGATCATCTTCCCGGTGTTGCCGCCGTCGAGGAGGTCGAGGAAGGCCCGGGCCGCGTGGTCGATGCCGTGCACGACCGTCTCCCGGTTGTCGATCTCCCCGGAGCGCAGCCAGCCCGTCATCTCCTCCAGGAAACGGGGGCGGGAGGCGGCGTGATCGTTGACGAGCATCCCCTCCAACCGCAGCCGCTTCCCGATGACCTGCGCGAGGTTGCGCGGGCCGGCCGGCGGTTCGGCCGCGTTGTACTGCGAGATCATGCCGCAGATCACGGCCCGGCCATGGACCCGCAGGGCACCGATCGCGGCCTCCAGATGCTCGCCGCCGACGTTGTCGAAGTACAGGTCGATGCCCTCGGGGGCGGCCTCCCGCAGTCGGTCGCGCACCGGGCCGTCGTGGTAGTCGAAGGCCGCGTCGAAGCCGTACTCCCCGGTGAGCAGCCGGATCTTCTCCGGGGTGCCGGCGCTGCCGACCACCCGGGAGGCGCCCTTGAGTCGGGCGATGCGACCGACCAGGCCCCCGACCGCGCCGGCGGCCCCGGAGACGAAGACCGCGTCGCCGGGCCGGAAGCCGCCCACCTCCAACAGTCCCGCCCAGGCCGTGAGTCCGGGCATCCCGAGCACGCCGAGGTGGGCGCTCGGGGAGATGTCGCCCTTCCCCGAGGGGTCCCCGCCGGCGTCGCCGGGGATCACCGTGGCGCGACGGGCGGGGAGGGTCGCGTACTCGCGCCAGCCCAGGTGGTGCACGACGAGGGTGCCGACGGTGAGGTCGGGGTCCCGGGAGGCGACCACCTCCCCCACCGCGCCACCGTCCATGGGCTCGTCCAACGCGTAGGGGGCCACGTAGGACTTGACGTCGTTCATCCGACCGCGCATGTAGGGGTCCACCGAGAGGTGGAGGTTGCGGACCAGGATCTCCCCCTCGGCGGGCTCGGCCACCGGGACCTCCCGCAGCGCGAAGTCCTCCGCGCGGGGACGTCCGGAGGGACGGGAGACGAGATGCCAGGCGCGGCCGACGGTGGGCAGGTGCATGGGTTCCTCCGGGTGCGGGTACGGGAGTGCGCGAGTGATCACCGAAGCCGATAGTTCACCATCGGAAACAACCATGCCCGTAAATATTTCAGACTGTCAAACATTCGCCTCCTCGACCTCGCTCATATGCTCGGACCACCATCCGACCGCTCCCACCCGCATGTCGCACCCGGAAAGTCCGTGAACACCCGATGAATGGTGTTTGCTGGATCCCGCCACGGGATCCCGGGTTCGGCTGCGCCACCCCTTCCCGGCGGCCCACCGTGGTCGGCGGCAGTAGACGAGGAGGCTCCTCTTCATGACAACCGCCCTGTTCGTGGCCTTGGTCATCGCGGTCTGGGTCCTCTCCGGAGTGATCGCGGCCGTCGTCCTGCTCGGCCGGCAGGGTTATCGCGATTGGCACTGGTACGTGCTCGGCGCCCTGCTCGGCCCGATGTTCGTCCCGATCGCGGCCGAGCGTCCCCGGACCCGCCCCCGCACCCTCGAGCGGACCGCCCACACCCCGGAGGGCGACCTGACGGGCGTCCGCACCGCGCTGGTCGCCGTGGACGGCTCCGCCGAGTCCCGCCAGGCCATCGCGGACGCCTCCCGTCTGCTGGGCTCCGCCGAGTCCCGCATCGTGCTGGCGACCGTGGTCGACGCCGAGAGCGGAAAGGCCAAGGGCGACACCGACCGCGCCCGCGCGCTGCTGACCGAGTGCGCCGGGGATCTCGGCGGCAACGGCGGCCCCGCCGTGGTCACCGAGATCGGCTCCGGCAAGCCCTCCGCGGTGTTGCTCCAGATGGCCGCGGACGAGAACGCCGACATCATCGTCATCGGCCGTCGCGGCAAGGGACTCTCCCGCCGCCTGCTGGGCAGCGTGGCCGACGAGATGGTGCGCCGCTCCCCCCTGCCCGTCCTGCTCGCCACCGCGCCGAACACGGTGCGCGACGGCGGGGGCGACGGGGCGCCCGGGACGGCGGGGAGCGACCCCGCCGGTGACAAGGGGGTCTGATCCTCCTCCATGCCCCTGTTCCTCGCTCCGGTCGCGATGATCGGCCTGGCCTGCCTGGTCCCCCTGCTGGACCGCAGGCTGGGCCGCGACACCGGATACGTGCTCGCCGCCGGCTTCCTGGCCGTGGGCGCCCTGCTGCTGGGCAGGGCGCCCTGGGGGGCGGACGAGCGGGTGGTGACCTCCGAACTGCCCTGGCTGCCGGCCCTGGGCGTCACCGCGGAACTGCGCCTGGACGGCCTGGCCGCCATGTTCTGCCTGCTCATCCTCGGGGTGGGCGCGCTGATCATGGCCTACTGCGCGCGCTACCTCTCCGAGCACGGCAACCACCGGGCCGTCTACACGCTCCTGACGCTCTTCGCCGGCGCCATGCTCGGCCTGGTGATGGCCTCCGACGTCATCGTGCTGGTCGTCTTCTGGGAACTGACGACCATCTGTTCGTACTTCCTCATCGGTGACGCCGGGCCGCACGCGGTACGCGCCGCCCGCAAGGCGTTCCTCGTCACCGCGTCGGGCGGTCTGGCCCTGCTCGCGGGTATGGTGCTGCTGGCCGTCGCGGCCGGCACCACCGACCTGGCCCTGATCCTCTCCAACCCCGACCTCGTCCTGGCCTCCCCCCTGGCCCCGGCCATCGGGGCGCTGATCATCGTCGCGGCCGTCACCAAATCGGCGCTGGTGCCCGCGCACAGCTGGCTTCCCGGCGCCATGGCCGCGATCACCCCGGTCAGCGCGTACCTGCACGCCGCCACGATGGTCAAGGCGGGCATCTACCTGTTGATGCGCTTCTCCGCGCTCTTCTCCGGGGAGGCCGCCTGGTCCGCCGCGTTGCTGATCCTCGGCCTGACCTCGGCGGTCTTCGGCGCCGCCTGGGCCCTGCGCCAGCACGACCTCAAGCGACTGCTGGCCTACTCGACGATCAGTCAACTCGGTCTGCTCACCGCCGCCATCGGGGTGGGCACACCCACCGCCCTCTCCGCGGCCATACTCCACACCCTGGCCCACGCGCTGTTCAAGGCCACCCTCTTCATGCTGGTGGGCATCATCGACCACGAGGCCGGCAGCCGCGACATCCGCGAACTCTCCGGGCTGCGCCGGGTGATGCCGGTGACCGCGGCCATGACCGGCCTCGCCGGCCTGTCCATGGCCGGCGTGCCCCCGATGCTGGGCTTCGTCAGCAAGGAGTACCTCTTCCAGGGCTTCCTCGACGCCGACGTCACCCCCTGGGCCGGACCGGTGGCCGGCGCGATCGCGGTCGGCGCCTCCGCCCTGACCTTCGCCTACGGCCTGCGCATCTTCTACGGTGCCTTCGGCGGCCCGACCGTGCAGACCGAACTCTACGAACCGGCCCGCGCCTTCCTCGCCCCGGCCGCCGTCGCCGCCCTGCTCGGACTGGTGCTGGGACCCGGCGTGGGGCTGTTGGACACCATCGTCGGCCGCTCCCTGATCGACGTGTACCCCGGCGCCGGTGGGGTCTCCTTCTCGTTCTGGCACGGCCTGTCGCCCGAGTTGGCGATGTCGGCGATCACCATCGCGATCGGCATGGTGCTGTTCCTCGGCCGGGACCGGGTGGAGCGCGTGCTGCTGCGCATCCCCGTCGCCGGCGATCTCTTCGACCGCGGCTACGACGCGTTGCTGCGCTTCGGCGCGCTGGTCGGGCGCCCGGACCGGACCGGCTCCCCCGCCTCGATGCTGGTCCGTCCGGTGCTGGGTCTGATCGCGCTCGGCGCGGGAGCCGTCCTGGCCCTCAACGACGGTCCGATGCCGGGTCTGGACGGCGACCACTCCGCGGCCCCCGACTGGCCGATCCTGGCGCTGCTGGCGATCGTGGTGATCGGCTGCGTGATGACCGGCTCCGCGCTGACCGCGCTCGCCCTGCTGGGCACCGCCGGTCTCGTCGTCTCACTGTGGTTCCTGCTGGCCGGGGCCCCGGACGTGGCGATGACACTGCTGTTGGTCGAGGTCCTCACCGCGGTGGTGGCGGTACTGGTGCTCACCCGCCTGCCCGCCCGGTTCCGGCGCCCGCGCCCCCGACGCGCGGTGGGCTCGGCGCTGGTGGCGGTCGTGGCCGGCCTCATCGCCGCCGGCGCCACCCTGGCCTTCACCGGCAGCCGGGAGATCTCCCCGTTGGGGAACTACTTCCTGCGTCGGGCCGAACCCGAGACCGGTGGACGGAACGTCGTCAACACCATCCTGGTGGACTTCCGCGGCCTGGACACCCTCGGCGAGGCCGCGGTCCTGGGCGCGGTGACGCTGGGCCTGTTGATACTGCTGGGCTCACGCAGCGTGCCGGACGCCGGGCGGACGGCCCCGCCGGGCGACACCCTGGTGATGCGGGTGGCCTTCCGGATACTCGCCCCCGTGATGCTGCTGCTCTCCGCCTACCTGTTCCTGCGCGGCCACTACCAGCCGGGCGGCGGTTTCATCGCCGCCCTGGTGGCGGGTACCGCCATCGCCTTCGGCTACCTGGCCTCGGGACGGGTGCCCGGCCGGAGGTCACGGCTGCTGCGGCCCGGCCCGCTGACGGCCGGCGGCCTCATCCTGAGCATCGGCACCGCGCTGACCGCGACCCTCACGGGGGCGTCGTTCTTCACTCCGCTGCGCGGGTCCCTGGACCTGCCGGTCCTCGGTTACCTGCCGCTCACCTCCTCGCTCGTGTTCGACCTGGGCATCTACCTCTTCGTCCTCGGGTTGGTGGTGGCGGCCGTGGACCGGCTCGGTGACGGCCTGCCGGGCGGGTTCGACTCCTCCGGCGGGTCCGGCGGAACGGGCTCCCCCGCCCCGGCGACCCGGGCCGTCCCGGCGAGCGCGGGCGACGGACCCGACCGCCCCGATGGCGCGGGCCGCGCCGACGACACCGGTCCGGGCGCCACCACGACCATCGGGGCCCCCGACACCCCCGGGGAGGCCCACCGATGACCGCGGCCCTGGCCGTCGGGATCCTGGTGACCGGCGGCGTCTACCTGATCCTGCAACGCGAACTGCTGCGCGTGGTCCTCGGCTTCGTGCTGCTGGGCCACGCCGTGAACATCCTCTTCGTGGCCGCCGGCGGCATGCACCGGCGCGGCGTGCCGCTGATCGGCCAGACCGTCCCCGAGGAGGCCGCCGACCCCCTGCCGCAGGCGTTCGTGCTCACCGCGATCGTCATCACCTTCGGCATCACCGTCTACCTGCTCGCGCTCCTGCGGGCCGACGGCGCACCCTCCCCACCGGTGGAGCCGGACGAGGCCGCCGACGCCGGTTCCCCGATCACGCCGCCCGCCACCCGCCCGGACACCCGGGAGGCGGCGCCGGGCACCCCGCCGGCCTCCGAGAGCGACCCGGAGTCCCTGGCGGAGGCGGAGGCCGACGCCCGGGCCCGGGTGCTCGGTGAGGAACCCCCGGTCACCGGGGGGACGGAACGCCCGGCGCCGACGGCGGGTCCGGCCGGGCCCCCCGACGGCACCGCCGGGCACCGCCCGGAACCGGGACCCGACGACACCGACGGGCACACCGGGCACGACGACACCGACCGGGTCACCGACGACGAGGGGGAACACCGATGATCGCCGGCTCCCTCGCCCTGCCCGTCGCACTCCCCCTGCTGGCCGCCGGGTCGGCGATCCTCACCGGCCGGCGGCGTACCCTCACCCGCGTCACCGTCCTCGCCGCCAACCTGGCAGTCCTGGCGCTCGGCGCGCTCCTGCTGCACCGCACCGCCGACGGCTCGGTGCTCACCAAGGAGATGGGCGGCTGGTTGCCCGGCGTGGCCATCGTCTTCGCGGTGGACACCTTCGGCGCGTTGATGCTGTGCACCACCTCCCTGTTGGTGGTGGTGTGCCTGATCTTCGCCGCCGGTACCGGTGACGACCGCCACCCGCTGTTCGCGCCGCTGACACTGCTGCTGGTCGCCGGTGTCTACGGCGCCCTGCTGACGGCCGACCTGTTCAACCTGTTCGTCCTCATCGAGGTGATGCTCGCGCCGTCCTACGCGCTGCTCACCCTCACCGGGGGTCGGACCAGGGTCGCCGCCGGCCGGCTCTATCTGGTCGTCAACCTGCTGGCTTCCACGCTCTTCCTGGGCGGCCTGGCGGTGCTCTACGGCGTCGCGGGCACCCTGAACCTCGCCGACCTCGCGGGCAGCGCCCGTGAGGTCCCGGAGATCGCGGTCGCGGGCGGTGTGCTGATGCTCGCGATGGCGACCAAGGCGGCCGTGGTGCCGCTGCACGGCTGGCTGCCGCGCACCTACCCGGCCGCCGGTCCGGCGGTGACCGCCCTGTTCTCCGGGTTGCTCACCAAGGTCGGGGTATACGTCATCATCCGGCTGTACTCCGTGCTGTACGACGGCGATCCCCAGTGGCTGTGGCTGGTGATGACCGCCGCCCTGCTGACCATGGTGGTCGGGGTCCTGGGCGCGGTGGGCGAGCACACCATGCGGTCGATCCTCACCTTCCACATGGTCAGTCAGATCGGCTACATCCTGCTGGGCCTGGCCCTGTTCACCGAGGCGGGGGTGGCCGCCGCCGTCTTCTACCTCGTGCAGTACGTGCTGGTGAAGGCCGCGCTGCTGGTGTGCGCGGGGAGCGTGGAGGCGGTGCGCGGGGACGGCCGGTTGGACGGCGCCCGACTGGCCCGGCGCGAACCGCTGTTGGCCCTGGCCTTCGTCGTCGCGGCCTTCTCCCTCGCCGGCCTGCCACCGTTCTCCGGTTTCGTCGCGAAGTTGACGCTGCTGCGGGCGGCGGCGCTGGACGGCGCCTGGCTCGCGGTGGCCCTGGCGGTGGCGGTCAGCCTGCTGACGCTGCTGTCCATGCTGAAGATCTGGACCGGTGTCTTCGCCGGCAGCGGGGCCCCGCCGGTCCCGGCGGACTGCGGCTCCGGCCGGCCCGAGCGGCGGGCCGGACCCGGGCTGATCTGGCCGGCGGTGGCGCTGGCCTCCTTCTCCGTGCTGCTGGGCCTCGGAGCCGAGCCGCTGCTGGTGCTCTCGCAGACGGCGGCGGCCGGCCTCGTGGACATCTCGACCTGGGTGGAGGCGGTGCGCACACCATGACCCCCGACCACGTCACGAATCCCGGTACATCTTCCGGTTCGGACTCCCCGGCCCCGCGTCGGCTCCTCATCCGGATCGGCCGCGCGATCTCCTTCGTGTGGTTGTTCACGCTGCGTTTCGTGCAGTCCAACGTGGCGATCACGGTGGAGATCCTGACCCCCCGCGACCGCACCTCCCCCGGGATCGTGGAGTTGCCGCTGCGCTGCCGCAGCCGGGCGGAGATCGCGACCTTCTCCAGCCTCATCAACCTCACCCCCGGCACCCTCACCCTGGAGGTCCGGCGGGATCCACCGACCCTGTGGGTGCACGGCACCCACACCCATTCGGCGGAGGAGTTCCGCGACGACCTGTGGGAGTTGGAGACCCGGATGCTGACCGCATGGCGCCCCGCGGGGGACCCGGTCCCACCGCCGCCCCCGCCGCCCCGGCGGGACGGCGGGGCGGGGCCGTCCGCTCCCCCCTCCGCGCACCGCCCCGGTGAAGGGGGACACCGATGACCGTGCTGGACGCCGCCCTGCTGGTGCTCGGGCTGTCCCTGATCGTGGCCATCGTGCGCATCGTTCTCGGGCCCACCGACGCCGACCGGGTGATCGCGGTGGACTTCGGCTTCGTGGTCTTCGTCGCCGCCGTGGCACTGCTGGCGGTGCGGGCGGAGGCCCCCTCGATGCTGGATCTGGTGCTGGTCGCCACCCTCGTCGGGTTCCTCAGCACGGTGGCCCTGGCCCGCCGGGTGGAACGGGGGGCCAGGTGACCGGCCCCGGGGCGTGGGACGCCTTCGACATCATCGCCCGGATCCTGGTGGGTCTGGGGGTCTTCCTGATCGCCGTGGGCACCATCGGACTGATCCGGCTGCGCGACGCCTACCTGCGGATCAACGCCGTCTCCAAGGCGGCCACCCTGGGGGTGGTCTGCGTGCTGCTGGGGGTGATGTTCTGGAACCCGCGGCCGCTGACCGTCGCCACACTGCTGCTGGCGGTGGTGCTGCAACTGTTCACCGCGCCGTTGGCCGGTTACGCCGCCGGGCGGGCCGCCCATCGCTCGGGGGTGCCCCGGGTGGCGGGCACCGACCCCGACGAGTTGGGTCCCCACCCCGACCCGGTCCGCGACAACGGGTCCGACGGGTCCGACGGCGCGAGCGACACCCCGGCGTCGGACGCGCCCGGTGCCGGCGACGGGACGGGCCGACCGCCGGGTAGCCTGAACGGGTGACTTCAGGTGCCGCTCCCCACGACACGGTGACCCTGGAGGTCATCGAACTGATCGGGCAGGTCGTCGTCCGCTTCCACGAGGAGTACGAGGAGGCGGCCGGCCGGCACGGCCTCACCGGGGCGCAGGCCCGCCTGTTGGCGCTCCTGGCGGTCTCCCCCACACCGATGCGCCGGCTGGCCCACCGGCTGGGCTGCGAGCCGTCCAACGTGACCGGCATCGTCGACCGGTTGGAGAACCGAGGGCTGGTGGAACGACGGGCGGACCCCTCGGACCGTCGGGTGAAGATCGCCGCCGCCACCGAGGAGGGCCTGCGGGTCAACGAGAACCTGCGGGCCTCCATGGGCTTCGCCGCCGCCCCGCTGGCCTCGCTCAGCCGGCCCGAGCGGGCCGTGCTGCGGGACCTGCTGCGGCGCATGGTGCCGCCGCGCCCCGAGGCGCCCTGAGCCCGGCCGGCCGCCCCGCCGGGGTCGGCCCCGACCACCGCCCGGCCGACCACCGCCCGGCCGACCGCCGCCCGGCCGGCCGCCGGCTCGGACGGACGAGCGGCGGGACCGCGATTCCGCTCAGCCGGCGAAGGCCGGCTGCGGCAGCCCCCGCCCGGCGTCCGGGAGCACCAGCAGGGAACCGGCGAGCGGCTCCTCGTTCGGCCCCAGCCCGACCCGGGCGGAGGTGACGTAGAGGTCGCGCAGCCCGGGACCGCCGAAGGCGCAGGCGGTGGGCCTGGAGACCGGCATCCGCAGGGTGCGGTCGAGTCGCCCGTCCGGGGTGTAGCGGCGCACGGCCCCGCCCTCCCAGAAGGCGACCCAGAGGCAGCCGTCGGCGTCCACCGTCATGCCGTCGGGGAAACCGTCGGACTCCGCCGTCTCCACCAGGGGGCGGCGGTCGATCGCCTCGCCCTCCGGGGTGAAGGTGAAGACGTCCACCCGGCGGGTGGGAGTGTCGATGTAGTACAGGCGGTCGCCCTCCGGGCTCCAGCCGAGTCCGTTGCTGACCGTGACCCCGGACAGGACGGTGCGGGAGGAACCGTCGGGGGCCACCCGGACCAGGTTGCCGCCGCCCTCCCCCTCGTCGTAGCGCATCGTGCCGACCCACAGCGATCCGTCCGGCGCCACCGCCGCGTCGTTGCCGCGCCGGCCGGGCACCGGGTCGTGGTGCAGGGGGCGCAGGTCGGCGCCGACGAACCCGTGGCCGGACATCCCGTCCGGGGCGTCCGAGCCGTCGGGGGCGTCGAGTACGAAGACGCCGTCGCGCAGGTTGAGCACCAGCCCGCCGCCCGCCCTCGGCTTCGCGGCGCCGACGTGCTGCTCCACCACCCGCACCGACCGCCGGCCGTCCCCGGGGTGGAAGTCGTGCACCCGGCCACCGAGGATGTCCACCCAGATCAGTCGCTCGCCGGTGGGGTCCCAGGTGGGCCCCTCCCCCAGTTCCGCCCTCGCCCGTACCGCCGGTTCGACCCGCACGTCTCCGCCTCCCGATCCTCTGGTGTTCCGTGATGTCTCTTCGGTTCCCCGTCGTCTCCCCCGCCCCCGGCTCCCGACGCCCGGGGGTGGCCGGAGGTCCTCGCGGGAGACACGCCCGGGGCTCCCCTCAGCGCCGGGGGCGGTATCCCAACCGGGCCGACAGCTCGGCTGCCCCGCGGGCCGCCAGCTCGGCCAACTCGGTCTCCCGCTCCGCGCTCCAGCGGATCATCGGCACCGAGACGCTCAGCGCCGCGACCACCCGCCCCGAACGGTCCCGCACGGGGGCCGCCACACAGGAGACGTCGGGGTTGGATTCGCGGTGCTCGGCCGCCGTGCCGCGCTCGCGAATCCGTTCCAGTTCGGCGCGCAGCGCCGGGACGGAGGTGATCGAGTCCCGCGTCATGGCCGCCAGCGGGGCGTCGGTCGGCAGCCGGGTCTCCAGCTCGGCGGCCGGCAGCGAGGCGAGCAGCATCTTGCCCACCGCCGTGCAGTGGGCGGGCAGCCGGCGACCGGCGGCCGAGACCATGCGCACCGCGTGGCTGCTGTCCACCTTGGCGATGTAGATGACGTCGGTCTCCTCCAGGATCGCGACGTGCACCGTCTCCCCGCAGCGCTCGGCCACCTCGCGTGCCACGCGATCGCCCTCGGCGGCGAGGTCCAACTGTTCCGCGTAGCGGCTGCCGAGTTGGTAGAGCCGCACGCCGGGGCGGTAGCGGCCCGGCTGCTCGGGCAGCGGGGCGAGGTAGCCGCGGGCGGCGAGGGTGGTGACCAGTTCGTGGACCGTGGTCCTGGGGAGCTGGAGGCGTCGGGTGATCTCGGGCGCGGAGAGCGTGCCGTCGCCCTCCAGGAACAGCTCGAGGATGTCCAGCGCGCGGCTGACCGCCGGCACCCGTCGTCCCATCGACTCCGCCTCCCCGCCGGCGCCGGGGCACCGGATTCCGGTGTTCGACATCCCGATCGGACACCGGGATGTCGAACACACGCTATCCGGGGTGCGCCGGCGCCGGCAACGCCGGGGGACTCAGTGGCTGCTGCCCCAGTCGTCGTCCAGCGGGACCTCCCGGCTCCGCATCGAGCGCAGCCGGTCCGAGACCGACTCCGGGAGCCGGTCACCGGCCCGGTCCGCGATGACCCCGGCGGTCCGCGAGGCGGCCTGGCGACCGGCCTGCGCGGCGCTGTCCAGGCCGTTTCGGACCGTCGGGTTCCGCCGCGCCTTCCGGGCGGCTTCGGCGAGCTGCTCATAGCGCTGCCGGCCGGCCCTCGCCCCGAGGACGTACCCCACGACGGCTCCGGTGATGAACGTGAGCTTCCGCATCGACTGCGTTCCTTCCCTGGCTCGATTCACCCCGCCCCGGGCGGGGCGGCTGCTCGACTCCGAGCGACGCGGTAGCGCGTACCCCGAATACGGGTTTCGGAGCATCCCCGTCCATGCGCTAATGTATTGCTCGCAGCGAGGGGCCGCCTTCCGGGAAGGGACGGCGGACCCGAGCGGAGCATTCCTCCGTAGCTCAATTGGCAGAGCAGCCGGCTGTTAACCGGCAGGTTACTGGTTCGAGTCCAGTCGGGGGAGCATCACCACGCGTGAGCCGGAGGGCCGATGGCCCTCCGGCTCACGTGCTTTTCGGCGCCGGTCGCGGGCACCCCGTCGTCCGCCGCACCGGTCCGCCCCCCACCCGCCCCCGGGGCCCGCGTTCGAGGACCCCGTGCGGGTGGTTCGGGGAATCCCGCGGAACCGATCCGAGGGGGGCGGACGTCCGGGACGATGTGTGAACCGCCCCGGCCCGGGCGGCAGATCGTATGAGCAGCTATGCTGCGGCAGACGGCGCGCACACGTGCGCGACGCGCCGGTGACGGGGCGGTAGCTCAGCTGGTTAGAGCAACGGACTCATAATCCGTCGGCCGTGGGTTCGAGCCCCACCCGCCCCACCAGCAGTCACCCCGAGGAAACGTCTTGACCTGCGGAAACGTGGTTTTCGCGGGATTGGGTGTGGCGAACGTGCGGCGTTTTGTGCCCCCCGTGAGGGTCAAGAGGCCTGTGCCCCGGGGTTTTGTTCGAGTCTTCGGTGGGGTGCGTGGTGGGAGGCTCCCACGGCTGCTGGGGCAGCGGCCCTGCCTCACCGCATCGACATCATCCACTCGGTATGTGGCTTGTGGCCGCCGGCTCGGCGGCCGGGTCGGATCCTCTCCGTCTCGTGCTCGATGATCCGCCGCCGCGAATGTTGGTGATGTATCGTAGTTACATACATCATGGACTCGGGGTGAGGGGTGGCTGATATGTCTGTGACCCAGGTCGATCTCGATGACGAGGCGCTGGCTGAGGCGATGCGGCTCATGGGCGCCTCGACGAAGAAGGAGACGGTCAACGGGGCCCTACGGGACTATGTGGCGCGCATCAAGCGGCTGGAGGCCGCCGAGAAGCTGGCCGTGAGGGGTGAGCGGGGCGAGTTCGAGGCTGCGGCTGCGGCGCATGCAGCGGCCAAGCAGGCCCGGCGGGCAGCCTTCGAGTGATCACATACCTCCTCGACACGTCCGCCCTCTGGCACCTCTTCCGTACACCGGGGGCATTGCGGCCCTGGGAGGGGCACATCGCCGCCGGTGTGTTCCACATCTGCGAGCCCACGAGGGCGGAATTCCTCTACTCGGCCACAAGCCCGGCCCATCGGGACGAGTTGGCCGAGGAGGTGGATGACCTCTGCCATCTCGCCCCGGTTCCCAAGAGTGCGTGGCGCTGGGTCGACACCGCCCAGTACAAGCTCACCCAGCGAGGACAGCACCGTGCCGCCGGAGCCATCGACCTCCTGGTGTGTGCGACGGCGGTCCACCACGGCCACACGGTGCTTCACGTGGACAACGACTTCGCCACGGTGGGGGCGGCCCTGAAGGAAGTGCAGCGACGAGACGTACGCGCCTGATTCCTGGCGATGGCGGCAAGCGTGAACATCGCCGCGAGCGTCGACGAGATCGTGCGCGACATCCGGGAGCAGATCGCAGTCCTGCTGAAACATTGACGACGATTGCGCAACCCCCACCTCGCGGGCATGTGGCCGGGGACCGGCCGATGTCCGGCACGCGGTGGAGCCGATATGCCAGACGCCGGCGGCCTTCTCCCGCCGCCTCCGTCCGATCGCGGACGCCTCGTCACCCACGAGTGCGGTCGACGCGCACCCGCACCGTGCCCTTGATCAGCCTGCCTCCGTCAAGGCTGCGTGTGCGGTGGCGAGGATCTCCTCGGAGAGCGGGGAGCCTTTGGTGGCCCGGGACAGGACCAGTGCACCGAACAGGGCGCAGAGGCGGACAATGCCGTCCTGGTCTTCGGTGGCGAGGAAATCGGCGAAGTCGGCCACCCCCTCGGTGTAGGCGCGGCGGGCCTCGCGGCCCTCGCCCTCGCGCGCCACGTCAACGGCGAGGGCCGCGACCGGACAGCCTTTCGCCGCGTCGTCGCGGTGCTCCACGGAGAGGTAGGTGTCGATCAGTGCCTGCTGGGCGGCTTCGCGCCGCCCGTCGTGCTGCGCGAGCCCGGCGGTGTGGCGTTCGGCGAGCTCGGCGAAGGCGTGGACGGTGGCCTCGCCGACGAGGGTCTCCTTGGAGGTGAACTGCTTGTAGAAGGCGCCGTGAGTCAGGCCGGCCGCCCTCATCAGGTCGGCGACGCTGACCTGCGTGCCCTGCTCCCGGAACAGCCGGGACGCGGTGTCCACCACCCGCCTGCGATTCTCCTGCGCCTGCGCCTGCGATACGCGGCCCATGGCCACCTCCCGATTGGATGTCGACTGACATCTATCTTAGCCCCGCGTTTAGATTGAATGCATAATCTAATTTGGTGCGGGTGGCCGCCGTCGCCCGCCACGATCAGGAGCAGACATGGAACTCAACAACGCGGTCGCGGTCGTCACCGGCGCCAACCGGGGCTTCGGACGGCACTTGGCGGCTCAGCTCGTCGAGCGCGGGGCGAAGAGGAACTCCTGCGCGGACTCGACGACCTGGTGAGCGCCGGCAAGATCCACCATGCCGCGCGGTCCAACTTCCCCGCCTGGCGCGTCTCGCGCGCGGTAACCCTCGCGGACCTGAGGAACTGGGCCCCGATCGTGGGCATCCAGCACGAGTACAGCCTCGTCGAACGCACCGCCGACCATGAGCTCCTGCCCATGGCCGGGAGCCTGGGCCCGGGCGCCGCCCGGTGGTCTCCGCTCGGCGGCGAACTACTCACCGGCAAATACCGCAGCTCCACCGAAGGGCGCCTGAGCGACCTGGGCGCGGTCATCCACACCGAGAGCACCGGCCGGAAGACCGCCGTCGTCGACACCGTCCTGGCGATCGGCGAGGGAGACCGGTGTGACGCCCGCCCAGGTGGCGGTGGCCCGGGTGCGCGAGCGCGCGGCCCGGTCCGTGGCCACACTCGTTCCGATCATCGGCCCGCGCAACCTCTCCCAGCTCGACAGCTACCTCGGCGCCCTCGAGGTGCAGCTGACCGACGCGCAGTACCCCCGCCTGGCCGAGGTCAGCGCGGTGCCGCTCGGCGTGCCCCACGAGGGGATCGCCGCCTCCCTGGACCGCCTCCGGGGAGGTGCCGCCGACCGGGTCACCGCCCCGTCGTGCCGGTCGCCTGATGGGGGAACGCGGTGCGGACACAGTGCGCCCGCACCGCAGCCAGGAGAAAACAACACAAACCATCTCGTACCGCGAGAAGCCGGGGGGGGAACGGATACCCCGCCCTCGCACGGACGGGAAACAGAACGGAGACGACGATGAGACTTTCATGGTCGAGAAGTACGGCGGCCAGGCCGGCATGCGCGCCGCCGAAATGCCCGCCCTCCGGGCAGGTGCCGACGACGTCCTGGTCAAGATCCACGCGGCCGGCGTCAACCCGCTGGACCTCAACAGCAGGTGCTGCAGGCCGTACGGGGTCGCGTCCCCGGCATGCTCGGCCGGCGTCCAGCAGTTCTTGCGCGGCAGGTCCGACAGCAATGCGGACACGAACTCCCGTGCCCGCCGCCGTGGTTCCACCCGGGCAAACCGTCCCGCGATACGGTCCATCAGAACCTCGAACATGTCCTGCCAGCGGGCAGGATCTATGCTGTGACCTGCGGCCACCGACTGATCTTCTGTCTTCACACACCGATGATCACCGGTGGCCGTACCCGTTCCCGGACCGGCCCCGACGGTCCCGTGCCGGCGAACTTCGAGAGCGTGCGCGTACCGCGCGGCATCACGCCGAGATCATCAGCGGTCGGAGTGGTCTGCGAGCCAGTCCATGGCGGACCCGCCTGCGTTGAGGACGGAGATGTGTCCGTCGTACGGGCTCAGTCGCAGTTCTGCCGCGGGGCAGTGGCTCGCGAGCCACTGGCTGTGCGAGCTGGGCACGACCCGGTCCTGGCCGCCGTGCAGGAAGAGGACCGGCGCGATGACCTGCCCCGGGTCGAATCCCCAAGGGGCGACGTAGGCCAGGTCGTCGTCTATCAGCCCGCCCGGACCGGCCTCCACGGCGGGACCGACGACGTCGCCGAACCAGGACCACTCACCAGAGAGTGCGGCGTGATCGGCCGGGGTGAACATGTCCGGGTCGTACTCGGCACCCGCCTCGTAGCTCTCCTTCGCTGCTCGCCCCTCGGCGGCCGCACGCAGGGACCCCACACCGGAGTCCGTCATGCCCGCGAACCAGTCAAGCCCTTCGGCGCCGAACGGGGCCAGCCCTGCCACGCTGACCACGCCGAGGACACGTTCTGGCAGCAGCGCACCACATGCCAAGGCGTGCGGACCACCACCGGAATGACCCATGACTGCGAACTGATCGATGTCCAGCGCATCGGCGATGGCGGAGACGTCGGCGGCCACCGATGCCACGTTCCGGTCCGGGCGAGGGGTTGATCCACCGTATCCGGGACGGTCGTACGACACCCAGCGGATGCCGAGCCGGGCGGCGGCCGGGGAAAGAGGCTCGGGCGGCGCGCCGATGTTCGGCGTGCCGTGGTGCCAGAAGACAGCGCGGCGGCCGTCCGAGTCATCCGCGCCGGTGTCGTAGACATGCAGCCTGCGACCATCGCTCAGCTCCAGATCAGTCTCAGTCACACCGCAACCCCTGACGCCTAACCATCCCCAGTCACTCAAACCTCGGCAGCACGAACCTACCGGCCGTCATTCTTCGGTGACAACGCTCAACACTGGCACAGGACACCGACCAGCAAGATCACAATCCACAACTGGCGTACCAACCGGCCCTCGTTCGAGCCGGATCGAGTAGGGCACAACCGGATCGAAACAGGGGTATGAATCGGACGCTTTGAAAAAACCGCAGGTGAGAGGCATCACTTGAATGGGTTCGAGTCCCACCCGCCCCACCCCGGCGTCCTCGCCGACCCGCGTCTCCACCCGCCGTCGGCTCGACCCGCCCCCGGGGTGGGCCGGGCCGGCGGCGGGTGGAGTCCGGCCTCGCGGTGGCGTCCGCGGACGCCGTGCGGAAGCCCCTCCGGAAAGCCGCGGTCACTGCACGAGCGGGACCACATTGGTCAGCTCGAGCGCGGGGCGCAGCGCCTCGGCGATCCGGACCGCGTCGTCCACCGCCCAGATGTGCAGGAAGAACAGCCGCGGGTCGTCGGTCAGGCCGTGGTGGTGCAGGGTGACCAGATCGATGCCGCCGCTCCGAAGCCGGGGCAGCACCTCCGGCACCTCCTCGGCGATCATGGCGAAGTCGCCGTTGAGCGCGGCCCGCCCCTTCCCCAGCGGCTGGAAGTTGAAGGCCGAGATGGCGCCCACGCCGGACGGGAGGATCCGTGCGCCGTCGTTGACCGTTTCCGCCCGGGCGAAGAGGGACTTGTAGATCCCGCCCACCTCCGCCCCGGGCACCCCGAAAGCCCGGTCGATGCCGTCGGTGTCCAGGTCCAGTGGCCCGCCGGCCTCCGTCGCGGACGGGTCGTGCGGCGGGGTGGCCGTACGATCGAGCGCCGCCCGCACCCCGCGGGCCAGCTCCGCCGGGTCCGATCCGTGGCCGTGGATGTGGGTCCACCACACCTCGGGCCGTTGGGCGAGCAGATGCTTGTGGATGGCGGTCTGCATCAGCCCATGGGTGTGCAGGGCGTCGCTCACGACCTGGAGTTCGTCCTCGGCGACCACCAGATCGCCCATCAGGAGGGTGCTGCCGTCGGCGTAGCGGACGAAGGCGGTGTGGGAGCCGAGTGCGAGGGCCGGGGAGATGGTGACGCCCTCGGAGACCACGGTCAGATCGGTGCGGGGGAAACCCGTGTAGTAGAGCATCTCCCGCTTCACCTCCCCCGGCCGACCCAGCGCGTCGGCCACCGCGCTCCAGTCCTCCCCGACGGCCGGCACCGGCTCGATCAACTCACCGCCGTGTCCGTGCCCACCGCCCGGGGGAGCGTTCCGACCTTCGCCGTGGGTGGTGATGGTCCCGGCCGGGCCGGCGCAGCCGCTCAGGCCCGCCGCTACCGGTGCCAGCATCGCCGCGGCCAGAAACCGCCGCCGCGCACGCACTCCGTCATGGATCCGTCGCTCTCCGTTCATAGCACCATCTCACCATGTACGAGCGCCCCGGCCCGCACACCTCGCCGAGCCAACCGGACGACGAGAGCCGGGCGCCCATCACCGTGATGGCCTCCCCCGGCACCGTCGGCGGCGACCCCGGGTGATCCGGTCCCGCTCGGACGGCACCGGAAGCCCGCCGTCCGGGGTCGGTGGCCGATCAGACGCGTTCGGCGGCGGCCTCCACGGCCATGTCCCGCACCCGGCAGAACTCCACCGCCGCGTTGTCCCCCTCGTAGCGCCACGGCAGGGCACCGACATGCCCGTCGACCAGCCGGAACTGTTCCACCGCCGCCTCGTGCCGGTCCTGCCAGGTGAGGTAGTAGGCCAACAGGTGACGCACCTCCGCCAGCCGGAGGTGGTTCGGGTCGGCCGCCGCCACGTCCATCAGGGCCTTGTCCACCCGGGCGATCATCTCCGGTGTGCGGTCGGGCTCCACGGAGGTGTCACCCTCGTGGACGGCCCGCTCGTAGTGGGCGAGGAGGGGCATGGCCGTCAGCAGGCTGCCGAGGGGCGCCGAGGCGGCGGCCCGGACGGCGAACTCCATCGCCTTCTCGTGGGAGCCCCGCCACTTGGCGCACCAGTACTGGAGGGCCGAGAAGTGCGCCTCGTAGTGGTGCGGGGCGCGGGCGGTGATCTCGGACCACAGCCGTTCCATCTCCTCGTGGCCGTAGCCGAGTCCCAGGGCCGTCCAGATCTCGATGACATGGGGGGTGGGGTCGGTGGGGTTGAGCCCGGCGGCGCGCGCGATGTCGAGACGCGAGCGCTTCAGCACCAGGTGGAAGTCCTCGAACTCCTCCGCCGAGGTGTGGGTCGCCCGGCGGGAGCCGCGCAGTTTCCAGGCCAGCACCACGGTGGCCTGTGCCCTGACGACGGCCGCGTCCGCGCAGCCGGGCAGCTCCGCCTCCCAGTCCCGCAGCCAACCGTCGTCCACCGCGGCGATCTCGCCGAGCAGGTACGACACGTGGGACCGGCGCTCCCAGTCGGCGCCGATGGTTCCCAACAGCGCGGCGGCCGGCCTCCACACCCCGCCCCGGGCCGCCCGGAGGGCGTCGGTGACCTCCTCGGGCAGCGGGAAGGCGGTCCGGGTGTCCTGGCGTTCGGGGGGCAACATGCCGAGGTCGGCGGCCCGTCGCGACGGGCCGGGCGACTCCTCCGCCTCCTCGCCCTCCGGACCGGACCCGTCCCCGGAGCGCGTCTCGCGGATGTACTCCCGGACGAACACCCCGCCGAGCCACAGGAGTGCGGCCACCGTGGGTATCGCGAGGATCAGCAGGATGATGGTGAGCACCAAGGATTCCGTTCTTCGTGGTCAGCGGGCCGCCCGGCTCGGCGCGCGATCATAACGCGGGTCCCCGGACGGCCCGTTCGGGGGGGCATCCCGATGGAACGCGGCGGACACCGCGGAAGGCGGTGGCCGCCCCGGGCTCATCGAAACTTTGCGGTTTCGATTCGAACGGGCTACCTTTCCGCGCAGCGGAAGGTAGCCCGTTCGAGTGGGGGGGGACGATGACCGCTCGGGTGCGATCCCGGCTGTCGACGGAGCGCGAGGAGGAGATCCTGCGCGCCGTGCTGGACCTGTTGCGCGAGCACGGGTACGAGACGTTGACGATGGATCTCGTCGCCTCCCGAACCCGCTCCAGCAAGGCCACCCTCTACCGGCAGTGGGAGAGCAAGGCGAGGCTGATCCTCGTCGCCCTGCGCCGGGCCGGCACCCCGCCGGGGGGCAACGAGGACATCGACACCGGTTCGGTCGCCGGCGATCTGCGCGAACTGATGCGACGGGCCGGTGACCACGTGGTGGAGAACGCCGAACTCCTCCAGGCCCTGGCCCGCGAACTCCACCGCAACACCGAACTCCTGGAGACCTTCCGGGAGGTGATCCTGTTCCCGGAGATCGAGCTCCTGCGGGACATCCTCGAACGCGGCACCGCCCGGGGCGAGATCGCCGCCACCGGCCCCTCCCCCGAGGAGATCAGCTACATGCTGTTCGGCGCCATCGTCGGACGCCCGCTCCTGGAGGGGCGGGAGGCCGACGCGGAGTTCCTCGTCCGCTGCACCGACACCATGGTCCTGCCCGCGCTGGGGGGCCCGCCCCGGCCGTAGACCTCCCCGCCCGGAGAGGCCCCACCGCCCCTCCCCGCGCCCGGCGGCCGCCTCGGGGCGCCCCCACCTTCCCGACAACCCCGATCCCCCTCCGGCGGGCGCCGGTGTCGCCGCCCACCGGAACGGGATGTCGCGTCCCGGGCCCCGCGATCCGCCGACGGGTCCCTCCCCGCCGTCCCTTTCCATCATTCCCCCGTCCCCCCACCACCGGTTCCGGTTCACGGGGACACCCCGGTGCGCCGAACCCCCGGTTCATCGGATCCGTCCAGGTCAACCGATTCACAGAAGCGGATTCCGTCGTGGCTCAACTCCTCTACCGACTGGGAAGGCTCGCCTTCCGGCGACGACGCCTGGTCGCCCTGTTCTGGGTGGCGCTGCTGGGTGCCGCCGGCACCGGCGCGTTCCTCACCCCCTCCTCGACCTCCTCCTCGATCACCATGCCGGGCACCGAGGCCCAGGAGGCCTTCGACCTGCTGGAGGAGCGGTTCCCCGGCATGGCCGCCGACGGCGCCACGGCACGGGTGGTCCTCAAGGCGCCCGACGGCGAACGAATGGACGACCCCGGCAACGCGGCGGCCGTCACCGATGTGGTCACCGAACTGTCCGCCGGTTCCGATCGGGTGGCGAATGTCGCCAACCCGTTCGAGACCGGGGCGATCGGCCCCAACGGCGACATCGCCTACGTCCAGGTCTCCTACACGGTCAAGGGCATCGAGTTGCAGGACGTCGACCGTGACGCCCTGCTGGCCGCGGCCGACACGGGTCGGGAGGCCGGGCTGACCGTCGAGGTCGGCGGTGACGCCCTGTTCCAGGAGATCGGTGGCTTCACCGCCGAGATCATCGGCGTGCTGCTCGCCGCGATGGTCCTGGTCGTCACGCTCGGCTCGCTGATCGCCGCCGGGCTGCCGCTGCTGACCGCCCTGATCGGGGTCGGGATCGCCGTCTCGGTGATCGCCGTCCTCGCCACGCCGCTGGAGTTCGACAGCACCACCCCGGTGCTGGCCGTGATGCTGGGCCTGGCGGTGGGCATCGACTACGCCCTGTTCATCGTCTCCCGGTACCGCGCCGAACTGGCCGACACCCCCGACCGCGAGGAAGCCGCCGGACGGGCGGTCGGCACGGCGGGTTCGGCCGTGGTCTTCGCCGGCCTGACCGTGGTCATCGCGCTCGCCGGTCTGGTCGTCGTCAACATCCCGCTGCTCACCAAGATGGGTCTGGCGGCCGCCGGCGCGGTGGTCGTGGCGGTGCTGATCGCCGTCACCATGGCGCCCGCGCTGTTCGGCTTCGTCGGTGAGCGGGTGCTGCCCCGCCGGCTGCGCGCCGGCGCCGGGACCCCCGAGGGAACCTCCGGGGCGGGCGCCGGGGCGGGCGCCGAAGCGGCCGGGAAGCCGAACCACGGCACCCGCTGGGCCCGGCTGGTGCTGCGCCGGCCGGTGATCGTCCTGATCACCGCCGTGGTGGGCCTGGGCGTGCTGGCGGTGCCGGCCGCGAGCCTGGAACTGGGCATGCCGGACGAGGGCTCGCACGCCCCGGAGAGCACCCAGCGCAAGGCGTACGACCTGCTGGCCGAGGGCTTCGGCCCCGGCTTCAACGGCCCCCTGCTGGTGGTTGTGGACGCCGGCGACAGCGCCGATCCGCAGGCCGACGCGGACGCCGTGTTCGCCACGGTGTCGGCGACCGAGGGCGTGGTGGCCGCGGTGCCGCCGATGTTCAACGAGGCCGGCGACACCGCGATGATGACCGTCATCCCCGCCTTCCGGCCGAGCAGCGCCGAGACCGAGGACCTGGTCACCGCCATCCGCGCGGAGACCGCGGACAACGTGCTGGTCACCGGTCTGACCGCGATGGGCATAGACATGTCGCGGAAGCTGAGCGACGCCATGGTGCCGTACCTGGCACTCGTGGTGGGCCTGGCGTTCCTGCTGCTGGTGCTGGTCTTCCGTTCCCTGCTGGTGCCGCTGAAGGCCGCCGCGGGCTTCCTGCTCTCGGTGCTGGCCGCGCTGGGAGCCGTGGTCGCGGTCTTCCAGTGGGGTTGGGGCGCCGACCTGCTCGGCGTGGAGGTCACCGGCCCGATCATGAGCATGATGCCGATCTTCCTGATCGGTGTGGTCTTCGGCCTGGCCATGGACTACGAGGTCTTCCTGGTCACCCGGATGCGGGAGGCCTACGTCCACGGCGAGTCCCCGCGCGAGGCCGTGGTCACCGGCTTCCGCTACGGGGCGCGGGTGGTCGCCGCCGCCGCCGTGATCATGATCTCGGTCTTCGCCGGCTTCATCGGTTCCTCCGAGGCCATGATCAAGACGATCGGCTTCGGCCTCGCGGTGGCGGTGCTCCTGGACGCCTTCGTGGTCCGGATGACGATCGTGCCCGCCGTACTGGCCCTGATCGGCCGCTCCGCCTGGTGGCTGCCGGCCTGGCTGGACCGGATCGTGCCCAATGTCGACGTCGAGGGCGAGAAGCTGACCCGCCACGACGCGACGACGAAGCCGTCCGACGGGACCCCGGCCGCCACCGCTTCCGGCAGGGCCGTCGAGCCGGGGGAGCCCGCCCGGATCTGACCCACCACTCCCGCCGACGGGCCCGTCGACCCCCCGTTCAAGGAGGGCGGCGGGCCCGTCGGCGCACGGCCGAACCCGCCCCGGGCGGAGGGGCCGATGTTTCGTTCAGGGTGCGGGGGTACCCGTGGCGGATCGGTACACGGTCGACCCGAGAGGTGGAATACGACACATGTCATCCCAGGACCGCTCCACGAAGACCCGTCGGGCACCGGTGAGTCTCGCCGCCCTGTTGGTGGGCGTGGTGTTCCTCCTCGTCGGTGTCCTGGGCTTCGTCCCCGGCATCACCACGAACTTCGAGGACATCGAGTTCGCCGGACACCAATCCGAGGCGATGCTGTTCGGCATCTTCCAGGTGTCCATCCTGCACAACCTGGTGCACCTCGCCTTCGGCGTCGCCGGCCTGATCATGGCCCGCACGGTGGCGCTCTCCCGGCTGTACCTGATCGGCGGAGGACTGATCTACGCCGTGCTGTGGATCTACGGTCTGGTCATCGACCACGACAGCGCCGCCAACTTCGTGCCGCTCAACACCGCCGTGGACTGGCTCCACTTCGGTCTGGCCGTGGGGATGATCTCGCTCGGCCTCTTCATGCCGCGCAACATCCCGCAGCCCTACTGACCCGGCGGTGACCCGACACGCCGGGCCCGGGCCACCGGCCGGTGGTCCACCCGACCCGGCGCCGGACCCCGGCACCACGAGGTGGCGCCGACCCGCCCGGGGCGCACGCCCGGACCCGGGTCTCAGAGCACCAGCGTCCAGAGCCACACCAGGGCTGCACCGGCGACACCGAGGAAGATCAGCAGCATCGTCATCATCACCCCGAGCGCGATCGCCCATTCCACCCGACCGATGGGGCGCCCCGTCCGGCTGCCGACCCGCTGCGGTCGGCGACGCCGGCGAGCGAGTTCGGGGTGGGCGTCCAGGGCCGCCACGGCGACCGCCGCGGCCCAGTGCGCCTGATCCGGGGAGGAGCCCTTGGGCAGATAGGGGGCGAGGTGCTGCTCCACCCGCGTCGGCCGGGGGTCCTCCTCCTCGATGAGGGCCCGCGCCCGCAGGGCGATGTCCTCGCGGGTCGGTCGTGGCGTGCTGCGCTCACTCGTCAAGGGCCCGCCCCTCCGCTCGGATGCCGCGCTCGTCCCGGCCCCGCATGCCGTTCCGCGTCGCCCCGTCATGGCCCGCCGGGTGCCACCGGGCACGGGACGGCCCGCCGCGCGGACGGAACCGGTCCCGTCATGCTGCCACACCGGTCGGGGGCGACGGGTACGCGATCGAGCCGGCGGACCGGGTCCCCGGCCCCGGACCGGACGGGCCGTCAACCGCCCCCGCGCAGCCAACGCCCCGGTGGCAGACCGAGAATCCGACGGAAGTGCCTGGTGAGATGGGGTTGGTCGTGGAAGCCGGCGAGCACCGCGACCTCCGCCGGCGGGCACCCCTCCAGCAGGAGGCGTCGGGCCAGGTCCACCCGCAGCGTGACGAGATAGGCGTGCGGGGGCATCCCCACCCGGCGCGTGAAAGCCCGCACCAGATGGGTGGGATGGGCACCGAGGAGCTCGGCGGCCTCCGTCAGGGTCACCCCCTCGCGGACCCGGGCGTGCAGCAGCGCCCGCAGCCGGTCGGCGGACGGCCGCAACCACCGGGCGCGCAACCGCTCGACGACGAAGGCCAGGCGGGTCTCGGCCTCCAGGTCCTCGCCGGGCCGGTCCAGGGCCAGGTGGAGGCGGTGCAGGCGTGAGCGCAGGAGCGGGTCCGCGATGCCCGGCCGGTCCACCGCCGGGCCGATGAGATCGGCCCCGAGGAGCGGCTCCTCCAGGTACAGAACCCGTTTGCGCAGGCCGGTGGGACCGGTGGGCGCCCCGTTGTGCGGGACGTGCGGGGGCAGCAGGGTCACCAACGGGGTGGGCGCGGCGTGGGTTCGCCGATCCAGTTCGTAACGGACCACCCCGTCGTCGATCAACAACACCGTCCAGGTGTCGTGGACGTGGAGGGGATAGGCGTGGTCCACGAGGTGGGCGCGGAGAACCTCCCGCACACCCGCGAGGCCGGGGTCGCGGGTCAGGGTCCGGGAACGACGGTCCCCGACGGACCTGCTCGGCACGTCAGGATCGTACAAGACCCGGTGGTCGGGGGCGGGGGAGGCTCGAGGTCATGAACACCCCGTCCACCGGTTCCGCCGGTACCGCCGCCCCCGCCGTCGCCCCCGCCGCACCGGCGGGCACGCCGGTTCGCTTCGACACCCGCATCGCGGTGGTGCTGCGCGGGGACCTGCCCGTCTGGCAGCGCCTGAACGTCACCGCCTTCCTCTCCGGCGGTGTGGCCGCCGCGCACACCGAGATCATCGGCGAACCGTACGAGGACGCCGACGGCACCCGGTACCTCCCGATGTTCCGACAGCCCGTGGTGGTCCTGGAGGCCGACGGGGAAACGCTGCGCACCGCGCATCGGCGGGCCGTTGGCCGGGGACTGTCGGTGGCGGTCTTCACCGCCGACCTCTTCGCCACCGGCAACGACCGGGACAACCGGGCCGCCGTGCGAGCGGTGCCGCTCGATCGGTTGGACCCGGTGGGGATGGCGGTCCACGGTCCACGCAACTCCGTGGACCGGGCGCTGAAGGGCACCCGGATGCACCCCTGAGGCCCCCGCCCCCGACGCACCACCGCCCCGGTGCCCCTCCCACGTGGGAGGGGCACCGGGGCGGTCACGGACGGGGATACCGGCGGAGTGGCAACTCAGTCCTCCGCGGGCACCTCGATCCGGGGGAAGAGCGCCTTCGCCTTGCTCACCGGGGTGCCGGTCAGGTCGTCCAACCAGCGGTCGGCGCCCGGCACCTTGACCGGGTCGCTGCCCAGCGCCTCCAGCACGGCGGCGGCCGGACGGGGCAGGAACGGCTGGAGCAGCCGGCCGATCTGCCGCACCGACCCCGCGAGGTGGTGCAGGGTGGTGTCCAGGACGGCGTTCGAGACCTCGTCGCCCGCCTTGGCCAGGTGCCAGGGGGCGCGCTCGTCCACGTAGGCGTTGGTGCGCCGGACCAGGTCCCACACCTTCGCCAGCGCCTCGCGGTGGTCGTACCCCTCCATCGCCGCGTGCATCCCGCGGTCGCTCTCCAGCAGCTGTGCGGCCAGTTCCTCCTCGGGGCGCTCCACCGGGCCGGGGGCGGGCACGGCACCGTCGCGGTACCGGACGATCATGCTGGTGACGCGGCTGAGGAGGTTGCCCAGGCCGTTGGCGAGGTCGGTGTTGTACCGCTGGACCAGGCGCTCCTCGCTGAAGTCCGCGTCACCGAACGGGGAGACGTCGGCGAGCAGGAACCAGCGGACGGCGTCGGTGCCGAAGCGGTTGATCAGGTCGGTCGGGTCCACGACGTTGCCCAGCGACTTGCTGAGCTTCTGGCCGGAGGCGGTGATGTAGCCGTGGACGACGATCTCGGTGGGCAGGGGCAGTCCGGCGGAGAGCAGCATCGCGGGCCAGTAGACGGCGTGGAAGCGGGTGACGCCCTTGCCCACGACGTGGACGCGGTGCTCGGCGTTCTCCCAGAAGCGCTCGTAGTGCTCGTCACCGCGGGTCCAGCCGAGGGCGTTGATGTAGTTGGTGAGCGCGTCGATCCAGACGTACATCACCTGCTCGGGGTCCTCCGGCACCCGGATGCCCCAGCCCCTGGCCCGCTCCATGGAGCGGGAGATGCTGATGTCGGCGAGGCCGGCGCGCACGAAGCTGGTGACCTCGTTGAGGCGGGTCTCGGGGACGACGCGCAGTTCGCCGGAGTCCAGCAGCTCCAGCAGCCGCTCCTGGTAACGGGAGAGCCGGAAGAAGTAGTTGCGCTCGGAGATCGTCTCGGGCTCGACCAGGTGCTCGGGGCACTTGCCGTCCACCAACTCGGCCGGGGAGTAGAACTGCTCGCAGCCCACGCAGTACAGGCCCTCGTAGTCCTTGGTGTAGAGGTCGCCGGCGGCGGCGATCCGGCGCCAGATCTCGGCCGCGCCCTCGAGGTGGTCGGCGTCGACACTGGTGCGGATGAAGCGCGTCAGGTCGATCTCGAGGTCGCCGACCATTTTCTCGAAGAAGACCACATTGCGGTCGACCAGCTCACGGGCGGAAATCCCCTCCTTGTCCGCCGCCAGCACATTCTTCAGGCTGTTCTCGTCCGACCCGCTGAGGAAGTACACGTCCCGACCGGACATGGCGCCGTACCGCGCGAACGCATCGCTCTGCACGAACTCCAGGGCGTGACCGACATGGGGCCTGGCGTTGACGTACGGGATGGTGGTGGAGATGAACGATGCAGCAGCCATGGTGGTGGAGGTTCCCAGCTTCGGATGGTGAGCGACGACAGGACGCCACCAGGGTATCGCCCGACGGCCGCCGGTCGTGTCGGATATCCGCCGGGCGAGCGGGGCCCGGAACCGGGCTCCGGCACCCCGGACGACCGGGCCGTCCCGGCGGGCGGAGCCCGGTTCCGGGCACGGCCGGCGCGCCGATCCCGACCCCCGGGGCCGGGGTGATTTCCTTTTCCGCTTCCCCGTCGGCTTCCCGGTTCGGTAACACCATCGGGAATTCCCGGGCGGGGCCGGACGAAAAGCGTTCCCCGCATTCGGAAAGGCGTCCGCCGGGAGTGCGGGGAACGTCGTCGCCCCCGGGCGATCGGGGACGGCGACGGTGGGGCCGGTGGGGTCCCGGGGCCGCCCCGCCGAACGGCCGACCCGACGACGGAGCGGGCGGCGGGTCGGGGGAGGATGGGGGGCCGGCCCGGTCCGACCGGTGGTGGGCGCCGGAACCACGACCACAAAGGAATCTTTGCAAAGAGTTCTTTGCGGTCTAGGGTGGCGGCATGACCTCCGACGAGTCCCCGCCCCCGGCGGGGCCCGGCACGCCGGATCCCGACACCGTCGTCCTCGACGCCCCGGGACTGCGCGCCCTGACCCACCCCGTGCGGGTGCGACTGCTCGGCCTGCTGCGCACCGCCGGCCCCTCCACCGCCACCCGGCTCGCCGACCGCCTCGGCCTCAACTCCGGGGCCACCAGCTACCACCTGCGTCAACTGGCCGCCGCCGGCTTCGTCGAGGAGGACCCCGCCCGACCGGGCGGACGCGAGCGCTGGTGGCGCGCGGTCCACCGTTTCACCCGCTTCGACGACCGGGAACTCATCGAGCGCGAACCGGCCTCCGCCCTGGCCTACCTCCAGTCGGTGGCCGCCGCGCACGCCTCGCAGGCACAACAGGCGTTCGCGCACCTGCCCACCGCGTCCGCCCCCTGGCGGAACGCCCTGAGCCTGGGCGACGTGCGGCTGCGGCTCACCGCGGACGAGGCGGGCCGGCTGGGTGAGGAGATCCGGGAGGTGCTCTCCCGGTATCCACTGGACGATCCCGGTGTCGAGGCGCCGGACGACACCGAGGCGGTCTCCGTCGTCGTGCACGTGCTTCCCCTGCCGGACGAGCCCGCCCCGCCGGCCGACCCCGGGACCGGCGCGGCGGGTGACCCGACGGCCCACGGGGAGGGGAACCCGTGAGCCCCTCCCCCGACGGCGCCGACACCGCTCCCGCCGGCGCGACCGGGCCCGCGAGGTCCGCCGGGGTCCCCGGCCCGACCGGATCCGCCGGACCGGACGACGTGCTCGGCCGAATAGCCCGCTGGCGCCCGGTCTCCGGGGTCCTCGCGGCTCTCTCCGTCGCGCTGACCGGCACCTTCGTCTCCTCCATCGCTCTGCCCTGGTACGTCCTGGTCACCACCGGCAGCGCCGGCTGGACCGGCGTGGTGGCGTTCTGCGAGATGGCCCCCTACGTGGCGGCCAAGGCGTTCAGCGGTCCCCTGGTGGACCGGTTCGGCCCCCGGCGGGTCTCCCGGATCGGCGACGTGCTCAGCGCCGTCACCGTCGCACTGGTCCCCCTGCTGCACGTGCTCGACGCCCTCCCGCTGTGGGGGCTGCTCGTCCTGGTGGCGCTGATCGGTCTGACCCGCGGCCCCGGCGACCTGGCCAAGCGGGTGATGATCCCGGAGGCCGCCCGACGCAGCCGGCTGCCGCTGGAACGGGCCACCGGCCTGGCCGGGGTGACCGAGCGGCTGGCCCTGACCATCGGCCCGGCCGCCGGCGGTGTCCTGGTGGCGTGGATCGGCCCGCTGCCGGCCCTCGTCCTCAACGCCGCCTGCTTCGCCCTGGGCTGGCTGGTGGTCACCGTCGTGGTTCCCCGGGACATGGGCGCCCCCGCCGCCGACCCCGGGGCCGGGGCGGGCTCCGGCCCGCCGCGCGAGCCCGGTGACGGGACGGGGAAGGACCCGGCGACCGACCCACCGACGGCCGGTGGCGGGTACCGGCGCCGGTTGGCCGAGGGGTACGCCTTCCTGCGCCGGGACCCCCTGCTGCTGGTGATCGCGGCGTTGATCGCGGTGATCAACCTCCTGGACAGCGCCATGGCCGCCGTCCTGATGCCGGTCTGGGCGCGGGAGAGCGGCAACGGTCCCGCCGCCCTGGGACTGCTGGTGGCCGTCATGGGGGCCGGGGCGATCGTCGGCAGCCTGGTCATCACGGCCGTGGGCCACCGGCTGGGCCGTCGGTTGGTCTTCTTCGCCGGCCTGCTGACGGTGGGGGCGCCGCGCTTCCTGGTGCTCGCCCTGGACGCCCACTTCGGGGTCGCGCTGGCGGTGTTCGCGGTGGCCGGCTTCGGGTCGGGCTTCCTCAACCCGGTACTGACCGCGGTGATCTTCGAACGCATCCCGCCGCACCTGCTGGGGCGGGTCGGCGGCCTGCTCGACGCCCTGGCCTGGATCGGCATCCCCTTCGGCGGCCTGCTGGCCGGGGCGGCCGTCACCGCGTTCGGATGGGCGCCGGCGCTGGCGGTCGCCGGGGGGATCTACCTCGCCGCGACCCTGTTGGCCGGCCTGCGGCCCGAGTGGCGGGAGATGGACCGCGGGCGTGCCGGCCAACCGGGGGAGGCAGCCGTCGGGGACGCGATCACGGTCGTTCCCCCGCCGGTGCCCGACGCGCCGGGAGCCGCCGCGGCGCCCACCGGGGGGACGGACCGGCGCTCCCCCGCCCCGGTCGGCGAACCCCGATCCTGACCCAACCCGTCACAGGCCCGCCGCCCCGCACACCCGGGTGTGCGGGGCGGCGGCGTCACGAGGTGCTCTCCCCGTCCGCGACGAACCGCCCGCCGGCCATCGCCACGGGCACCGCGATCAGCGCGAGGAGCGCCGCCGGCGCCACGACCGCGACGGCCGGCAGTCGGTCCACGAGCAGCCCGCCACCCCACGCCCCCAACGCGATCGAGAGGTTGAACGCGCACACGTGCAGCGAGGTCGCCGCCTCGGTCTCCCGGGGTGCGGCCCGCAGGATCCAGGTCTGCAGGGTCACCGGCACCGCACCGTACGCCAGACCCCACAGCAGGACCACCGGTAGCGCTCCCGCCGGGGTACCGACGGCCGGGAGCAGACAGACCGCGAGAGCCGTCGTCGTGCCGATGGCGACCACCACGCCCCGCACGTGCCGAACCGCCCCGACGCCGGCCACGACGTTGCCGACCAGCCCGGCGACACCGAACGCCAGGAGCAGCCCGCCGACCGTCCCACCGTCCGCGCCGGTGCGCTCCTCCAGGATCGGCCGCAGGTAGGTCCAGGCCAGGAAATGGCCCGTCACCAGGAGCAGGGTGAGAGCGAGCCCCCGACGCACCGCCGGGACGTCCCGCAGCAGGCGTGGCAGCGAGAGCGGGCCCACCACCCGCACCGCGGGCAGGGACGGCAGCAGGAAGACCATGCAGACCAGGGCGAACAGGCCGAGCACTCCGACGGCGGCGAAGGCCGTCCGCCACCCGGCGAGGTCCCCGAGGTGGGTACCGGCCGGGACTCCGAGCACGGTGGCCGTCTCCACCCCGCCGAAGATCACCGCCATCGCCCGGCCGACGTGGTGTTCGGGGACCAGCCGCAGCGCGATGCCGCCGGCGATGGACCAGAAGCCGCCCACCGCCACGCCGACCAGGAAACGGGCGGCCAGGACGAGCGCGAAGTGGTCGGCGAAGGAGGAGACCAGGTTGGCCGCCCCCATCACACCGATGAGCCCGCAGAGCACGATCCGTCGGTCGATCCGCCCCGCGAGCACGGTGATCAGCGGGGCGGAGAGGGCGGCCACGATTCCCGGCACCGTCACCATGAGGCCGGCCGTGCCGGTGGAGACCCCGAGGTCCGAGCCGACGGGCGTGAGCAGGCCCACCGGAAGCAACTCCGAGGTCATCAGGGCGAAGATGCCCACCGCCACGGAGACCACGGCGGCCCAACCCCGTACCGCCCCCACCCGGCCGGCCCCGCCCCCCGGTTCGCCGGGCGGCCCGGCCGTGCCGGGGGGTGGGGCGACCCCGGTGGTCCCCGCGCCGCTCACTCCCCGGCCGGGGGCGTGCGGGCGGTGACGTTGAGCCGGTTCCAGGTGTTGATCGTGGCGATCAGGGCGACGAGTCGGGCCAGTTCCCCCTCCTCGAACCGTTCGGCCACCCGCCGGTACACCGCGTCCGGCACGAAGCCGTCGGTGAGGACGGTCACCGCCTCGGTGAGCGCCAGGGCGGCCCGTTCCCGCGCGGTGTACAGGTCGCCGGCCTCCTCCCACGCGGTGAGGAGGTGAATCCGCTCCTCGCGCTCACCCGCCCGCCGGGCGTCCCGGACGTGCATGTCGACGCAGAAGGCGCAGCGGTTGATCTGTGAGGCGCGGATCAGGACCAGCTCCACCAGGACGGGGTCCAACTCCCGGCGCGCCGCCTCGTGGAGGCGGAGCATCGCCCGGTACACGTCGGGGACGAGTTCGGGGAGGTCCAGTCGTCGGGTCCGCGGGGTCCGCGGGGTCTGCGAAGCGCCCGGGGCGCTCTGGGTATCGGTCACGACATCGACCGTAGGGGCGAAGTGGCGCACGGGTATGGTCCATTCCCGTGACGATCCATGGGTCCACTTTCCCACGCTCCCCCGGCTTCGGGCCCGAACTCCACCTCGAACCGGTCGCGGGTGAGGGGAGGGGCGAGGGGGTGATGCGCGGACTACGGGAGGCCATCGCCGACGGCCGGCTGCCCCCCGGCACCCGGCTGCCCTCCTCCCGCGCCCTGGCCGCGGATCTGGGGGTGGCCCGCAACACCGTGGTGCGGGCCTACGGGGAACTGACCGCCGAGGGCTGGTTGGTGGCCCGCCGGGGGTCGGGCACCACGGTGGCGTCCCGGGGTGTTCCAGCCGGGGCGGGAGTTGGAGCGCGGCGGGCGGGTTCCCTCTCCCCGTCCCCCCCATCCCCTGGACCCCACCGACCCCACCGGCCCTTTCGGCACGACCTGCGGCAGGGCTCGCCGGCCGCCGGCTCCTTTCCGCGCGGCGCGTGGTCGGCCTCCACCCGACGGGCCCTGATGTCCGCGCCGGACGACGCCTTCGGCCCCGGGGATCCACGCGGACACCCCTTTCTGCGCCGGGAGTTGGCCGTTCATCTGGCCCGGGCCCGCGGCGTGCTGGTGGACCCCGAGCGGTTGGTGGTCTGCGCCGGGGTCTCCCACGCGCTGCGGCTGATCGGCGCGTTGCGCGAGGGCGCCGTCGGGGTGGAGGAGTACGGACCGGTCTTCCAGTACCGCGTCCTGGAGAAGGCCGGGCTGCGACCGGTTCCCCTGCCGGTGGACGCCGACGGCGCCCGGGTCGAGGTCCTGACGGGCGCCCCGGGTGGCCCGCCGGTCGGCCGGGAGGTGCGAACGGTGCTGCTGACCCCGGCGCACCAGTTCCCACTCGGCGGAGCGCTGGCCGCCGAGCGGCGGGCGGCGGTGATCGAGTGGGCGCGGACCCGGGACGCCCTGGTGCTGGAGGACGATTACGACGGGGAGTTCCGTTACGACCGGCGGCCGGTGGGAGCGCTCCAGGGGTTGGATCCGCAGCGGGTGGTCCACCTGGGCTCGGTGAGCAAGAGCCTGAGTCCGGCGCTGCGACTGGGCTGGATGGTGCTGCCCGACCACCTGGTCCCCCGGGTGCTCGCGCTCAAGGGGGAGCGGGAGGCACGCACGAGTGTGCCCGATCAGCTGACCCTCGCCGATTTCCTGGCCTCCGGGGCGCGGGACCGGCACGTGCGCCGGATGCGCGACCGGTACCGACGACGGCGCGACCGGCTCCGGGAGGTTCTGGCGGAGCGGGTGCCCGGGGTGGGGGTCTCCGGTGTCGCGGCCGGGTTGCACGCCGTGCTGACACTGCCCGCGGGGACCGACGAGGCCGCCGTGGTGGCCGCCGCCGCGCGGCACGGGGTGGCTGTGGAGGGGCTCGCCTCCTACCGGTGGGACGCGCCGGTGGCGGGCGCCCCGGGACCGCGCTCCGCCCCGGCGGTCCCGCCCCGGAAGGGCCTGGTCGTCGGGTACGGGACACCGTCGGAGAGCGCGTTCCCCGGTGCGCTGGAGGCCCTGTGCGGGGTTCTGCGCTCGGAGGTGCCGGCGCGGTGAGGGCACCGGCCCGGGACGGGGCCGCCTCGCCTCCCGACCACGATCCCGGCGCCGGCCGTGTCCCGGGGCCCGACGTCGCCGGGCCCCGGGAACGCGCCGGGTCAGACCTCGAGTTCGGCCTCGATCTTCTTGAGCTGGTGCCGGGCCATCGCCAGGTTGGCCCGCTTCTTGTCCAGCGCGAGGTAGAGGAACAGGCCCTGGGCGCCGCGTCGGGTCATCAGGCGGATGAGGTGGTACTGACCACCCAGGGTGATGAGGATGTCCTCGATCTCGTCGCCGAGCGAGAGCAACTCCATGGCGCGCAGCTTGGCGCGCACCACGTCGGTGTTGGCGGCGGCGGCGACGTTGAGGTCGAGCTCCTTGCCGCCGCCCACGACGCCGAGCGCCATGCCGCTGGTGTAGTCGACGAGGGCGACCCCGATGGTGCCCTCGATGCTGGTCATCGCCTCTTTGAGCGCGGCATCGGTGTTGGCCATGGCGGATCTTTTCCTTTCGTACGCGGTGATGACCCGGGATCGGGTCGGGGTCGCACGGGCCCGGTGCGGCTCGGGTGGGCCGGTGGGACCGGACGGGTCGAAGGTGTCGGACGTGCGCCACCGACCGGTCGGCGCGGTGACGCGGGTCCGCCCCGGCGTGGTGCCGGTGTGCCGGCCCGGTTCGGGCCGTGGGCGGCGCGGCGCCGCTTCGGCGCGGCGTCCGACGGTCGTGGTCGGATCGAACAGTGCCCCCGGACCGGTCGGAACGGCGGGTCGGGCGTCGGGGCGTCAGGGGGTCCGGGGGCGTGCCAGGGCGCGTTCCACCAGCCCGGCGACCCTGAGCCCGGCCCGCCGGGCCTCCATGTGGAGACGTCCGACGTTGGTGCTCGCTCCCGCCACCGCCGTGAGGACGGCGTTGGGGCCCGCCGCGTAGGTGGCCACGTAACCGTGGTCCCCGCGAACCACCAGTTCGCGGAAGGCCCCCCGGCCGGTGTTGTCGGCCAGTCGCAGCGCCACACCGAGGGCCGCCGCCGTGAGCGCGGCCGTGCTCTCCGGCTCCGGGTCCACGGTGTCGTGGGCGAGGATCAACCCGTCCACGCTGGCCGCCAGGACTCCGGTGACCCCGGGGACCCGGGCCCGCAACCTGCGCAGTTCGTCCAGGAGTTCGGGTTCCGTCGACATCGTCGTCATCAGCTGCCTCCTTTCGGCCCGCTGTCTCAGCGCACGCCTCATGAGGACGGGCGGGGGGCCTCGGGGAGGAACGGCGGTGTCACAGGTGGGCCTCCAATGCGTCGCGTAGCCGCCGGAGCAGGGCGATGTCGGCCTCCCCGGATCCGGAACCGGCGGTGATACCGGCGATACCGGCGGCCGTGCCGAGGCCGGCCGGGGCCGGCCCCCCGGGGTGCGGCCCGGTCGCGAAGGGGGCGGCGGACCGGGGAGAGCCCTCGACCGGCCCCGGCGGCGCGACGGGCGGCGCGAGCGGGGCGGCCCGGGGGGTCTCGACGTATCCGGCGGCGGCGAGCCGGCGCACGTCGACGAGCGTGTGGAAGGCCAACCGCCCCAGTTCACGGGCGATGTCGGCCGGGGTGCGGATCCCGTCGGCGAGATCGAGGACGGCCCGGCGCCGGGGGGTGACGGCGGCGGTGGACCCCTCGGGGAGGTCCTCCACGGCGATGGGGACGACGGGGGCGACATCCACCTCGGGGCACGGCCACAGTCCGTGCAGGAGGCGTCGGCGTCGACGGGTCTCGCGGGCCACGGTCTCGATGCCGATGGGGCGCACGGCACGGGAGGGGTCGGGCACGGTGACGCCGGGGTGGAAGCGGGCGGGTCCGCCGGCGGCGTCCAGGGCGAAGTAGGCGGCGTCGAAGAGGGCGGCCAGCCGGCAGATCTCCATCTCCCCGCGCCCCGGCGCGTCCCCGCCCGAGAACAGGTGCTCGGGGGCGGGGGCGGCCGGGCTCTCGGCCCCGACCACCCGGCCCTCCACCAGATAGAGGGTGCCACGGTCGCGCAGCAGGGCTCCGGTGGCGCGCTCGGCCGCCAGCTGCCGCAGCACGGCCGGGACGCGATCGGCGACGGGCGGGGCGGTCGCCTCGCGCGGCGGACGGGGGGACGGAACCCGGTGGTCCACC
>NZ_JAJUWS010000044.1 GCF_021390475.1 Streptomyces sp. ST2-7A
GGTGTGGGGAAAGCGGGGAGGGGATGGGGGGTTGAAGGGATCCCGGAGGGATACTGCCTGCTCGGTGGGGCCCCCGGGTTTTCGATGTGTAACACGATGCGATGCCGTTACCGAACCGATCCCCGTCCACGGGGCGCGGCGCCCTCGGCGGCGGCTTCGGAGGCGAGCGCGCGACGCCGGGCCACCCGGGCCAACCGCTTCGCGTCGGGTCCGGCGCCCGCCGGCCGGGGAAGCGTCCGGCGGGCGCAGTCGAGGGCCGGCCCGCTGCGCGGGTCGGCGAAGGCCATCGAGCCGCCGGCGCCGTCGTGGCCGAAGGAGTCCGCGCCGGGGAGCCGCGGGCCGACCATGAAGCCCGGGCCGTGGGCCCGGTATCCGCCGACCACCGCGTCGTGGCCCATCACCTGTGGCCGGGCGACCCGCGGCACCCCGATCCGCCCCGGCAGCGGGGGACGCCCGTCGAGGCCGTCGACGGCGGCCGCGTACCTCCCGGCCGGCCCCCGGGCGGAGGCGACCGCGCCGACCGAGGAGGGGCCGGACGCCCGGATCACCCGTTCGCGGGGCAACGGCTCCAGCGGCACAGCGCGTTCCCGTTGCACGCCGTGCCGGCGAGGCCGTCGTCGGCCGTCGCGCGCCCGGGGCCGCCGGTGTCGTCCGGGTGCCCCGGGACGGGCGGGGGCGGGAGCGGCGCCGGGAAACGGTGGTCGAGTTCGGCGGGCAGGCCCGGTCGGAAGTCCGGGTCCCGGGGCGCGGATCCGCTCCTCGTACAGTTCGCGCGGGGTGGTCCCGGAGGCGCGCCGGACCACCTCGCCGGCCGGCGCCCGATGGGCAGGGCGTGGTAGCCGAAGGTGGAGCCGGCCCGACACCAGGGGCGAGGGGCACCGACCCGCTCGGCGACGATCCGGTCCTCGGCCGGTCCCCCCGTGGTGAAGCCGCCCTCCACCCCGATGGCGCCGGCACGATGGGGGAACAGGTCCCGCGGGCTCACCCCGCCCTTCCTCCCGGCGGCGAAGGCGGGCCACCGGTGGCGGAACCTCCCGATCGGCGTCGAGGGTGCCGTCGGCGAGCAGGAGGGCGACGACCAGGAAGGCCGTCCCCTTGGCGGAGGAGTGGACGGCGAGCAGGGAGTCGCGGTCGATGCCCGGGCCACCCGCCAGGTCCACCACCCGCTCCCCGCGCAGGTGGACGGCGGGTTGGGCGGCGTGAACGGGGGTCTCCCGCAGCAGGGCGGCGCGCTCCTCGACCACCGGCTCGAAACCGGGGGCGACCTCCCCGACGGGGACGGAGGGGTCCGGGTCGGCGCCCGAACCCCTCCCGGCGGACATCGCGGTGTTCCCCGGGGCGCGGGGACCGGAACCCGTGGTGGTGCTCATCCCTCGTCCTCCCCGGCCGCCGACGTCTCCGGGCGGCTCGCGGAACATGACCCACCGGACTCGCCCGGAATCACACGAAAGGGTGAGGAACGAAACGGTGGGACCCCCGGGTCACCCCCGCGAACGGGCGCGGAAGGCGGCCCGCCGCGCCTGTTTGGCGATCCGGCGGTCGGGGTGCAGTCGGCTCATCGCCTCCAGCACGTCACCGGTGGCCGGGTGGTCCACCCGCCAGGCGCGGTCGAAGAAGTCGGCGTGGTGGCCCACCAATCCGTCGACCAGTTCACGCAGGTCGTTCTCCTCGTCGAACTCCCCTGCGGCGAACCCCGGCGCGCGGGCCCCGACCCGGGCGGCGAGGGTGTCCACCGTCAGCCAGAAGACCATCTCCTCCGACGGCGCGGGCACCCCCTCGACCCCGTGCTCGGTGAGCCACACCCGGGCGAGACCGCCCAACTCCGGGTCGTCCAGCACCTCGCGCAGCGCCGGAGCGGCCTCGGGGCCCAGGAGCGAGAGCACCGACTGGCACTCCAGTCGCCTGCCGGGAGCGGCGGCGTCCGTGCCCCGGGCGGCGGCCAGCAGTTCCCGGGCGGCCTTCTCCGGCTCGCGGCGGTCCAGCCATCCCCCGGCCTCGGAACGGGCCGCGTCCTCGGGGTAGGCGGCGAGCAGCGTCAGCAGCCGGGAGGCGTCCGCCTCGGCGGCCTCCCCGACGACGGGGGCGTCCATGCCGGCCTCCGAGAGGCGCCGCCGCATCGCGTACAGGCCGAGGGGCGTCAGCCGCAGTCGGCCGTATCGGCGCTCCTCCTCCTCGTCGGGGTGGAACCCGTCGGCATCCGGGTCACCGCCTCCGACGGGCGCGGAATCGGCGTTCGCGTCACTCGCCGGATCCCCCTCGCCGTCCTCGTCGGCCCCGGTGAGCAGGGTCGGGTCCATTCCCTCGTGATCGAGCATCCCGGTGGGGGCGAGGACCGCGAACTGCGAGTCCAACCGGGTCATCACCACCGAGACCTGCTCCAGCATCTCGAGATCGGGGGCCTCCGGCTCCTCGGGGAAGAGCAGTCCGGCCGCGACCACCGGCAGGGGCACCATGGCGTCGGCGGCGTCGGCGGGCGCGCTCACCGTCATCATGTAGAGCGCGGCCAGGGCCGCCTCCAGGAAGCCGTTGTCCTCCCCCACCCCGGCCAGGTGCGGGGTCTCCCCCGTCTCGTCCACCAGGGAGTCCTGCAGCACGAAGGCGGAGGCCACCTCGGCGAGTACGGCGTTCACCGAGCCGTACCAGCCGTCCAGCACCTCGGTCGGGGAGTCCGGCCCGAACCCGTCGAGGGCCGGGCCCGGGACGGCGCGCCGCGAGGTTCCCTCACCGACGATGCCGATCAGCCCGGTCTCGATCGCGAACGCCCACGCCTCGGCCGCCGTCGCGGGTCCCTCGGGCTCGTCGGTGAGGTCCAACAACTCCACCGCGCGGGCCAGGTGCTTCTCGGTCGGGTCCAGGTTCGGCTCGAGGGGGATGCCCTCCTCACCGCCGGCGTCGGAGTCGCGGACCGCCCCTTCCGGGACGATCAGCTCGCGGGCCAGCCGAAGCGCGCGGGAGGGCAGCGGGGCGGCGAGCACGGCAGCGGCCAGTTCGGCCTCCCGGGGAAGCCGCACGGGCGGCATCACGGCGGGCTGGTCACCGATCACAGTGGGGGAACTCCTTCTCACGGTACGAACACGGCGGGCCCAGCCTAGTGCGCCCTCCCACCTCCCGCGCGCCGTCGAAAGGAACGGCCCGGCGGGATCGATGACGATCCCGCCGGGCCGTTCGGCGTTCGGGGTCCGGGCCCGACGCGCCGTCAATCGTTGCTGTGCAGCGCGGCGTTGAGGCCGCCCCAGGAACCGGTGCGCTGGAGCACCTCGACGGTGCCGGTGGTGGAGTTGCGGCGGAAGAGCAGGTCACTCGCGCCGGTCAACTCCAGTGCCTTGACCACCGATCCGTCCGGGAGGGTGACCCGGGTACCGGCCGTGACGTACAGGCCCGCCTCGACGACGCAGTCGTCACCCAGCGAGATGCCGATGCCCGCCTCGGCGCCGAGCAGGCAGCGCTCGCCGATCGAGATCGTCTCCTTGCCGCCGCCCGAGAGGGTGCCCATGATCGACGCGCCGCCACCGATGTCGGACCCGTCACCGACCACCACTCCGGCGCTGATCCGCCCCTCCACCATGGAGTTGCCCAGCGTGCCGGCGTTGAAGTTGACGAATCCCTCGTGCATGACGGTGGTGCCGGAGGCCAGGTGGGCCCCCAGCCGCACCCGGTCGGCGTCGCCGACGCGCACGCCGGAGGGCACCACGTAGTCGGTCATCCGGGGGAACTTGTCGACGCCGGTGACGATGAGCGGTACGCCGCCCGCGCGGGCGGCGAGACGGGCGTGGTCCACCCGGTCGATCGGCACCGGGCCGAGGTTGGTCCAGGCGACGTTGGCGAGCAGGCCGAAGACGCCGTCCAGGTTCTGGGTGTTGGGTCGCGCCAGTCGGTGGCTGAGCAGGTGCAGCCGCAGATAGGCGTCATGGGCGTCGACGGGCTTGTCGGCCAGCGAGGAGATCACGGTGCGGACCGCCACCACCTCGACCCCGCGGCGGGGATCGGGACCGAGGGCGTCGAGGGCGGCTTCGCCCAGCAGTTCGCCGGTCCGATCGGCGGAGAGCCGCTCGGTGCCGGTCGGACCCGGCTCATCGAGGAGTTCCGGGGCGGGGAACCAGGTGTCCAGGACGGTGCCGTCGGTGGTGAGGGTGGCGAGGCCGGCGGCCACGGCGCCGGTGGTGGAGTGAGCACGTGCGGTCATGGGGTCACGCTAACCGGCGGCCCGCCCGGGTCGCGAACCGGTCCCGCCTTCCCGATCCGCGCGTCCGGTGCCGGCGATCCGCGCCACCCCGGGGGACGGGGCGGTGGGACCCCGCGACCCCGGGCGGGACCCGGAGGGGTTCCGGATCCCGCCCGGGGTCGCGTTCCGCGCGGGCGCGGGGGCCGTCGGTGCGTCAGCCGATGACCGCCTCCACGGCCGGCGTGGTGCCGAAGAGCCGGCCGAGGGCCCCCAGGTTGTCCCGGGTCACCTTCCACAGCCACCGCTGCCGGTCGTGCACGTCGGCGACCGTGGCCTCCTGGTTCGCCAGCAGGTCGCGGGCGCGCTCGGCGAGCAGGTCGCCGAGGTCGCGCTCGTGCACCGAGACGCCCCATTCCGGGCGGTCGATGTCACTCAGGAAGTACGCCAGCTTCGGGTGCGAGATCAGGCTGATGATGGGCGTCCCGCAGCCGAAGGGGATCATCCCCGCGTGGCCGCGCATCCCCATCACCAGCCGGGTGCGGGCGTACTCGGCCAGGATCCGCGGGGTGTCCCAGTCGTACATGGGGTCCACCGGCAGCGTGATGCCGTGCACCCGGCGCAGGTCGAACACGAACTTCTCGTCGGTGACGGCGTGCGCGGCGTACCGGACCTCGACCTCCTCCCCCAGGATCCGGATCGCCCGGGCCATCTGGGCCAGGAAGTGCTCGTAATCGTGGCCGAAGCGCAGACCGGACCGGTCGAAGGCGCAGTTGACCATCACCGTGTCGGCGCGTTCGGCGGGGTCGCGCCACCCGGGCACGATCTGCCGGGCCACCGTCGTCGGGCAGGGTTGGAAGACGACCTTCTCCCGCAACGCGGCCGGCAGCAGCGCGCGCACCCGCTCGACGGAGCCGTGGTTGCGCAGGCCGAGGAAATCGGCCCGCTCGACCAGGGTGCGCAGGCTCTCGGTGAAGCGTTCCCGGGCGTACGCCTGTCCCTCGAAGGCGTTGTACCCGACCGCGAACACCGCCAGGGGCACCTCGATGGCGCGCATGGTCTCGTCGGTGACGTTCCACTGCCAGGCGCTGTGACCGTTGGGCGAGGTGTCGGGGATGAACAGGCCCCCGCCGCCGACCACCAGGCCCCGCCGCCGGTTGATCCGGGCCAGCGCGGCGGCGTCCACGTGCCGGTGGACGTGTTCGGGGTGCCAGGCGCCGGGGCCGATGTCGGGGCCGAAACAGCGCCGCACGGCGTCCGGGAGCACCTTGTCGCCGGCGTTGCCCTGCTGGTCCATGTAGAACGCCACGTGGGCCAGCTGGCGACCGGCCCGCTCGTCGTCCGCGGTGTCGGCGGGGGGCGCCTGCGCGGTGCGCCGGTGCAGGATGCCGCACATGCGGTCGGTGGGGTCGGCGGCCAGTCCGGCGAGGGCGTACCGACGGGCCCCCTCGTCGTCGTGCAGCACCCAGCGCAGCTGGGCCAGCCGGCCCATCGCCTTGGGCGTCACCGGTGGGGAGGCCGCGGCGAGCAGCAGGTGGGCCTCCGCCTCGGCGTACCGGGAGTCCGCCATCAGGGCCTGTCCCAGGAGGGCGTGCGTGCGGGCCCGCTCGGCGGGGACCCGGACGCCCTCCAGCACCGTGATCGCCTCGCGGTAGCGCCCCAGTTCCAGCAGGGCCGCGGCGACCTGCTGCGCGGTGCCGGGTCCCGCGCCGACCGCGAGCGCGCGGCGACCGAGGTGGGCCACCAGTTCGGGGTGTTTCTCGCCGGGCAGGGCGAAGAACTCCGCGTGGAAGTCGGCGTCCGGGAGGTCGTGGCGCCGCCAGACCTCCTCGGCCGCCTCGTAGCCGATCTCGCCGCCGCTCCACGGCTTGTGACGGCCGGTGAAGTGCAGGATCGCCACGTCCTCCGGCACCGGCCTGTTGCCCGACAGGCGTCGCTTGACGAAGTTGTAGCGGGGGTCGAGGCGCACGAAGTCGCCCTCGAGGAGGGCGTTGAGGATGCCCTGGTCGTGCTTGTCCAGTTCGTACGCGCCGGAGCGTCCCATCCGATCGATCCGCTCACAGAACTCGTCGGTGAGGTGGTCGCGCTGGATGACCAGCAGGCCGCTGTTGAGCTTGTCCCGCCCCTGGAAGAACTGCGCGACGGCGCCCAGTCCCTCCCGCATGGTCAGCAGTTCGGAGATGTCCCCCGGCACCACCATGTCGGTGTCCAGGGTGATGATCGTGTCGTAGTCCCGGATGCCGAAGACATCGAGGATGAAGTACGCCTTGCGCACCAGGTAGTTGTGCGGGTCGCCCTTCACGAAGTCGGCGTAGTGCTCGTCCCGGACCCGGCGCAGCACGATCCGGGGGTGGAGGGCCTGGATGCGCTCCACCGAGGCCGGCCGCAGGTCGTCGTGGAGGACCACGAAGTCCTCGCACACCCGGGGGTTGGACAGCGCGAGGCTGCGCAACAGGACGAGGAAGCCCGGCAGGTAGTTCTCGTCGACGTACGAGGCGAAGGCGATACGGCGCTTGAGGGGTTGGGTCGCGACCGCGGCGGCGGTCCCCGTCGGGGTCGTGCTCATCGGAGGGCGATCCTCATCTCATCGGCGTGGCGGGCCCGCTCCATGATCCACTCGCGTTCCCGCCGGTACTCGTGGACGGAGGTGATCGGCAGCTTCATCGCGCCCTGGAGGCGATAGGCACCCGAGGCGTAGAAGTCGAAACCGATCAGGTCCAGGCGCGGGTTGACGTCCAGGAAGTCCAGCAGCCACAGCATGTTGAATCCGCTGGTGGGGATCGAGGGCCACTCCTCCTCGGTCACCCGGCCGATCTCGCGGACCGGCCAGCGCAGGCTCCGGTCGTTTACGTGCCGCTGGGCGCCCGGCACCAGGCGCCGGCGTACGGACTGCAGCCAGGCCCCCTGCTTGCCCCCGAAGACCAGCCGGGTGTCCACGGGTACGTCCCAGTTGAAGTTGTGCTTGTGGATGGTCGCGTGGATGTCCGTGCGCCGACCGGTGTTCGGGGCGTCGACACGGAAGGAGTTGAAGCGGACGACGAGGTCGTAGTCGTCGATCTCCTTGCCCATCCCACTCGTCGCGACCCGCTGCGAGTTGGCCACCAGGCAGACGCTCCTACCGGTGATCAGGTTGCGGAAATCGCTCAGCCCGATCACCGAGGTGTCGCCGAGCAGCGGATCGGGGGTGGATTCCCGGGCCAGCAGCCGCCGATGGGTGGAGTACATCTCCACGAGCCGGGGATCGGCCAGGGGGTCGAAGCCCTCCGACCCGGCGGGGGGGCGGTGGTCGAACACGGCGGTCAGCGCCTCGCTCAGCTCACCGAGCGGACGATCCGCCGCCAACATCGCCGCCGAGGCGGCGATCAGGTGCTCCGCCGCGCCGGCGAGGTCACCGGCGTCCCGGGCACGGCCGGCCGCGGCCCGCGACTCGGTGGGCGGGGCGGCGGTGTGGCGGGCGGCGCCGGGGCAGGCCCGCAGCAACTCCGCGACACACTTCTCCAACTGCTCCCGGCTCTCCCGCAACGCGGTGATCCGGGCACCGGTGCCGACATCGTCGATGGTGCACAGAGCCAGATAACGACCGTGGGCCTCGACGGCCCCCCGGTCGTCACCGAGCGCCTCCAGCACCCGCGCGCGCAGTCGCCAGCCGGCCCGGGAGCCCTCCCGGGCGCCGAGGACGGTGTCGGTCACCCGACGGGCGAGCTCCAGGGCCTCCGGGACACCCGTGTCCACCGCGGCCTGCCCGACCCGCAGCAACCCCTCGAAGACGGCCGGGTGCTCCTTGGGCCAGCGGTTGTCGTCGGCGAGGAGGACGCCGGAGCGTGTCGGATCGGTGAGCGCCTCTGCGTAGGCTGCCAGCAGCGCCCGGACCGCCTCACCGAGGCCGGCCCGGGCGGGGTCGGCGTTGCCGACCAGCTGGCCCCCGACGACGGCGCAGTCGGCCATCCGTTCGGCCAGGGCGGACGCCTCGGCCCGCCCCTCCCCCGCCGACGCGGATTTGCGTCGCGTCGACCTTCCGATTGTGAACTGCACCAGCACTCCTCCCCACACGCCGGGGTCCCGGCGTCGGCTGAACCGCAGCGTAGGAGCGGGCTGTGACGCGATGCGGTGCGTGGGGTGTACGGAGGGTGAACGGGATTCCACGACCGGGATGAAGAGTCGGCGGAGGGCAGTCGAATTCCCCGCGAACCACCGGCGGACCGGGGCCGACGTGTGCCTGCCGGCCCCGGATGTCCCCGCCGGGTGTCCCGCCAACACGAGGCCCCACCGGTCCGGGGGACCGGTGGGGCGGGACGGGCCGACGGCACCCGTCCGGATGGGTCCCCGGAGGGACCCTCAGACGTTGAAGCCCAGGGCCCGCAACTGCTCCCGACCGTCGTCGGTGATCTTGTCCGGACCCCACGGGGGCATCCAGACCCAGTTGATCCGCAACTCCTTGACGAGCCCCTCGGTGGCCGTCCGGGCCTGGTCCTCGATCACGTCGGTGAGCGGACAGGCCGCGGAGGTGAGGGTCATGTCGATGGTGGCGATGTTGGCGTCGTCGACGTGCACCCCGTAGATGAGGCCGAGGTTCACGACGTCGATGCCCAGCTCGGGGTCGACGACGTCGTAGAGCGCCTCGCGCACCTCCTCCTCGGAGGCCGGGGTGATGGTGGTCTCGGTCATGGGATCTCCCGATTCTGATGATTCACCGCGCCGGCCCGCGCGGTCACTTCCCGCCGCCCGCCCGCGCGGACGCGTTCTCCCCGCCGCCCGCCCGCGCGGTCACTTCCTCCCCGCCGGCCGCTTGCGCGGTCGCGTCCTTCCAGGCCATCCAGCCCAGCAGTGCGCACTTCACCCGCGCCGGGTACTTCGACACCCCGGCGAAGGCGACGGCGTCCTGGAGGATCTCCTCCATCTCGTCGTCCGGCTCGAGCCGCCCCCTGGACTGCATCAGCTCCAGGAAGGACTCCTGCACCCGCCGCGCGTCGGCGATCGTCGTGCCGACCAGCAGTTCGTTCAGGACCGAGGCACCCGCCTGGCTGATGGAACAGCCCTGGCCCTCGTAGCTGATGTCCGCGATGGTGTCGCCGTCCAGCCGGACTCGCAGGGTGATCTCGTCACCGCAGGTCGGGTTGACGTGGTGGACCTCGGCGTCCCCCTCACGCAGGCCCCGGCCGCGCGGGTTCTTGTAATGGTCCAGGATCACGTCCTGGTACATCGATTCCAACTTCATCGCGTCATCCTCGCGCTCCGGCCACGACCCCGTCGGGTCGCACCGCTGTCACGGACGGTGGGGCACCCGACCCATCGGATGCCCGTGGCGTCAACCGAAGAAGTCGCGGACATGTTCCAGACCCTCGACCAACGCGTCCACCTCACCCGGTGTGGAGTACAGGTAGAAGGAGGCCCGGGTGGTCGCCGGCACCCCGTAGCGCAGGCACACGGGACGGGCGCAGTGGTGTCCGACGCGCACCGCGATCCCCAGCTCGTCGAGCACCTGCCCCACGTCGTGGGGGTGGATGTCCCCCAACGTGAAGGAGATCGACGCGCTCCGGTCCCGGATGTCGGTCGGGCCGATGATCCGCAGGTCGGGCACGGAGGCCAGCCGCTCCAGGGCGTAGGCGGTGATCGCGTGCTCGTGGGCCTCGATCCGCTCCATCCCGATGCCGGACAGGTAGTCGATGGCCGCGCCCAGTCCGACCGCCTGCGCGATCGGCGGGGTGCCCGCCTCGAACTTGTACGGGGCCGGGGCGTAGGTGGAGGAGCTCATCGAGACGGTCTCGATCATCTCCCCGCCGCCCAGGAACGGCGGCAGATCCTCCAGCAGCTCCTGCCGACCCCACAACACGCCGATGCCGGTGGGACCGCACATCTTGTGACCGGTGAAGGCGACGAAGTCGGCCTGCAGCGCCTGCACGTCCAGCACCTGGTGCGGTGCCGCCTGCGAGGCGTCGATGAGCACCAGCGCGCCGACCTCCTGGGCCCGGCGCACGATGGTCTCCACCGGGTTGACGGTGCCCAGGATGTTGGAGACCAGCACGAACGAGACGATCTTGGTCCGTTCGGTGATGACCTCCTCGATGTTGGAGAGGTCGAGGCGGCCGTCGTCGGTGAGACCGAACCACCGCAGGGTCGCGCCGGTGCGCTGCGACAGCAGCTGCCAGGGCACGATGTTGGAGTGGTGCTCCATCTCGGTGATGACGATCTCGGTGCGCTCGTCCACCCGGTAGGGGTCGTCCGCCCAGCCCAGCATGTTGGCGACGAGGTTCAACGACTCCGAGGCGTTCTTGGTGAAGATCACCTCGTCACGGCTGGGCGCGTTGATGAAGGCCGCGACCCGGTCACGGGCGCCCTCGTACAGCGCCGTGGCCTCCTCGGCGAGCACGTGTACGCCACGGTGGACATTGGCGTTGTGCCGCTCGTAATACGTGGTGAGGGCGTCCAGCACCTGGCGCGGCTTCTGCGAGGTCGCCGCGTTGTCCAGGTAGACCAGGCGCCGACCGTCGTGGACCGTGCGGTCCAGAGCGGGGAAGTCCTTGCGGATCGCCTCGGTGTCGAGGAGGCCGGTCAGCTGCGTCACGCCCCCTCCTTTCGGTAGCTCGCGGGGCCCGTCCCGCGGTACGGGACGGGCCGCTTCGGTTTCGGTGTCCCGACGACCGATCGGTCGTCGGGACGCCCCCGCGGCGCGGGGCCGCGCGGGGACTCACGCGGAGGCGCTGCCCTTGACGTAGCGCTCGTAGCCCTCGGCCTCCAGCTGGTCGGCCAGCTCGGGGCCGCCGGACTCCACGATCCGCCCCCTGGTGAAGACGTGCACGTGGTCGGGCTTGATGTACCGCAGGATACGGGTGTAGTGGGTGATCAGCAGGGTGCCGACCTCACCGCCCTCCCGGACCCGGTTGACGCCGTCCGAGACCACCCGCAGGGCGTCGATGTCCAGGCCGGAGTCGGTCTCGTCGAGGACCGCGATCTTCGGCTTGAGCAGCTCCAGCTGGAGGATCTCGTGGCGCTTCTTCTCACCGCCGGAGAAACCCTCGTTGACGTTGCGCTCGGCGAAGGAGGGGTCCATCTCCAGCCGGGCCATCGCCTCCTTGACCTCCTTGATCCAGGTCCGCAGCTTCGGGGCCTCGCCCCGGATCGCGGTGGCGGAGGTGCGCAGGAAGTTGGAGACCGAGACGCCGGGCACCTCGACCGGGTACTGCATGGCGAGGAAGACGCCGGCGCGGGCCCGCTCGTCCACCGACATCTCCAGCACGTCCTCCCCGTCGAGGGTGACGGTGCCGCCGGTGACGGTGTACTTCGGGTGACCGGCGAGGGAGTACGCCAGGGTGGACTTGCCGGAGCCGTTGGGCCCCATGATGGCGTGGGTCTCGCCCTGCTTCACGGTCAGGTCGACGCCCCGCAGGATCTCGGTGGAGCCGGTCTCGGTCTCGACGGAGACGTGCAGGTCGTGGATCTCAAGCGTTGCCATGGGGAACTCAGGACTCCTGGGTGACGGAGACGAGCACGGCTGCGCCGGGGCCGTCTCCTTCGATCTTGACAGGGTATACGGGAATGGGGCGCGAGGCCGGGGGCCCGGAGGGCTGCCCGGTCCGCAGGTCGAACATGGAACCGTGGAGCCAGCACTCGATCATGCAGTCCTCCACCTCGCCCTCGGAGAGCGATACGTTGGCGTGCGAGCAGATGTCGTGCACGGCGAAGACCTCGCCCCCGGTGCGCACGACGGAGATCGGCACGCCCTCGATCTCCACGCGGTGGGGGGTGTCCTCCCCGAGGTCCCCCAGCGCGCAGGCCTTCACGAAGCTCTCGGTGTTCCCGGCGGGCACGGCGCTCATCCGATGGACGCCTCGAGCTCGGCCTCCAGCTTGGCCACCAGCCGCTCCTCCACGTCCGGGACGCCGATGCGCTGCACCAGCTCGGCGAAGAAGCCGCGGACGACCAGGCGGCGGGCCTCCTCGGTCGGGATGCCCCGCGAGGTGAGGTAGAAGAGCTGCTCGTCGTCGAAACGGCCGGTGGCGGAGGCGTGGCCGGCACCGACGATCTCGCCGGTCTCGATCTCCAGGTTGGGCACCGAGTCGACCCGGGCACCGTCGGTCAGGACGAGGTTCCGGTTGAGCTCGTAGGTGTCGGTGCCGGTGGCGGCCGCGCGGATCAGCACGTCGCCGATCCACACCGCGTGCGCGTCACGCCCCTGCAGGGCGCCCTTGTAGGCGACGTCGCTGCGGCAGTTCGGGGCGCCGTGGTCGACGAACAGCCGGTGCTCGTGGTGCTGGCCGTTGTCGGTGAAGTACAGCCCGTAGAACTCCGCCTCGCCGCCGGGGCCGGTGTAGGTGACGCGCGGGTGCAGCCGCACCAGGTCACCGCCGAAGGTGACGACCACCGAGGTGAAGCGGGCGTCCCGGCCGACCAGCGTGTTGTGTTGGGAGCAGTGCACGGCGGTGTCGTCCCAGTCCTGGACGGAGACGACGGTGAGCTTGGCGCCGTCACCGACGACGAACTCGACGTTGGCCGCCCGCACGGTGTCACCGGTGTGGTCCAGAACGATGATCGCCTCGGCGAAGGGCTCCAGCTCGAAGACGGTGTGACCGAAGGTGACCCCGCCCTCGCCGTGCAGCGAGATCCGGATCGGCTCTGTGAGGACGCGCTCCTTCGCCACCGTGACCACGGTGGCGCTCTCGAAGGAACTGTAGGCGCGGGCGGCGACCCGGTCGACCGGCTTGCCGGCACGGCCGAGGCGGGCGTCGTCGCGTCCCACCCGCTCGACGGTCACGCCGTCGGGGGCGGTGATGTCGAACTTGACGGAACCGGCCGGGTCGGTCGGCTCGTCGTGCAGGCCGCGCAGGCGCTCGAGCGGGGTGAAGCGCCATTCCTCCTCGCGGCCCCGGGGCACCGGGAAGTCGGCCACATCGAAGGACGGCGGCGCACTCATCCGGGTGGCCACGGTGGAATCCGCGGCCACCGCGATGGATCCGGTGGTGGTGGCACCGGCCGGAAGGGTCTGGGCCTCAGCCATGGCAGTCGTCGTGCTCGCTTTCTGGGTCTGCGGGTCGGCGCCGTCGGCGCGGCGGGCGGTCGGCGAAGGGTTCTGCCCCGGGCGGGTGCCCGGGGTCCCGGCCGGGGCGGCCCGATGGGGGCGGTCACCTGCGCGATGGCCGCCCCCTCGGACCGGGAGCCGGACGGCGTCAGCCGACCGCGCCCTCCATCTGCAATTCGATCAGGCGGTTGAGCTCCAGCGCGTACTCCATCGGCAGCTCCTTGGCGATCGGCTCGACGAAGCCGCGCACGATCATCGCCATCGCCTCGTCCTCGGACATGCCCCGACTCATCAGGTAGAAGAGCTGGTCGTCGCTGACCTTCGAGACGGTCGCCTCGTGCCCCATCGTGACGTCGTCCTCGCGGACGTCCACGTAGGGGTAGGTGTCGGAACGGGAGATCGTGTCCACCAGCAGCGCGTCGCAGAGCACGCTGGACTTCGAGCCCTCCGCGCCCTCGGCGATCTCGATCAGACCCCGGTAGGAGGTCCGGCCGCCGCCGCGGGCCACCGACTTGGAGACGATGTTGGAGGAGGTGCGGGGCGCCATGTGGACCATCTTGGCGCCGGCGTCCTGGTGCTGACCCTCGCCGGCGAAGGCGATCGAGAGGGTCTCGCCCTTGGCGTGCTCACCCATCAGGTAGACGGCCGGGTACTTCATGGTGACCTTGGAGCCGATGTTGCCGTCGACCCACTCCATGGTGGCGCCCTCGTAGGCCACCGCCCGCTTGGTCACCAGGTTGTACACGTTGTTCGACCAGTTCTGGATCGTCGTGTAGCGGCAGCGACCGCCCTTCTTGACGATGATCTCCACGACCGCCGAGTGCAGCGAGTCGGACTGGTAGATCGGGGCGGTGCAGCCCTCGACGTAGTGGACGTAGGCGTCCTCGTCCACGATGATCAGGGTCCGCTCGAACTGGCCCATGTTCTCGGTGTTGATCCGGAAGTAGGCCTGCAGCGGGATGTCCACGTGGACGCCCTTGGGCACGTAGATGAACGAGCCGCCCGACCACACCGCGGTGTTCAGCGCGGCGAACTTGTTGTCGCCGGTCGGGATGACGGTCCCGAAGTGCTCGCGGAAGGTCTCCGGGTGCTCCCGCAGGGCGGTGTCGGTGTCCAGGAACAGGACGCCCTGCTTCTCCAGGTCCTCGCGGATCTGGTGGTAGACCACCTCGGACTCGTACTGGGCGGCGACGCCGGCGACCAGACGCTGCTTCTCCGCCTCCGGGATGCCCAGCCTGTCGTAGGTGTTCTTGATGTCCTCGGGCAGGTCCTCCCAGGAGGTGGCCTGCTTCTCGGTGGAGCGGACGAAGTACTTGATGTTCTCGAAGTCGATGCCGCTGAGGTCGGACCCCCAGTTGGGCATGGGCTTCTTCCCGAACAGCTTCAGCGCCTTCAGCCGGAGCGCGAGCATCCACTCCGGCTCGGACTTCTTCGCCGAGATGTCGCGAACGACGTCCTCGGAGAGGCCGCGCCGGGCGGAGGCGCCGGCGGCGTCGGAGTCGGCCCAGCCGTACTCGTAGGTGCCCAGACCCTCCAGTTCGGGGTGAGCGGTCTCCGTGGGGAGCGTCATGCGGGGTTCCTCCCGGCAGTACGTGGTGATGCGGTCTTCGTGGTGGTGTTCGGTGCGGTTCCCGGGCCGCCGGGGGCGGCCCCGGTGGGTCTCCCGCCGCGGGACGGGGACCGGGCCGCGTGCCGATGATGGTCACGCGGTTGGTCCCCGGGTGTGGTGGACGGCACGAACGTGGTGCAGACCCCGTCGCCGTGGGCGATGGTGGCCAGCCGCTGCACGTGGGTGCCGAGCAGGCGGGAGAAGACCTCGGTCTCCGCCTCGCACAGCTGCGGGAAGCGCTCGGCGGCGTGGGCCACCGGGCAATGGTGTTGGCACAGCTGCTCGCCGCCCGGCGCGGGGGCCGAGCGGGCGGCGGCCGCGAAGCCGTCCCGGCTGAGCGCGGTGGCCAGGGCTGCGGTGCGGCGGTGCGGTTCGGCCCGTTCGATCTCGGCGCGGTAGCGCTCGGCGAGTGCGGCGGCACGGGCCCGGGCGAAGGCGAGCACGGCGGCCTCGCCCAGCTCGCCGCCACCGGCGCCGCGGGCGATCCACCACAGGGCGTCGACGGCCAGCTGGTCGTAGGCCTGCTCGAAGGACTCCCGGCCCTCGTCGGTCAACGCGAACACCCTCGCGGGACGGCCGCGCCCCCGGGCGCCGCGGACCCGGCGCTCGCGCGCCTCCACCATCCGGTCGGCGGTGAGCGCGTCGAGGTGTCGGCGAACGGCGGCCTGGGTGAGACCCAGCCGTTCGGCCAGCTCGGCGGCGCTGGAGGGACCGTGGTCGAGTATGGAGCGGGCCACCCGGTCACGGGTGCCGTGCTGCTCCTCGGAGGCGGACAGGCCGGGGTGCGGGGCCTCGGTGGTCGCGTCGACCGACCGGCTTCCCTCCCGCTGGGCGTGCTCGCTCCGGTTTTTCACAACACCATTGTTGCGTAATTCGCCGGCGGCGGGCAAGCCGGCCCCTCGCGAGCCGGAATGCCGTGCGTCACGTAAGGCATGCCTAACCGGAGGGGCGCGCACCCGGTCCCGGGACGCGCGCCGCCCCTCCCCCGCCGGGGCGCCGGCGACGGAGCCGGGAGGCCCGGGACGCGGACACCGGTGGCCGGGGCGCGATTCGACCGGTGGGACGGAGCCGTCGGCGGCCCGCCGGCGCCCCGCGAAGGACCCCGGCATGATTCCACACCGTCCTCCCCGGGCGTGCCACGGCCTCCGGGACGGGGGAGTCCGGGGCGGGCCCCGAAAGGCCGGTTCCCGGACAGGGGGACCGGCCGGGGAACCCCGGGTGCCGGCCGGTGGCACGGGAGGGTCGGGGACCCTCGCGGAACAGTCGGTGCGCGGAGAGGGCCGCAACCGACTCCGGGACGGCTCCGGCACCGACGCGGGTTCGGCGCGGGCCGGTGGGGCCGGGCGCGGGGACCGCCGACCGGGAGAACCGTGCCCCCGGTGCCGTCCGCCCGGCGACGCCGTACGCCGGTGCCGGACGCCGGTGCCGACGGGGCGGGGAGGGACGGCGGGGCGCGGCACGCTTCCGCCGGGGCGCGGGAGCCCGGCCCCGGCCGGGGCCGGATCAGGCCCCGGCCGCCCCGGGCGCCGCGGCGGTGGACTCGCGCACCACCAGATCGGTGGCCAGGGTGGCCTGCGCGGCCGTCCGGCCGTCCTCGTACACGGCCTGGAGCAGCAGGTCGACGGCGGTGCGACCGGCCGCCGGGGTGGGCATGACGATGGTGGTGAGCTTGGGACGGTTGAGCCGACCGGCCACCGTGTCGTCGACACCGACGACGCTCATGTCCGCCGGCACCTCCAGGCCCAACTCCCCCAGTCCCTCGATGAGCCCGATGGCCACCAGGTCGTTGTAGGCGATCACCGCCGTCACACCGCTGTCGCGGACCGCCGACGCCGCGGCGATGCCGCCGCGCTCGGTGGGCGCGTTCGGCCCGATGACGGTCAGGCCGAGCTCGGCGCGTTCGGCGGCCACCGCCGCGGCACGCTTCATCTGCTCACTGCTCCAGGACCCGCGCGGACCGCCGAGGAGGCCGAGCCGGCGGTGGCCGAGGCCGGCGAGGTGGTCGACCGCCAACTCGGTGCCGTGGCCGATGTCCATCAGCACCGCCGACAACCCCTTGACCCGCCGGTTGACCACGACGAAGGGCAACTCCAGGCCCAGCCGTTCGATGGCCTGGTTGGTCAGTCGGGGTGCGACCAGCACCACGCCGTCCACCTGTTTGGCGAGGGTGCGGATCAACTCCTCCTCCGCCTGGGGGTCCTCGTCGGTGTCGGCGACGAAGACGTGGTACTCCCGTTCCCGGGCGTACGCCTGGGCCGCCTTGATGAGGGGAGGGAAGAAGGGGTTGGCGATGTCGGAGACGATCAACCCGAGGTTGTGCGTGCGTCCGGTGGTCAGCGCGCGGGCCGCCTGGTTGGGGCGGTACCCCAACTCGGCGGCGATGGCCATCACCCGTTCCCGGGTGGGGCCACTGACCAGGTTGGGGGCGGAGAAGGTGCGCGAGACGGTGGAGACGTGCACCCCCGTGGCCCGCGCGACATCACGAATCGTTACGGCCACTGTGGTGCCGCCTCCCCCGTCGGTCCCCCCGCCGCGAAACGGTAGACCGTGGTCGATGTGTACTCCTCGCCCGGGCGCAGCACGGTGGAGGGGAAGTCCGGCCGGTTGGGCGAGTCGGGGAAGTGCTGGGTCTCCAGGCACAGCCCGCTACCCCTGCCGTACTCGGCGTCGGCCAGCATGTTCCCCGAGTAGAACTGCATTCCGGGCTCGGTGGTCGAGACCAGCATGATACGGCCGGAGGTCGGTTCCGTGACCCGGGCCACCGGTACCGGTACGTCGTCGCGGGCGGGGGCGCGGAAGACGTAGCAGTGATCGTAGCCGCCGGCGACCTTCAACTGCGGGTGGTCGTCGGCGATGCGCCCGCCGATCCGGTGCGGCGCGGTGAAGTCGAAGGGGGTGCCGGCCACCGGCTCGGGCTTCCCCTCGGGGATGAACTCCTCGTCCACCGGCAGGAACCGGTCGGCGTCCAGGGTGAGCACGTGGTCGTCCACGGTGCCGCCGCCGGCGAGGTTGAAGTAGCTGTGGTTGGTGAGGTTGACGTGGGTCGGCGCGTCGGTCACCGCGTGGTAGTCGATACGCAGTTCGCCGCCGTCGGGGCCGGGGGCCAGCGTGTAGGTCACCCGGGCCCGCAGCTCGCCGGGGTAGCCCATCTCGCCGGCCGGGCTCACGCGTTCCAGCACGAGGCGCGACTCGTCGACCTCGACCGCCTCCCAGACCCGCTTGTCGAAGCCCTGCGGGCCGCCGTGCAGGCCGTTGCGCCCGTGGTTGCGGGGCAGCTTGTACTCGTGGCCGTCCAGGGTGAAGCGGGCCCGGGCGATGCGGTTGCCGTACCGGCCCACGACGGCGCCGAAGTACCGGCTGCGCGCGACGTAGTCCTCCATGGAGTCCAGGCCGATGACGACGCCGCCCTCGTCCCCGCGGGCGTCGGGGACGCGCAGCGACTGGATGACACAGCCGTAGGTGAGCACCGCGGCGGTGATGCCGTGGGCCCGCAGGGTGTGTCGTCGGACCGGGGTGCCGTCGGGGGTACGGCCGAAGTCGTCTCTCACGCGAGTCACAGTAACCTGCAAACGGTTGTAAAGAATACCTGCAGGAAGTCTTGACGTTTCTCTCCTGTTACGCCACGGTTCTGCAACCGCTTGTTATGTCGATGGGAGAACCGGGACCAATGAAGGTGCTCGTGACCGGCAGTGCCGGGCGATTCGGACGCAGCGTGGTCTCCGCGCTGGCGTCCCGTGGCCACGAGGTCATCGGGGTGGACCTGACGCCGGGCTCCCGGGGACCGTGCGCCGCGGTGCTCCCCGCGGACGTCACCGACACCGGCGAGGCCTTCGAGGTGGTCGCCCGGTACCGACCGGAGGCGATCGTCCACCTGGCCGCCATCGCCACGCCCTTCGGCCGCACCGACGCCCTGACCTACCGGGTGAACACCTCCGCAGCCTTCAATGTATGCCAGGCGGCGGTCCGACTGGGAGTCCCGCGCGTCATCGTCGCCAGCAGCCCCACCGTGATCGGATACGGCGCCCCGGGCGGCTGGTCCCCCGCGTACCTCCCCCTGGACGAGGCCCACCCCGCCCGACCGTGGAACGCCTACAGCCTCTCCAAGCTCGCCGCCGAGCAGACCATGGCCTCCTTCGCGCTCGCCGCCGGGGACGCCACCCGCTTCGCGGCGATCCGGCCCTGCTTCGTGATCGCCCCCGAGGAGTGGGCCGGCGCCCCGACCCAGACCGGCCACACCCTCACCGAGCGGTTGGACGACCCCGGGCTCTCCGCCGCCTCGCTGTTCAACTACCTGGACGCCCGGGACGGCTCCGACCTGGTCGAACGCCTCATGGAGGCGCTTCCCTCGATCCCCAACGGGGAGGTCTTCTTCGCCGGCGCGGCCGACGCGCTGGCCCGCGAACCCCTCGCCGAGCTGCTGCCGCGCTTCCACCCCGGAACGACGGAGGCCGCCGCGGCCCTGACCGGCACCGAGCCCGCCTTCTCCAGCGCCAAGGCCGAGCGCCTCCTGGGCTGGAGGGCGACCCGCAGTTGGCGCACCGAACTGGTCACCGAGCCGGTCACGGAACCGGCCGACCGGACCGCCTGAGCCCCGGTCCCCGCGCCCCACCGAAACGGGGCGCCGACCCGCCACAACCCCCCGGCACGATCTTGATGGGAATCCGATGAAACTCACGGGAGTCCTCTTCTTCCCGGTCACCCCCTTCGACAGCAGTGGGGAGGTGGACACCGATGCCCTCGCCCGTCACGTGGTCGACGGTGTGGAACACGGCACCGGCGGCGTCTTCGCCGCCTGCGGCACCGGTGAGCTGACCTCGCTCTCCCGCGACGAGCAGGCCCTGGTGGTGCGCACCGCCGTCCGCGAGACCGCCGGCCGGGTGCCGGTGTTCGCCGGAGCCGGCGGCCCGCTCGGCACCGCGCTGGACCACGCCCGGGCCGCCGCCGACGCCGGCGCGGACGGCCTGCTGCTGCTCCCGCCGTGGCTGACGCAGGGTCCCCCCGAAGGGCTGCACGCGTACGTCGCCGCCGTCGCCTCGGTGGGGCTGCCGGTCATCCTCTACCAGCGCGGACCGCTGGTCCTCTCCCCCGCCGAGGCCGTCGAGCTGGCGCGGATCCCGGGCGTGGTGGGTCTGAAGGACGGGCTGGGCGACATCGACCGCATCCAGCGCATCGTGCTGGCGGTGCGCGCCGCGATCGGCGAGGACTTCACCTTCTTCAACGGCCTGCCCAACGCCGAGCTGACCCAGCCCGCCTACCGGGCGATCGGCGTGGACCTCTACTCCTCGGCCGCCTTCGCCTTCGTTCCCGAGGTCGCCGCCGCCTTCAACCGCGCGCTGGACGAGGACCCGGAGCTGGTCGGGCGACTGCTGACGGAGTTCTACGCCCCGCTGGTGGAGCTGCGCAGCACCGTCCCCGGCTACGCGGTGTCGATGGTGAAGGCCGGGCTGCGGCTGCGCGGGCACAACCCCGGAGCGGTGCGCCCGCCGCTGACCGACCTCGCCCCGGAGCACCTGGCCGAGCTGTCCCGGATCATCGACGCCGGACTGGCCCTGGTGGGGACCGCGTCGTGACCGCCCCCTCCGCCCCGTCCGTCCGGGAGACGGGGGTGACCGGTTTCGGCGGCATCACCCCCTCTCCCCCGGCCTCCCCGACCGGGCCCCCGCCGATGACCGGCCTGCGGGCCCGCGCCTTCCGCGTGGACCTGCCCCGGCCCTGGGGGCCGGACGTGCCGGCCAACCACGTGATCCTCGCCGAGGTGACCCTGGCCGACGGTCGCACCGGCACCGGCTTCACCTGGACCCCGCAGATCGGCGCCACCGCCGTGCACGCGCTGCTCACCGGTGACGTGCGCGACGCCCTGATCGGGCTGCCCGCCCACCCCGAGACGGTGTGGGACGCGCTGTGGGCGCACCTGCACGAGGCCGGGGGCGGTGGCATCCCCACGCTGGCGATGGCCGCGGTGGACACCGCCCTGTGGGATCTGCGGTCCCGCGCGGCCGGCCACTGTCTCGCCGACGAGCTGGGACGGCGCCGGGACTCCGTGCCGGTCTACGGCAGTGGCGTGAACCTGCACTACCCGCTGGGGGAACTGGTCGCCCAGGCCCGGCGCTGGGCCGCGGCCGGGTACCCGGCCGTGAAGATCAAGGTGGGCCACCTCGACCCGGCCCGCGACGTCGAGCGGGTGGCGGCGGTGCGCGAGGTCGTCGGCCCCGACGTGCGGCTGATGATCGACGCCAACCAGCGCTGGGACCTCTTCCGCGCCCGGCGGGCGTTGCGGGCGCTGGCCGACCTGGACCCGCACTGGATCGAGGAGCCGCTGCCGGCCGACGACCTCACCGGCCACCTGCGGCTGCGCGAGGAGTGCGGCGTCCCGTTGGCGGTCGGTGAGAACATCCGCACCGTGCACGGCTTCCGGGACTGGTTGGCCGCCGGCGCCTGCGACGTGGTGCAGCCCAACCTCGCCCGGGTCGGCGGCATCACCCCCTTCCGCCGGATCGTCGAACTGGCCCGGGTGCACGACGTACCCGTCTACCCGCACCTGCTGCCGGACATCTCGGGCCAGTTGGCCTGCGCGCTGCCCTCCCCCTCGATGGTGGAGGAGGTCGAGGAGGCGTCCTTCGCCGCCCTCGGCCTGCTGCGCGAGCCGTTTCCGGTGAGGATCGAGGGGCCGTCGCTGAGGCTGACCGGTGCCCCGGGGCTCGGGATGGACTTCGACACCACCGGCCTGACCGTGGTCGCGGACGACCCGGAGCCGCGCACCGGGGGTGTCCGATGAGCGAACCGCTGCGGGTGGTGGTGGCTGGGATCCACGGGTACGGCCGCACCTATCTCCCGGTCCTGCGGGAGCTGACCGCCGAGGGCGCCGCCGAACTGGTCGGGGTCTGCGACCTGCGTCCCGCGACGCCCGAGCAGACGGCCGGCCTCGGCGAGCCGGAGCACTCGGCGGACCTCGGGGCACTGGTGGCCGACACCGGCGCGGACATCGCCGTGGTCGCCACCCCCCTGCACACCCACGCCGACCTGGCCGTCCGCGCGATGGCCGCCGGGGCCCACGTGCAGTTGGAGAAGCCGCCGGCCTCCTCGCTGGCGGAGTTCGACCGGATCACGGCCGCCTGCGCCGAGTACGACCGGGTGGTCCAGGTGGGCTTCCAGTCGCTGGGCTCGGGGGCGCCGCGCGCGGTGCGCGAACTGATCGCCGACGGGGCGATCGGGGCGATCCGCGGCATCGGCTGCGCCGGCGCCTGGTCCCGGGACACCGCCTACTACGGGCGGGCCGCCTGGGCCGGCCGCCGCACCCTGGACGGTGTGGATGTCGTGGACGGTGCCCTCACCAATCCCTTCGCCCACGCGGTGGCCACCGTGCTGGCGCTGGACGGTGGGGAGATCACCTCGATCGAGACCGAGCTGTACCGGGCCTTCGACATCGAGGCCGACGACACCTCCTGCCTACGGGTGCGCACCGCCGGCGGGACCACGGCGGGCGCCCCGCTCGTGGTGGCGGTCACCCTGGCCGCGCCCGAGCAGCGTCCACCGGAGATCACCGTCCACGGCGAGCGGGGCCGCATCGTGCTGCGCTACACCCTGGACGAGGTCACGTTGGAACGCGACGGCGAGCCGGCCGTGACCACCACGCACGGCCGCGAGGTGCTGCTGCGCACCCTCGTCGACCACCTGGCCGCGCCGGATTCCGCCGACCGGCCCCCGCTGACGGTACCGCTCTCCGCGACCCGCTCCTTCACGCGTGTCCTGGAGGCCGTCCGCACCGCACCCGATCCCACCACCCTCCCCGCGGACGACCTGCCGGGTGAGAACGGCGCCCGTCGCCGGGTGGTGCCCGGGATCACCGAACTCGTCACCACCGCGGCCGGGGAGTGCGCGCTCTTCTCCGAGCTGCCGCACTTCCCCGGACTCATCGGGAGGCCCGCATGACCGCCGTACAGGTGCCGCCGAAACAGGCGTTGCCACAACCCCTTCCCGTCCTGCCCGATCCCGAGCACATGCGGCAGAGCCGGCTCAAGCGGCGCAGGGAGGCGCTGACCGCGTTGGCCTTCCTGGCCCCGTGGTTCGTGGGCCTGATCGCGATCACCGCGGGCCCGCTGCTGGCGTCGCTGTACCTGTCCTTCACGGACTACAGCCTGCTGGGCGACCACGAGTGGGTGGGCCTGGACAACTACACGCGGATGTTCGACGACCCGCGGTTCGTCAAGGCCCTGACCAACACGGCGATCTACGTGTTCGTCTCGGTGCCGCTGCAGTTGACCTTCGCCCTGGCGCTGGCGCTGATCCTGGACCGGGGTGTCCGGGGACTGCCGATCTACCGGTCGATCTACTACCTGCCCTCGCTGCTGGGCAGCAGCGTGGCCATCGCCATCCTGTGGCGGAAGGTGTTCGGCGCGGACGGTCTGGTCAACGACTTCCTCGGTTTCTTCGGAATCCAGGGAACGAGCTGGGTGTCGAATCCCGACACCGCTCTGGGCACCCTGATCGTGCTGAATGTCTGGACCTTCGGCTCACCGATGGTCATCTTCCTGGCCGGCCTCCGGCAGATTCCGGGAAGTTATTACGAAGCGGCCTCGATCGACGGCGCGGGGAGGGTTCGACAGTTCTTCTCCATTACGCTTCCCCTGCTGACTCCCATCATCTTCTTCAACCTGATCCTCCAGCTGATCAACGCCTTCCAGTCCTTCACCCAGGCGTATGTGGTCAGTGGTGGAAACGGAAGCCCGGCGGACTCGACACTCTTCTACACGATGTACGTGTACGAGCGCGGATTCAACGCCTGGCAGATGGGATACGCCTCCGCGATGGCGTGGGTCCTGGTGCTCATCATCGCTTCCCTGACCGCCGTGAACTTCCTGATGTCCAAGTATTGGGTGTTCTACAATGACAAATAAAACCCGTACGAAGCCGGCCTCCGGAAAGCGGTCCGGATCGGACGCCCACGCCGCTCCGATGAACGACACCCCGCTGGCCCGCGCACTGCTGGCCGTGCGCGGCAAGAAGCTCCTCACCCACATCGGGTTGATCCTCTTCGGCCTGGCGATGCTGTACCCGCTGCTGTGGATGATCTCCAGTGCGCTGAAGCCGGAGGAGCTGATCTTCCGCGAGCAGGGCCTCATCCCCACCAGCATCACCTTCGAGAACTTCGGGGCCGGCTGGAACGCCCTGCGGCACCCGTTCGGCCACTACTTCATGAACTCGGCGATCGTCACCGCCGGGGCGGTGATCGGGAACCTCCTGGCCTGTTCGCTGGCGGCCTACGCCTTCGCCCGGCTGGAATTCCCGCTGAAGCGCTTCTGGTTCGCCGTGATGCTCGGCTCCATCATGCTGCCGCTGCACGTGGTGATCGTGCCGCAGTACATCCTGTTCTCGGAGTTGGGCTGGATCAACACGTTCTATCCGTTGATCGTGCCGAAATTCCTGGCGACGGACGCGTTCTTCATCTTCCTCATGGTGCAGTTCATCCGTACACTTCCCAGGGACCTCGACGAGGCGGCACTCATCGACGGGGCCGGCCACTGGCGCATCTTCAGCCGAATCATCATTCCGCTGTCCATGCCCGCCCTGGCCACCACCGCCATCTTCACCTTCATCTGGACCTGGAACGACTTCCTGAGCCAGTTGATCTTCCTGACAAACCCCGATGTGCATACCGTCCCGGTGGCGCTGCGCACATTCCTCGACTCGAGTGGCGAATCCTCCTGGGGACCCATGTTCGCCATTTCGGTGCTGTCCCTGGGACCGATCTTCGGATTCTTCCTCGCCGGACAGAGGTACCTGGTCCGCGGTATCGCGACCACGGGCCTGAAGTAAGTCGCGGACCATCGGCCACACTGCACGAGCACGACCCGAATTCAAAGGAGAGTTCCGTGTTCCACCACAAGAAGAGAATCTGGCCGGTGCTGCTGGTGACCGGCGCACTGACCTTCTCCGCCGCCTGTGCCGGTGACGACAGCGGTTCCGGCTCGGGGGACGGCGGCGACGGTCAGGTCACCATCCGGTTCAGCTGGTGGGGTGACGACTCCCGGCACCGCATCACCGAGGAGGCGATCGCCCTCTTCGAGGAGAAGAACCCCGACATCAAGGTGCAGGGCGAGTACTCGGCCTGGGACTCCTACTACGACCAGCTGACCACCCAGGTCGCCTCCAACGACGCCCCCGATGTCTTCGCCATCGAGATCCGCCGTCTGGGCGAGTTCGCCCGGCGCGGTTCCCTGGCGGACCTCGGCGGCCTGGTGGACACCTCGGACCTGAACACCCAGTTGCTGCCCTCGGGCAACGTGGACGACGTCCAGTACGCCATCCCGACCGGCGCCAACACCTTCGCCGTCATGTTGAACAAGGCGATCCTGGAGGACGCGGGCCTGGAGGTGCCGGACGACACCTCCTGGACCTGGGAGGACTACCTCGAGCTGAGCACGCAGATCACCGAGAACACCGACAGCGGCGTCTACGGCACCCAGATCAACTTCAACGACGCCTACCTGCGGGTGTTCGCGAACCAGCGCGGCGAGGACTTCTACACGGAGGACGCCATGGGCATCTCCGAGGAGACCCTCGCCGACTGGTTCCAGTCGCACCTGGACCTGATCGATGCCGAGGCATCCCCCGACGCCGCCCGGAGCAGCGAGATCGGCTCCACCGGCGTGGAGACCTCGCTCATCGCCACCAACACCGGCGCGATGGGCATGTGGTGGAGCAACCAGCTCAACGCCATGACCAGCGGCTCGGGCGAGGAGGTGGAGGTGCTGCGGATGCCGAAGGATGCCGGCTCCGACACCAGTGGGATGTTCCTGCAGCCCACCATGTTCTGGGCCGCCGCCGAGTCCGGCTCCCACCAGGAGGCCGCCGGCAAGCTGATCGACTTCCTGGCCAACGACCCCGATGTCGCCCGCATTCTGGGCAGCGACCGCGGTCTGCCGATGAACGACGCGGTGCTGGACGAGATCCGCGACGAGATGCCGGAGACCGACATCGCCTCGCTGGAGTTCATCTCCGGCATGGAGGGTGAGCTGACCGACCCGCCGCGGGCCTACCCGGCCGGCGCCGGTGAGATCCCGGACATGCTCCAGCGTTACGGCGAGGAGGTCATCTTCGAGCGGATGACGCCCGAGGAGGCCGCCTCCGCCTTCCTCAACGAGGCCGACAACACCCTCGGCTGAGCACCACCCGCCGCCCCGGACCGACCACGCGTGTCCGACCCGATCCGGAAGAGAGAACCTCACGTGAACCGCCGCTACGCCTTCGTCGGCCTCGGCCATCGCGCGCAGATGTATGTGGACGCGCTGCTCGGGGACTGGAGCGACACCGGTGAGATCGTCGCCCTGTGCGACACCAACCGGACCCGGATGGAGTACTACAACGACCGGATCGCCGCCGCCGGCCGCGATCGCGTGCCGACCTTCGGGCCGGACGGTTTCGACGAGATGATCAAGGACGCCGACACCGTGGTGGTGACCACGGTGGACGCCACCCACGCCCACTACGTCTGCGCCGCCCTGGACGCCGGCCGCGACGTGGTGGTGGAGAAGCCGTTGACCGTGGACGCCGCCGGCTGCGAGGCCATCGCGGCGGCGGCCGAGCGCAGCACCGGCCGGATCATCGTGACCTTCAACTACCGCTACTCCCCTCGCAACTCCGCCGTCCGCCGGTTGATCGCGGAGGGCCGGATCGGCGAGGTCACCTCGGTGCACTTCGAATGGGTCCTGGACACCATCCACGGCGCCGACTACTTCCGGCGTTGGCACCGTGAGAAGGACTCCTCCGGGGGTCTGTTCGTCCACAAGGCGACCCATCACTTCGACCTGGTGAACTGGTGGCTGGACGCCCGCCCCGAACTGGTCTTCGCCCAGTCGGAGCTGCGCTTCTACGGTGGTGAGAACGCGCGTTCGCGAGGTGTGGTCGAGCGCCCGGAGCGCGGCCAGGGCAGCCCGGGCCTCGGCTCCGACCCCTTCATCCTCGACATCTCCGCCGACGAGCGGCTCAAGCGGCTCTACCTGGACGCCGAGCACGAGGACGGGTACGTCCGGGACCGGGACGTCTTCGCGGACGACATCGACATCGAGGACAACATGTCGATGCTGGTGCGGTACGACAACCGCGCCCTGCTGACCTACTCGCTCAACGCCCACGCGCCGTGGGAGGGGTACCGGGTCTCCTTCAACGGCACCGCCGGGCGGTTGGAGTTGGAGGTGTGCGAGCGGTCCTGGACGCCGCCGCACGCGGCGATCGACCCGAGCGCGGCGAGCAAGGAGCACGCGGCGGGGGCGTGGGAGAAGTTGGTGCTGCACCCGCACTGGAGCGAGGCCGGGGAGGTGCCCATCGAGCAGGGCGCCGGCGGGCACGGTGGCGGGGACCGGTTGCTGTTGGACGACGTCTTCCGGGGGTCGGGCGAGGACCCGCTGGCCCGCCAGGCGGGGTACCGCGACGGCATCCGCAGCGTGCTGATCGGGGCGGCGGGCAACGTCTCGGCCCGCACCGGGCTGCCGGTGGTGCTCACCGACGCCGGCACCCGGCTGGTGCCGCCGGCCGGGAGCTGACCGCTCCCCGGCCCTTCGCGCGTCCGGGCCCCGACGGGACGACCCACCCGTCGGGGCCCGGACGCGTTCCGACCACCACCCGGACGGACGCGGAAACCTGCAAAGGGTTGCAGCCGGACGGCTCTCCCGGTGGGCCGGACCCCGAACGGGACGGGCCCGACCCCCGCGGGGGTCGGGCCCGTCCGTGTGTCACCCGCCGTGACCACCGGGGCGATCCGATGGGGTCCGGCTCTCCCCGGCGTCACGGGGTCGCGGCGTCACGGGGTCGCGGGGTCACGTCCACCTCGCCGACGCCCGCGTACTCCAGGAGCCGGTGCCGGGCGACCCCGGGGCTGTCCACCTCGTAGGCGTAGGGCGGGGTCCGGCCGGTCGTGGAGGAGAGGTGCTCGTGCGGGGTGTCCACGAAGGTGTTGTCCCGCGGGTTCCGGTGACCGGTCCCGCCGCTGCCGTACCACCAGCCCACCGGGCCCTCGACCCGGTTGGCGTGGGGGTCGTTGTTCCCGCCGCCGACCCGGGTGTGGTGGTTGCCCTCGATCATGACCCGGGCACCGTTGCGGGCGTTGGTCGCCGAACCGGTGACGTCCTCCATCACGTTGTTGAGCAGGTGGAGGTCGGCGTACCGGACGAGCGGGACGCGGCTGTTGACGTTCCGGAAGTAATTGTGGTGGTGGGTGATCCGGTCCGGCGCCGGGGAGGCGTTGTCGGTGTGCCCCACCAGCACGGTCTTCCAGTGGTCGTGGAAGTGGTTCCACGAGACCGTGACGTACTCCGCGCCGCGCTTCGCGTCGACCAGGCCGTCGTAGTAGTCCTTGTCGGTGCGCCGAGGAGCATCGAAGTCGAACGGCGATCGGCTGCCGGGAGTCCTCCCGTCCGCGCCTCCGGCGCCTCCTCCCGCTCCCCCGGTGAGCCCGGACCCCACCTCCCGGCTCGGTCGATCCACCGCCGTACACTCCCCGCATGAGCAACGACGCGGCGGTCGAGATCACCGGCCTGGTGAAGCGTTACGGCCGGCGGATCGCCGTCGATGGTCTGGATCTGACCGTTCCCCGGGGCTCGGTCACCTCCGTCCTCGGCCCCAACGGCGCCGGCAAGACCACCACCGTGGAGAGCTGTGAGGGATACCGGGTCCCGGACGCCGGCACCGTCCGGGTCCTGGGCCTGGACCCGGTGGCCGACGGGCCCGCGCTGCGCCCCCGCGTCGGCGTGATGCTGCAGAACGGCGGTGTCTACCCCGGGGTGCGGGCCATGGAGATGCTGCGGCACGTCGCCCGGCTGCACGCACACCCGTTGGATCCCGACGCGCTCGGCGAACGGCTGGGGCTGGACTCCTGCGGCCGGACCCCCTACCGCCGACTGTCCGGCGGACAGCAGCAGCGGCTGGCCCTGGCCTTGGCCCTGGTGGGCCGGCCCGAACTGGTCTTCCTCGACGAACCCACCGCCGGCCTGGACCCCGGGGGACGCCATCTCACCCGGGAGCTGATCCGGGAGCTGCGCCGGGACGGCGTGACCGTCGTGCTCACCACCCATCTCATCGACGAGGCCGAGGAGCTCTCCGACCGGGTCGCCATCATCGACGGCGGCCGGGTGATCGCCGAGGGAACCCCCGAGGAGCTGTGCCGGGGCGGCTCCGACACCCTCCGCTTCTCCGGGCGCCCCGGCCTGGACCTCAAGGCACTGGCCGACGCGTTGCCCGAGGGCTGCGAGACCGCCGAACCGGTCCCCGGCGGGTACCGGATCACCGGGCGGATCACCCCGCAGGTGCTGGCCACCGTCACCGCCTGGTGCGCGCAGCACGGCGTGCTGGCCGACCGGATCACCACCCGCCGGCACAGCCTGGAGGATGTCTTCCTCGATCTGACCGGCAGGGAGCTGCGACCGTGACCGACCGTCCCACCACCGCCGGGAACCCCGCCGGGGGGCCCGGCGGCTTCACCCCGCGTCCCGGCGCCGCCCCCCTGCCGCGCATGATCGCCGCCCAGACCGCGCTGGAGACGCGGATGCTGCTGCGGCACGGTGAACAACTGCTGCTGACCATGGTGATCCCGACCCTGATCCTGGTCGTCTTCAGCGGTCTGGACCTGATCGACCTCGGCGCCGGCCGGGACGACCGGGTCGGCCGACTGGAGTTCCTGACCCCCGGCGTGCTGGCGCTGGCCGTCCTCTCCACCGCCTTCACCGGTCAGGCCATCGCCACCGGCTTCGAGCGGCGCTACGGCGTCCTCAAACGTCTGGGCTCCACCCCGTTGCCCCGCGCGGGACTGATGACCGCGAAGACCGGCGCCGTACTGGCCACCCTGCTGGTGCAGGTCCTGCTGCTCTGCTCGGTCGCCCTGGCACTGGGGTGGGAACCGCGCGGCAACCCCCTCTCCGCCGCCCTGCTGATCCTGCTGGGCACCGCCGCCTGCGCCGGCCCCGGGCTGTTGCTGGCGGGCACCCTGCGGGCGGAGGCCACCCTGGCCGCCGCCAACCTGGTCTTCGTCCTGCTGCTGGTGGGCGGCGGGGTGGTGATCCCGCTGGAGAACTTCCCCTCACCGGTGGCGGAGGTGCTGGCCTTCGGTCCCTCGGCCGCACTCGCCGACGGCCTGCGGGCCGTGTTGGCGGACGGCGCGGCCCTGCCGCTCGGGCCGGTGGCGATCCTGGCGACCTGGGCGGTGGTCTCCCTCGCGGCGGCGGCGCGCTTCTTCCGCTGGGAGTGAGCCGGCGGGTCCGCCGTGTTCGGGATCCTCGGAGCACCGGTCCGAGGAATACCGAGCCGGGGACCGCGATCCCGGCCCCGTGGCACCCGGGGTGGGTTCCGTCCCATCCGCGGACCCCGTGCCGGGTGCCCGATTCGCCCGTGTCACCATGAACGGGTGCGTGAACTGCTGACCGCCCTGCGCAACCCGCTCGCCGCCCTCGACCGACGGTGGACCCCGAGCCCCCGGACCCTCCGCCTCGCGACCAACGCCGCCCTGGTGATGAGCGTGGTCATCGTGGTGACCGGCGGCGCCGTGCGGCTGACCGGTTCCGGCCTGGGCTGCGACACCTGGCCCAAGTGCACCGGGGACAGTCTGATGACCACCCCGGAGATGGGCATCCACGGGGTCATCGAGTTCGGCAACCGGCTGCTGACGTACGTGCTGGCCGCCGCGATCGGGTGGGTGATCGTCGCCTCCCGGTGCGCGAACCCCCGCCGGCGGTCGGTGACCCGGCTGGGCTGGTACCAGGTGGGCGTGGTGCTGGCCAACGCCATCGTGGGCGGGGTGACGGTCCTCACCGGCCTGAACCCCTTCTCGGTCGCCGCGCACTTCCTGCTCGCCACCGCGCTGATCACGCTGACCACCCTCACCCGTCGGCGTGCCCGGGAGGGCGACGAGACGCCCCATCCGCTGGTCGGCCCGCCGGTGCGCCGCGTGGTGTACGCGGTCACCGCCGTCTGCGGCGCGCTCGTCGTGGTGGGCACCGCGGTCACCGGCAGCGGTCGGCACGCGGGTGACCCCGGTGAGATCACCCGGATGCCCTTCGACTGGGAGGTCATCACCCGTCTGCACGCCGCCCTCGCCTGGGCCGTGGTCCTCGGCACCATCGCGGTGATCGTGGGGATGCGGCTGATGGACGCCCCGGCCGGCCCCCGGGCCCGGGCCCGGGATCTGCTGATCGTGCTGCTGGCCCAGGGGGCCGTGGGGTATGTGCAGTACGCCCTCGACGAGCCCGAGCTGCTGGTGGGCATCCACCTGCTGGGGGCGGCCCTGACCTGGGTCGCGATGATCCGTCTGGTGCTCTCGCTGCGCGATCGCGGCCCGGTGCCGGGGCGGCCGACGGACGGGGATCGCGCGCCCGCGACCCCGCTGGGAACGGGAACCGCCGGGGAGATCCGCGTACCGGCCGGCGCGAGCGCCGAAAAGGGCGACGCGAACCCGGCCGGGGACGGGGACCGCGCGCCCGCCGGGGTCTGAGGCCCCCGGCACCGCGCCGGGGGACATCGTTCGACCCCCGCGAATTCGATACCCGCGAAGGGGCCCGGTGCTCCGCCCACCGATCGGTGGGCGGAGCACCGGGCCCCTTCGCGTGCGCGGCGCGTCCGTCCCGCTCCCCTCGGACAACCCCGCGGGGTCCGGGCACCGGGAACGCGGCACCCGGTCGCCGTGACACGGCCCGCTCAACCCCGGACCGGGGAGGCGAGGGTCCTCAAGGGGTGCCGGAGGTCCCGGTGGGGGTATCGGCGGAGGGGTTGGCGGGGCCGCCGATCTGGCTGCCGGCCATGCGGCTCCACTCGTAGGGGCCGGTGCGCACCCGGCTCGCCATCTCACCGTCGAACGCCTCGTGAACGGTGACACCCGCGAGCGCCGCCGCGGCGAGCGCCCTCTCCCGTTCGTCGGTCACCACGTCGCCCCAGGCGCCGTCGGCGCCCACCAGCACCAGGCGGTAACCGCTGACGCCGAGGTGGGCGATGGAGGCGTCGGCGGAGCCGCCGTGCTCGGCGGCGAAGGCCCGGATGCGCCCGGCGAGCCGGGTGGTCCCGCGATCGGCTGTCGCCTTCCCTCCGGCGTCGCCCGCGGCGGGGGCGGAGGCGCCGGTCGGGGTGCCGGCGGGGGTCTCGGTTTCGGGGGTGTCGGCCATGCCCACCATGCTACCGACCGGTAGCAGGGGTCGCCAGGTACCGGGAACGACGGCGGGCCGTCCCCCGCGTCGGGAGGACGGCCCGCCGGACCGGGGAACGAACGGCCCGGTTCAGCTCACGAAGGGGTCGATCGCCACGGCCAGGAAGAGCAGCGACACGTAGGTGATCGACCAGTGGAACAGCCGCATCTCCTTGAGCTTGGCGCCGGTCACCCCCGCCCGGGCGCGGGCGCGCAGGGCGTGCGCCTCCCACAACCACCAGGCGCCCGCCAGGATCGCCACGGTGGCGTAGAACCAACCCGCGTAGCCGAGGGGCACCAGGGCCAGCGAGACGAGCACCATCACCCAGCTGTAGATCACGATCTGCCGGGCCACCACGGTGTTGGTCGCCACGACGGGGAGCATCGGTACCCCGACCCGGGCGTAGTCCTCGCGGACCCGCATCGACAGCGGCCAGTAGTGCGGGGGGGTCCAGAAGAAGATCACCAGGAAGAGGACGACCGCCGCCCAGGAGAGCGAGCCGGTCACCGAGGACCAGCCGATGAGCACCGGCATACAGCCGGCGATGCCGCCCCAGACGATGTTCTGCGAGGTCCGCCGCTTGAGGATCATCGTGTAGACCACGACGTAGAAGAGGAGGGCGCCCAGCGCCAGACCGGCCGAGAGCCAGTTGACCAGCAGCCCGAACCAGAGGGTGGAGACGGCCGCCAGGGAGATCCCGAAGACCAGGCACTCCACCGGGGTCACCATCCCGGTGACCAGCGGACGGTTCCCGGTCCGGGACATCAGCGCGTCGATGTCCCGGTCCAGGTACATGTTCAGGGCGTTCGCCCCACCCGCCGAGAGGTAACCGCCGACGCAGGTGGCCAGGACCAGCCACGGGTTCGGCACACCCTGTTCGGCGAGGAACATCACCGGGATCGTGGTGATGAGCAGCAGTTCGATGATGCGGGGCTTGGTGAGCGCGACGAACGCCTTGACCCGATCGGCGAAGCCGGCACCGGCCCGGGCATTCCCCGGACCCGCCGGAGGCGGTTGACCGGGCCCCGCGCTGCGCTGCTCCACGGGTCGGGATTCGACGGCCGTCACGGACACCCCTGATCAAGTGCGACATCGGCGACTCGCGCTCTTCCGGCGGGGCCTTCGACTCCCCGGGGCGGCGCGAGGCGGGCCACCGGCCCGCGCGTACCACGCCACTCTAGACGCCCGAGATACCCCGCTTGTCGCCGGGGTCCGCCGTGTCGATCCCACCCCATTTCCGCACCCCCGATCCCCGGCCCGCACCGTTCCGAACCCGGCCGTTCCGGCTTCCACCCCGGCTGTTCCGGCTCCGGGCCGGGTGCCGCGCCTCCGCCCCCGGCGTCCCCGTCGCGCCCCGTCCCCGCCTCCCGGCGCGCCGGGAGGCGGGGACGGGTGACGCGCGGCACCCTGGAGAAGTGGTGGACGAGGAGCGAGGCGGGCACGGCGGGAACGGACGGTGGCGTGCCCCGCCGCCTCCATCGGGACGGACGGGAACCCCGGGATCGGGCCGGCTCCGGACCGACCGGACGAGGCGTTCGGGAAAGCAACGAAAAACTCCGGAAAACACCAGCTCGGCAAGGGTTACCCGGGTTCTCGCCAGTTCTTGTCCCGGTGAACGAACACAGGCGGTCGGGCCCGGGCCCCGGGGGTAGGCTCGACCCCGCCGATGGCCCCGCCTCCCGAAAGTTCGGGAGAACGCCACGGCCCCGGCCTCACTATCCGGAGAGGAGCCCTGAAGCAGGGTGAGCACCACATCGAACAGCAGCGAACTCGACTGGACAGAACTGGACCGGCGAGCCGTGGACACCGTCCGCGTCCTGGCCATGGATTCCGTGCAGCGGGTCGGCAACGGGCACCCGGGGACGGCGATGAGCCTGGCCCCGGCCGCCCACCTCGTCTTCCGGAAGCTGATGCGGCACGACCCCTCCGACCCGGACTGGGCGGGCCGCGACCGCTTCGTGCTCTCCGTGGGCCACAGCAGTCTGACCCTCTACATCCAGCTCTACATGACCGGCTACGGCCTGGAGCTCGAGGACCTCAAGGCCTTCCGCACCTGGGGCAGCAGGACCCCGGGGCACCCGGAGCACGGTCACACCGTCGGCGTGGAGACCACCACCGGCCCGCTGGGGCAGGGTGTGGCCAACGCCGTGGGCATGGCGATGGCCTCCCGCTACGAGCGTGGCCTGTTCGACCCCGACACGGCGGTCGGCGAGTCCCCCTTCGACCACACCATCTGGGTCTTCGCCGGTGACGGCGACCTCCAGGAGGGCGTCTCCGCCGAGGCCGCCTCCCTCGCCGGTCACCAGAAGCTGGGCAACCTGGTCCTGCTGTGGGACGACAACCACATCTCCATCGAGGGCGACACCGAGACCGCCATCAGCGAGGACGTCCTCGGACGCTTCGAGGCGTACGGCTGGCACGTGCAGCGGGTGCCGCAGGCCGAGAGCGGCGACCTCGACCCCGTCGCCCTGCACGAGGCGATGGTCGCCGCCCGGGCGGAGACCTCCCGTCCCTCGATCATCGCGGCGCGCTCGATCATCGCCTGGCCCGCCCCCAACGCGCAGAACACCGAGGCCGCCCACGGCTCCGCGCTGGGCGCCGAGGAGGTGGCCGCCACCAAGCGGGTGCTGGGCTTCGACCCCGAGCGGGACTTCGTCGTGGAGCCCGAGGTGCTGGAGCACGTCCGGGGTGCCCGCGAGCGCGGCCGGGCGCTGCGCGCCGAGTGGGAGGAGCGGTTCGCCGCCTGGCGGGAGGCCGAGCCCGAGCGGGCCGCCGAGTGGGAGCGGATCCGCGCCGGCCGGCTGCCCGAGGGCTGGGAGAAGGCCCTGCCCACCTTCGAGCCGGGCAAGGACGTCGCCACCCGCAAGGCCTCCGGCCAGGTGCTGAAGGACCTGGGCGCGGTGATCCCGGAGCTGTGGGGCGGCTCGGCCGACCTCGCCGGTTCCAACAACACCACCATCGACGCCACGTCCTCCTTCCTTCCGGAGGGCAACCCGCTGCCCGGTGCCGACCCCTACGGTCGGACCCTGCACTTCGGGATCCGCGAGCACGCGATGGGTTCGACCATGAACGGCATCGCCCTGCACGGGAACACCCGGGTGTACGGCGGCACCTTCCTGGTCTTCTCCGACTACATGCGCCCCGCGGTGCGGTTGGCCGCGCTGATGCAGCTGCCGGTGACGTACGTGTGGACCCACGACTCCATCGGTCTGGGCGAGGACGGCCCCACCCACCAGCCGGTCGAACACCTCGCGGCGCTGCGCGCCATCCCCGGCCTGAACGTCGTGCGGCCGGCCGACGCCAACGAGACCGTCATCGCCTGGCGCGAGATCCTGCGCCGCCACGGCGAGCGGTCCGCCCCCCACGGCCTGGCGCTCACCCGCCAGAACGTGCCGACGTACGAGGCGGACGAGGACACCGCCCGGGGTGGTTACATCCGCGCCGAGGCCGAGGGCGGCGAGCCCCGGGTGATCCTCATCGGCACCGGTTCCGAGGTGCAGTTGGCGATGGCCGCCCGCGAGGAACTGCAGGCCGGGGGCATTCCCACCCGGGTGGTCTCGATGCCCTGCGCGGAGTGGTTCGAGGAGCAGACGCAGGCGTACCGCGACAGCGTGCTGCCGCCCGGCGTGCGCGCCCGGGTCGCCGTGGAGGCGGGCATCGGGATGAGCTGGTACCGCTGGACCGGCGACGCCGGTCGGGTGGTCTCCCTGGAGCACTTCGGCGCCTCCGCCGACTACCGCAAGCTGTTCGAGGAGTTCGGCATCACCGCCGGGGCCGTCGCGGCCGCGGCCCGGGAATCGCTGGCCGCCGCCGAGCGCTGACCCCGATACCAGACAGAGGAGTTGCGTTACCGATGACCGAGGCACTCAAGCGGCTCTCCGAGGAGGGCGTCGCGATCTGGCTGGACGATCTCTCGCGCAGCCGGATCACCTCCGGTGACCTGGGCGAGCTGATCGACCAGCAGCACGTGGTCGGGGTCACCACCAATCCCGCGATCTTCCAGAAGGCCATCTCCGCCGGCGAGGGGTACGAGCAGCAGGTCGCCGACCTCGCCGTGCGCCGCGTCTCCGTGGAGGAGGCGCTGCGGATGATCACCACCGCGGACGTGCGGGACGCCTGCGACGTCATGCGTCCCGTCTTCGACGCCACCGACGGCCGGGACGGCCGGGTCTCCATCGAGGTGGACCCGCGGTTGGCGCACGCCACCGCCCCCACCGTCGCCGAGGCCAAGCAGCTGGCCTGGCTGGTGGACCGGCCGAACACACTGATCAAGATCCCGGCCACCGAGGCCGGACTGCCCGCCATCACCGAGACGATCGCCCTGGGCATCAGCGTCAACGTCACGCTGATCTTCTCCCTGGAGCGGTACCGCGCGGTGATGGACGCCTACCTCACCGGCCTGGAACGGGCCCGGGAGAAGGGGCTGGACATCTCCGGCATCCACTCGGTGGCGTCGTTCTTCGTCTCCCGGGTGGACACCGAGATCGACAAGCGGCTGGACGCCCTGGGCACCGAGGAGGCGAAGGCGCTGCGCGGGAAGGCCGGGCTGGCCAACGCCCGCCTCGCCTTCCGGGCCTACGAGGAGGTCTTCTCCTCCCCCCGCTGGGAGGAGCTGGCGCGGGAGGGCGCCAACGTCCAGCGTCCGCTGTGGGCCTCGACCGGCGTGAAGGACCCGGCCTACCCCGACACCCTCTACGTCACCGAACTGGTCGCCCCCGGCACCGTCAACACGATGCCGGAGGCCACTCTGCGGGCCGCCGAGGATCACGCGGAGATCACCGGTGACACCATCAGCGGCACCCACGAGCTCGCCCGGGCCGACATCGACGCCCTGGCCGAGCACGGCATCTCCTACGACGAGGTCGTGAAGCTCCTCGAGGTCGAGGGCATCGAGAAGTTCGAGAGCGCCTGGAACGACCTGCTCGACTCCACCCGCGCCGAGTTGGAAAGGCTCGCGCCGGAGGAAGGTCGAGAGGACGCGTGAGCGGCGACACCACGGCGTCCGGGGGCACCACCCCCGCCCCCGGCGCCAACCCGCTGCGGGACCCCGGGGACCGACGGCTGCCGCGGATCGCGGGGCCGTCGGGCCTGGTCATCTTCGGGGTGACCGGGGATCTGTCCCGCAAGAAGCTGATGCCCGCCGTGTACGACCTCGCCAACCGGGGTCTGCTCCCACCGGGCTTCTCCCTGGTCGGCTTCGCCCGCCGGGATTGGGAGGACGAGGACTTCGCGAAGGTCGTGCACGACTCCGTCAAGGAGCACGCCCGCACGCCGTTCCGGGAGGAGGTCTGGCGGCAGCTGTCCGAGGGGATGCGGTTCGTACCCGGCGTCTTCGACGACGACTCCGCCTTCGAGACCCTGCGGCACACCATCGACCGCCTGGACAAGGAGCGCGGCACCGGCGGCAACTTCGCCTTCTACCTGTCGGTGCCGCCGAAGTTCTTCCCCCTGGTGGTGCAGCAGCTCAAGAAGCACGGCCTGTCCGAGGGGAAGGGCGACAGTTGGCGACGGGCCGTCATCGAGAAGCCCTTCGGGCACGACCTGGCCTCCGCCCGCGAGCTGAACCGGACCGTGCACGGCGTCTTCGCCAACCACGAGGTCTTCCGGATCGACCACTACCTGGGCAAGGAGACGGTCCAGAACATCCTGGCGCTGCGTTTCGCCAACACGATGTTCGAGCCGCTGTGGAACCGCAGTTACGTGGACCACGTGCAGATCACCATGGCCGAGGACATCGGCATCGGCGGTCGGGCGGGGTACTACGACGGCATCGGCTCGGCGCGCGACGTCATCCAGAACCACCTGCTGCAACTGCTGGCGCTGACCGCGATGGAGGAGCCGGTCTCCTTCGACGCCAAGGCGCTGGTCACCGAGAAGCTCAAGGTGCTGAACGCGGTGCGGCTCCCCTCCGATCCGGCCCGCACCACGGTGCGGGGGCAGTACACGGCGGGGTGGCAGGGCGGGACCCGGGTGGCGGGCTACCTCCAGGAGGAGGGCATCGACCCCGGGTCGGTGACCGACACCTACGCGGCGCTGAAGCTGGAGATCGACAACCGGCGGTGGGCGGGGGTGCCGTTCTACCTGCGCACCGGCAAGCGGCTGGGGCGGCGGGTCACCGAGATCGCGGTGGTCTTCCAGCGGGCCCCCTACTCACCGTTCGACGCCACCGACACCCGCGAGTTGAACAACAACGCGCTGGTGATCCGGGTGCAGCCGGACGAGGGCGTGACGATCCGCTTCGGCTCCAAGGTGCCCGGCACCCAGATGGAGATCCGGGACGTGACGATGGACTTCGCGTACGGCGAGTCCTTCACCGAGTCCAGCCCGGAGGCGTACGAGCGGCTGCTGCTGGACGTGCTGCTGGGCGACGCCAACCTCTTCCCCCGGCACAACGAGGTCGAGCGGTCCTGGGAGATCCTCGACCCGGTCGAGGAGTTCTGGGCGGCCGGCGGCCGGCCGGAACCGTACACCGCCGGGACCTGGGGACCGAAGGCGGCCGACGAGATGCTCGCGAGGGACGGACGGAGTTGGCGACGGCCATGAACATCGACCTCACGGACACCACCTCCAGTCGGATCAACGCGGCCCTGGTGCAGGCCAGGCGGGCGACCGGCACGCCGGCCATCGGCATGGTCCTGACCCTGGTCATCGTCACCGACGAGGGCAATCACTACGACGCGCTGAAGGCGGCGGGAGAGGCGTCCAAGGAGCACCCCTCGCGCATCCTGGTGGTGGTGCGGCGTCCCGGACGCTCGCCCCGCGACCGGGCCGTGGCCCGGCTCGACGCCGAGGTCCGGGCCGGGGCCGACGCCGGCAGCGGGGAGACCGTGCTGCTGCGCCTGCACGGCGAGCTCGCCGCGCACGCCCACAGCGTGGTACTGCCGCTGCTGCTGCCGGACGCGCCGGTGGTGGTCTGGTGGCCCGAGGACGCCCCGGAGCGCCCGGCCGACGACCCGCTGGGGTCCCTGGCGCAGCGCCGCATCTCCGACGCGGCCTCCACCGAGGACCCGATCGCGGCCCTGGAGGTGCGCGCCAAGGGCTACTCCCCCGGTGACACCGATCTGGCCTGGACCCGGATCACGCCGTGGCGCAGCGTACTGGCCTCGGCCCTGGATCAGCGGCACAGCCGTGTGCGGTCGGCGGTGGTCGAGGGCGAGGAGCACAATCCCAGTGCCGAGTTGCTCGCCATGTGGCTCGGGGCGCGGTTGGAGGTGCCCGTGGAGCGGGTACTGACGGAGGGTCCGGGGATCACGGCGGTGCGGCTGGCCACGGCCGAGGGCATGATCTCCCTGACCCGGCCCACCGGGGCCCTGGGCGGGCTGGAGATGCCCGGTCAGCCGGACCGGCACGTGGCGCTGCAGCGGCGCGGGACGGCCGAGCTGATCGCCGAGGAGCTGCGGCGGCTGGATCCGGATGTCGCCTACGCGCAGGCGGTGCGCTTCGACACCTCCCGGCTGCGGCACACCGAGCCGGCGGAGACCGGGGACGGCTCCGGGGAGGACGGGGGCGGTACCCCCGCCCCGGACACCGGGGAGAGCACGACCGCCGGGGACGCGCCGGGGCGGGAGTCCCGCGAGTCCCCCGGTGACACCCGCTCGGGCACCTCGTGGAAGCTCACCGCCCGGAAGGGGAACAGGCGATGACCGCTCCGGGACGGGTGATCCCCCGGGTACTGGTGCACCGTGACGCGGAACTGCTCGCGGCGGCGGCCGCCGCCCGTCTGCTGACCCGGATCGTCGACGCGCAGAGCGAACGGGGCTCGGCGTCGGTGGTGCTGACCGGAGGACGCAACGGCATCGCGTTGTTGCGGGCCGTGGCCGCCGCCCCGGCCCGGGAGGCCGTGGACTGGTCCCGGGTTGACCTGTGGTGGGGTGACGAGCGGTACCTGCCGGCCGGTGACCCGGATCGCAACGAGACGCAGGCCCGCGAGGCCCTGTTGGACTCGCTGCCGCTGGATCCGGCCCGGGTGCACGCCATGCCGGCGGTCGCCCCCGACACCGACCCGGCCGCGCTCGGGGCGGTGGAGGCCGCCGCCGAGCGGTACGCCGCCGAACTCGCGGCGGCCTCGCCGGACGCGAGCGGCCTCCCGGGGTTCGACGTGCTGCTGCTGGGCGTGGGCCCGGACACCCACGTCGCCTCGCTCTTCCCCGATCACCCCGCCCTCGAAGAGACCGGTCGCACGGTGGTGGCGGTGCGCGGTGCGCCGAAGCCCCCGGCCGAGCGGGTCACCCTGACACGCCCCGCCATCCGGGGGGCGCGCGAGGTCTGGCTGCTGGCCGCCGGGAAGGACAAGGCGGGGGCGGTGGCCACCGCCCTCTCGGGCGCGGACGGCGACACCGTGCCGGCGGCGGGCGTGCACGGCCTGGACCGGACGCTGTGGTTGCTGGACATCTCGGCCGCCGCGCAGTTGCCCGAGCGGATCCACCCGCCCGCCGCCGGCTGAGCGGTCCCGCGTCCCCGACGGGCGTTCGACGACCGGCGGCGGGTGACACGACCCCGATGTCACGACGGCCCCCGTCCCACCGGTTCTCCGGTGGGACGGGGGCCGTCGTGGGTTCGACCGACGGGCCGGCGCGGATCGCCCCCGGCGGGGCCGCCGGTACCGGGCGTCAGCGCCCGCGCAGCTCCCGGTAGCGGGCCACCAGGGCGGTGGTGGAGGCGTCCAGCCCGGGCACCTCCGTCCCCTCGGTGAGCGCCGGCTCCACCCGCTTGGCCAGCACCTTGCCCAGCTCGACGCCCCACTGGTCGAAGGAGTCGATGTTCCACACCGCGCCCTGCACGAAGACCTTGTGCTCGTACAGCGCGACGAGTTGGCCCAACACGGAAGGGGTCAGTCGGGGGGCCAGGATCGTGGTGGTGGGGCGGTCGCCCCGGAAGGTGCGGTGCGGTACCAGCTCCTCCGCCACGCCCTCGGCGCGGACCTCCTCGGCGGTCTTGCCGAAGGCCAGGGCCTGGCCCTGGGCGAGGAGGTTGGCCATCAGCAGGTCGTGGTGGTCCCGCAGGCGGGGGGAGAGCTCCGCCACCGGCCGGGCGAAGCCGATCAGGTCGGCCGGGACCAGCTTGGTGCCCTGGTGCAGCAGCTGGTAGTAGGCGTGCTGGCCGTTGGTACCGGGAGTGCCCCAGACGATCGGTCCGGTCTGCCAGCGCACCGGCTCGCCGTCCCGGTCCACGGACTTGCCGTTGGACTCCATGTCCAACTGCTGGAGGTAGGCCGGGAACTTCCCCAGGTAGTGGGAGTAGGGCAGCACCGCGTGCGACTGGGCGTCGTGGAAGGCGTTGTACCAGATGCCCAGCAGCCCCATGAGCAGCGGGGCGTTGGCCTCCGGCGGGGCGGTGCGGAAGTGCTCGTCGACGGTGTGGAAGCCGGCGAGCATGTCGTGGAAGTTGTCCGGTCCGATGCCGACCATCAGCGCCAGGCCGATCGCCGAGTCGTAGGAGTACCGGCCACCGACCCAGTCCCAGAACTCGAACATGTTGGCGGTGTCGATGCCGAAGGCCGCGACCTCGTCGGCGTTGGTGGAGACGGCGACGAAGTGCCGGGCGACCGCCTCCTCGCCGGTGTCGGGGCCGATGCCCTCCAGCAGCCAGGCCCGGGCGGAACGGGCGTTGGTGATGGTCTCGATGGTGGTGAAGGTCTTGGAGGCGACCACGAACAGCGTCTCGGTGGGGTCCAACCCGCGCAGCGCCTCGTGCAGGTCCGAGCCGTCCACGTTGGAGACGAAACGGATCTCCACCTCACGGGTGGAGTAGGGGCGCAGTGCCTCGTAGGCCATGGCCGGCCCCAGGTCGGAGCCGCCGATGCCGATGTTGACCACCGTGCGGATGCGCCGACCGGTGTGTCCGGTCCACTCCCCGGAACGGACGCGCTCGGCGAAGGCACCCATGCGGTCCAGAACCGCGTGCACGGCGGGCACGACGTTCTCGGATTCCCCGCCGTCGCCGACGGCCGGCCGGATCTCCGCGCCACGGGGCGCCCGCAGGGCGGTGTGCAGCACCGCCCGGTCCTCGGTGGTGTTGATCCGCTCCCCGCGGAACATCGCGTCCCGCAGCCCCTCGACGTCCGTCGCGACGGCCAACCCGCGCAGCAGCCCCAGCGTCTCGTCGGTGATCAGGTGCTTGGAGAAATCGATGTGGAGGTCACCGGCCCGTACCGTGTGGCGCTCCGCCCGCCCCGGGTCCTTCGCGAACAGCTCCCGGAGGCCGACCTCCCCCAGCTCCTCCCGGTGCTTCGCCAGGGCGTGCCACTCCGGCATCCGGTCCAGCCCCGTCCGGCCTGCTGCGTTCATCGTGCTTGTCCAGCCCATCTCTCGCCGTGTGCGGTCCCCGCCGGGGCCCACGCTAGTCGATCGCGGCGGTCGGGACCGGACGCACGGCCGCGTGCCCCGGGGCCGTCGGACGAGGTCGAACCGCGCGGCGCCGAACGGCCCCGCTCCGTGCCGCCGGCGCCGTCGCGCCGGTCAGCGCGCCCGTAGGAAGGCGCTGGTGGCGACCCTGCCGATCCATTCCAGTCGGCCGTCGCCGCGCTTGAGGTGCCGATCGGTGGCCTCCTGCACGCCGGGCCACTGCCGGGCACCGTAGTCGTCGAGGACCACCACCGCGCCGGGCGCGGTGATCGTCTCCACCCACTCCAGGTCGGCCGCCACGCCCTCGGCGGTGTGGTCGCCGTCCACGACGACCAACCCGTAGGAGCGGTCGGAGGCCGCCGCGCGCACCTCCGGGTCGCCCGACAGGCCCCGGCACAGCCGGAAGCGGTCGGGGTCCACACCCGCCAGGGCGAGGTTGGAGCGCACCAGGGTCTCGGTGATGGGCACCCCCGAGGCGTCCTCCCCGAGTTCCCTGCCGCCCTGGAGCTGTCGGGAGGCGACCGGGTCCACCAGGGTGAGCCGGTAGTCGGTGCCGGTGCGCAGTACCTGCCGGACCAGGGCACCGGCGAACAGCCCGTACAGACAACCGATTTCGAGGATCTCCCCGTTCGGCGGGCGCAGCAGGGGGACGGCGGCGAGCTTGCCCACGATGTTGGGGGTGGAGCCGGCGATACGACCCACACCCCGGTTCTCCACCTCCACCAGCGTGCGGTGGGCGATGACCGTCTCGCGCGGGGCGACGCCGCGCGGGTCGCCGAGATCGGCGAGTTCGGCCGCGAGCAGCCGCATCCGGTCGGGATCGACCCGGCGGTCCCGCCGGCCCTCGGGCCCGAAGATCGCCTCCACGGTGGCCCGGACCACCGGGTCGCCGGCGGGGTCGTAGGGGCCGTCGGACGCCGCGACCGGGGCGCCGCCCGCCCGCAGGGCCCGTACCTCGGCCCGGAGTTCCTCCACGGTGCGCCGCAGTTCGGTCACGGTGCCCTGCCGGTCGCCGGCGGTGCGACGGATGCGACGGTCGATGCGCGAGTCGAGCACCCGGGCGACCGGTCGAAGGGCTCGCCTGAGCAGAAGGGGGGGCTTGGTCATGGGAGCACGCTAGTGAGCCCGGCGGGGATACGCGGCGCGGGCGGCGCGGGCTTCACAGGACCTTCTCCCGGAGGCAAACCGCCGTTCCCCCGCCGGTCCCCGGTCGGTCCCGGAGTGGACGGACCACGGCGGATCGGGACGTCGGGATTCCGGAAGTCCGGGTTTTCCCGGCATGATCCGACGGAAACCGGAGAGGGGTCAGTGGGTGAAACCGATCCCCGAGGGGATCAGATCTCGCCGCGGAGCTTGGCCAGCGCCTCGGCCAGGATGGCCTCCCCGTCGGCTTCGCTGCGTCGCTCCCGCACGTAGGCCAGGTGCGTCTTGTAGGGCTCGTTGCGGGGCGGGTCCGGGGGATTGTCCCGGTTCTGGCCGGCGGGGAAGCCACACCGCGGGCAGTCCCAACCGTCCGGGATCTGCGCGTCGCTGGCGAAACTCGGCCGTGTCTCGTGTCCGTTCGCACACCAGAACGAGACCTTCAGACGGGGCGCGGACTCACCGCGCTCGGCCTCGCCCATGGGCCCCGCTCCGACCCGGCTGCCCCGAATCGCGTTGCCACCTGCCACGGTCTGACTCCCTGCCTCACGTGCTGCGAAGTTGCCCCAGTGTATGTGAGGTTCAACGCGTACGCAGGACCCGTGGTAACGAACGATGCCGGGGTGTGATCGACCCCGGCCGGTTCGGTTCGTCGCGGGGGTCGGTTTCCGACCCGGGGTCAGCTCTTGACCAGCAGCCCCAGCACCACGATGATCGCGAACCAGATCAGGGCCACGACGACGGTGATCCGGTCCAGGTTCCGCTCGGCCACCGAGGAACCGCCGACGGAGGACTGCATACCGCCACCGAACATGTCGGAGAGGCCGCCACCCTTGCCCTTGTGCATGAGCACCAGCAGCCCCAGCAGGAAGCTGAACAGGATGAGGGCGATCGAGAACCCCGTGATCACGGTGGACCCACTCTCTGGAGACGGACGCGTGGTGGATGTGTGCGCGGCGCGGGCGGCCCGGACGCCGGTCGGACGCCCACCAATGTACAGGTTGGAGCCCGGAGGACGTCCCCCGCTGCACGAGGATCGGGAGACCGGCCGGGGACGGCCGGCCCCGGGGCACGGGGCCGGGGACGCCACCGGGAAACGACACCGGGCACCCCGGCACGGCGACCGGTGATCGGGCCGCCGCTCCGGGGCCCGGGCTCAGCGGTCGCGGAAGCGGACGACGCGGACGAACTCGTCGGCGTCCAGGGACGCGCCACCGACCAGGGCGCCGTCCACATCGGGCTGCGCCATGATCGCGGCGACGTTGTCGCCCTTGACCGAACCGCCGTACTGGATGCGCACCTGCTCGGCGACCCCGGGGTTGTACAGCTCGGCCAGGCGGGTCCGGATGGCCCCGCAGACCTCCTGGGCGTTCTCCGGGGTGGCGACCTCACCGGTGCCGATGGCCCAGACCGGCTCGTAGGCGATCACCAGGCGGGCGGCCTGCTCGTCCGGGAGGTCGCGCAGCGCGCCGTCGAGCTGCGCCAGGGTGTGCGGAACCTGCTCGCCGGCCTTCCGCACGTCCAGTCCCTCGCCGACGCACAGGATCGGCACCAGGCCGTGCCGGAAGGCGGCACGGACCTTGGCGTTGCAGGTCTCCTCGTTCTCGCCGTGGTACTGGCGACGCTCGGAGTGGCCGACGACCACGTAGGAGCAACCGAGCTTGGCGAGCATGGCACCGGAGATCTCGCCGGTGCGGGCTCCGGAGTCCTCGGAGGAGAGATCCTGCGCGCCGTAGCGCAGCTTGAGCTTGTCCCCGTCCACCAGGGTCTGCACCGAACGCAGGTCGGTGAAGGGGGGCAGGAGCGCGACCTCGACGGCCTCGTAGTCCTTGTCCTCCAGGGCGAAGGCGAGCTTCTGGGCGTGGGCGATGGCCTCGAGGTGGTTGAGGTTCATCTTCCAGTTGCCCGCCATCAGGGGCGTGCGAGTGGTCATCGGTGGCGTGTCCTCGTGATCGTCGTGATCGTTGCGGTCGTCGTGCTCGTCGTGCTGGTTGCGGTCGTCGCGCCGGTCGTACCCGGCACTCCGGTCGCGTGTCCGTCCGCGTCCTCCCGGGGGCGGGCGGCGTCCGGTGCCGAACAGGACACCGGACGCCCGGGGGCGGATGCCGGCGGCGGGTCGGTGTGCCCACCGGCGCGTGTCGTGATCCGCGCGCCCCGGGCACCGCCGGGCGGCGCCCGGGGCGGGGCGGCTCAGTCCTCCAGCGCCGCCAGCCCCGGCAGGGTCTTGCCCTCCAGGTACTCCAGGCTCGCCCCACCACCGGTGGAGATATGGCCGAAAGCCGTCTCGTCGAATCCCAACAGACGGACGGCGGCGGCCGAGTCGCCGCCGCCGACGACGGTGAAGGCGTTCCCGTCGAGCAGCGCCTGCGCGACCGCCCGGGTGCCCTCCGCGAAGTCCGGGTGCTCGAAGACGCCCATGGGGCCGTTCCAGAACACGGTGGCGGTGTCCGCCAGGCGGGAGGCGTAGAGCTTGCGGGACTCCGGACCGATGTCCAGACCCATCCGGCCCTCCGGCATGGCGTCGGCGGGCACCGTCTCCGGGTGGGCGGGGGCCTTGGTGTCCAGGTCGGGAAAGCCCTCGGCGACCACGATGTCCACCGGCAGCACGAACTCCACGCCCAGCTCCTCGGCGCGGCGCAGGTACTCGCGGACCTGCGGGAGCTGGTCCTCCTGCAACAGCGAGGAGCCCACCGAGTGGCCACGGGCGGCCAGGAAGGTGAAGACCATGCCGCCGCCGATCAGGATGCGGTCGGCGCGCTCCAGCAGGTGGTCGATCACCCCGAGCTTGTCGGAGACCTTGGCACCGCCCAGGACGACGGCGTAGGGGCGCGCGACGTTCTCGGTCAGCCGGCGCAACACGCCGACCTCCGTGGCGATCAGGCCGCCGGCGGCGTGCGGCAGGCGGGCCGGCAGATCCCACACCGAGGCGTGCCGGCGGTGCACGGCGCCGAAGCCGTCGCCGACGTACAGGTCCGCGAGTTCGGCGAGGCGGTCGGCGAAGGCGCCGCGCTCGGCGTCGTCCTTCGCCGTCTCACCCGGGTTGAAGCGCAGGTTCTCCAGCAGCGCCACGTCACCGTCGGCCAGGCCGTCGACGGCCGCCCGCGCGGCGGGGCCGACGGTGTCACCGGCGAAGGTGACCGGACGGTCGAGGAGTTCCCCGAGCCGGGTCGCGACGGGGGCCAGCGAGTAGCGGGGGTCGGGCTCACCCTTGGGGCGGCCCAGGTGGGAGACGACGATCACCCGGGCGCCGGCCCCGGCGAGACGGGTGATCGTGGGAACGGCGGCCCGGATGCGGCCGTCGTCGGTGATGGACTGCTCGCCGGGAGCGCCGGCGAGGGGGACGTTGAGGTCGGCACGGACCAGAACGCGGCGCCCGGCCACGCCCCGGTCGATGAGGTCGTCGAGAGTCTGCACGGATCGGCTCCTGTCGGTGGGGGTACTGGGCGGGGAACGCGGGACGGCGACGGTCCGGCACCCGCCGGGGGCGGGCGCCGCAGGGAACAGGGCCCGTGCTCGGTGCACGGGCCCTGTCGGTCACATCGCGGTCACACCGCGGTGTCGCCCGCGGTCAGAGCTTCTCGCCGACGAAGACGGTGAGGTCCACCAGACGGTTGGAGTAGCCCCACTCGTTGTCGTACCAGCCGACGACCTTGACCTGGTTGCCCTGCGCCATGGTGAGCAGGGAGTCGAAGGTGCAGGAGGCGGGCCAGTTGACGATGTCGGAGGAGACGATCGGGTCCTCGGTGTACTCCAGGATTCCCTTGAGCTGCCCCTCGGCGGCCTTCTGGAAAGCGGCGTTGACCTCGTCGCGGGTCACCTCGCGGCCGACCTCGAGTACCAGGTCGGTGACCGAGCCGGTGGGGACCGGGACACGCATGGCGATGCCGTCCAGCTTGCCCTTGAGCTGCGGGAGCACCAGGGCGGTGGCCTTGGCGGCGCCGGTGGAGGTGGGGATGATGTTCTCGGCGGCGGCCCGGGCGCGGCGCAGGTCCTTGTGCGGGAAGTCCAGGATGCGCTGGTCGTTGGTGTAGGCGTGGACCGTCGTCATCATGCCCTTGACGATCCCGAAGCTCTCGTCCACGACCTTCGCCAGCGGCGCCACGCAGTTGGTGGTGCAGGAGGCGTTGGAGATGACGTGGTGGTTCGCCGGGTCGTAGTCGTCGTGGTTGACGCCCATGACCACGGTGAAGTCCTCGTCCTTGGCCGGAGCCGAGATGAGGACCTTCTTCGCACCGGCGGTCAGGTGCTTGGCGGCGTCGTCGCGCTTGGTGAAGATGCCGGTGGACTCGATGACGATGTCCACGCCGAGGTCGCCCCACGGGATGTCGGCGGGGTCACGCTCGGACAGGACCTTGACGGTCTTTCCGTCGACGGTGATGGTGTCGGCGGTGTGGGAGACCTCGCCCCGGAGGCGACCCATGATCGTGTCGTACTTCAGCAGGTGGGCGGTGGTCGCGGTGTCACCCAGGTCGTTGACAGCCACGATCTCGACATCCGCCCCCTGCTCCAGGAGTGCGCGGAAGTAGTTGCGGCCGATGCGGCCGAAGCCGTTGATGCCTACGCGGATCGTCACGAACCGATCTCCTCGTTGGTACGCCGGTGACGGACACCGACGAAGCTGTTTGGGATGTCCCCGACCACTTCCGACCCTACCGCGCCGGGCCCCGGGTGGTGACATCGGCGGGCCGGTACACCGGTGGGCCGAACGGCCCGTTCTCGACGGTCGGGGACTACTGTTCGGTAATCGGTCTGCGCGGCGTCCGCCCGGCCGCCGCCGACGCTCACTCCGTCCCGCGGCCACTCGTCGGAACCGCGGTCCGCCGTGTCGGGCGTCCCGGGGCCACCGGGAACGCGTCGGAGCCGCCGGGAACCCCGGCGCGCCCGACACGGGGGCGGGCCGGGCGGGAAGGGCCGCCGTTCCGACGGGCGCCGGACGGCCGGTGGGGTCAGCCCACCATCTCCTCGGTGAGGCACGCTTCCGTGCCGGGCATCCCCAGGTCCCCGGCCCGCTTGTCCGCCATCGCCAGCAGACGTCGGATCCGCCCCGCGACGGCGTCCTTGGTCAGCGGTGGGTCGGCGAGCGCGCCCAACTCCTCCAGCGACGCCTGCTTGTGATCCATCCGCAGCCGGCCGGCGGCGGCGAGGTGCTCGGGCACGTCGTCACCCAGGATCTCCAGGGCCCGCTGCACCCGCGCGCCGGCGGCCACCGCGGCCCGGGCCGAGCGCCGCAGGTTGGCGTCGTCGAAATTGGCCAGCCGGTTGGCGGTGGCCCGCACCTCGCGGCGCATCCGGCGCTCCTCCCAGGCCAGCACCGCCTCGTGCGCCCCCAGGCGGGTGAGCAGGGCGCCGATGGCGTCACCGTCGCGGACCACGACCCGGTCCACCCCGCGCACCTCGCGGGCCTTGGCTGCGATCTGGAGCCTGCGGGCGGCCCCCACCAGGGCCAGAGCTGCCTCCGGACCGGGGCAGGTCACCTCCAGGGAGGAGGAGCGGCCGGGCTCGGTGAGCGAGCCGTGGGCGAGGAAGGCACCGCGCCAGGCGGACTCGGCGTCGCAGCCCGCGCCCGAGACGACCTGCGGCGGCAGGCCCCGGATGGGGCGTCCCCGGCTGTCCACCAGTCCGGTCTGCCGGGCCAGCTGATCGCCGCCGGCGACCACCCGCACCACGTAACGGCTGCCCCGGCGCAGACCACCCGGGGCCATCACCACCAGGTCGGAGCCGTGGCCGAAGATCTCCAGGATGTCGCGGCGCAATCGGCGGGCGGCGATGCCGGTGTCCAACTCGGCCTCGATCACGATGCGTCCGCTCACCAGGTGCAATCCGCCGGCGAACCGCAGCATGGAGGATACCTCCGCCTTGCGGCAACAGGTGCGGGTCACCGGGAGACGCGAGATCTCGTCCTTCACCGCTGCCGTCATCGCCATGGGCCGATCCTTCCGTGCATCCGAAAAATACGGTCGTACGCCGCGGCCAACAGCTCCGGGTCGTGCCGGGGCGTGGTGTCGCGCGCCGCGACCGGGGCCCGTTGAACCACTGCCCCGATCCGTTCGGCGGCCTCCTCGAGGCCCGCCTGGTGGTCCCGGGTGGCGGCCGTGTCGGCCAACACCACGTCGAAGGTGAGTTTAGGGGCGTGTTGTACCAAAACCTCCACATGACGCTGCGGTGAGAACCCGTCGGTCTCACCGGGCTGCGGCGCGAGGTTGAGGCACAGCACCCTGCGGGCCCGGGTCTCGGTGAGGGCCGAGAGCAGGTCGGGTACCAGCAGGTGGGGAATGACGGAGGTGAACCAGGAACCGGGACCGAGAATCACCCAGTCGGCCTCCCGGACGGCGGCCACGGCCTCGGGAACGGCCGGCGGATCGGGGGGAACCAACCGCACCCGCTGCACCTCGCCGGGGGTCAACGCCACCGTCGCCTGTCCGTACACCGAGGTCGTGTCGTCGGGGCGATCCGGGTCGTGGCCGCGCACCTCGGCGCACAGTTCCAGTGGCACACCGGCCATCGGCAGTACCCGCCCCCGGGCCCGCAGCAACCTGCCCACCAGGTCCAACGCGGCGACATGATCGCCCAGTTGCTCCCACAGCGCCACGATCAGCAAGTTGCCCACCGCGTGGTCGTGCAGGTCCCCGTGGCTGGTGAAGCGGTGCTGCACCAGGCTCGCCCAGGTACGGCCCCAGTCGTCGTCACCGCACAGCGCGGCGAGGGCCTTGCGCAGGTCGCCGGGCGGGAGCACCCCGAGTTCGTCCCGCAGCCTGCCGCTGGAACCGCCGTCGTCGGCGACGGTCACCACCGCGGTGAGGTCGTCGCCGGTGATTCGGCGCAGGGCGGTGAGCGAGGCGGACAGGCCCCGCCCCCCACCCAGGGCCACCACCTTGGGCGGGCCGGCACCGCGCCCGTCGCGACCGGGGCGCCCGGGAGCGCGGCCGGGGCGCAGGACCCGTACCGGGCGCGCCCCGCCGGATGATCGGTACGGCCCCCGGCCGCCCGTCGGCATTACTCGCGTCCCATGTCGCGGTGGACGACCGAGGTCTCCATCCCCGCCGCGGACAGCCTGCGGGCCAATCGCTCGGACATCGCCACGCTCCGGTGCTTTCCGCCGGTGCAGCCGATCGCGATGGTCACCCAGCGCTTGCCCTCGCGCTTGTAGCCGGCCGTGATCAGCTCCAACAACTCGGCGTAACGCTCCAGGAAGTCCTTCGCACCCGGCTGGTCGAACACGTAGCCGGCCACCCGGTCGCTGGTCCCGGTGTACGCCCGCAGCTCCGGCACCCAGTGCGGGTTGGGCAGGAAGCGGACATCGGCGACGTGATCGGCGTCCACCGGCAGGCCGTACTTGAACCCGAAGGACATCACGGTGGCACGCAGTTCCGGTTCGTCGTTGCCGGTGAAGTGGGCGTTCATCTTGGCCCGCAACTCGTGCACGTTGAGCGAGGAGGTGTCGATCACCAGATCGGCGTCGCCGCGCAGTTCGCGCAGCAGGTCCCGCTCGGCGGCGATGCCGTCGACGATGCGCCCCTCCCCCTGCAGGGGGTGGGGGCGGCGGACCGATTCGAACCGCTGCACCAGGGCGTTGTCGGATGCCTCCAGGAAAACGGTGCGGCGGGTGACGCCCATCGCCGTGAGGTCGGCCAGGGACTCCCGCAGGCTGTCGAAGAACCCGCGGCCCCGCACGTCGACGACGACGGCGATCCGGGCCACGTTGCCCTGCGAGCGGGCGCCCAGGTCCACCATGGTGGTGATCAGGGCGGGCGGGAGGTTGTCGACGACGAACCAGCCCAGGTCCTCCAGGCACTTGGCCGCGGTGCTGCGGCCGGCCCCGGACATCCCGGAGATGATCACCAGTTCGGGCAGGGTCGGTTCCTCGAGAAGCGGGGCGGGGCCGGGTTCGCGCCCGTCGGGAGTGGTGGCGGTCTCGGGTGTCTGATCACTCATCGTGGGGCTCCCCCGGGGCGGTCGCCGCACGGTGTGACGCGCGGCGGGTTGGGCACGACTCATCGGTGAACCGTGGTGACGGATGTGCGGACGGTGCGACGACCCGTACGGGCACGGGCCGGCTCGGACGGGAGGGGCCCGATGGGCGCGCGGACGCGCCGATCGGGCGGATCGTCGTCCCGGCTCGCCGGTCGATCACGATCCGCTCCTCCGCCACCGATGGTGCCACCTGCCCCGTCCCCTCCGCCGCACACCCCGGAAAGGGACGGCGGGGGGCATCGGGGGCGTGGCTCCCGTCACACCTCACCCCTCGATGATCTCACCCGTGGCGGTGTTGACTGCGGGGGCGGGGACCGGCTCGGCGGCGAGGGCGGCCACGATCGTCTCGGCGGTGCGTCGGCCGATGCCCGGCACCTCGCACAGCTGGTCCACGTCGGCGGCGCGCAGCCGCTTGAGCGAGCCGAAGTGGCGCAGCAGCGCCGTGCGACGGGTCTCGCCGAGACCGGGCACGTCGTCCAACGGGCCGCGCCGCACGGTGGCCGAACGGCGGGTGCGCTGGTAGCGGATGGCGAAGCGGTGGGCCTCGTCTCGGACCCGCTGCAGGAGGTAGAGGCCCTCACTCGTGCGGGACAGCACGACCGGGTCCTCCTCGTCCGGCAGCCAGACCTCCTCGAGCCGCTTGGCGAGGCCGCAGACGGCCACGTCGTCGATGCCCAGCTCGTCCATGGCCCGACGGGCGGCGGCCACCTGGGCGGGGCCGCCGTCCACGACCACGAGCTGCGGCGGGTAGGCGAAACGGCGCGGGCGACCCTCCTCGTCCCGGACGGTGCCGGTGGGGAGTGGCTCGTCGTCCCCGCCGGGGGCGGGCGCGGTGCCCGGCGCGCCGGTGTCGCCGGTGTCGCCGGTGGACCACTCGTCGGTGTTCTCCATCTCCCTGAGGTACCGGCGGAAGCGGCGGGAGACCACCTCGTGCATGGCCCGGACGTCGTCCTGGCCCTCGAAGCCCCGGATCTTGAACCGCCGGTACTCGCCCTTGCGGGCGAGGCCGTCCTCGAAGACCACCATCGAGCCGACGACCTCCTCCCCCTGCAGGTGGGAGATGTCGAAGCACTCGATGCGCAGCGGCGCCGAGTCCAGGCCCAGCGCCTCGGTGATCTCCTCCAGCGCACGGGAGCGGGTGGTCAGGTCGGAGGCGCGCTTGGTCTTGTGGACGGCGAGGGCGTGCTCGGCGTTGCGGGTGACGGTGGCCAACAGCTCCCTCTTGTCCCCTCGCCGGGGCACCCTCAGCTCGACCCGCGACCCGCGCCGCTCCGCCAACCAGTCCGTCAACGCCTCGGCGGACCCGGGCAACTCGGGGACCAACACCTCGCGGGGCACTCCTCCCCCGCCACCGACGTCCTCCCCGGCCCCGGACTCGTCGCCGTAGAGCTGCTGGAGCGCGTGCTCGACCAGACCGGCGACGGAGACGTCCTCGACCCGGTCGCTGATCCAGCCGCGTTGGCCGCGCACCCGGCCGCCGCGCACGTGGAAGATCTGCACCGCCGCCTCGAGTTCGTCGGCGGCGACGGCGAGCAGGTCGGCGTCGGTGGCGTCGTCCAGTACCACCGCGTTCTTCTCCATGGCGCGGCGCAGGGCGGCGATGTCGTCGCGCAGCCGGGCGGCCCGCTCGTACTCCATCGCCTCGGCCGCCGCAGCCATCTCCCCCTCCAGCCGGCGCAGGTGGGTGCCGGTGCGGCCGGCCATGAACTCGCAGAACCGCTCGGCCAGTTCCCGGTGCTCGTCGGGCGTGACCCGGCCGGTGCAGGGAGCGGCGCACTTCTCGATGTAGCCGAGCAGGCAGGGCCGGCCCACCTGACGGGCGCGCTTGAAGACGCCGTCGGAGCAGGTGCGGACGGGGAAGGCGCGCAACAACAGGTCCACGGTCTCGCGGATCGCCCAGGCGTGGGGGTAGGGGCCGAAGTAGCGCACCCCGCGCCGCTTGGGGCCGCGCATCACCCGGACCCGGGGGAACTCCTCGTTCAGGGTGACCGCGAGGGAGGGGTAGCTCTTGTCGTCGCGGTATTTGACGTTGAACCGGGGGTCGTACTCCTTGATCCAGCCGTACTCCAGCTGGAGGGCCTCCACCTCGGTGGAGACCACCGTCCACTCCACCGAGGCGGCGGTGGTGACCATGGTCGCGGTGCGCGGGTGCAGGGCGGCGATGTCCTGGAAGTACGAGGCCAGCCGGCGGCGCAGACTCTTGGCCTTCCCGACGTAGATCACCCGACGGTGCTCGTCGCGGAAGCGGTAGACACCGGGGGTGTCCGGCACCTCTCCCGGCGCGGGGCGGTAGGTGGAGGGATCGGCCATGCCGACCACCCTAATCGGCGGCGCCGACAACCCCGCCCCGTCCGGGTCGGGTGCTCACCAGCCGCGTTCGCGCCACTCGGGCAGATGGGGACGTTCGGCGCCGAGGGTGGTGTCGTTGCCATGGCCGGGGTAGACCCGGGTCTCGTCCGGGAGGACGCCGAACACCTTGGCCTCCAGATCGTCCATGAGGGAGTTGAACTCCTCCGGCCGTGTTGTCCGGCCGGGACCACCGGGGAACAGGCAGTCGCCGACGAAGACGTGGGGGTGGCCGCGCGGGTCGTCGTAGATCAGGACCACCGATCCCTCGGTGTGGCCCACCAGGTGCCGCACCAGCAGTTCGCAGCGCCCCACGGTGACGGTGTCGCCATCGTCCAACGGGCGGTCGGTGGGCTCGGGGATGCCGGGGGCGTCGTGACGGCCGGCGAGGGTGGGGGTGCCGGTCGCGGCGACGACCTCCGCCAGCGCCTGCCGGTGGTCGGCGTGGCGGTGGGTGGTGACCACACCGGTGAGGCCGTCCGGGCCGATGAGGCGCAGCAGGGTGCCGGGTTCCGCGGCGGCGTCGATCAGGAGCTGCTCCCCGGTGGTCCGGCAGCGCAGGAGGTAGGCGTTGTTCTCCATCGGACCGACGGCGACCTTGCTGATCAGCAGGTCGGTCAGTTCGTGGACGTCGGGTGGGCCGCCGACGGCGACCCGACCGGTGTAGGTCATGGGATGCGGTCCTTTCCGGTGCCCGTGACGGGAGGACGGGCAGTGGTGGGGCGGGGTGG
>NZ_JAJUWS010000045.1 GCF_021390475.1 Streptomyces sp. ST2-7A
GGCCGGTGCACGACGCCCGGTTGGAGACCTGCCGGGCCCGGGCGCGCGAACGGGTCGCCGCCGAGCGGGTGGCGTTCCTGGAGGGTTTGCGCAACGCGCCGGACGGCTTCCCGACCGCCGCCGCCGATCCCGTCAACCGGCCGAAAACCCGAGCGCCGGCCGACCGTCGGGAGTACGGTGTGCGGCCATGAACCGCTTGCCGGTCGAGCCGCCCACCGCCGCGCGCGCCGCCGACACCGGGACCCCCCGGTCACCCGCCCCTGACCCGGGGCCGGAGGTGCTGGACCGCCGGGTCGGAGCCCTCGGTGAGATCGTCCTGCGCCGACACGGCGAGTTGCTCCAGGTGATCGCCAACGGCTGCTTCCTGATGGATACCTCCGACGGACGTTCCGAGCGCCTGCTGGTGCGCGCCGCCCGTGACCTGCTCGTCGGGAGGCGCGGAGAGGGGGCCCGCCCCGGTGCTCCGCCCGGAACGCCGCCGGCGGAGGCGGCTCCGGCCCTGCTCATCGGTGGTCTGGGGGTGGGCTTCTCGTTGGACGAGGCCGCCGCGGATCCGCTGTGGGGTTCGATCACCGTCGTCGAGCGCGAGGCGGCGGTGTTGGAGTGGCATCGCGACGGGCCCCTGGGGCGGTTCACCGAACGGGCCCGGGCCGATCGCCGCACCTCGTTGGTGCACGCGGATCTGATGGCGCATCTGCGCGCCCCGGGCGCCCCCTGGGACGCGATGTGCCTGGACATCGACAACGGGCCCGATTGGACGGTGAGTCCGGACAACTCCCGGTTGTACTCACCACGCGGCCTGTCCGAGTGCCACGACCGACTCACCCCCGGCGGTGTGCTTGCCGTATGGTCGGCACAGCCGTCCGCGGATTTCGAAGCGGCCCTGTGCGCAGCGGGGTTCGACGCGGTGCGCACCGTGGAGGTGCCGGTCGCCCGGGGTGTCCCGGACGTGGTGCACCTCGCGGCCCGAGCGGCGTGGCCCCGGCCCCACCGGGGATCTACGCTGCTCCCAACAGTCAAGGAAAGCCAGCACCAGCCGGCTGGCTCCGGACACCTCCCTGGGGCGGGACCACCATGAACGAGACGGACACCACCACCCACCCGACGAACGGTGAACCACCGCCGTCGCCGGCGGACCGGCCGGGCCATGTCACCGGCCCGGCCACCACCCCCGGCGCCCAACGCCGGGTGTTGGTGGTAGAGGATGACCCCACCATCCTCGACGCGATAGCCGCGCGGATGCGCGCGGAGGGCTTCGTCGCACAGACCGCCGCGGACGGACCGGCCGCGGTGGAGACCGCCGCCGCGTTCCAACCGGACCTGCTGGTCCTGGACGTGATGCTGCCCGGTTACGACGGCCTGGAGGTCTGCCGCCGCGTGCAGGCCCAGCGGCCGGTGCCGGTACTCATGCTCACCGCCCGCGACGACGAGACGGACATGCTCGTGGGCCTGGGAGTGGGCGCCGACGACTACATGACCAAGCCGTTCTCGCTGCGCGAACTGGTCGCCCGCACCCACGCCCTGCTGCGTCGGGTGGAGCGGGCCACCGCCGTGGCCGCGACGCCGCGACCGGGCAGCGTGCAGCTCGGCGACCTGGAGATCGACCGCACCCAGCGCCGGGTGCGGGCCGGCGGCAAGGACGTGCACCTCACCCCCACCGAGTTCGACCTGTTGCTGTGCCTGGCGCGCACACCCCGCGCGGTGCTCACCCGCGAGCAGTTGCTCGCCGACGTGTGGGACTGGGCGGACGCCTCCGGTACCCGCACCGTGGACAGCCATGTGAAGGCCCTGCGTCGGAAGATCGGCGCGGAACGCATCCGCACGGTGCACGGGGTCGGCTACGCGCTGGAGACCGGCGCCCTCTCCGAGGGGAGCTGACCGGGTGACCGGGGGGCGTCCGCGTCGGCCGGGGCGAGGCGGGGCCGCCCGCGGCACCGGCCCGGGGGACCGGGTCCCGATCACACCACCACGGGTGCCCCTGCAACGACACGGGGCGCCCGAAATCCTCGCCGGCCCACCGGGCCCCGGTCCGTCCGACGGTCCGACGGAGCCGGGACCCGCGGGGGTTCCGGGGCCGGTACCACCCGGGGTACCGGTGTCCGGAGACACCCCGGCGGGACCGCCAACCGGACGGGCGGGAGGGCGCCGGCGCGCCCGACTCCGAACGGGCCGGGGAACCGGCGATCGCCGGCGAGGGGCCCGGGAACGCTCCCGCCACGGCGACGGAGACCGGCCCGGGCGGCACCGGTGTCCCCCGCCCTTCCGGAAACGACACCCCGGGGAAGACCGGCACGGGTCTCGCCGGCCCCGGGGCCCCGTCACCACCCGACCGGCCCGCTCCCCCACTCCCCGCCGGCCTTCCGGCCGGGGCGGGTCCCGACCGGGAAGCCGGCTCCGACCGGGAAGCCGGCTCCGGGAAACGGCGACCCGCCCGTGGGGCACCCCGGCGCTCCCCCGCGCGCCGGCTGTGGGCCGTGCTGCGCCCGGTGGACCCGCTGCGCTCGGTGAAGGCCGCCCTCGGCTGGCTGGTGATCTCCTCGGTCACCATCACCACTGTGCTGATCCTTTTGGCGCACCGCTCCTCCCTGGAGTTGCGGATCATCGCGGTCATCGCCGTCATCTCCTCCCTGTTGATCACGCAGTTCGTGGCGCAGGGGCTGGCGGCGCCGATCAGCGAGGTGACCGCGGCCGCGCGGGCGATGGCCAGGGGCGAGTACGGTCGGCGTGTCCGGGTGCGCCGGCGCGACGAGTTGGGCGAGCTGGCCCGTGCCTTCAACCGGATGGCCGCCGACCTCCAGGCCGAGGACCAGCAGCGTCGTGACCTGGTCGCCAACGTCTCGCACGAGTTGCGCACCCCCATCGCCGGTCTGCGGGCGGTGCTGGAGAACGTGGTGGACGGGGTCTGCGAGCCCGACCGCGAGACGATGGCCGGCGCGCTGCGGCAGACCGAGCGGCTGGGTCGCATGGTGGAGCAGTTGCTGGACCTCTCCCGACTGGAGAACGGCGTGGTCGCGCTGCGCCCCCGGGCACTGGACATCGAGCGCTACCTGGGCGACCTGCTGCGGGACGCCGACGTGGCCTTCGGTCGTGGTCACGCGCGCCCGGACGTGGGACTGGAGTTGGATGTCGGCCCCTCGGGCGCGGAGCACGGGGACGGCCGGGGAGGACTGGTCGCGCACGCCGATCCGGAGCGACTGGAGCGGGTGGTGGCCAATCTGGTGGACAACGCGATCAAGCACAGCCCGCAGGGCGGCACGGTGACGGTGCGGGCGCGACCGGGTCGGCAGCGCGGCGGACTGGAACTGGAGGTGCTCGACGAGGGGCCGGGCATCCCCTGCGAGCAGCGGGAGATGGTCTTCGAGCGGTTCGGGCGCGGCTCGGGACCGGGCGGTCCGGCGCGCGACGGCGGCACCGGCCTGGGGCTGGCGATCGCCCGCTGGGCGGTGGACCTGCACGGGGGCACGATCGGGGTGGCGGAGTCGGAGCGGGGTTGCCGCATCCGCGTCACCCTCCCGGGTGATCACGGCGCCGCGGGGTGACATAGGGTCGCGGCGGAGGACGGTCCGACCCGCCCGGTGTCCCCGGGTTGCCGGGGGCGCCGTCGCCCCGCCGATCCCGGTCGTTCCCAACGGCCCGCCGGCGGTGTGGCGGGCCCGCCGGCGGCACCGGTTCGTCGCCGACCGGCCACCCGCGGGCCGGCCCGGTGATCGGTGCGCGTACACCGGGTGCCATCGGGTAAGGGTCGAACAGGAGACCCCATCGGGTCACCCTCCGTGCGGATAAGGCTGCGCCGACGCCCTGTCGCAGTCGCGCCCGGTCCTTCCCGAAAGCGATCCGGATGCGACCAAACCCTGCTTCTTTCCCGTCGTTTCCCGGGTCAAAACACGGCAGGCACCACCTGCGAGTGTGATGTACGCGACGACTGGGCCGTTGGGACTGCGCCCGGGCAGCCGGAAGGCGTAGCCTTGATTCCCGCTGTCCCATCACCTTGCGAAGCGGAAGAGGGCGGTTGCCGCCGTGTCGCCACAGTCCCCGAACACGTCAAGTGTCTCCACCGACCAGGCCGGATCAGGAAACGGCCCCGCGGCCGGGTTCGGCGCCAACGAATGGCTGGTGGACGAGATCTACCAGCAGTACCTCCAGGACCCCAACTCCGTGGACCGGGCCTGGTGGGACTTCTTCGCCGACTACCGTCCCGGTTCGGGCAACGGGAAGGGTGAGGAGCGCCCCGACGCCAAGACCCCGTCGGGCACCGACGCGCCGTCACCCGCGGTGACCGAGGAGCCGGCCGGCGGCGGTGCCGCCCCGAAGACCGCCGAAACGGAGGCGAAGGCCCCCGCGGCCGCCGCCTCCGCCGCCGAGTCCGCGGCGCCGGCGAAGGCGCCCGCGAAGACCGCCCCGAAGAAGGAGACCCCCTCGCGCGAGGAGACCTCCCCGAAGGCCCCGGCCGCCCGCACCCCCCGGGACGCGCCCGCCGGCGGGAAGAAGGACCGGGACGCCGGCGGGGGCCCGGAGTACAGCGTCCTGCGCGGCCCCTCCGCCGCCGTGGTGCGGAACATGAACGCCTCGCTGGAGCTGCCGACCGCGACCTCCGTGCGCGCGGTGCCGGTGAAGCTGCTGTTCGACAACCGCATCGTCATCAACAACCACCTCAAGCGCGCCCGGGGCGGGAAGGTCTCCTTCACCCACCTCATCGGCTACGCCATGGTGCAGGCGCTCAAGGCCATGCCGGCCATGAACCACTCCTACGCGGAGCGGGACGGCAAGCCCACCCTGGTCAAGCCCGAGCACGTGAACCTGGGCCTGGCCATCGACCTGGTCAAGCCGAACGGCGACCGGCAGCTCGTGGTGGCCGCCATCAAGAAGGCCGAGACCCTCACCTTCTTCGAGTTCTGGCAGGCCTACGAGGACATCGTTCGGCGCGCCCGCGCCAACAAGTTGACGATGGACGACTTCAGCGGCGTCACCGCCTCCCTGACCAACCCCGGCGGTATCGGCACCGTCCACTCGGTGCCGCGTCTGATGCCGGGCCAGTCGGTCATCGTCGGTGTCGGCGCCATGGAGTACCCGGCGGAGTTCCAGGGCACCTCCCAGGACACCCTCAACCGCCTGGGCGTCTCCAAGGTGATGACGCTGACCAGCACCTACGACCACCGGGTCATCCAGGGCGCCGCGTCCGGTGAGTTCCTGCGGGTGATGAGCAACCTCCTGCTGGGCGAGAACGAGTTCTACGACAGCATCTTCGAGGCCCTGCGCATCCCCTACGAGCCGGTCCGCTGGCACCGGGACATCGATGTCAGCCACGACGACGAGGTCACCAAGGCGGCGCGGGTCTTCGACCTGATCCACTCCTACCGCGTGCGCGGCCACCTGATGGCCGACACCGACCCGCTGGAGTACAAGCAGCGCCGCCACCCCGACCTGGACATCAAGGAGCACGGGCTCACCCTGTGGGACCTGGAGCGGGAGTTCGCGGTCGGCGGTTTCGCCGGCAAGGCGATGCTCAAGCTCCGCGACATCCTCGGCGTGCTGCGCGACTCGTACTGCCGCACCACCGGCATCGAGTACATGCACATCCAGGACCCGAGCGAACGCAAGTGGATCCAGGACCGGGTGGAGCGCCCGCACACCGCGCCGGAGCGCGAGGAGCAGCTGCGGATCCTGCGCCGGCTCAACGCCTCGGAGGCGTTCGAGACCTTCCTGCAGACGAAGTACGTCGGCCAGAAGCGGTTCTCCCTGGAGGGCGGCGAGTCCGTCATCCCGCTGCTGGACTCGATCCTCGACGAGGCCGCCGGCGCGTCCCTGGACGAGGCCGTCATCGGCATGGCCCACCGCGGCCGGCTGAACGTGCTGGCCAACGTGGTCGGCAAGTCCTACGCACAGATCTTCCGCGAGTTCGAGGGCAACCTCGACCCGAAGTCGATGCACGGCTCCGGTGACGTGAAGTACCACCTGGGCACCGAGGGCACCTTCACCGGCCTGGGCGGCGAGAACGTCAAGGTCACCCTCGCCGCCAACCCCTCCCACCTGGAGGCGGTCAACCCGGTGGTCGAGGGCGTGGCCCGGGCCAGGCAGGACATCATCGGCAAGGGCGGCTCGGACTTCACCGTGCTGCCGATCCTGCTGCACGGCGACGCCGCGTTCGCCGGGCAGGGCGTGGTCGCCGAGACCCTGAACATGTCGCAGCTGCGCGGCTACCGCACCGGCGGCACCGTGCACATCGTCATCAACAACCAGGTCGGCTACACCGCCCCGCCGGACTCCTCGCGGTCCTCGATGTACTGCACCGACGTGGCGCGGATGATCGAGGCACCGATCTTCCACGTCAACGGCGACGACCCGGAGGCGGTGTGCCGGGTGGGCCGGCTGGCCTTCGAGTACCGGCAGGCGTTCAACAAGGACGTCGTCATCGACCTCGTCTGCTACCGCCGTCGCGGCCACAACGAGGGCGACAACCCGGCCTTCACCCAGCCGCTGATGTACAACCTGATCGACAAGAAGCGCTCGGTGCGCAAGCTCTACACCGAGTCGCTGATCGGTCGCGGCGACATCACCGTCGAGGAGGCCGAGCAGGCCCTCCAGGACTTCCAGCAGCAGCTGGAGAAGGTCTTCAAGGAGGTCCGCGAGGCCACCGACGCGCCGGGCAACGCCGAGATGCCCGCCCCGCGTCCGGCCTTCCCGGTCACCGTGGAGACCGGCGTCAGCCAGGACGTGCTCAAGCGGATCGCCGAGTCGCAGGTCAACATCCCCGACCGGATCACCGTGCACCCGCGCCTGCTGCCGCAGCTCCAGCGGCGCGCGGCGATGATCGGTGACGGCACGATCGACTGGGCGATGGGCGAGGCGCTGGCGATCGGTTCGCTGCTTCTGGAGGGCACGCCGGTGCGGCTGGCCGGCCAGGACTCGCGGCGCGGCACCTTCGCCCAGCGGCACTCGGTGCTCATCGACCAGAAGAACGGCGACGAGTACACCCCGCTGCTGTACCTCTCCGAGGACCAGTCGCGGTTCAACGTCTATGACTCGCTGCTGAGCGAGTACGCGGCGATGGGCTTCGAGTACGGCTACTCGCTGGCCCGTCCCGAGGCGCTGGTGATGTGGGAGGCCCAGTTCGGCGACTTCGTCAACGGCGCGCAGATCACCATGGACGAGTTCATCTCCTCCGCCGAGCAGAAGTGGGGGCAGACCTCCGGGGTCACGCTGCTGCTGCCGCACGGCTACGAGGGGCAGGGTCCGGACCACTCCTCGGCCCGCATCGAGCGGTTCCTGCAGCTGTGCGCGCAGGACAGCATGACCGTCGCGGTGCCGACCCTGCCGTCGAACTACTTCCACCTGCTGCGCTGGCAGGTCCACAACCCGCACCACAAGCCGCTGATCGTCTTCACCCCGAAGTCGCTGCTGCGGCTGAAGGCGGCGACCTCGACGGCGGAGGAGTTCACCACCGGCGGTTTCCGTCCGGTCATCGGTGACGACACCGTGGACCCGGCGGGCGTCAACAAGGTGGTCTTCTGCTCCGGCAAGGTCTACTACGACCTCGCCGCCGAGCGGGAGAAGCGCGGCGCGACCGACACGGCCCTGATCCGGCTGGAGCGGCTGTACCCGCTGCCCAGCGAGGAGATCCGGACCGAGATGGGTCGCTACCGGGGCGCGGAGAAGTTCATCTGGGCCCAGGAGGAACCCGCCAACCAGGGCGCGTGGCCGTTCATCGCGCTCAACCTGGTGGACCACCTGGACCTGATCATCGGCTCGGACCCGGTGCCGAACGCGGACCGGCTGCGCCGGGTGTCCCGGCCGTCCTCCTCCTCCCCGGCGGTGGGCTCGGCCAAGCGGCACCAGGCGGAGCAGCGGGCGTTGGTCAACGAGGTCTTCGACATCTGACCGACGGTCGGAGGCGCGGTGCGGTGTACGACCGGCCCGCGCCCCGGCACCGGTGACGCCACGGCGATGGGCCGGACCCCGCGATCAGGGGTCCGGCCCATCGCCGTGGGCGGGGCGGGGAAGCCCGTGGGTACGGGACACGGGCCGGAAGAGGAACAGCGGCGAACAGCGGCTGAGGGAAGCGAGCGGAGCGGGAGCACACCGTGTACTTCACCGATCGAGGGATCGAGGAGCTGGAGGGGCGTCGGGGCGACGAGGAGGTCACCCTGGGTTGGCTGGCGGAGCAACTGCGGGTCTTCGTGGATCTGAACCCCGACTTCGAGGTGCCCATGGAGCGGTTGGCCACGTGGCTGGCGCGCCTGGACGACGAGGACGACGAGTAGTCCCGGCCCGGATGGCCCGGTTGGACCGGATGGCCCACGAGCCGGCCGCCGGCTCGGCGCGGTGGTCCGAACGGCTCGGAACCGCCCGGCCCCGAGCCGGGGCGTGCGGCACCACTCGCGCGCCCATCCCGCACAACGCGATACCCGATAGCTTGACAAACCCGACACGCGATATATCGTGATTGGGGGTGGCGCTGCCGCGTCACCCCCATCGTCAGGGCTGTCCAGCGTGCGGGAGGATCCATGACCGGCGACACCGGTGAGGAGTGGGCGAACGGCCGGTTGGTCGAGGAGCCCGCCACATTCGATCTCGACGGACCCGTCGAGGAGGTCCAGCTCCGGCTGGTCAACGGCGCGGTCAACATCGTCGGCGCCGGGGGCGCCGATGGTGTGCCGGGCTCCTCCGGCGCGGCGCTGGAGATCTCCGAGGTGCGGGGCGCGCCCCTGCGGGTGACCCGCGAGGGCACCCGACTGGTCATCGGCTACGACGACGTGCCCTGGCAGGGATTCCTCCGCTTCTTCGATCGCGGCGTTCCCGAGCGCCGCGCGGTGGTCTCGCTCTCGGTGCCCGCGACCGCCCGGCTGAACATCGGCGTGGTCGGCGCCCCCGCCGTGATCTCCGGCCTCGCCGGGGACACCTGCGTGCGCAGCGTGAGCGGGGACGTCACCCTGATCGGCCTCGCCGGGGCCGTGCGGGCCGAGACCGTCTCCGGCTCCCTGGAGGCCGAGTCGCTCACCGGCGACCTGCGCTTCACCACGGTCTCCGGGGACCTCACCCTGGTCGGCCACGAGGGGGCGTCGGTCCGCGCCGACTCCGTCGCCGGCGGGGTGCTGCTCGACCTGGCCCCCGTTCCCGGTCCGCGCGAGGTCCGGCTGCAGAGCGTCTCCGGTGAGCTGGCCGTCCGCCTCCCCGATCAGCCGGGCGCCGTCGTCGGCGCGCACACCGCCGCCGGCTCCCTCTCCAGCGAGTTCGAGGCGCTCACCGCCGAGAACCAGTGGGGGTCGCGCCGCCTGACCGGCACCCTCGGCGCGGGCGCCGGTTCGGTGCGCCTGTCCACCGTCTCCGGGGCGATCACCCTGCTCCGTCGGCCCGCCGGCCCCGAGGAGACCGAAACCGCCGGCACCCTGCGGAAGGACGTCTGACATGCCCCCCGTCTTCGGTCACGGCCGCCTGCGGCTGTACCTGCTCAAGCTGCTCGCCGAATCCCCGCGTCACGGCTACGAGGTGATCCGTCTGCTGGAACAGCGCTTCCAGGGGTTGTACGCGCCCTCGGCCGGCACCGTCTACCCCCGACTCGCCAAGCTCGAGGCGGAGGGTCTGGTCACCCACACCACCGAGGGCGGGCGAAAGGTCTACTCCCTCACCCCGGAGGGGCGGGCCGAGCTCGCCGCGCGGGAGCAGGAGCTGACCCGCCTGGAGCGGGAGATCCACGACTCCCTCGCCGCCTTGGCCGGTGACCTCCGGGAGGACGTGCACGGCTCCGCGCGGACCCTGCGCGAGGAGATGCGCCGGGCCGCCGACCGCGCCCGGCGGGAAGCGGGCGTCGGTGGTGCCGCCGGGTCGGCTCGCTTCCGCAAGGGCGGCCCCGATCGCCGGGGCGCCGGTGGGCCCTTCGGCGAGGGCGGCCCGTTCGGCCCGGGTGGCCCCTTCGGCCCGGGTGGCCCCTTCGGCGGAAACCCGGAAGAGCCCACCGCCGACCCCGGTCGGCGGGGTGAGGGCAGGCCGGATGACGATCGCGGCCCCGCCGACCGGGCGGGGAACCGCACGGACGACCACACCCCGGGTCCCGACACCGGCGGGGGCACGGAGTGGCGGGCCCGGTACGAGGAGGCCGGTCGCGAGGCCCGCGAGCACTGGGAGGAGGCCGCGCGCCGCATCCAGGAGCGGGTCCAGCGGCACGCCGTCGGCGGTGACTGGCAGAGCGCCGTCCGCGAGGGCCTGGAGGGCCTGGGGCGCGAGTTCGGCGCCTGGAGCCGGGCCGGCGGTTACACGATGCCCTGGCCGGGTTGGCCGGCGGACCGAACCGCCGAGGAGGCGGAGGAGCCGGCGTACGAGCAGGAGCGCCGGGGCACCGACGCCCCGGGGGCGAACGACCCGAGCGGCCGCGCCACCGGCGACGATCACGAGGGGCACCGGGCGGGTGACGACACCGGTGCCGAGGAGGAACCCGACACCCCGGAGGCCGCCGCCGAGCGGTTGCGGGAGCTGCGGGGGCTGCTGGACGACCTGCGCGACGAGGTGCGGGACGCCGGGCGCGATCACGGCGTCTCCCCCGGTCAGCTGCGCGAGGCCCGGCGGCTGCTCTCGGAGACCTCGGCGCACCTGGGCGCGCTGCTGCGCGACCCGGAGGCCCACCAGCGGTCGCGCTGACGCCCCGGGGGGGGCCGGGGCGTCCCCGCCCGGGCCTCCCCGGGGCCCGGTCCCGGACCCCGGGGAGGCCCGCTTCGCAGGGGCCCCTCCCCGGGGGTGCGGATGCCGGGGGCCCGGGACGTTTCTCTACCGGGGCCCCGACACCGGCCGCCCGAGACCGCACCCCCGGTGTCGGGCGGCCGGTGTCGGGTTCGCCGGGACCACGGGGGCGGGCTCCGTCCCCGACCGGCCGATGGCCGGGCGGGTCCGCCTCCGTGCCCCACCCCCGGATTCTCAGTCGTCCCGGGGGCAGGGCACCTCGTCCGGACCCCACACGGTGTCCTCGACACCGGCGGAGAACCGTCCGCAACTGAGCACGATCTCCGTGCCCTCCTCACCCGCTCGGACCACGTACACCGGCTTCTCCGCCGGCACCCGCCGGTCGCGGAAGGTCAACAGTCCGGTGGCACCCTGGATGTTCACGTTCCCCGTGTTGAGCACGGTGGAGACCGCCGAGCGGTCGAACTCCCCGGTCCGCCCCTCGGTGCGGTGGGCGATGCCGGCGGCGGTGGCCAGGATGTCCATCGCGTCCCACCCCAGCGAGGCTCCCCCGGACTCCAGTACCTCCGCCGTGGCCGGGGCCGGGGCGGCGCCCCGGCGCCGTTGTTCCTCGGTCCAGGTGTCCAGGGTTCGGTTGAACAGTCGGGCCCGTTCCGTGCGCGGGTCCGTCCCTGGAATGGCGTGCACCAGGTAGTAGAGGGTCAGGCCCCTGTGCTTGATCACCGGGTTCACCTCCCCCACCAGGGCGTTGGCCACCGCGTCCCCGCCCAGGACGGTCAACCGCGAGTCGCAGCCCTCCACCCGGCTGAAATCGTCGAGGAAGCCGACCAGGTCACCCTCACGACCGGCCCATAGGACGACCGTGGAGCGATTCGGGGCCATGTGACGACAGACGTGTTCGGCGACCTCGCCCAGTGAACGGAGCGCGTCCGGCGAGTAGGCGCCCTCGGCCTCCCCGTGCACGCCCTCCCGCGGCCGGTACCGCACGTCGGTGGTCCGGTCCCCGATCTCCGCGTGGAAGTGGTCGCGGAAGGCGGCGGCCAGGTTCTCGCTGTAGATGTCCAGTTCGTCGTAGACGATCACCGCCGCGTCCGCCGGGACGGTGACGGGCTCGTCCGCGGCGGGGTCCCCGTCCGTCCCGGGACCGACACCTTCGCCGGTGTCGTCGCCGTCGCCGTCGCCGTCGCCGGTCCCCGGATCCGTTCCGGTCTCCGGAACGGGCAGCAAAGGGGTGTTCGCCAGGAAGGAGATCGCGACCCGGGCCTGCCGGTCGTTGGTCGGGGCCAACTGGAAGTACTGCCGGGCACCGCGTTCCAACATGCCGTCGGCGGTCGCGGTCGTGCCGATCATCGGCAGGCCCGCGGCGTCCAACACCTCCATCGTGCGGTAGGTGTCCTCCCGGCTCTGTCCGAGGCCCGTGACGCCGATGATCCCCTCGGCGTCCACCTCCTCCAGGATCGTGCCCGCGACCCGGGCCCCCTCGGAGAACCGGGGACCGGCGTTGGCGAGCAGGACCCGCAGCGCGACCCGGTCGCGGGCCGCGTCCCGGCCCACCTCCTCCAGCAACACGCGCTGGGCCAGCGCGATCCCGTGCAGCTCCGCCAGGGTGCTGTCCTGCACCACACCGGGGCCTGGCAGGGCCGCCGTGTACGGCGCCAGGTGCACGACCGTGCGCACCTGCCAGCCGCGTTCGCCGTGCTCCTCGGCCCGGGCGTTGTTCTCCGCGATGAGCCCGATCAGTGGGCCGAACTCGTCGGAGACCCCCCGGAAGGGTTCGGTGCCGTCGCTCAGGCCGACACAGCTGAGACCACCGGCGGTCTCCCACTGCCCCTCGGGACAGGGGCCGCCCCCGTCGTCCCGCAGGTCGGCCACCACCCATCCACCGATCAGCAGCGCCGGGGCCGCGAGAAGCGCGCCGACCCGCAGCAGGAGGGAGGTGCGCGGTCCGTGGCGGGGGCCGGACCGAGGGGGAAGCTTGGGGTGGTTGTCCAGGAAGGTTTTGACGTTATGGGCGGTGGGGGTGTCGGGTTCCGGCGCCCGGATCACGACCTCGATCGGCGGACCACCGGGCGGGGCGTCCGTCCGGCCGGTGGGGGTGAGCGCCCGGGACGCCTGCTCCGGCGGAAGGGGTTCCGGAAGGCCCGCTCCGCGCCGAACCTCCGGTGGAAGGTGTGCCACGACCACCACGCCCCGGGTGCCGAGGGCGCGCATCGCCTCGCGCAGGGTGCCGAGAAACTTCCATGTCCGATCGGCCACCGGGCCGTCGGCCTCCTTCGCCACGGCGTCGAGCAGCAGGACGAAGCGGGGGCGCCGGGAGCGGGCCGGGAAGAGGAAACGACGCCGCAGCGCCGTGTTCAGGTCGTCGAGGAGGGCCCACAACAGCGCCTGATCACGGTCGAAGGGAGCGGGCGCCCCCGGCGCGAGGCGCTGGGCGGCCTCGAAGAAGTCGGAGTCCGAACCCCCGCGCCCCTTGACCCAACCCTTGAACCATCCTCCGTCGCCGAAGAGCCGTCGGTTGACCCGGACCCCGAACCACCACTCGCCCACGCCGGCGGTCCACGCCCGCACCACCAGCCGCAGCGCCCGGGCGGGGAGGGTTCCGCCGGCGGCCTCCGCCTCCCCCCTGAGCACGTCGGGAAAGCCGGCGTCACGCCGCCGTCGGGGGTGCTGGTAGAGCACACGGCGCAGTTCACGGCCCCGGTCGCGGGGGATCCCACGCAGTTCCTCGGCCCGCACCGTGTCCAGGAGGAGGTCGAGAGTGGGCAGGCGCAGCCGACCGGTGTTCGGCGGCATTCCGGTGCGCAGCTCGTAGGCGATGGTCGCCACCGGCTCCCCCTCGCCCGCGGAGAACGGCTCCGACCCCGTGTCGGAGATCGGCGGGGAGAGGTGGACGAGCGCGCACGGGGCGAGGTGTGTCCCCTCTCCCGCGCAACGCTCACGCAGTCCCTCCAGGAAGGCGGCACCGGCCGCCCCCCGGGAGGCCTTTTCGACCGCGAGCAGCACGGCGGGACCGCGCGTCGGATCGTTGATCACCCCGTCCAGGGCCCTGATCAGCTCGTCCGCCCCGGGCCAGGCGGGTAAGGGCTTCTCCTGCCGTGACGACTCCATGGGGGAAGCATCACCCGGAGAAACGGCCGCCCACCCCCCATCGGCCTCTTCCGTTACCGTATGGTGACACCACGTATCGAACCGGTGTCGAAGTCCGTACCGGGCCCGGTGGTGGACCCGTGCCGAACGGATCCCGGCGGGTCGGGGCGCCATCCCGGGGTGGCGACCCGACCCGCCGGGTGGGGGTTCACCGTCAGAGGGTGAAGACGACCTTGCCGAAGAGGTCGCCGGAGGCCATCCGCGCGAAGCCCTCACGGGCCCGCTCGAGCGGCATCACCGAGTCGATGACCGGCCGCACCCCCCTGGTCGCGCAGAAGTTCAGCAGGCCGGCCAGTTCCTCCTTGGTCCCCATGGTGGAACCGACCACCTTCAGCTCCAGGAAGAAGACGCGTTGCAGTTCCACCGAGGGCGGGTTGGGGCCGGAGGTGGCACCCGAGATGACCATGGTGCCGCCGCGCCGCAGGCTCTTGACGGAGTGGGACCAGGTGGCGGCGCCGACGGTCTCGATGACCGCGTCCACCCGGCGCGGCAGACGGGCGCCCGGCTCGACCGCGAGTTCCGCGCCGAGCTCCTCGGCGCGCCGACGCTTGGCCTCGTCCCGACTGGTGGCGAAGACCCGGAGGCCGGCCGCCGCGCCCAGCACGATCGCGGCGGTGGCCACGCCGCCGCCCGCCCCCTGCACGAGCACACTGTCACCGGGCCGCACGCCGGCGTTGGTGAACAGCATCCGGTAGGCGGTCAGCCAGGCCGTGGAGAGACAGGCCGCCTCCTCGAATGACAGTTCGGCGGGCTTGGGCAACACGTTCCACTGCGGGACCGCCACGCGCCGGGCGAAGGTGCCCTGGTACTTCTCCGTGAGGATGGTGGGTTGTTCGCGGGGGCCCACACCGTGACCGGTGGCCCCGATCACCGGATAGACGACGACCTCGTTGCCGTCGGCGTCGGTACCCGCCGCGTCACAGCCCAGGATCATGGGCAGCGATTCCTCGGACAGGCCGACACCGCGCAGGGTCCACAGGTCGTGGTGGTTGAGGGAGGCGGCCCGGACATCGATGGTGGTCCACTGGGGCGGGGCCTCCGGTTCCGGTCGTTCGCCCAGTTCGAGGGCGTCGAGGGGGTTCCCGGGGTCGAATCGCGCGGCATAAACGGCAAACATGATCCCCAAGCTAACCGCGGCCGGGAGGAGCGGCCAGGGGGACGTGCCGTAAGCGATCCACATCACCGACGCGCCGGGACGGCTTCGGGAAGGACCGGGGGCGGCACGGCGGTCGCGTCGCACTTCCCGTCGGCGCCCTCGAAGCGGGAGAATGGGAAGGTTCCCCGACGTGCTGCCGGCGCACCGCCGCAGACGGGGGTGGGGCGGAAGGAGTGAACGATGGGTGAGGTCTTCCTGCGGCGCCTGAGCCGGTGGCAGGCGGAGGATCAGCGCGCGGCGCTGGCGGACCTGCACGAGAACGCCTACCGGGATCAGCCGGAGGCGATTCAGCGGGAGCGCGAGGACTTCCTGGAGCGCTTCGCCGACCACATCCAACAGCCGGAGTTCGACATGGTCATCGCGAGCGACCCGGCGTTGGTCGGCTGTGCCTACGGCTTTCGGATCGACCGGCACGGCAGTTGGCTGGACCGCTTCTCGACGGTGCCGCACGAGTTGGAGGAGTTGGCCGAGCTGACCAGCTCCCGGAAGTTGTTCCTGGTCGCGGAGTTGATGGTGCGCCCGGAACACCGGCGGCGGGGGGTCGGCGGCCGGCTGCTGGACCAGCTGTTGTCACGGGTGGGCACGCCGGTGGCGGTGGCGCTGCTGGATCCGGGTGACGCCGACGCCCGGGCCACCTTCGGGGTGTGGGGGTGGGAGAAGACCGGTCTGCTGATGCCGCGCGGGGACGCGGGCCCGCTGGAGGCGTGGAGCCTGCGCATGGACCGCTGAGGGTTCCCCGGAACCGACCCGGGCCCGGTCGCCCCACCCCGTATCGGGTGGGGCGCCCGGGCCCGGGTCGGACGGGGCCGGTCCGGAGCGCGCCGCCCGGCTCGTGCCGGCCCGGACCGTGCCCGCTCAGAGCACCTTGGAGAGGAAGGCCCGGGTGCGTTCGTGTTGGGGGTTGGTCAGTACCTCCCGGGGGCTGCCGGCCTCGACCACCATGCCGGCGTCCATGAAGACCAGCGAGTCGCCGACCTCGCGGGCGAAGCCCATCTCGTGGGTGACCACGATCATGGTCATGCCCTCCTCGGCGAGCTGCCGCATGACGTCGAGCACCTCACCGACCAGTTCGGGGTCGAGGGCGGAGGTCGGCTCGTCGAAGAGCATGAGCTTGGGCTCCATCGCCAGGGCGCGGGCGATCGCCACCCGCTGCTGCTGGCCGCCGGAGAGCTGCGCCGGGTAGTTGCGCATCCGGTCCGCCAGGCCGACCCGCTCCAGCAGCCGCTCGGCCTGCTCGCGGGCCGCCTTCCTGGACTTCCCCTTGACCTGGACGGGGGCCTCCATGACGTTCTCCAGCGCCGTCATGTGGGGGAAGAGGTTGAAGCGCTGGAAGACCATGCCGATGTCCCGGCGCCGCCGGGCCACCTCGCGCTCGCGCATCTCGTAGAGCTTGTCGCCCTTCTGGCGGTAGCCCACCAGGTCGCCGTCCACCCACAGCCGGCCGGCGTTGATCTTCTCCAGGTGGTTGATGCAGCGCAGGAAGGTGGACTTGCCCGAGCCGGAGGGGCCGACCAGGCAGAAGACCTCTCCGTTGCGGACCTCCAGGTCGATGCCGCGCAGCACCTCGACCAGGCCGAAGGACTTGTGGACCCGCTCGGCCCGGACCATCGGGCCGGGGCCCCCCGTGCCGAGGGGGGCGGGGGCCGCCCCGGTGCCCGTCGTGTCGCTCATACCCTCTCCCTCCCGACGGTGCTGCGGACCCGGAACGCGGTGAGCTGGGCGCGCAGGCGTGTCAGCGGGCCCTCGGGGCGGGGAGCGTTGTCGGTGCCCCGGGCGAAGTGCCGCTCCAGGTAGTACTGGCCGACGCTGAACACGGTGGTGAGCAGCAGGTAGACGATGGAGACGACGATCAGCATCTCCATCACGGCCAGGGTCCGCGAGGAGATGTTCCGGCCGGCGAGGAACAGCTCCTGGTACTGGATGGCGTAGGCCAGCGAGGAGGTCTTGAGCATGTTGATGAACTCGTTGCCGGTCGGCGGGATGATCACCCGCATCGCCTGCGGGAGCACGATCCGCCGCATGGTGCGGGGCGGTGACATGCCCAGGGCGTGGGCCGCCTCGGTCTGGCCCCGGTCCACGGACTGGATGCCGGCGCGGCTGATCTCCGCCATGTAGGCGGCCTCGTTGAGTCCCAGGCCCAGCAGCGCGGCCAGGAAGGGCGTCATCACCGTGTTCATGTCCTCGGACCAGAAGCCGAGGTTCACCACGGGGAAGATCAGCGCCAGGTTGTACCAGAGGAAGAGCTGGACCAGCACGGGCGTGCCGCGGAAGAACCAGATGTAGCCCCAGGCCACGCCGGAGAGCACCGGGTTCGAGGAGAGCCGCATGATCGCCAGGACGGTGCCCAGGACGACACCGAGCAGCATCGCGTAGATGGTGATCTGGAGGGTGTTCCAGGCGCCGGCGAGGATGGTCTCGTGGGTGAGGTAGTCCCCGACCACGGTCCAGCTGACGTCGGCGTTGGCGAAGGCGAGGACGAGCAGGGCCAGCAGGCCCATGACGACGGCCGCGCCGACCCAGCGTCCGTAGTGACGGACCGGGATCGCCTTGATCATCTCGGGCGGTGGGCCGTCGCCGGGGGGCGGGGCGGCGGTCGCGCCGACCTGCTCGGCGGAGGCGGACGGGGCGGCTTTCCGGCCCCCCGGGCCGGGTTCCCCGGGGGGCGGGACGTCGTCGGGCACGGGTTCTACGCCTTCACTGCCGTCGGGTGGGGTGGTGCGGCTCCGGGCCGATGGGCCGGAAGCCGGGGGCGGGCACGCCGCGGGTGACACGGGGCCGCGGATCTCCGGGGCCCGGCGGCCGGCCGTGGTTCACGACCGGCCGCCGGGTGGAGAGGTCATTCGCCGGCGTTGACGGTGGCCGAGTCGATGGCGCCCGTCTCGGCGTCCCACTCCTCGAGCACCTCCTGGTAGGTGCCGTCGTCGATGATCGCCTGGAGGGCCTGTTGCAGGGCGTCCCGCAGCTCGGCGTTGTCCTTGGGGACGGCGATGCCGTAGGGGGCGGCGTCGATCTGCTCACCGACCACCTCGAACAGCTCACCGTCGCGAGCGGTGGTCGCGTTGTAGAGGGCGACGGGGAAGTCGGTCACCACGACCTGGGCACGACCGCTCTGGAGCTGGGTGATCGACTCGTCGTCGGTGTCGTTGACGAGCATCTCGATGGGCTCGTCACAGCTCTCCTGCTGCCGCTCGACCAGGGCCTCGTTGGAGGTGCCTCGCTGGGAGGCGACGGTCAGACCGCACAGGTCGTCGAGGGTCCCGATGCCCGCGGGGTTGTCGGCGGAGACCAACAGCGCGGACCCGGCCTCGAAGTAGTTGACGAAGTCGGCGCCGCCCTCGGCGTCCTCGCTCAGGCCCTCCTGCCGCTCGCGGGTGTCGGTCATCGCCGACATGATCACGTCGTAGCGGCCGGAGTTCATGCCCAGGACCAGGCCGTCGAAGGTGCCGTTGACGAACTCCATCGGAACACCGAGTTGCTCGGCCATGGCTCCGGCGATGGCCGGATCGATGCCGGTGACCTCGTTGTTCTCGTCGTAGTACTCGATGGGGGCGTAGGCGATGTCCGAGCCGACGGTGATCTTCCCGGCTTCCCGGATGTCCTCCGGCAGCTGGTCGTACAGGGGCGCGTCGGTGTTCACGGCGCCGGCGCCGGTGTCACCATCGCCGCCGTCGTCGTCGGAGCCACAGGCGCCGAGCACCAGCACACCGGCCGTGACCAGCGCGCTCGTGGCGAGGAGCCGGGAACGGCGGCGGAGGGACGGACGAGGGGAAGAGGGGGTCATCGCGGTGTCCTCCTGCGGGATGGTGCGGGGGAGTGTGACGAGGGCGGGTGTGGAGGGGGTTTCCACGGGAAGCCGGGCACACGTCTTCGAGTGTCGCGACTTTTTGCCAATGGGCCGAATCCTGCCATCCGGAGGGATGACGTGCGTTCACCGCTGCGTCACGACCGCATAACGGACGCTTTCGGCCGGCGTGGTTCACCCGGTCGGATCGACGGCGGGCCGCCGACCGGGGCCCGGCACCCCGGCCACCGGAGCACCCGACCCGCGTGATGAGACGAGGATCACGACCGCATTTCGGCCCGCCGTCCACCATCCCTCGCCGCTCCGTCCTCACAGGTGGTACCGGGTGCGGGCGGCGCGGGGGGTGTGGTCGGGAGGGCGCGCACCGGCTCGATTCACCCGGCGTTTCGCTCGGCACCGTGACAACCCACTCGTCCCGGCTCCGGGTGATCCGGTAGAACGGTCTGTTACACCCCTCACCCGGGGACCCGGGACGTGCGTGCGGCGCGTCCGGCGTTCGCAGCACCTCCCCGACGGCGGCCCAACCGCCGAACGGGCGGCGGACGTGGTACCCGCCCGCTCCCCCACCAGGGAGCGGTCACCCTCGACCAGCCATGTGATAAAGGGGTCAGAACAGTGGCATCGGAGACCGTCAACTCCACGACGAACCCTCATCGGAATCCCTCCCCCGTCCATACCGACGCCGATCCGGAGCGGCTGGGCGCCGCCGCCGGGCTGGACCCGGCGTTCGCCCTGCACCGCGGCGGCAAGATGGCCGTCCGCGCCACCGTCCCGGTGCGCGACGCCGACGATCTGTCCCTGGCCTACACGCCGGGGGTCGCCAAGGTCTGCGCCGCCATCGCCGAGCGGCCGGAACTCGCCCACGACTACACCTGGACCTCGCAGGTCGTCGCCGTGGTCACCGACGGCAGCGCCGTCCTCGGCCTGGGGGACATCGGCCCCACCGCCTCCATGCCGGTCATGGAGGGCAAGGCCATCCTCTTCAAGCAGTTCGCCGGGGTGGACGCCATCCCGATCGCGCTGGACTGCCGTGACACCGACGAGATCGTGGAGACGGTGGTCCGGATGGCCCCCTCCTTCGGCGGCGTCAACCTCGAGGACATCGCCGCGCCGCGCTGTTTCGAGATCGAGCGCAGGCTCCAGGAACGCCTGGACATCCCCGTCTTCCATGACGACCAGCACGGCACCGCCGTGGTGACCCTCGCCGCGCTGCGCAACGCCGCCCGGCTGACCGGACGCGGCCTCGACGAGCTGCGGGTGGTCATCTCCGGCGCCGGCGCGGCCGGGGTGGCGATCGCGAAGATCCTGCTGGGTGCCGGCATCGGTGACGTCGCGCTGTGCGACCGCCGCGGCGTGGTCTCCGGTGACCGGACGGACCTCACCGACGTCAAGCGGGAGATCGCCGGGCTGACCAACCGCGCCGGGTTGACCGGCTCGCTGGAGGACGCCATGGCCGGGGCCGACGTCTTCATCGGCGTCAGCGGCGGCACCGTCCCGGAGTCGGCGGTGGCGCGGATGGCACCGGGCGCGTTCGTCTTCGCGATGGCCAACCCGGACCCGGAGATCCACCCGACGGTGGCCGCCCGGCACGCGGCGGTCGTCGCCACCGGGCGCAGCGACTTCCCGAACCAGATCAACAACGTGCTCGCCTTCCCCGGCATCTTCGCCGGCGCCCTTCAGGTGCGGGCGGCGCGGATCACCGAGGGGATGAAGCTGGCGGCGGCCGAGGCCCTGGCGGCGGTGGTCGCCGACGAGCTGACCCCGCAGCGGGTGATTCCCTCGCCGTTCGACGAGCGGGTGGCGCCGGCGGTCGCGGCGGCCGTCGCGGCGGCGGCGCGCGCCGAGGGGGTCGCCCGGCGCTGAGCCGGACGCGCCGCCCCGGCAGCGGGTGGCGGTGGGGTACCGACCGGTGGGGCCGGCGAACGGGGCGTCGCGACACGCGGCGCCGCCGTCCACCGGCCCCACCGGTGTGTGGCCCCACCGGTGTGTGGCCCCACCGGTGTGTGGGGCCTCCGGACCTCCGGGACGCCACGGGTGGATGCCCCCATCCCGCCCTCCCGTGACCGGGGGAGGGCCCCGTTTCTCCCGGCGGGGAGCCCCGGCGCCCCTCCCCCGACACGTCCCCGCCCGGCGCCTCCCCCACCGACGAGACCCCGGGAACGGGTCGGCGCCGGCGGGATGGGGCGCCGGTGCCCTGGCGGGGCGCGGTCGGGACGGGTGAGGGGGGAGGGATCAACGCAGGCCGAGCACCATGGCGTCGGAGGGGGAGGCCCACACCGCGCGGGCCTCGGCGAAGCCGGCGCCGAGCAGGATCGCGGTGTGCTCGCCGGGGGCCTGGACCTCGCCGTCGGAGTGGTCGCCCTCCCTCGGGTCGCCGAAGATCTCGAACCGTCGAGCCGCCGCGTCGGCCAGTTCCGGATCACGGGCCACCTCGGCCCACCAGTCGGCCCAGTCCTGCGTGCCGGCGGCCTTCTCCCGATCCCGGCGGGCGCGATCGAGGGCGTGCACGGCCTCGTTGATCCGCGGGGTGGCCGGGTCGGGCATGTGGTCGGCGTTGAGGAAGACCCCGCCGGGCCGCACCACGCCACCGGCCAACCGCTCGTACAGCGTCCGCAGGTCGGCGGTGCGCATCCAGTGCAGGGCGGTGGCCGTGAGCACCGCGTCGAAGGGGCCACCGGCGCCGGCCGCGAGGGCCCGGTCCACCCACCCGGCGTCGCGCAGGTCGGCGGTGACGAAGGTCGTTCGCTCCTCCCCCTCGAAGGTGCCCCGGGCGATGGTCAGCAGGGCCGGGTCCAGGTCCACCCCCACGGTGGTCGCTCCGGGGAAGCGCTTGAGCACCCGGGCGGTGATGCTGCCGGTGCCGCAGGCCAGGTCGAGCACCCGGGGGCGGTCGCCGACCAGTGCCTCGACGGTGTCGAGCATGGCCCGGAAGCGCTCCTCCCGGTCGGGCATGTACCACTCCTGCTGCCGGTCCCAGCCGCGCTGCCACTCCTGCCAGTCCACCATCGCCGTTCCCCTTTCCGGCCCCGTTCCGGGGGCCCGAATCACCATGGGTAAGGGATGCTAATCATATGCAACCCTTACCTAGTACAGTGCAGACCCTAGCCCGGCGGCGTAAGGATCACTAGTGGAATTGACCTATTACGCAGACCTCGCGGTTCGACTGGTCAACACCGAGGAGCCCACCCGTGGCACGGATGTCCTCACCGATGTCGAGGCCGTGCGCGCGCTCTTCGGCCCCAGCCAACCCGCCGTCGCCCGCCGGGCCGTGGAGGCCGACATCACCCGCCTGCGCGGCGTCCGCGCCCGCCTGCGGGCCGTCTTCGGTGCAGCAGCCGAGGGCGAGGAGACCCGGGCCGTGGACCTGTTGAACGCCCTGCTCATGGAATATCCGGTCAGCCCGCAGATCTCCGGCCACGACTATCTCGACGACGCCGGCCGACCGCGCTGGCACATGCACCTCGCCGAACACCCCACCAACGTCACCGCCGCCTACGCGGCCATGGCCTGCATGGGACTGGCCGTCCAGCTCACCGACCTGGGCGTGGACCGCCTGGGACTGTGCGAGGCCGCGCCGTGCCACAACGCCTACATCGACACCTCGACCAACCGGTCCAAGCGCTACTGCTCCGACCGGTGCGCCACCCGCGCCAACGTCGCCGCCCACCGCGCCCGCAAACGCCTCGAACGCGCGAACCGCCCCCCGGAGCGCCCCGTCCGGCGCACCGCCGAGCCGACCCACTCCAGCGCCGAACGGAGCCGGGAGGGCTGAGTCCGGGACGGCGGGCGCAGGCACAGCACCGCCCGGGCGAGCACCTCCTCCGCCGGAACGGCGCCGAAGGACCGGCTGTCGTCGGCGATCCGGGGGTTGTCCCCCACCAGCCACCACCCGTCCGGGCGACGCTCCACCGCCCGCTTGACGATCAGCAGTCCCGGTTGCCACGGGTGACGCGCCACCACCACGTCCCCGGGCCGCACCGGCGCCCCCCAGTTCAACAGCAGCCGATCACCGGGCCGCAGCGTCGGCAGCATCGAGCCGTTGCGCACCCTGGCGAATCCCCGGCGCGGCCCGCCGCCTTCCCGGTTCCCGCCTCCGCCCATCGTCGTCGCCCCTTCCCCGCGTCCCCGCGTCCGGGCCACCGGTCGGACGCGCCCTCCCCCGCGACGCTACCCCGGCCGTGGATCACGACGCGCCGGTCCCGGGTCGCCCGGCCCCGGGGCCTCCGACTTTGGACCGATCCGGCGGCGCGTGCCGGGTCCGGTCGGGAAAAGCGCCGCCGCACGGAGTAACCTCCCATCTGAGAAGACGATCACGACGATCACGAGGAAGGGAAGGACGCCCATGCTCTCCCGTCTCTTCGCCCGCACGGTCGAGGTCAGCGCCCACTGCGACCTGCCCTGCGGCGTGTACGACCCCGCCCAGGCCCGTATCGAGGCCGAGTCCGTCAAGGCCATCCAGGAGAAGTACCAGGCCAACGACGACCCGCACTACCGGGCCCGCGCCACCACCATCAAGGAGGAGCGCGCCGAACTGGCCAAGCACCACGTCTCCGTGCTGTGGAGCGACTACTTCAAGCCCCCGCACTTCGAGAAGTACCCGGAGCTGCACCAGCTGATCAACGACACCCTCAAGGCCCTCAGCGCCGCCAAGGGGTCCACCGACCCGGCGACCGGCCAGAAGGCGCTCGACCACATCGCGCAGGTGGACAAGATCTTCTGGGAGACCAAGCAGGGCTGAGCCCCTCACCGCGACCGGTCACGACCCGGGCCGCGGAACGTGCCGGAGCGCCCGACCCCACACCCGGGGCCGGGCGCTCCGGTGCGTGTGGGCGAGAGACGGAATGTCGCCGCCCCGACGCGCCCCCCGGCCGGGAGGCGCGGCCCTCGAGCCGACGGCGGGTCACACCATCGGGACGACCTTGCCCGGGGCGTGGTCGGTGCCGAGGTACCGCAGCGCTTCGGCGGTCTCGGCGAGTGGGTACGTCCGCCCGATGACCGGGGTGACCTTCCCCGCCTCGATCAGACCGGTCAGGTACCCCGGGTCCTCCACCCGGTCCACGGCGACCAGTCCGCCCAACCGCTGTCGGGTCAGCGTCGAGCCCTGCCCCGCCCACTACGACGAGGAGACCCGCGCGTGTCCCGCCCCCCTCGACGGTGTCGTGGGGGGCGGGCGGTCGGGGTCCGGGACACCGCCCTCGCCGCCGAGTGCCACGGCCCCCGATCCGATTCCACGGCGACAGCCGTGAAGCCTTCCGGGAAGCCGTCCGCCGGGAAGCCTCCCGCGCCCGGGCTCACGCCCTGCCCCGCCCCGGTTCAGTTGCCGCCGGAAGGGGGGAGGGCGTGGGCGAGGGGGTCGGCCAGGAGGTGGGTGAAGGCGAGTTCGGCCGCGCCGGTGAGGAGGGTGCGGTCACCGAGTCGGCAGACCCGGAAGCGGGTGACCTCCCGGGACGCGGCCAGGGCGTGCGTGTTGATACGGCTGCGGATGTGGGCGGCGGCGCCGAGGTAGATCTCCGGCAGCGTGCCGCCGAAGATGATCAGGGCCGGGTTGTAGAGGTTGATCAGGTTGGCGATGCCCACGGCGAGCCAGTCCCCGACGGTGTGCAGGGCGGTGCGCGCCATCACGTCACCACGGTCGGCGGCGTCGATGACACCGCGAATCCCGGCGCGGCCGGTGGTGGCGCCGGCGGGTCGGCAGGCGGCCTCCAGGAGCGCGTTCTGGCCGGCTTCCGCCTCCAGGCAGCCGCGGGAGCCGCAGGCACAGGGCCTGCCGCCCCGGGGGTTGACCAGCATGTGGCCGACCTCGCCGCCGTAGCCGCTGTGCCCGCGCAGCAGCCGGCCGCCGGAGATGACGCCACCGCCGATGCCGATGTCGCCGTGGAGGTAGATGAGGTCCTGGCAGCCGATCCCGGCACCACGGCGGTGCTCGGCGAGGGCCCCGAGGTTCGACTCGTTGTCCAGCAGGACGGGCGGGCCCGGGCCGAGGCGACGCGTGAGGTCCTCGCCGAACTCCTCTTCGGTCCAGCCGATGTTGAAGGCCGAGCGGACGAGGCCGTCGGGGTGGCGGACCATGCCCCGCACCGCCGCCCCGGCGCCGACACAGACGGCGCCGGGCGGTGCCGTGTCCCGCATTTCCGCCGCGCAGTCGGCCAGAACGGCGGCGGTCTCCCCGGGATGCAGGCCGATCCCGGGGGCGACCGTCTCCCGATGGTCCAGGAAGACGCCGCCGAGCCCGATGCGGGCGGCGGCGAGATAGTCGACGCCCACGTCGAAGGCGAACACGTAGCGGCTGACGGTCTCGGGCCGGACGACCAGGGACGGCCGGCCGGCCCGGCCCGTCTCCCGGGGCAACTCCTCACGGACCAGACCGGCCGTGGCGAGCTCGGTGACCAGCGCCATGATGGTGCTGCGGTTGAGCCCCATGCGGTCCGCGAGGACGGCCCGGGAGGCGGGGCCGCCGAGGTGGATGTGCCGTAGCAGAGCGCTGAGATTCTGCCGGCGTATCTCCTCCTGGGAGGGACCGGCCTTCATCATGCTCCACCCTCATCGTCGTACGGCACGGCGGCGGGAGACCGCGTCCACACCCGCGGCGACCAACAGCACCGAACCGGTGACGGCGTACTTGACCCCGGAGCTGTACCCCATCAGTCCCATGCCGTTCTGGATGACGGCGACCACGATACCGCCCAGTACGGCGTTGATCAGGCGGCCCCTGCCGCCGAACAGGCTGGTTCCGCCGATCACGGCGGCGCCGACCGCCAGCAGCAACACGTTGCTGCCTCCGGTGTTGGGGTCCACGGAGTGGCCGCGGGAGGCGGCGATGATGCCGCCGACCGCTGCCAGCGAGGAGCAGATGACGAACGCGGAGACCCGTATCGCGGTGACGTTGATGCCGGCCCGGCGAGCCGCCTCCTGGCTGCCGCCGACGGCGTAGATGTGCAGGCCGAAAGAGGTCCGGCGGAGCACGAAGGTACCGATGACGAGCAGCCCGGCGATGACCGGCACGACGATCGGCACGCCCTTGACGGAGTCGACGAGGAGGGAGCGACTGCGCTCCTGGTTGAGCAGGTGGACGGCGAGTCCGCCGAGGACGGCGAGTCCGCCGATCCGCGCCGCGACCAGTACGGGGGGCGCGGCGGCCAGGCCGCGCCGCCGGCGGTTGCGTACCTGCCGCAACTGAACCGCCGCGAACCCGCCGACGCCGAGGCCGAGCAACGCCCAGCCCAGGACGGGCGACAGGTTGTCGTTGGCGATGGCGAGGATCACCGGGTCGTTGATGGAGATGTTGGTTCCCTCCTCCAGCAGCATCAGCACGATGCCCTGGAAGGCGAGGAAGGCCGCGAGGGTGACCACGAAGGATGGTATGCCGATCCTGGCGACCAGCACTCCCAGCACCAGACCGATGACCATGCCGGTGAGCACCGCGGCGAGCACGGCCCCGTACCAGGGCCAGCCCTGATCGGTGAGCAGGACGGCCAGGACCGCGGCGCAGACGCCGCTGGCGAACCCCGCGGACAGGTCGATCTCGCCCAGCAGCAGCACGAACACCAGGCCCATGGCGATGGCGATGCTGCCCGCGCTCTGGGTGAGAAGATTCGCGAAGTTGAGATTGGACAGGAAGACCGGGCGCATGATCGCGAAGATCACACAGAGCGCGACGAGACCGAGGATGGCGGGCAGCGAGCCCAGTTCCCCGCCCCGCAGCCGGTCCAGGTAGTCGCGGCCGACGGCGCGCAGGCCGATGGCGGCCGCCGGGGGCTGCTCGGCGGTCTTCTCGGGGTGGACGGCGGTGGTCATGCGGTTGCTCCGTTGGTGGTGGCGAGGCCCAGATCCCCGCTGCGGCCGGAAGTGATGAGCTCGACGACCTGCGACTGGGTGACATCGGTCGTTCTGACCTGTGCCGCCATCCGGCCCAGGTAGAGGGCCGCGATCCGGTCGGAGACCGCGAACACGTCGTTGAGGTTGTGGGAGATGAGCACGACGGTCAGGCCGTTGTCGGCCAGCCGCCGGACCAGTTCCAGGACCTGGGCGGTCTGCGCGACGCCGAGGGCCGCGGTCGGCTCGTCGAGGATGACGACCTTGCCGTTCCACAGCACCGCCTTGGCGATGGCCACGGTCTGCCGCTGGCCGCCGGACAGGTGGGAGACCTGCTGGCGCACGGACTTGACGGTCCGCACCGAGAGCCCGGCGAGGGTCTGGGCCGCCATCTCCTCCATGGTGGCCTCGTCCAGGATCAGGCCGCTGCGCTTCTCCCGACCCAGGAACATGTTCTGCACGATGTCGAGGTTGTCGCACAGCGCCAGGTCCTGGTACACGATCTCGACGCCCAGCGCGGCCGCGTCCCGGGGTCCGTTCACCCGGACGCGGCTGCCCTCGAACCAGTACTCGCCGGCATCGAAGGAGTGGATGCCGCCGATGCACTTGACCAGGGTGGACTTGCCGGCACCGTTGTCTCCGACGAGGGCGGTCACCTCGCCGGGGTAGGCGCTGAACGCCACGTCGTGCAGGACCTGGACCGGTCCGAAGCTCTTGTCGATCCCGCGCAGTTCGAGGATCGGGGTCACCGTCATGGGGGAGGCTCCTCGGGTCGTGGAGGGGCCGCGGGTCCCGGGCCCGGTGACGGGACCCGCGGCGTGCCGGGGGTGTCCCGGCGTTCGGAGGGGGTGTCAGTTGATGCCGGCCTCTTCGCACAGGGCCGCGTAGTCACCCGTGCACAGTTCCTCCTTGGTGACGTAGCCGTCCTCGACGACGTCCTTGACGTTGTCGCGGAAGATGGCCTCCGGGCTCTCCAGCACGGACGGCACATCCCGGCCGGCCTCCGGGTCGTGGACCGTCGCGTTGGTCTCGGCCTCCTCGCCCTTGGCCAGGGACACGGCGAGCCGGACGGCCGCCTCGGCCTCCTTCTTGATCGCCTTGTAGACCGTCATGCACTGGTCGCCGGCGAGGATGTTCTGCAGGCCCTGGACGGTGGCGTCCTGCCCGGTGACGGGCACCTCGCCGTTGCGGTTCTGCTTGCGCAGCACGGCGACCGCGGCGTTGCCCAGGCCGTCGTTGGCGGCGAGCACCCCGTTGATGCCGGGCTCACTGGTGAGCATCTGCTCGAAGATGGTGGCGGCCTCGGCGTTGTCCCAGTCGGGGACGGACTGGTCGGGGCCCTTGGTGTACTCGTCGGAGTCGTACTTCGGGTCCAGCACGCCGTTGTAACCCTCGGCGAAGAGCAGGGCGTTGTTGTCGGTCGGGGAGCCGTTGAGGGTGGCGACGAGCGGCTGCTCCACGCCCTTCTCCTCCAGGCAGGACACCAGGCCCTCGCCCTGCAGCTTGCCGACTTCGGTGTTGTCGAAGCTGACGTAGTACTGGGCGGAGCCGCCGAGGGTGAGCCGGTCGTAGTCGATGGTCGCCACACCCTGTGACTTGGCCTTGTCCAGGACGGCCTTGCCGGTGCCACTGTCCAGGTTGACGATCATCAGGACGGTGACACCGCTGGTGATCATCTGGTCGGCGATGGTCTGGAAGTCCTGCTTGTCCCCCTGCGCGTTCTGGATGTCGTACTCGACGCCGGCGGCCTCGAACGCCTCGGCGAGGTACTTGCGGTCCGCGGTCTCCCAGCGGGCCGATGACTTGCTGTCCGGCAGGATCACGCCGATCTTCGGCGCCGCGTCGTCCGAGCCGGCGCCGTTGCCGTTGCCGTTGTCCGAGGAGGAGTCCCCGCAGGCGGTGAGTGAGGCGAGCAGCGTCGCGGAGGCGACGGTGAGGAGGATTCCCTTGCGCATGGGCAGGGTCCTTTCTGAGGGGTACGCGGAGAGCGACCGCCCGACGGAGGCTCCGCCGGCGAGAAAAATGAGTGGCAAGTGCGCACTTGACCGAACTGCGGGTTGGTGACCGATCCACCCGGCTGATTGTTGTGAGCGGGAACGTATTGCCGTGCGGAGCGGCCGCGCCAGCCCCGGGCACGGAAAATTTGTTGGGAGCGATAACAATCGGATGACGCTCCGGCACGGAGATCTCGAGCACAAAGCCGCCCGCCTCCGCCCAAACCCGCGAAAACCCTCCGGCAGGCTCCGGGCAGGCCCATTTCCCGGCGACCGGGGGCGAGTACGGGGCCTCGAAAGCCCTCGGCGCTACTCCCCGGTCGCAGCGTCCCCGATTCCCTGCTCCGTCCAGATGGTCTTGCCGGTGGGGGTGTAGCGGCTGCCCCAGCGGTTGGCGAGCTGTGCGACCAGGAACAGGCCACGTCCGCCCTCGTCGGACAGGCGGGCGCGGCGCAGGTGGGGCTGGGTCCGGCTGGGATCGGAGATCTCACAGATCAGCCGCCGGTCGCGGATCAGGCGCAGTCCGACGGGGCCGCCGGCGTAGCGAATGGCGTTGGTGACCAGCTCACTCACGATCAGCTCGGTGGCGAAGACCTGGTCCGCCAGGCCCCATTCGGTCAGCTTGCCGCAGGCCAGGGCACGGGCGCGGGCCACCTGGCCGGGGTCGGCCGGCAATTCCCAGAAGGCCGTGCGTCCGGGGGGCACGGCCCGGACCCCGGCCAGCAGAACCGCCAGATCCTCCGCGCGGTGCCGCCCGCGCAGCCGGGCCAGGACGTGCCGGGCCAGGTCGGACGGCGGCTCGCCGACCTCGGCGGCCGCCCGCGCCAGTTCCCGCAGCCAGGCCGGATCCCGACCGTCGCCGTCGCCGGGCTCCCCGCTGTGGAAGGCCAGCACATCACCCGGCGTCAGACACAGTTCGATCGGTTCGAAGGGCTCCCCGCCACCGCCCAGCGGCGGCCCGGGCCGAAGGGCCACGGGCGCCACCTCCCCGCGACCCACCTCCGCCAGCAGCGGCGGGGGATGGCCGGCACTGGCGACCAGGCACTGCCGGGTGACCGGGCAGTAGGTGGTGTAGAGGCAGGTGGCTCCGGTCAGGGAACCGGCTCCGGGCTCACCCTCGTTCCCCTCGTCCTCCGCGAAACGCAGCACCAGGTCGTCCAGGTGGCTCAGCAGCTCGTCGGGGGCCGGGTCGAGATCGGCCAGGGTTTGCACCGCCGAGCGCAACCGTCCCATCGCCCCGGCGGCGTTCACCCCGTGCCCGGCCACCCGACCGACCACGAACGCCACCCGCGTGCCCGACAGCTGGATCACGTCGTACCAACTGCCGCCGGTGCCGGCGGCGGTACCGGCCGGCACATATGCCCCGGCGGTTCGCGCCGCGCTCAGCCGCGCCGACAGCCGCGGCAGCAGACTGTGCTGCAGCGCCTCCACCGTGCGCCGCTCCCGGGTGTAGCGCCGGGCGTTGTCCAGCCCCAGCGCCAGACGGGAGCCGATCTCCTCCGCCAGGTGGACATCCGCCTCGTCGAAGGGGGCCCTGTCGCCGGTGCGCCACAGCGGCACCGCTCCCAGCACCACACCGCGTGCCAACAGCGGAAGCACCAGGAACGAGGTGGCCGCATCCGGCAGATTCAGCCGCGCCCGCTCCGGGGCCTGCGCCGATGTCGTCCGCAGTGCCCTCATGTCCGGCATGAACCCCGTGACGCCACGCCGCACGTGCTCGGCTTCGACATCCCCGAGGAGGAACGTCTCCCCCCGCTGGTGGACCTCCGCGGGCCAGGGCCCCCGCCCGGCGGCCACCGCCACCCGCCGCATGGGCGTTCCCGGGCCGAACCGCCCGACCTCCTCCCCGACCAGTACCGCCTCGGTCAGATCGACCGCACCCAGGTCGGCGAAGATCGGCACCAGTAGCCCCACCAGCTCCTCCGTGTTGCGCACCACATCCAGCGACCCGCCGATCCGCCCCGCAGCCGTGCGCAGCAGCTCCAGCCGCTGCTGCGCACGCGGACCGGAAACCAGCACGCCACCACCGCCGGCCGTGGCCACCCGCATCCCGAACCGGTCCCGCAGCTCCGCCCCCGCCACCGGGACCACCCACACCAGGAACCGCGCCGAGCCGCCCGCCAGGAGCACCGAGACACTCACATCGGCCGCGACCCGCCCGCCGGCGGGACGCCGCAGCACCGCGCGCCCAGCGCTGCGGCGCTCCTCGCGGGCCTCCTCGACCAGACCCGCCCACACCGAACGTTCCTCGAACAAGGTGGGCATGCCCACCCCGCGCACCGCCTCGATACCGCCGCCCAGCAGATCCACCACCGGTGAGGTCGCGGTCAGTACGGTGCCCTCACCGTCCAGCACCAGCAGGGCCGGCTGCTCCCACTCCGCCGTGCCCCACGGTCCGCCGCTCCCGGTCATGGCGCTCCCCGGCCGTCGCCAACCCTCACAGCACTGTCCACCCTGCCAGGACACCACCTCACCGGGCCGCCCGCCGGCCGACTGCGCCCCACCTGCCCGAACGGGCAGCCGGGACCACTGCTTCCCGGGGGTCCGCCCGATTCGGCCATCCGAGCGACCCGGGGGACTACGCTGCGACGATGGACCACTCAACCGGCTTATCCGGGAGCTCCGCCCGGCCTGCGGAACCCATTCGGGTGAACGACTACGACGGCTTCGCCGAGGCGTACACGGCGGATACCGAGAACAACCTGGTGAACGCGCACTACGAGCGGCCCGCCATGACGGCCCTCGCCGGGGAGGTGTCGGGTCGGCGGATCCTGGACGCCGGTTGCGGCGCGGGCCCCCTGCTCGCCGCGTTGCGCGAGCGCGGCGCGATCGTCACCGGCATCGACGCCAGTGCCGGAATGTTGGCGTTGGCGAGGCGGCGGCTCGGCGACGACGCCGACCTGCGCGTGGCCGACCTGCGCGACCCCCTGCCGTTCCCCGACGGCACGTTCGACGACGTGGTCGCCTCACTGGTCCTGCACTACCTGGAGGACTGGGGCCCGACCCTGGCCGAGCTGCGACGGGTACTCAAGCCCGGCGGCCGGCTGATCGCATCACTGGACCACCCCTTCGTCGCCTACACGATCAGCGACCCCCGGCCCGACTACTTCGCGACCACCGACTACACCTCCGACTGGAGAATCGACGGGCGATCCACCCCGATGAGGTTCTGGCGCAGGCCGTTGCACGCGATGGTCGACGCCTTCACCACCGCCGGCTTCCGCCTCACCGGGATCCACGAGCCGCGGCCCGACCCGGCCGCCCGTGAACTGTTCCCCGAGGAATTCGATGACCTGGCGACCCGAACCTGCTTCATGTTCTTCGTCGTCGAGGTGCCGCCGTCAACCGGCGGACCGAAGGGACAGTGCGCGTAGCGGCCGAAACGGTGCCCGGGTGTCAGGAATTCATCGCGACCCGATCGGACTCGCTGCGCAGAACGCAGAACTCGTTGCCCTCCGGGTCGGCGAGGATCACCCAGCCCGAGCCATCGGGGTTCCGGTGGTCGGTGACGAAGTCGGCACCGAGGCCCATCAGCCGTTCCACCTCCTCCTCCCGCGCGGTCTCGGGACGCAGGCACAGATGGATCCGATTCTTGATCGTCTTGGGTTCGGGCACCTGGTTGAAGTACAGCACCGGCCCCTCCGCCAACATCACCCGCGTCTCCGGATCCCCCGGCCGGTCCTCCGGACGCAGCGGACGGCCGGTCACACGGCTCCAGAACAGGGCCAATTCATAGGCATCCGCACAATCGATCGCCACGTTCTGCACCATTGAGACCATGCGCGCGAGCCTCACAGGTCCTCCCGCGCCATACCACCGGGTTTTGCCTCTTCCTCCCGCGCCCCGCCCCGACTCCCGGGAGTGGTCGCCACGCGCCCCGCCCGGATCGGGTCGGGCGAGAAAGGCGCCCCGGGCCGCCGAGGGGGGAGGGTGAGAGAGGGCCCGAGGGGGTCCTTGGAGTCCCGGACGTGAACGGCAGAGGGGCAATCCGGCCACCTCGACGCAATCGCCGCCCTCAGCGGACCGGACGAGTAGGGCGCGCGGCGGCGTCGGTTTCCCGGCCGCGCCCCGACATCATCGAACGACACCGTGGCGGCGTATCCATGATCATATCTTATGCTGAGTCAGCACCGAGGAGACTTCGGGGGTATCCGAGAACTCTTCCAATCGGTTGAGCACAACCCGCACGCGTTCCGCTGTCCGTTCGGACGCCACCGCCGAGGAAAGGGCAATAACCCGCTCGGCTGTGTGTGCCGCTTCTTCTGGTTCGTTAGCGTCAGCGAGAGCAACAGCGAGCCACGACAGATAGAGTGCTAGCTCTCGCGTATGTGTGGCTTCGTAGTCGCTGAGGGCATCACGTAGCAATGGGACGGCTCGCAATGGGCGGCGCAACTCCGTGTAGACACGAGATTCCATTACGCGAAGCTCTCCGGCGTCCACCCAGTAGAGATAGCTTGGTGATGCGTTGTCGGCGCTGTCTTCCCCAAGAGCTTCGGCAGCCTCGCCAAGCGCCCGCATTGCCAGTTGTGCCTCACCGCGCTTCGCGTGTGCCCATGCCACACGATCGTGATAGAGGGCACGCGCTTTCGCCGGTGCCTTGCTCCCGGCATCGTGAACAGCGGCTTGCGCCAGTACGATTCCTTCATCTTCGCGGCCGGTATTGCTGTGCTGGTATGCAAGCGATCCAGCAAGATTTCCGGCAAGCGTGTAGTCTTCCGCTTGTCTTGCTGCGCTGATCCCTATTTGGTAGATCCTTTCCGCCTCTTCGTGTTGTCCCGCATCGGAGGCGATCCAACCGGCGATCTGTGCCAACTCGCCAATCTTAATAAGTAGTTCGCGCCCAACCTCCTGGCTGTAGCTCGCTTCCCGGTACAGCTTGACCACGACACGGAGTTCCCGCAGCGCGGGCCGGATCAGATCACGTCCGGCGATTACGTCGTCGGCGAGCCTTAAGCCGTGTACGCGCCGGCCGAGGTCTGTCACTGTGTCAGTACCGATACGGCGTCCTGTGCGGGCGCGGAGTGGGGCCAGCGGATCACCAACCGGCAAGAAGTCGGCGAGTGTTGGCATCGGTGGTTCCGGAGCTGCCCGGGGCGTCTTGATGTCTTCCACGTCCACACCAAGAGCATGGGCCAGGAACGGCAGCCACTCACGGGGCGTCCGCTTTCCCGTTTCGTAGCGGCTGATCTCCTGCCGTCCGATCGGCTCTCCGCCGACCCCTGCCAGACGGCACACCTCACGTGCAAGGCGCCCCTGACTCCATCCGCGATCTTCGCGTAGGCGCTTGATGTTGGCCCCGATCCCGCTCATGCCCTCCATTGTGGCCGACAGTTGGCCTACAGCGGGCCACTATGCGATTGCTCTCCGAGACGGCAGAGTCAGGATGCCAGGAAGGACCCCCGCGACCGTGGTAGCGGCCCGGGGGCGTGGACCACCTGAAGGAAGCAGGCAGCCATGACAGAGACTACGCCCGACATCCCCGGCCCGGGAACGCCGGCGGTGGACACCAAACGGGACCGTGTGGGGGTCGTGATGGGCAAGACCGGCCCCTATGTGCAGCTTCGGCCGGAGGGCGGGGGCCGGGAGTGGGACGTAAGTCCCGAAGACCTTCGCCCCGCCACCACCGGCGACGCCCTGCGGCCGAAGGTGCGGGCGGCGAACGAGCGGAGCAGGGAGGCCAGGCTGTGTGCGGGGTGATGATCCGCCGTCTGCGAAACCGCGTACTCGCGCTGGCCGGACCACTCTTCATCTTCGCAGTGGGCTTCGGAATGGGATTCACGCTCGCTGTTGCCTGGTCCACCGCATGAACTCCCGCTTTCCCCCGGGAAGTGGTCACAGCCTCGCGGTCATCCGGCGGGAAACGGAACAACAGCACAACCCCATGGCGACCGATACGGGTCAGGGTCGCACTCCGCACCACCACCGGACTCCCGCCCCGGGCACGCACCCGCCCCGGGGCGGGAACCGGGTGGCGCTCCCGACCGGACAAGCCCCGGAGCGCGGGCAGACGTGCCCCGAACCGAGCTGACGGGCTCAGGCTCCCCGCTCCGGTCCGCCCCTTCACCGGGGTGCCGCACTGCGTGCGGTGAGAGCGCCACCCACCCACTTCGCCGGAGTCGCTTCGGCGATCGATGCGGCGCAGCACCAGCGCACCGCAGCGCGAAGAAGACTCCCGCCCCGGTCGGACGGACCTGGACAGCACGAGCGACCGGGGCGGGCCGCCAGATGAACGACACCAGGGAGGTACGCACGTGCACGACGTACGAGAACTGCTCACCCCTGACGCGTTCGGGGATGTCGCCGCAACAGTCATGGGCAACAACCCCGGCATGGACGAGCCTACGGCCGGTCGCGTGGTCACCGAAGCACTGAAGTTCGTTTCGGCCGCCGCGAAGTTCCCGAAGGCCTACATCCAGCCCTCACGCGTGGTGGACGAGGGCTGGCACGCCCTGATCCTGCACACCGCCATGTACGCCAAACTCTGCGATCGGCTGGGCCTGTTCGTCCACCACTACCCGGAGCGCCCCGACCGGTCCCGACACGACCCGGCAGCGCTCACCCGGACGGTAGCCCTGATCGAGGAAGCCGGGTACAGCGCAGACCCGGAACTGTGGACCGGCCCGACCAGGACTCCGGTAGCCGTGGCCGCCGAGTGCTCCCACACGCCGGCCCCCGGCGGATGCGGCCCCATCAACCCGGGAAACTGCGCCTCGCACTGCTCCGGCGGAAGCGGAGGGTAGGGCGGGGACGACTAACCTTCCCGGGACGAGCACGAGGAGAGGTGACCGCATGGACGCGGAAGAAGCCCGGTACATCGATGCCGTGCTACGGCGTCTGGGACTGCCCGGAGTGGTGGCGCCCGAAGACCCGGACAACCCTGCCGGACCATGGCGCGTCTACGACCAGGCCGACCCCGACTCCCGTACGGACATGACGGCTCGCACGCTCGTGAGCGTCACCAAGGCACTCGGGGCGGACGCGTCGCCACCTGCCCCGAAGGCTCAACGAAACGGCCCGAGCCGGGGCTTCATCATCCCGCCCAACGACTGAACACCCGCAACCCGCCCCGTCCGTGCGCTGCCCACGTGGCGTGCGGGCGGGGCTCTGTTGTGCCCGCTGAGCTGCCGGTATGCCAGAACTGGCAGTGAGAAGTGTTGGGGTCGGCGAGGATCACCCAGCCCGAGCCATCGGGGTTCCGGTGGTCGGTGACGAAGTCGGCACCGAGACCCATCAGCCGTTCCACCTCCTCCTCCCGCGCGGTCTCGGGACGCAGGCACAGATGGATCCGATTCTTGATCGTCTTGGGTCCGGGCACCTGATTGAAGTACAGCACCGGCCCCTCCGCCAACATCACCCGCGTCTCCGGATCCCCCGGCCGGTCCTCCGGACGCAGCGGACGGCCGGTCACACGGCTCCAGAACAGGGCCAATTCATAGGCACCCGCACAATCGATCGCCACGTTCTGCACCATTGAGACCATGCGCGCGAGCCTCACAGGTCCTCCCGCGGGATGCCACCGGGTTCCACCTCCTCCTCCCGCGCCCCGCCCCGACTCCCGGGAGTGGTCGCCACGCGCCCCGCCCGGATCGGGTCGGGCGAGAAAGGCGCCCCGGGCCGCCGAGGGGACGGCGAGGGAGGGCCCGGTGCGGGTGGAGGTCTCCGACGGGCGGCCCGATCGGTTGCCCGTCCCCCGGCGTCCCGCCCCGGGGAAAACCGCCGGACACGGGGTGGGACTGGTGGCCGCGTTGGCCGCGCGATGGAGGCGTGACGGTGGCGACGGTGGACGGGATGCCGACGAAAACGATCTGGTGCGAATACCGGCCGGAAAGCGATGGAGATGCGCCCGGAAGCGGGCCGGCACGGGGGTGGCAGGAAGGGACGGGTGGGGCATGATGGGCCCGTTCGGGGACCCGTGCGCGGGTCCTCCCCCCACTCCGAGAGAAGGGCTGTCCCCCGTGATCCGCACGCGTCGCCGTCTGGTTGCCCCGCTGTTGGCCTCGATGCTCTGTCTGGGGCTGGTCACCGCCTGCGGTTCGGATGACGGGGAGGGGAACTCCACCGCCGACGGCACCGACACCGGCGCGGAGACGGAAACCGATGACGGGGCCGAGCCGGAGACCGAGCCCGGCGGTGAGGAGGGCGGTGAGGAGGGCGGACTCACCGGCCCGACCGTCACCGAGACCGCGTCCTCCGCGACGATCCGCACCAGCATGGGTGACATCGAGGTCGTGCTCTTCGAGGACGAGGCCCCGGTGACCGTGGCGAACTTCGTCGGCCTGGCCACCGGCACCCAGGAGTGGGACGGCCAGGAGGGGGACGAGCCGCTGTACGACGGCACGATCTTCCACCGCGTGATCGACGGCTTCATGATCCAGGGTGGCGACCCGCTGGGCAGCGGCATGGGCGGCCCGGGTTACCGGTTCGAGGACGAGTTCACCGACGAGCTGGTCTTCGACCGCCCCTACCTGCTGGCGATGGCCAACGCCGGTCCGGGCACCAACGGTTCGCAGTTCTTCATCACGGTCGAGGAGACCCCGCACCTGAACCAGCTGCACACCATCTTCGGCGAGGTCACCGACCCGGACAGCCAGGCGGTGGTGGACGAGATCGCCGCCACCGAGACCGGCCCGAACGACAAGCCGGCAGAGGACGTGGTGATCGAGGGCATCGAGATCAACTGATCCCGGTCGCGCTCCCCGGCCCGGGGAGCGGTCGTGGACGGGCCGTCGCGCCACACCCCGACGGGGTGGTCGCGGCGGCCCGTCCGTCGTTCCCGGCGGTACCGGCCAACGCCCCGACCGGTAGGACGAGTCCGATGAACGAGAGGGGCTGTGGATAACGGCCGGCGGGTTGTCGGAGCCGGCTCGTAACGTATGGGGCGTGGACGAGACGACGGTGATGCCCGGGGCCGACACCGGGACGCGGGCGCTGGTGGTGTTGTGCGCGGCGGTGGTGGTGCACGACCGCGCGGCGGGCCGGGTGGTGATGGTGCGGCGCGGGCCGGAGGTGGGGTTCGCGCCCGGCCTGTGGGACCTGCCGGTGGGCAAGACCGAGCGGGGCGAATCGGTGAGCGCGGCGGCGGTCCGGGAGCTGTGGGAGGAGACCGGCATCCGGGTCGCCGAGGAGGATCTGCGCCTGGCGCACGTGGTGCACGGGGCCCGGGCGCCGAAGGGTCCGGACGGGTTCGTGACGGTGGTCTTCACCGCCGGGCGCTGGGAGGGGGAGCCGGTGAACCGCGAGCCGACCAAACACGACCGGGTGGAGTGGGTACCGGTGGGGGCGATACCGGGCGAGGTGGTGTTCTCCACCGATCGGATCCTGGCCGCCTGCGCGGAGCGGGATCCGGCCGCGGTGTCCCTGCACGGCTGGGGCTGAGCGGACCGGGCCGTTCCCGGGCGTCCTCGCGCCGCTCGACGGCATTGGCCGCGGGCCCCGGTTCGCGGCACGCGGCGCGGTGCCCCCGGGCGCGCCGGGTACGGGCCGGGGCGGCGTGTTCGAGTCGGGCAACAAGCGTGCAACAGCCCCCCACCTCCCGTACCCCCGGAGCCGGGGCCCGGGCCATGGTGGTGCGGAGCGTCCCGTGCGTGCGCGGGGGGACGGCGGCCCCGTCGGGGCCGCCCGGAGCGACCCGGGGCATCGAGCCCCCGGGACGGAGGGGTTGACGGGGATGACGACATCCGGGCATCAGGAATCGGGGTCGACGGGCTTCGGGCCGCCGACGGCGCCGGCGTCGCCGTTCGGTCCGCCGCCGGGCGTCTTCGGACCGCCGATCGCGGGGAGCGGGTCGTGGGGGCCGACGGCTCCGCCGCCGGGGATGCCACCGGGGGCTGCTCCGGCGGCGGACGCCCCGGGCCTGCGGCGGGCACCGGCGCGGGAGAGCGCCGTGTACGTGGTGAACGGGATCCTGCTCCTGGTCATCGCCCTGCTCCTCCTCGGGCTGGGGATGTCGGACTTCGCGCGGTCCTCGGCGACGGCCTCGGAGACGGCCCGGATGCTGTGGCAGTACCAGATATGGCCGTTCCCGATGATGCTGAACGTCCTGCAGTGGATGGGGGCGCTCCTCGCCGTGCCCGTGGGCGTCCTGCTGATGGCGCGGCGACGAGCGGCGAACGGTCCGGCGATCGTGCTGGGAGGGCTGCTCGGCTTTTTCTCCCTGCGCCTGGTGGCGGGGCCCTACCTGGCGAGGGCCGGGGGCGTACACCACGACCACTTCTCCGACCCCGGCCGCTTCGGGCTGCACGTCCTGGTGTTCGGCCTCTGCGTCGCCGTGGTGGCGATCGCCGCAGGCAGGGCGCGTGCCGGGACGGCGAGCGGCAAGGACTCGGCGGGCGGCGGATTCGACCCGTACGGGCCCCGCGCGGTTCCGGCGGCCCGGCGGTGGGCCGGTGTCCTCACCGCGCTCCCGGGACTGCTCATGGTGGGGTGGACCCTGTACCTGCAGTTCAACCGTTACGGGAAGATTCCCGACGTGGGCTGGGGGACCTTCCTGCAGGACCTGTTCGTGCCGGGTTACTTCCCGATGAGCAGTGTGCTGAAGGCGGGCATGATGTTCGAGGAGTTCGTGATCTCGGTGGTCCTGGTCGTCCTCGGCACGGTGCTGCTCGCGGGACGGGGTCGGGGTGCGCCCGGGGCCGTTCCCCCGGCCATGGCACTGCTGGTCGTGAGTCTGGTGCCCGCGCTGGATCATCCGTTCCGGGACAACCGGACGTACGAGTCGCTCACGGAGTCCGCCCAGGGGGTGCTGTGGCTGGTGTCCCTGGCCGCGGTGCTGGTGTCGGCGATCGTGGCGACGGTGCTCTGTTGGCGGGTGCTCGCCGCCGGGCGCCGATCCGGTGGAAGGCGTGACCGGGACGGCGGAGTCGACGGGGACTGGGAAGGTGGCGACCCACAGGGCTCCGGCGGTTCCTCCGGTGTTTCCTCGGGGGGCGGCTCCTCCTCGGGCGGCTGGGGCTTCTTCGGCGGTGGTTCCGGCGGGGACAGCGGTGGCGGCGACGGTGGTGGGGGCGGTGGCGGTGGCGGTGGCGGCGATTGACCTCCGGCCCCGGCCCGGGACCGCGTGCGGATGATCGTCGGCCTGCCGGGCCCGGCAGGCATGGCACGGCCGGGCGGCGGGCATTCGGCCTGCGGAGGGCCGCACCGGGCGGCCCCGGGCCACTCGGGCCGGAAGACACCGGACGGCCCCCGGCCCGATGTCCCCACCACCCGCCGGGGCCCCTCGCCGGAAGCGGGATGACGACCGTGTCGAGCACACCCCGGGTGGGGAAACGAGGTACGACCACCACCATGACGCAGGGAACCCCGTCCCCACCGCCGCCGGCCCCGTCGCCGTCCTCACCGTCATCGCCGCGGACGAGGAAGCCCCTACCGGTGCTCGCGCTGAAGTACCACGGTGTGACCATGGGCATCGGAGTGCTCTGCATCCTGGTCAACGGCCGGGGCGTGGGCCCGTTGTGGATCACCGGGGTCACCCTGCTGATGCTCGGCCTGCTCGGGAACACCGTCCTGTCGATGTACCAGAAGCCGCGCGGAGACCACCCCCCGGTGCCGACGCGGGTCCCCGTGACCGGTCGCTGGCGCGCGTTGAACGGTCCGGCCGGCAAGGTGCCGAGCCACACGCACCGTCACGCCCAGACCTACGCCATCGACCTGACCCACCACCCCCGGACCGACGAGGGGGAGGACGCCGCCACTCCCCCGTTCCGCTGGTTCCTCCCGGCCTTCCGGAGGCCGGAGGAGTACCCGGCGTTCGGTCGGCCGATCCTCGCCCCCGGGGACGGCGTGGTGGTGCGGGCGGTCGACGGGCAGCGCGACCACCTCTCCCGGACCTCGCTGCCGGGGTTGGGTCTCATGCTCCTGGAGAGTTTCGTGCGCGGCATGGGGCGCTCCCGCCATCTGTTGGGCAACCACGTCGTGCTCGACCTGGGGAACGGGGTGTACGCGTGCCTGGCGCACCTGCGGCGTGGTTCGCCGCTGCCGGCCCCCGGCGACCGGGTGGAGGCGGGACAACCGATCGCGGAGTGCGGGAACTCGGGCAACTCCACCGAACCGCACCTGCACGTCCAGCTGATGGACGGTCCGGACCCCGCGACCGCGCGCGGCCTGCCCTTCGAATGGCACTACCGCGACGACGAGGGGAGGGCCCGGGTCGGGGTGCCCGAGGACCTGACCCACTTCACCCCGGCGGACACCGGGGGACCGGTGGAACAGCGGGAACGCGCGGGATCGGCCGCCCCGGACACCGTCGATGGCGGTGTCGACGACGATGCCGGGGGCGGGAGGAGCGGCGCCGGGGCGGGTTCCGACCCGGCCCGGGATTCGGCCGAGGACTCCTGAGCCGGGGGCCCGCCCCGTCACCGCCGGGGCGAACCCGACAATGGCGGGATGAACGACGGGCCGGGAGACGGCGGGGAGAGGACGCGCGGCACGCGGCACGCGGGCATCGGTGACGGCCGTGAGGGCGTGGTCGGACCCGGGGGTCTCCCGGGGCGGGGCGCCACCGAGCTGCTGCGGGACCGCTCGCCGTCCCCCCTGACCGAGGTGGACGACGAGCGTTTCACCCGCCACGGGGTGCGGCTGCTCCTCAAGCGCGAGGACCTGCTCCACCCGGAGGTGGTCGGCAACAAGTGGCGCAAGCTGGTGCCGACCCTGCGGGAGATGGTGGCGACCGGTGACCGCACCCTGCTGACCTTCGGTGGCGCCCACTCCAACCACCTGCGGGCCACCGCCGCCGCCGGGCGGCTGCTGGGCCTGTCCACGATCGGCGTGGTGCGCGGGGAGGAGTTGGCCGACCGTCCACCGAACCCGTCCCTGGCGGCCTGCCTGGCCGATGGGATGCGTCCGCACTTCGTCAGCCGGTCCGACTACCGGCGCCGCGCCGATCCCGCCTTCATCGCCGGGCTGCGGGAGCGGTTCGGACCGTTCCGTTCGGTGCCGGAGGGCGGGACGAACACGGCGGCGGTGCGCGGTTGCGTCGCGCCCGGTCGGGAACTGGCGGCGGCCGACCCCCGCCCGGACGTGGTGGCGGTCGCCTGCGGCACCGGCGGGACCCTGGCCGGGCTGGCGGCGGGGCTGGCTCCCGGCATGCGGGCGCTCGGTGTTCCGGTGCTGCGCGGCGGCTTCCACGCCGAGGCGGTGCGCGCCCTGCAACAGGAGGCGTTCGGTGGTCCACGCGGACGGTGGACGGTGGACGACCGTTTCCACCACGGCGGCTTCGCACGGGTGCCGGCGGAGCTGGAGGAGTTCGCGCTCGACTTCGCCGACCGGCACGGGCTGCCGACGGTGGAGCGGGTGTACGTGGCCAAGGTGCTGTGGGCGCTGCGGGAGCTGGCCGCCGAGAGGGCCTTCCGCCGGGGCACGGTGCTGGCCGCGGTGATCACCGGGTGACCTCCGCCGCCCCGCCCGGGAGTGACGGCGTTCGGGGGTACGGGGGGCGTCCCGCCGGCGCGGACGGGCGCCCCGGACCCCGGACCCCGGGCGCCTGCGGGCCCGCGGGGCGATGCCGTTCGCCCCTTCGCGACGGTCCTCCCGGGCCGGTGAACATCGCCGGAACGCCACCGGCCGACCGGCCGATGGGCCGGATACCCTCCGGGGGGCCGAAAAAGTCCAACATCCCCCACTCCGATCCGAATTCGTCGCGCCCCGACTGCGACGGCCCGCACCTGCGGGTTTACGATGAGTGATACGGCGACAGTCCCCCGTGCGACGCGATAACGTCACGGGGCGAGCCCGTGACCATCGGGTCGCGACATTCCGGCAAGGGGTTCACGGGCGACGTTGGGGGACGTCGGCGTCGTGGGAGTCACAGTGGAGGTGAGGGTGTCCGAGATCCCAGGTGAAGACGGATCGCAGGACTTCGTCGAGGTTCGGCTGCCGGCGGCGGGTGCCTACCTGTCCGTACTGCGGACCGCCACGGCCGGGCTGGCCGCGCGACTGGACTTCACGCTCGACGAGATCGAGGATCTGCGCATCGCCGTCGACGAAGCCTGCGCGATCCTGCTCCAGCAGGCGACCCCCGGGTCCACGCTGGAGTGCCGCTTCACCCTGATCGGGGACGCGTTGCGGGTGACGGTGTCGGCCCCGACCACGGAGGGGCACGCGCCGGAGCGCGACACCTTCGCGTGGACGGTGCTGAGCGCGTTGGCCGGCGAGGTGGAGTCGACCGTCGCCGAGGATCGGACGGTCAGCATCAGCCTGCACAAGAAGCGCGGCGCGGCTCCCGGGGCGCCGTGAGCGGGAGAGTGGGACCGCCACCCGAGGAGGGGGCAGAAGTGAACGCGGAAGTGAACGAGGTGGAGCGGATGTCGGGACCCGCCGTCCCGGGTTTCCCGGGCACGACCGACCCGGTCGATCCCATCGTCCCGGTGGAGGAGCCGACCGGCCCTTCCGACGTGTCCGAGACGGCCGAGCCGGCCGTCTCGGACACGTCGGAAGCGACCGAGCGCCGCCTGCCCGGCGCGCGCTCCGGCTCCCGCCGGGCGGGCGGGTCCGCCGATCCGCGGGATCGGGCCGCGGCCCGCGACCTGTTCGTCTCGCTGCGCTCCCTTCCCGACGGGTCCCCCGAACGTGCCGCGCTGCGGGACCGGCTGGTCCGGATGCACCTGCCGTTGGTGGAGCATCTGGCCCGGCGGTTCCGCAATCGTGGTGAGCCGTTGGACGACCTGACCCAGGTCGCCACGATCGGCCTGATCAAGTCGGTGGACCGGTTCGATCCGGAGCGCGGGGTGGAGTTCTCCACCTACGCGACGCCGACCGTGGTGGGCGAGATCAAGCGGCACTTCCGGGACAAGGGCTGGGCGGTGCGGGTGCCCCGCCGGCTGCAGGAGCTGCGGCTGTCGCTGAGCGCCGCGACGGCGGAGCTGTCGCAGCAGCACGGTCGGGCTCCGACGGTGCACGAGTTGGCGCAACGCCTGAACACCTCCGAGGAGGAGGTGCTGGAGGGCCTGGAGTCCGCCAACGCCTACAGCACGCTGTCACTGGACGTGCCGGACACCGACGACGAGTCGCCGGCGGTGGCCGACACACTGGGCGCCGAGGACGACGCGCTGGAGGGCGTGGAGTACCGGGAGTCGCTCAAGCCCTTGCTCGAGGAGTTGCCGCCGCGCGAGAAGAAGATCCTCATGCTGCGGTTCTTCGGGAACATGACCCAGTCGCAGATCGCGCAGGAGGTCGGGATCTCGCAGATGCACGTCTCCCGGCTGCTGGCGCGGACGCTGGCCCAGCTGCGGGAGAAGCTGCTGGTCGAGGAGTGAGCGACGGGGTTCCGCCGACCCGGTGGGACCCCGCCCCGTACTCCCCCGCACGCCCCGTGCGTCCCGCGCCCGTGTCCACCGGGCCGTCGGGGCGCGTCCCGGGGCGCCTCAGGCGTCGCGGGGGACGGCGCCCAGGGCCTCGGCTGCGACGGAGTTCATCAGACAACCGAGCACGACCAGCGCCACGGCCGCGAGCGGCGGGGCCGAGGCCTGCCAGACGCCCTCCATGCCCCACAGCTGCCAGGCGGTGGGCAGGGCGAGGAGTTGCACGATCACCGATGGCCCCCGGCTCCAGCGGCGCAACAGCCACAACCCCCGGCCGGCGAGGAGGGGGAACAGTGCGAGCAACAGCACGGTGACCCCGCCGGTGAGTGCCTGCACGGCGTTGTCCGGGGTGCCGGTGAACACCAGTACCAGCATGATCACGCCCAGGGCCGCGATGACGATGCCCTGGAGGAGGGTCAGAGCGGCGGCGACGGCGATGCGGCGGGGCCGGGGACCGGTTTCCGCCGCCCGGCCGGCGGGACCTCCGGAATCCCGGGCGCCGTCGGCGCCGGCCGGGTCGTGGGGGTGACGCGGGTCATCGGGGGGAGTGGGGTCGCTCACCCCGTCAGGGTATCGCCGGGACACCGGCCGACCGGGAGGGAGTCCGACGGGGTTCCGTCCGGGTCGGGCCGGGGCGTGCCGGCGGCGGGGGGACGGCGCGCGGGCCCGGTTACGCTGCATCCCATGCGCGCACTTCTCGTGGTCAACCCGGCAGCCACCACCACCAGCGCGCGGACCCGTGAGGTGATCGCCCGGGCTCTGGCCAGCGAGGTGAAACTCGAGGTGGTGCCGACCACGTGCCGGGGCCACGCGCGGGATCTGGCCCGGCGGGCCGCGGAATCGGGCTCGGCCGAGCTGGTGGTCGCCTTCGGCGGCGACGGCACGGTCAACGAGGTGGTCAACGGACTCTTGCAGCACGGTCCGAACCCCGGTGCTCTGCCGCGCCTGGCGGTGGTGCCGGGTGGTTCGACCAATGTCTTCGCCCGCGCGCTGGGGTTGCCCAACCATGCCGTGGAGGCGACCGGCGTGCTGTTGGACGCCCTCCACCGGGGGAGGGAGCGGGAGATCGGTCTGGGGCTGACCTCCGGGCTGGAGGGCACCCCGGATGAGGAGGTGCCGGACCGCTGGTTCACCTTCTGCGCGGGGTTGGGCTTCGACGCGGGGGTGGTGGGCGGCGTGGAACAGCAGCGGGAACGGGGCAAGCGGTCGACGCACTCGCTGTACGTGCGGCAGATGGTGCGGCAGTTCGTGCGGGACCCGCATCGGGGGCGGGGTCTGATCACCCTGGAGCGGCCGGGTTCACAACCGGTGCGGGACCTGTCGACGGCCATAGTCTGCAATACCGCGCCGTGGACGTTCCTGGGCAATCGCCCGGTGTACGCGGCACCCCGGGCCTCCTTCGACGACGCCCTGGACGTGGTGGGATTGACCCGGATGTCGGTGCCCGCGATGACCCGCTACGCGTCGCAGTTGTTGCGTTCCTCCCCGGAACGGGGGCCCCGGGGAGGAAACGTGGTGGCCCTGCACGACGTGACGGGCTTCACCTTGCTTTCGCAGGTTCCCCTGCCATTTCAGCTGGACGGTGACCACCTGGGAGTGCGCTCCGGCGTACGGTTCACAGGCGTTCGACGTGCACTGCGTGTGATTGTGTGAGCAGAAGCCTCAAAACTCCTTACAGTCGAACGTTTAGCCCACTCTCCACCCCGAAGAAGTAGGGCTGTGAGCCAGACGACACCAAGGAATCAAAAAAAACTTTCCAGAAGGGGTTGTGCCGCCGGCCAGGGTTTGCGAACCTCTACATGGCGATCGGGACAGCAGAAGCACTAGCCCCTTGAGAGCCGGAATCCCCCTACCGCCCCAACGGGCCACGGCGCGGACCTCCCCCCGCGGAGGCCGGGCGACGGCTCGTTCCTGTCGGGGGGTTCGTGAAAGCGTTCACATTCACAAGCAACACCACCGCAATTCGCAGGAGATGGAGCAGACATGGACTGGCGTCACAACGCCGTTTGCCGCGAGGAAGACCCCGAGCTGTTCTTCCCGATCGGCAACACCGGTCCTGCGCTGCTGCAGATCGAGGAGGCCAAGGCCGTCTGTCGTCGCTGCCCCGTGATGGAGCAGTGCCTGCAGTGGGCCCTGGAGACCGGCCAGGACTCCGGCGTCTGGGGCGGGATGAGCGAGGACGAGCGCCGCGCGATGAAGCGCCGCGCCGCCCGCAACCGCGCCCGCAAGGCCACCGCCTGACCGCACCGTGCCCGACCCGCGGCGGCCCGCCCATCGGCGGGGGCGCCGCCCGGGTGCCTTGATGCGCAGCGCGCAGCACCCACGCGAACCCGATGAGCCCCGGCTCCCGGTCCGCACTCCCCCACCGGAACATTCCCGGTGGGCGGGGAGGCGGCCGGGCCGGGGCTCCCGCACGTTCCGGCGCCGGTCACGGGGCCCCGACCGGGGGAACCCGGGCCGTGAGCCGGGGCCGGACCGTCCGGTCTCAGCGCTTGCGCCCCGGTGCCAGCGGCAGGTCCAGCACCACCCTGGTGCCCCCGTCCGGCACCCGCTCCATGTCGAAACGGCCCTCCAACTCGCCCTCCACCAGGGTCCGCACGATCTGCAGTCCCAGGTTTCCCGACGTGTGCGGGTCGAAGTCGGCCGGCAACCCGCGTCCGTCGTCCTGGACGGTCACCAGGAGCCGGCCCCCGCGCCGGGCCGGCTGGTCCCCACGGGTGGCGGCGACCTCCACGGTGCCGCGCCCGCCGGGCTCGAAGGCGTGTTCCATGGCGTTCTGCACGACCTCCGTGAGCACCATGGACAGCGGGGTGGCGGTCTCGGCGTCCAGCACGCCGAACCGGCCGGTGCGCCGCGTGGTGACCAGGCCGGGCGACAGCTCCGCCACCATCGCCAGCACCCGGTCGGCGATCTCGTCGAACTCCACCCGCTCGTCGAGGTTGTGCGAGAGCGTCTCGTGGACGATGGCGATCGAGCCGACCCGACGCACCGCCTCGTCCAGGGCGGCCCGGGCGCTGTTGTCCCCGGCCGCGTCGATCCGGCGGGCCTGGAGGCGCAACAGGGCCGCCACGGTCTGGAGGTTGTTCTTCACCCGGTGGTGAATTTCCCGGATGGTGGCGTCCTTGGTGATCAACTCGCGCTCGCGCCGGCGCAATTCGGTGACGTCGCGCAGGAGTATCAGGGAACCGACGCGCTCACCGCGCGGCTTGAGCGGGATCGCCCGCAATTGAATGACGCATTCGTCGCCCTCGATCTCGGCTTCCCGGGGCGCCCACCCGCTGGCCAATTTGACCAGGGACTCGTCCACCGGCCCCCGGGTGGGGGCCAGATCGGCCGTGGTGGGCCCCAGCCGCAGTCCGACCAGGTCGGTGGCCAGACCCAACCGGTGGTAAGCGGACAGGGCGTTGGGGCTGGCATAGAGGACGGTGCCCTCGGTGTCCAGGCGGATGAAGCCGTCCCCCACCCGGGGCGCGCGATCCATCCCGACCTGTTGGCCGGGGAAGGGGAAGGCGCCGTTGGCGATCATCTGGGCGAGGTCGGAGGCACTCTGCAGGTAGGTGAGCTCCAGCCGGCTGGGGGTGCGCACGGTGAGCAGGTTGGTGTTGCGGGCGATCACGCCCAGTACCCGGCTCTCCCGGCGCACCGGGATGGACTCCACCCGGACCGGCACCTCCTCGCGCCACTCCGGGTCGCCCTCGCGGACGATCCGCCCCTCGTCCAGCGCCGCGTCCAGGAGGGGCCGACGGCCCCGTGGGACGAGGTGGCCGACCATGTCGTTCTGGTGCGAGGTGGGCCCTGTGTTGGGCCGCATCTGGGCGACGGAGACATAGCGGGTACCGTCCCGGGTCGGCAGCCAGAGCACCAGGTCGGCGAAGGAGAGGTCGGCGAGCAACTGCCACTCCGAGACCAGGAGGTGCAGCCACTCGAGGTCGCCTTCGTCCAGGTCGGTGTGGAGACGGACCAGATCGTTCATGGAGGGCACGGCGCGAGCCTACCTCCCCGTCCACCGGGGACGCCGGGAGCCGGCGGGGTGCGCGGCGGGGCTGTCGTGAGGTCCCTGACCCGCGCCGGTCACCGGCGTGCCGGCGCCGGAAAACGGGTGGGGTGGGGTGACACCCGCCGAACGTGTCGCCCACCGCGCCACGGGCCGCGGGAGCGGACGGTGGAATCGGCCGGGGGCCCGGTGCTTACGACCTCCGAAGGCGGGATCCCCCCACCGGCCCGCCCGGGGGCGCCGGGCGGGGTCCGGCATCGGAGGATGAAGGCGGAATCACGTTCACGGGGTCCGCGTCGCGAGGTTGGTCACGGGTTTGTTCACGGCATGGACATAGGAGCCGGACCGGTCCACAATGGAGGAGCACACCACGTGTGCGCGATCTTCTGCCCCTCACCGCACAGAGGGGTGGAGCGCGATCCGCGGCGCTTTCTGCCCTGACGGCACCCGGACGCGTGTCGCTCCGGGCTGCGGTGCCGGAAGGGCTGAGGGTCTCTTCCCGGTGCCGCGGCCCGTGGGTGTTTCCGGGCCTTTCCCGCCATGTTCCCCACGGTTCCGCCGGGGTCCGCCGGGGTCCGCCGACCCGGGGTTCCCGGGGTGTCGGCCGGCGCTTCGGTTCCCGCTCCGGCGAGAGGTGTCTCCGCGAAGCCCCCGGCGTGCCGGAACCTTCTCCGCTCCCCCGTGCCACGGCCGGCCCCCGGGTCGCGGGGGCCGGCCGTGGCACGCGCTCCGCCCGCCGGAACCGGTGGGTCGGTGGGTCAGTGGGTCTCCGTGACCTTCGCCAGCGAGCGCGGGGCGTCCGGGTCCTGACCGCGCGCGAGGGTGACCTCCATCGCCAGGAGTTGCAGCGGCAGGATCTCCAGGATCGGCTGGACCTCCTCGGCGACCCCCTCGGTGGGCAGCACGAAGCCGGCCGACGCCTCCGCCACCCGCTCCCTCGATCCGACGACCACCAGGTCGGCACCGCGCTCGCGCAGCCGCTCCAGGACCGGGCGCAGCGCCTCGCCGCCCCGCCCGTCGGGAACCACCGCGATGACCGGGAAGACGTTGTCCACCATGGCCAGCGGCCCGTGCAGCAGGTCGGCGCCGGAGTAGGAGAGGGCGGGCACGTAGCTGGTCTCCATCAGCTTCAGCGCCGCCTCCTTGACGGTGGGGTAGCCGTAGCCGCGCGAGGTGAGGACCATGCGCTCGGCGAAGCGGTAGCGGCCGGCCAGTTCCCGCACCTCCTCCCCCCGCGCCAGGATCTCCTCCGCCAGCTCCGGGAGCCGGGCCGCCGTCGGCACCCCGTCGTGCCCGCGCAGCGCCTCGACGAAGAGGTACAGGGCCAGCAGCGAGGAGGTGTAGGTCTTGGTGGCGGGCAGGGCGTACTCGGGGCCGGCGAGGATGTCGATATGGTGCTCGGCGGCCTCCGCGAGCGGGGAGTCCGCGTTGTTGGTGACGGCGAGGGTGATCGCGCCGGCCCGCCGGGCGGCCCGGGTGGAGGCCACCAGATCGGGCGAGCCGCCGGACTGGCTGACGGTGATCACCAGGACGTCGGTGAGGTCCGGACGGGCGTCGTAGGCGGTCGTGGTGGACATCGAGGTGAGCCCGCAGGGCAGGCCGTGCAGGATCTCCAGCAGGTACTTGGCGTACAGGGCGGCGTTGTCCGAGGTGCCGCGGGCGGTGAGCAGGACGAAGCGGGGCCGGCGGGTGGCGATCGCCCCGGCGACCGCCCGGATGCGGGGCGCGCCCTCCTCGAGCAGGCGGCGCAGCGCCCCGGGCTGCTCGGCGATCTCGCGGGACATGATCCGGCCGGGGGTGTCGGCGGACACGGGGCCTCCTGGGTGTGACGTGCGGGTGGCTGCGGGATGTGGGCTGCGGGGAGCGCGGTCGGCGTGCGACCGGCGCGCGGCGGGACGGCGGTGTCCGGCCGGTTCGGGGGCCGGACGATCCGGGACCGGGTACGGCCGGCGCTCCGGGGTGCGGGTCCGGCGCGGTGCCCGGCCGGACCGGCTCCGGGCCGGTGCCCGGATCAGTGGTCGGGCGGTTCGGGCGGCGGTCTCCCCCCGGCGCCGGCGCGGAACCGGGGTGGACGGTCCGGGAGGGTGCCCCCGCCCGGCGGGACACCGTGCGGGCCGTCACGGAGGACCGGGCGGCCGGCTCGGCACCGGTCCGACGAGCCGAACGGACCGGTCGGGGCCCGGGCCCCGACCGGTGCCGGCCCGACGGAGCTGCCGGAACCGACCGTACCGACCGGTCCGACGGGCCGGCTCAGGCCCCGCCGGCGCCCGGCGACCGACCGGTCAGCACCTCGGCGGCGGCCTCGGCGCAGACCCGGGCCGCGCCGTGGGTGGCGATGTGCAGGGCGCCGGACGGCGGGGCCTGCGGTACGCCCATCTCCACGACTGCGGTGTCCGGGCGGGCGGCGACCAGTGCGTCGAGTACCCCGGCCATCCACGCGTGCCGGTGGACGTCGCGCACGACGACCACGAGCCGCCGGTCGCCGGTCGCCCGCAGCACCTCGTCGACCAGGGCGGGCACCTCCGTCGCGGCGGTGCGGTCCCGGCGGTCGGTGGTGGTGCCGGGCAACAGGCGGGTCAGCTCGGGGCCGAGGCCCCACGGGGTCTCGGTGCCGACGGCCACGTTGGCGGTGGGGGTGAGCACCAGGACGTGCGCGGGGCCGGTGAGCGGGGCGAACGCCGGCGCGCCGGCGGGCGCGGAGACCCGCACCGCGCGCCGGGCGGCCTCCGCGCCGATGTCCCGCCCGGCGGCCCCGGTGTCCCCGGCGGGGGTCCCGGCCCCGAGTGCCTCGGCGCGGCGGGCGGCGGTCCACCGACCCAGGGCGCGCACCCGCTCGGCGGCGTCGTGCAGCCGCTCCCCGGGCAGTTCCCCGGCACGCACCGCGTCCACCAGGGCGTCGCGCATCCGCAGCACCTCGGCCTCGTCGGAGGGGGTGCCGCCGACGCAGATGGCGTCGGCCCCGGCGGCGATCGCGAGGACGTTGCCGCGCTCGACGCCCCAGCGGGCGGCGACGGCGTCCATCTCCATGCCGTCGGTGACGATGACCCCCTCGAAGCCGAGGCCGCCCTCGGCGACGGGGGCCCGCAGCAGGCCGTTGAGCACGGCGGGGCTGAGCGTGCCGGGCAGTTCGGGGTCCAGCGCGGGGACGAGGATGTGCGCGCTCATGACGCTGCGGGTGCCGGCGGCGATCGCGGCCCGGAAGGGCAGCAGCTCGCGTGCGGTCAGGGTGTCGCGGTCCACGCCGATGCGGGGCATCGCGAGGTGGCTGTCCACGTCGGTGTCCCCGTGGCCGGGGAAGTGCTTGACGCAGGCGGCGACACCGGCGGACTGCAGGCCCTCGACGTACGCGACGGTGTGCCGGGCGACCAGTTCGGGGTCGGCGCCGAAGGAGCGGGAGCCGATGACGGGGTTGTCGGGGTTGGAGTTGACGTCCGCGGACGGCGCCCAGTTGAGGGTGATGCCGCGGGCCACCAGGCGGCGGCCGATCTCGGCGGCGACCGCCCGGGTGAGGTCGGGGTCGTCGACGGCGCCCAGGGCGAGGGAGCCGGGCACGGAGGAGCCGGTGCGCACCTCCAGGCGGGTGACGTCGCCGCCCTCCTCGTCGAGGGCGACGAGAACCTCGGGGTTGGCCTCGTGCAGCCGGGCTGTGAGGTCGGTGACCTGCCCGTCGGAGACGACGTTGCGGCCGAAGAGGCCGACACCGGTCATGCCGCCGCTCTCCAGGAGTCGCAGCAGCCAGGCGGGCGGGGCGTCGGTGCCGTGGAAGGTGGGGTGCAGGACGGCGAGGGCGTCGCGCTCGAGGCCGTCCGTCCCCCGGGTCGCGGTGGTCGGTGCGGTCATGTCGGGGGTCATCCCTTCACGGCACCGGCGGCCATGCCGCCGGTGACCCGACGCTGGAGGATCAGGAAGAGGACCAGGACCGGGATGGTCACGAGGGTGGAGGCGGCCATGGTGGCGCCCCAGTCGTTGCCGAAGGCGGTCTGGAAGCTGGACAGCCACACCGGGAGGGTCTTGGCCTCTGGCGCCTTGTTGAGCACCAGGACCATGGCGAACTCGTTCCAGGCCATGATGAAGCCGAAGATCGAGGTGGCCATCAGGCCGGGGGCGAGCAGCGGGAAGATCACGCTGAAGAAGGCGCGGGTGCGGGAGCAGCCGTCGATCAGGGCGGCCTCCTCCAGTTCCTTGGGCACGGCGGCGATGAAGCCGCGCAGCGTCCACAGGGTGAAGGGCAGCGCCATCACGAAGTAGATGATGGTCAGGGCGAGGAGGCTGTTGAGCATCTCCAGGTCCCGGGCGTTGAGGTACATCACGATGATGAGCACCTCCCACGGGGCCATCTGCGCCATCATGATCACCAGGATCATGCCGCGACGGCCCTTGAACTCCATCCGGGCGATGGCGAAGCCGGCGGCGAGTGCGACCAGCAGGGCCAGCAGCACGGCGCAGACGGTGACGACGAGGCTGTTGCGGACGTAGGTCCAGAACAGGTCCGCGCCCATCGCGGTGGAGTAGTTCCCGAAGGTGGGGGTGAAGAGGAAGACCGGGTCCCGGGTGAGGATGTCGCCGCGCTGCTTGAGGGAGCTGGCGATCATCCAGTAGACGGGGAAGATGAAGACGGCGGCGGTGATCAGGGCCACCGCGTTGGGCCAGATCCGCTGGAAGCGACGGCGGAAGGGCATCCGGGAGGGGCCCCCGTCGGGGGTGCGCGGGATGCCGGCGACGGTCTGCCGGACCGGGTCGGAGGGCGGCGGGGCACCGTGCGGGCCGGCGATGTTGACCTCGGCGAGGCGGCCGACGACCCCGCCGGCGGCGGCACCGGTGGGTCCGGCGGCGGTGGAGCGCGAGGGGCCCTCCGGGCCGTTGACCTCCGGGGAGCCGGAACCGCCGTCGGCACCGGCTGCGGTGGTGTCCTGGCTCATGACTGCTGCTCCTTCTCCTGCTTGAGGATCAGGTGGAAGTAGTACGACATGGCCCCCAGCAGGATGAGCAGGGTGAGCACGGAGATGGCGGCGGCGGCGCCGAACTGCTGCTGCCCCATGCCCTCGATGTAGGCCATGACCGGCAGGGTCTCCGAGGCGCGCGAGGGTCCGCCGCCGTTGAGGGCGTAGACCTGGGCGAACGCCTTGAAGACCCAGATGATCTCCAGGAAGGTGGTGATCAGGAAGAACGGCTTCATGATCGGCAGGACGATCGACCGGAAGATCCGCCAGGCGGAGGCGCCGTCCATGCGGGCGGCCTCGTAGATCTCACCGCTGACGGTGGTCAGGCCGGCGTAGAGGTTCAGCGCCACGAAGGGGATCGACATCCACACGATGAGCAGGGTGGCGATGGCCAGCGTGGAGGTACCGGTCCCGAACCAGTTGTGCTGCTCGAAACCGGTGAAGCCCAGGGCGCCCATGAACCAGTTCATCAGGCCGTACTGGGTGTGGAAGATCCAGGAGAACAGCACCGTGCTGGGGATGATCGGCATCGCCCAGGCCATCACCAGCGCGATGGAGAGGGTGAGCCTCATCCTCCTGCCGAGCCGGTTGAGCAGCAGCCCGATCAGTGTGCCGAGCACCATGATCAGGACCACGTTGACGGCCATGAAGACGAAGGTGCGTACCAGCGTGTCCCAGAACCGGGGGTTGTTCAGGACCTCGACGTAGTTGTCGAAGCCGGCCCACTCGGTGGTGCGGGAGATCAGCTGACGACGCCCGAACTCCTGGAAGGAGATCAGCACGTTCCTCAGCAGGGCCCATCCCAGGACCACACCGAGGGAGAGCAGCGCCGGGGCGATGAGCAGGTAGGGCAGCCAGCCGGTGGGCACCCGGCGGCCGGTGGCGGCGGCCGGCGCCGCGGGCTCGGCTGCCCGGGCCGGTGTGGTCATGGGGTCTTCCTCGCGATCGGACGGTCGTGAGCCCGGCTGCGCCGGCGCGGCGGGGGGTCGGCGGCGCAGCCGGGCTCACG
>NZ_JAJUWS010000046.1 GCF_021390475.1 Streptomyces sp. ST2-7A
CGGCCCCCCCCCCCCCCCCCGCCGGGTAACGCGACAACGTCAGGACTCGTACGGCGACGGAGCGCGGGGCCGGGCAACGCTCACCGGTCCGAGGGGCGTCCCGCTCGAGAAGGTCTCCCAGCCGCTGATCGACCTCGGCGTCACACGGTCGCACTCGCGACCGATGACCTCCAGCGACTTGATGGGACACTCCCGCTCGAGGGATCGCTTCCCGGGGCACGCGGAGGGCGCGGGGCCCTCGGCGGAAATGGACAACGACGAAGCCCCGGGTCCGTGACCCGGGCCTTCGCGCTGGAGCGGGCGACGAGAATCGAACTCGCGCCCCTCGCCCGGGAATCACCGGTGCTCGCGTGCGGAACTTCGCCCTGACCTGTGCAAACACCGGGATCAACGCCTGCTGCGGAGGGCCTCTGAACGCCTCTGGTCACCGGCGCTGATCGCTCTGAAGGGCACGGATGGGGCACGCTTGCCTTCCGCGCCACATGGCGACGGGATGCAAGCCGAGCGCCGGATCACCAGCAAGCGCTCGGTCCGCACGGTTGGTTCCCCCCCCGCTTGTCAATCGGTGGCGACCCGAAGGCCGTGCTGTTTCTGCTGGTCATCCCATTTCGGGTGCGTCCGCCGGGTGAATGAATACGGGTGCCATACCACCTGCGGGTTGTCTCAGCGCCGGCGGACGAGGGCTGGTATTCCAGGGCCGCTGAGTTCGGTTGAATCCGTCGGCCGACCGGATAGCGCCAGAAGCAGGGCGATGGCAGTGCCGTGGACTTCGTCGCCGTCGCCTATTTGAAGGTCCACATCAGTCGCGACCAGACGACAGCCTCGTGCCCGCTCCTTGCCACCACCGAAGCTCTCGCTCGTTTTGGCCTGGTACCGGATGGCCTTTGCGACGTGGCTCGGCGGATAGTCGCGGTGGATTCCGAGCGGTCGTCTGATGTCCTCCCCGTGCGCGAAGGCTTCAACCAGCCGGGTGGCGAGAGGAGCCGGTGGCGTGCTTGTGTGCTCGACGACTTTACGGAACGCCGCAAGTGTCCGGTCCGGCTCGCCATGGCGTTCACGGACGACGCCTACGGCGTTGTCGCGGTCGAAGTCGAAGCGGGCGGCGATCAAGCGTCGGGCGAACCCGATACGGGTCGTCTTCGCGGTGTCGATCAGATGGGCAAGAACGTCGTGAACCGTCCAACCGTCGCACAGCGATGCCACGCTCCACTGCTGGGGAGTGAGGTCTTCCAGATCCTGAATCAGGGCATGGCGTTCGGCGTGGACAACAGACCAGATGGCAGTCTTTACTTCAGGCATGGCGCTACTCTTACAGTAGTACTGTCTACTGGACAAGTAGTATATGTGTGTTGTGGTGTTCCGGCGGTTAGGGGTCCAGCGGTGGCGTCGCGCAGAACTTACGGCTCGTACAACGACGGTTGCGCCGCGGCACATGCGCTCGACCTCGTCGGCGAGCGGTGGGCGCTCATCGTCGTACGTGAGCTGCTCCTGGGGCCGAAACGGTTCGTCGATCTACAGCGGGACGTCGCAGGCGTCGGGCCCGGGGCACTGACCCAACGGCTCCAGCAGCTCGAAGCGGTCGGGATCGTGACCCGGCGAACCCTGCCCCCGCCTGCACGCGTCCTTGCGTACGACCTGACCGACTGGGGGCGTGGGCTTGAGCAGGTCAATACCGCGTTGTCGGCATGGGCGTCCCGATCGCCGAAACTTCCGGTCCATGCAGACATGAGTCCCGACAGTCTTGTCCTGGCCATGCGTGCTCACACGCGACCAGTTCCGGTGCCACGCAACATGCAGGTCACCATTGAGCTCATCGACTCACGAGCTCCCGGTGACTCGTCGGTCGAGTATGTCGCCACATTGACAACATCGGGCCCAGAGATCGAGAAGGGCACCACGGACACCGCCGACGCACGCGTCCAGGCCACCACCCGTGCCTGGAAGGCCCTCATCCTCGGCCGAGCGCCTCTGGAGGATCATGACGAGATCGAAATCACCGGCGACAGCGCCGCCGTGCACGCTCTCCTGGAAGGCACACGCCTCGAGCTGGAAACGCCGGAGCCCAGCAGCGAATAGGGTCTGGTCCCCTGCAGCCAGCACAGCCAGAGGTCACCCGAGAAGGGGTGGCTCACCTTCCCGTGGCCGATCATGCTCCTGGGATCATGTCCGCCCACGCCACTGAGGACGCGGACGGCGTAGTGGACGCTCTGGCCGACGCCATGGGGCCGCGCTGATCCACCAGCACTCCAACCGGGAGCGCCGGCAGGAGAGTGCAGAAGCACTCGACGCCAGGGTGCGGGCGGAGCGCGAAACTACTCAGCAAGTGCGCCGGTACCGGTCCGCTGGGCGAGCGGCTGTGGCCGGAGCTCCAGGTCGATGACGGCGATCTCGTGGTGGAGAAGGCCGCCGCCAGCGCCTTCTTCCCGGGACGGTGCCCGCTCACCGGGCTTCTCGAACGGCGTGGCATCGACACCGTGCTGATCACCGGTACCTTCACCTACGTGTGCTGCGAGTTCTCCGCCCGCGACGCGAGCACCCTCGGCTACCGGGTCATCATGGTGGTCGACGCCGACGACGCCCGGCGCGACGAGGACCACCACGCGACAGTTCGTACGATCCACCGCACGTTCGGCGATGTCCGGCCTACCGCCGACGTACTCGCACTCATCCACAACCATGGACCACATGGCCGGAGGCGATGAGCGGTCCCGTTACAAGCCGCGTATCCACGTCCGGGACGCGGATGGCCTGTGGCCGGCTGTCCAGGGCTCGGTCCCATGCTTCGTCAGGGCACGGCAGGTAGTTGAACCGGCCTCGATTACTTCGGTGACGGCGAGGGAGGCGCCGCATGCCGGTGGTCGGACGCCATGGTCGTGGTGTCCAACCACCGGCATGACGAGGACGTAGCCGTTACGCGGGCAGGGCGTGCAGGTCCTCGCCGTGCAGGGCGAATACGTGCGTGCTGTCGGTGGCCACCAGCCAAGCGCGATGGTCCCCCGAGCCGTCGTTGAACGTCCAGCGCAGAGCACCGGTCGTCGCGTCGAAGGCGTGTATGCCGCCCTGCTCGTCGAGGCTGGTGGCTCCGTAGAGGGTGTCGCCCGCCTTGACGAACTGCCGCGGCACCCGGGCACCCGCGTCCGAGAGGTCTCCGGACTGCCAGATCACCTCGCCGGTCCGTGGCTCGATGGACCAGAGCGTCCTGCCGCTGTCCGCGATGTAGAGCACGTCCTCCACGATGGCCGGCTCCTGGAAGGCGTCGAAGTCCTCGGCCTGCACAGACCACTTCTCGGTGCCGTCGGGCAGGTGGAACGCCTGGAGCTGCTGCCGCTGCGGGACGATGATCAGATCCTGGTGAACGGCGAAGACCCCGTAGTTCGTCTCTGTCGTCTTCTGCGTCCACACCTGCCCGCCAGTGGCGGTGTCGCGAACCGTGAGGTTCTGCTTGAAGTCGGTGTAGATGAGGTAGCGGTCCTGGACGACGGCGTGAACACCGTTCTGCTCCGTGCCGACGTCTCGCTGTTCCTTCCACACCACCTTGCCCGTGCCGCTGTTCAGCGCGGCGACCACATTGGTAGAGGACGAGCCGTCGCCCTCGAGGATCTCGGCGATGACATACACCTGCGCCTCGTCCACCGCGATCGGCCGCGGCTGCCGATACTCCTTGCCCAGATGGCTGCGCCACGTCTCCTTGCCCGAAGCCGGGTCGTACCCGCCAACCGTGCCGTCATAATTGCCGCTGGCCAGGTAGAGGGTGCCGTTGCCGAGCAGCAGCGCCGCACCGGGGACTGCGCCGCCCTCCAGCGACCACTGCTCCTCGCCGGTCGCCCCGTCGAGGGCGACAAGCGGATTACCGGCCGCGATCACCACACCGTCCACCGCCACGAGTTCGTCGTTGTTCCCGTACGTCTGTGCCGATGTCGACTTCGTCCACAGCGGCTCGGGGGCCTGTCCGGCCTCGGGCGTAGCATCCTCGGACGGGTCGTTGTCCTCGGCTGGCCTGTCGCCACCGGAGCCCTTGCCGTCGTCCCCCGAACCCTCATCCTTCTCACCGCAGCCGGCCGCTCCGGCCCCCAGGACAGCCAGCGTGACGCCGCCTGCCGCCAGTCGCAGTGCCTGTCGCCGGGAAGCCCTGCCGCCCGTTGTGCTGCTGCGTCCCTTGGCCATGTGGTCGTCCCCGTAGTGTCGTATGAGCATAAGTATGCGCAGACCGTCATCGCAAAGACATGTGGTTCTGTGACCGGCACGTTAGTCGCTGCCGGGCGGTGTGACTCACGGCGAGGATCAACCGGGACAACCCCGTGAACCGATCGGGACATTGAGCCTTTCCAACCTCAGCTGGTTGAGGCGAGGCGAAGGGTCGGGATGGCTTTGCCCGGGTCGGTGATGCGGGTGGTTGAGCACCGCAGACGACGGAGGAGTCGCCAGGACTTCGGAGTGGCCACGGCCTGTTCGCCCAGGGCTCGGATCTTCGCCCGGGAGCGGTTGTGGGCTCGTTGGCCGGCGGAGAGGTTCTCCCCTCGGCCGCGGTAGGGGGTGCGCACGGTTCCACCGGCGCCCTGATAGCCCTTATCCGCCCAGCAGGGCACGTTCACGCAGGTCAGAGCATCGATGATGGTGTGGGTGCGGGCTGCGCGGATGTCGTGGACGGCTCCGGGCAGCGCGGGCGAGGCCCACAACAGGCGTCCATGGGGGTACCTCCCGGCCGAAGGTTGGGGGAGGAGCCGCCAGGACCTGCGCGTTCATCCCGTGCCGGCGATGTTTCCCCGAGTAGTACGGCCGCTCGGCCGCCACGCGATCAATCGGCAGCAGGGTGCCGCCCGGGACTCACGAACACCTTCCGCGCCGCCGCCCGGGTGGTGTCGTGGAGGTCCGGGGCCCGCGCGGCCGGGAGCGCCACGGCCTCGGCGACCCAGCGGTGGGCGGTCGCGACACCGACCCCGAACCCCGCCGCGAGCTGCGCATGGGGGCACCTCCCGGCCGAAGGCCGGGGGAGTGTGTCCGCACCGCAGATGGGCCGGAACCAACAACGCCTGGCGACCGGGGGAAAGACGCCGCCACCGGGTCCCGGCCACCCGCCGCTGCGCGGCGAGGAGTTCCGACAGGTGATGCAGGGCCGAAGTGGACAAATCCACTCCCGACGGGTGGACAAGCACGACGAAGCTCCTGGTCGAGCGAGTGAGCTTGGTCGTGAACTCATCCACCAGGAGCTTCGTTCTTTCCCCCACCCGGCCCCCGCCCCCATGCCTCCCGAGCTCAGCCAGCTTGGAAAAGGCTCAACCGACCTTTCTGCGACTCGGGAGGTTCGTGCCGAGTGCCACGACTCGTGTGAGACCGGCACGGCAAGGATGTGGATGCGCTCAGGGCCTCCGACCTATGCCGCGTGAGTGTCCGTTCCGCGCAGGATGTACAGGTCGTCACCGAAAACGGCGGAGATCTGGATCCGGCCGCCAAGAGCGGCGACATAGCGGGCGATGGCCTCCACGGTGGAAACCTCTCCGCGCTCGATCTGCGAGATCCGGCCCTTGGTCATGTCCATCAATTCCGCGACGTCGCTTTGCGTCATGCCCAGGGCCTTGCGGCGCTCGGCAAGCCGATACCCGTCGATGTGCGCCTGGTTGCGCTTGCGGGCCTCGGTTACAGCCTCTTCGCCGCCGGCACCCGCAACAACATCGGCACGTACATCGCTCCAATTGGGAAACTTCTTCATTGCTGTCCCTCCTCTGCTTCACGTTCCTCCACGTACTCGACGCACAGCTCTTCCGCGCGTGGAATCGCCTGGCGGTACCAGGCCGACCAGTTCCCCGATTTGTCACCGCCCACCAGCAGGATCGCCGAACGCCACGGGTCGAAGACGAACAGGAGACGGATCTCGGAGCGGCCTGCGGAGCCGGGGCGTAATTCCTTGAGGTTATGGACCTGCGACCCTTCAAGCCGATCGACGAGCGGGCGGCCCGGGCCGGGGCCACCCTCCGCAACCAACGGAAACGTATCCCGAGGGCTACGGACCGTCTGCTCCCGAGCACCCCTGTTGACCGGTGCTGACCGCCCTGACGGGCACGCATCGGGCACACCCGCGTGAGTGGCGGTCGCCGGATCGCACTCGATCGGGTGAAGCTCGCCCAGCGGCAGCGGCGGATAGTGCTTACAGATATAGGCTATGTGTAGACGTTTCCCGTCGGCAGGTGTGGGAGGTGGGATGGAGAGGGAATCCGAGGGTGCAGCCGGCCTGCCCGAGACCTTCAGGTATGCGGACGCTCGCCGTCGGGGCATCTCGGACCGTCTTCTGCGCCGTCTGCTGGACCGGGGGGAGGTGGAGCGGTTGTCCCGGGGGGTGTACCGCAGGGCTGATGCCGATCCCCTGGTGGATCTCGATCTGATCGAGGCGGCACAGCGTGCTCCGAACGCGACGATGTGCCTTGTCTCGGCGCTGGCCCACCATGACCTGACGGATCAGATCCCGGCCTCCATCGACCTGGCCATCCCGCGTGGACAACGTGCTCCTCGAACAGCTGGAGTTGTCAGCTGGCACCACTTCGCACGTGAGACCTTCTCGATCGGTCGGGAGCCGCTGCCCGTGGGCGCCGATCAGCCGCTCGCCATCTACGGCGCGGAGCGGTGCATCATCGATGCCTTCCGGCTGCGTCATCTGGAGGGGCCGGAACTCGCCGTCGAAGCGCTGCGCAGGTGGCTGTCCCGGCGATCCAGCCGGCCCGCTGAGCTCATGACCATGGCCAAGCACTTCCCACGGGCCGCCGCACCTCTGCGCGCCAGTCTGGAGATCCTGCTGTGAACCCTCGGCCCACACGCGCGACGGAAGCCGGTCGTGTCTACCTGGACCTGCAGAACCTTGCCAGGCGCGGTGGCCGACCTACGGCAGAGCTGCATCAGCTGTACGTTCTGGAGTGCTTCCTGGACCGCCTTGCGCGTTCCTCCTACGCGGATCGATTTGTCCTCAAGGGGCGGGGTGCTGCTGGCGGCATACGACATGCGCCGGCCGACACGCGTATATCGATCTTCGCGCCGACCGTCTGACGGCATCGCCGGACGCCGTCCTGGAAGCTGTTCGGGTTATCGCCGCTCAGCCGATCGACGACGGAACGGTGTTCCATGCCGAGGAGGCACGTGCCGAGATCATCAGGGACGACGAGGAGTACAACGGGGTACGGGTCACCATGACCGTCGAACTGGCCAGCGCACGGATGACGTTCCATGTCGATGTGAACGTGGGCGACCCGGTTGTCCCCACTCCCGGAAGCGTCGCGCTGCCGCGCCTGCGAGGAGGTGCCGTCACACTGCTCGGTTACCCGCTGGCCATGGTCCGGGCCGAGAAGATCATCACCATGCTGGAGCGGGGTGAAGTCAACACTCGCTGGCGAGACTTCGCGGACGTGTACCTGCTGGCGGCGCGACACGACGCCGACGGCGACGAACTCATGGCGGCGATGGAAGCAGTCGCCAAACACCGGGGTGTACGGCTGCGGGGCCTACTCCCGGACTTGGCAGCCCTTCCTGAACTGGCCCAACGCAGATGGGCGGCCTGGGTACGCAAGCAGCATCTGGACGACCGCCTCCCGCAGTCCTTCCAGGAGACCTTCTCCGGCGTCGAGCGGTTCGCCGATCCGGCATTGACCGGCAGTGTTGCCGGACAGGTCTGGAACACGGGGCAGCAGCGCCGGCAGCGGCGAGTGGAGACGTGATGACCTCCAGCCAGTGGAAGACACATGGTGTCAAGCAGCTCCTCGGTCAGACTGTGGAGTACGACCAGGAGTACGTCGACGCCCGCCTTGCCGGCGACCTCGGGCAGGCCGTCTATGACCGGCGTGTCGAGCTCGGCCTGTCCCAAACCGAGCCGGCCGAGCGTGCGGCGATGACCCAGCCCCAGATCTCCCGCATCGAGGGTGGCGACACCGTACCGACACTTCCGCTGCTGCGGCGCCTGGCCAAGGCTCTGGACGGCTCGCTGAACGTGGCCCTCACCGCGGACGACTCCCGCGTCACCTTCACCCCCCACGCGGCCTGAATGCCACAGCCCGCTCCACGACAAACCCCCGGGTCGCTGACCCGGGGGTTCGGGGTGGAGCGGGCGACGAGAATCGAACTCGCGCTCTGAGCTTGGGAATCACCGACACTTCGGCACCGAAAGCCGCCCTGATCTGCGGAAACGTCTCTGTCGCCAGCCGTCCCGGCGGGTCCGTGAACACCGCTGTTGACCGGTGCCGACCGCTCCGAAGGGCACGGACGGGGCACGCCTGGTGCATGGTCCGATCTTTCCGCGTCGCAGGAAGCGGCCTTCCGGACCTCTCTGTCGAAACGGACTCGGTCGACTCGGGTCACCCTTCGGTGGGTGGCTCGTGTCCCGACGGAACTCGGATATGCAAGGTCCGAAATGTGCTACAGAATGCAGAAATCAACCTTCATGGGTGGGAATTGGCATTACAGGAAGAGATGCCTGCTATGCCAGGGGTTGGATTTCGTCAAAAAATCAAGGTCCGCAGATGGTGGGGTGCCTGCCTGGCAGGGAGTGGCTTTCGGGTCGGCCGAGGAATTTTAAGAGCTTGACACTCCTCGGGTTTCGGGATCATGATCCACCGGTGGTCGGCTGGTTGCCTCTCATCGACGACTCCATGCCGTTGGGTAATTTCAGGAGGAATCATGAACTCCGTCAGTTTCCGCTTACGCCGCGCCGGTGTCACCGCTCTGCTTGCCGTGTTGGCTCTCGGGGTGGCTGCCACCAGCGCTTCCGCGGTGACATGGAACACAAACGATCGCTACCTCAAGTCCGCCACGGCGGGTTCCGAGACTTCCCGGTGGTATGCGGTCGGCTCGCACACGCAGTACATCAACCAGACGCTCTGTCAGTCCCGCTACACCGGTCGTATTTCCTACGACTTCATGAAGGACATCAGCCTGAGCCCGGACAAGTGGGTGGCCTGGCGCGACTGGTCCTGTGACAACGTCGCCTACACCAAGAGCTACACCGGCGCGGGCAACGGTTATTACTACGCGAAGGTCAATTCGACTCCTTCGGGTGCCGTGGTGGATGAGCTGAATCTCCGCGTCAGGCGCGTCACCTCCTGAGAGGCATCTCCTTCCATGACAGCCGTATTCTCCTGTCGCGGTGTGGTGAAGACGTACGGAAAGCACACCGTGCTGGACGGCGTGTCCCTCGGCGTGGAGGCCGGTCGGGTGACCGGCCTCCTCGGCCTCAACGGGGCGGGCAAGACCACATTGATGCGCATCGCCACCGGCCTGATCGCCCCCACGTCGGGACGGGTCCGGGTCCTTGGCCACGGCCTTCCGATCCGGCCCGCCGTTCTGGCCCGGGTCGGCGCGGCGCTGGACGCCCCCGCTTTCTACAGATGGATGACCGGACAGGGCATGCTGCGCACCCTGCTGGACACCGCCGGCCTCCCCGACGACGGTCGCATCGAGCACATGCTGGAGCGGGTGGGATTGACCGACGCGGCACGACGCCGGGTCGGTACGTACTCCCAGGGCATGCGTCAACGGTTGGCGCTCGCAGCGGCGCTGCTGAAAGCCCCCGATTTCCTGGTGCTCGACGAGCCGACCAACGGCCTCGACCCGGCCGGCGTGCGACTGGTACGGAGTATCATCGCGGAGGAGGTGGCCCGGGGCGCGGGCATCCTCATCTCCAGCCATCAACTCGACGAGATCGCACGGGTCTGCGACAACGTGGTCATGATCTCCCGCGGTGTGGTGAGTGCTTCGGGCACCGTGGGCGAGCTCGGGTTGGGCGTCGCCGACGGGCCGCAGGGGTTGGAGGACTGGTTCTTCACCCAGCAGCACACCGGACCCCGGGCCGGCGGAGCGGGAAGTGAACGGTGATGGGCTCCTGGCTCCGGCTGTTCGGTGCCGAACTGCGTCGAACGCTTCCCCGACTGCTCCCCGTCGGCCTCCTGGTGCTCCTGGTCACCGGTGCCGTCTTCCAGGCCCGCGCGGTGCAGGACGTCGCCCACAGCAACCTGGATCAGGTGCGCACCGGTATGGCACACCTGACCCCGGAGGGGTGCGCCGAGGACACGGCGGGGCTCCCACCCGACGCCGGGGTCTCTCCCGAGGTGTTCCACCGGGAGTGTGTGGAGAACCTCCCGCGCACCATCGAGATGTATCGGAACATCGAAGTCGGCTTCACCGCCACAGCCGAGCACTTGGCTCCCGCCCAGCATCCGGTGGGGACGGTCGGTGCCTCGTTCGGGTGGCTGGCGACGGTGCCGGGGCTGGTGGCCATCATTCTGTTGGCCGCGTATTTCACGGCCGGCGAATGGTCGCGCGGCACCGTGGTGCCGTTGCTCCTGCATGAGCAACGGCTGTGGCGACTGCTGTCCGCCAAGACCGCCGTACTGCTGGTGTGGTCCCTGCTCACGGCAGCGGTGATGTCCCTCGCCCTGTGGGCATTGGCGGCCCTGCACACCCGCCGGGCCCATCCACTGCACGACATGGTCTCCGACGCCGAGGTACGTGCATACACCCTCCAACGGGCCGGAGTGGGGCTGCTGGTGCTCGCCATCACCTGCGTGGCCTCGGTCGCACTCGCCGCGGCGTTGCGGTCCCCGTTGCGCAGCTCGCTCGCCGGAGTCCTGCTTCTGGGACTGGTCACACTACCGATCACCGCCTGGTCCCCGGGCGCGATCCTCGCCGACGGCCTGGAACTGAAGCCCTACCTGAACGCGTGGGATCACGTTTGGACGACCCCCCTCGGCACCTCCGTCCCCGCATCGATACGAGCCCTGCCATGGGTGGTCCTGCTGCTCGGCGTGGTGTGGCACGGATGGCGCGTCCGGCCCCGGAGCCTGGTGTGACCAAAGAGAGCAACCGGATGACACCGACCCCACCCCGAACGATGGCGCGGCAAGCCACCTCGCCGTGGGGACCACTGCGGGCCGAGTTCCGCCCCGCCGTCCTCCCCGCTGTCGTCCTCGGTGCGGCGGTGGCCGCCGTCGCTACGACGCGGGCGGTGCTGCTGTACCTCGACGCCTTCTCACGCGGGACGGCGAACACGGACGCGAACATCCTCATCCTGCGGAGCGCGCCCGGAGCGCTTCAGTCGGCGGCCTGGCATCACGCATCGCTGTTGGGCCTGTTCTTCGTCGCGCTGCTCGGCGCGGTGGTACTGGCCGGAGCCCTGGAAAGCGGAACATGGCCGTTGATGCGACTACAGGAGTCGCGGGTGTGGCTGCTGATGACCCGCAAACTCCTCGCCGTTCTGTCCCTCGCCGTGCTGAGCACGGGATCGACCGCTGTGGCGTTGTGGACGGCGATGCGGGTCTGTACGGCGGTATGGCCGCCGGACGAACCGCGATCGAGCGTGGCACCCCTCACCGAGTCGACCGGAACCAGTGGTCCCACCTGGGGTGAGGCCCTGGAGGCCGGTGGGAGCACACTGCTCGTGCTGGTGGGATACGCCGCGATCGGCGCCTTCGTGGCGGCGGCCTCCCGCGGGGTGATCGCCGCCGCCGTGCTGGGGGCTGGGCCCCTCACGGTGACCCTGCCGCTGGTCACCACCGGCTTTCGGGATTGGACCCCGCACTACTGGATCGCCGCCTGGATGGAGTTCTCGGATGGCGGGCAGTGGCAGTTGTACTGGTGGAGCTCGGCGCCCGGGTCCGGTGGCGCCGGGACAGCGGGGTTCGTACTGGTCGTGTTGAGCGGGGGTCTGCTGGTGGTCGCCTGGCGTCTGCTGCGCGCGGAGCGAGCGCTGTTCCCACGTGTCTGATGCACGGCCCTCTCGGCGGCGCACGTCACGCCGTGCCGTCCTTGAGCGCATCGGCCCGATGACCGCGACGGTTCGACCACCCGGGTCGTCCCCGGCGGACGAGGGAGGGCCGTCGGGCACGCAACGGGCACGCGGGCGGTGATGAGTTCCGACAACGCCGAAGGCCCAGGTCTGTGACCTGGGCCTTTCGTGCTGGAGCGGGCGACGAGAATCGAACTCGCGCTCTGAGCTTGGGAATCACCGACGCTTCCGCGCCGAAAGCTGCCCTGATCTGTGGAAACGCCCTCTTCTTCGCCTGGCCCGGCGGGTCCGTGAACACCGCTGTTGACCGGTGCTGTCCACTCCGAAGGGCACGGATGGGGCACGGCATGGACGGGCGGCGGTCGTCGGCTGCGGTGGATCGGGTGGGGCTCACGATCCGTGGAGATGCCGAGGGGATGCTTTTCGCTCCGCGCGTGTAGCGGTGATGGCGTCTGCGCTTCCCCGGCAAACGCCGAGCCGTTCCGGTCGCCGGTCGAGTGGTGGTGTCCACGTGCTCCGAACGACTTGTGTTATGCATTTCGATGCATATATCGTTCAGTGCATGGATGAGGAGTATGTGATCGAGGTCGAGCCCGAGGTGCGGGACTGGCTGGAGCTGCTCCCCCTCCGCCTCTACCGTCGCGTCGAGGACAAGGCCGATCGTCTGCTGGCGGAGCCCACAACGCTCGGCGAGCCGTACTCCCGCCATCTGGGAGGCAAGCTGCGGGAACTGCGGATGGTGCTCGACGGAGACGCTGTTCGCATCCCCTACTGGCTCGCGCCGGACCGGCGGATTGTTCTGCTCACCGTCTTTCGCAAGACCAGAATGCGTGAAGCCGCCGAAGTCGAGCGAGCCCATCAAGCCCAGAAAATCTGCGAGGCCGAACACGGCCCGGCACAGCACCTCTACGACCGCGTCAAGGAGGCGTGATGAACCACAGCCAGTGGAAGACGCGTCGTACCAAGCAGCTCCTCGGGGAGACTGTGGAATACGACCAGGAATACGTTGATGCCCGCCTTGCCGGCGACCTCGGGCAGGCCGTCCACGACCGTCGAGTCGAGCTCGGCCTGTCCCAGACCGAGCTGGCCGAGCGTGCGGCGATGACCCAGCCCCAGATCTCCCGCATCGAGGGTGGCGACACCGTACCGACACTTCCGCTGCTGCGGCGCCTGGCCAAGGCTCTGGACGGTTCGCTGAACGTGGCCCTCACCGCGGACGACTCCCGCGTCACCTTCACCCCCCACGCTGCCTGAATCCCACAGCCCGCTCCACGACAAACCCCCGGGTCGCTGACCCGGGGGTTCTGGGTGGAGCGGGCGACGAGAATCGAACTCGCGCTCTGAGCTTGGGAATCACCGACACTGCGGCACCGAAAGCCGCCCTGATCTGCGGAAACGCCACTGTCGCCAGCCGTCCCGGCAAGTCCGTGAACACCGCTGTTGACCGGTGCTGCCCGCTCCGAAGGGCACGGATAGGGCACGCGGAACACCGGCTGTGCTCCTGGTATGGGACGTAAAGCGCGAGGGAGAGGACGACATGCTGCATGACCTGGGGGCTCTCTTTGAGCGCCACTGCCGCCGGTTCGGCCGAGTACATCGCCCGTGGGGCGCGGGCCATCTGGGAGGTGGGGGGATTTTTGCCTGATCCTGTCCCCACGACGGCGGGGTGGTGGGAGGGTCGGATGGGGGAGGTGGAGGAGCTGACGGGCCATCCGGTGCGGTGGCGCCACACCCGGCCGGGGGAGTTCGGGGCGCCCACCTACGGACGCGATGCTCGTCGCGGCGCTGACCACGACCAGCGCGTGTCGTTGGGGGGCCGATATCACCGACACTCTTTCTCTCGGGCCGCCTACGGAGGGTGCCCCTCTGGGCGTCTCGATGGTCGCGATGCCGCCCTGGAGTGCGACCCCCGGAGTCCAGGGCCAGGGCGCTATGCCTCGCGGGGTGGCCACCCTCCGCGAAAAGGACGTCCGTGTCATCCTCGGAGGCCCCGACGGCTATGAGCCGCACCGGCGATGCTGCGACCTTCCCAAACTAGCTGGATGGGGGCCGAGCGCCCTCAATAGCTGGTCGCAGAGACCGGAGGATGTAACAAGGGGACCGATCTTGCTGGCCAGCTGAAGCCTCTAGTCCCACGAACTGGGGCTGGGCCATGGTTGATGAGATGGGTGATCGCGTCCACGTCCCCTACTTCCATGAAGGTGAGACCGGGCGGGGCCAGCTTGCGTCCTGCGCCACCTCATTGGGAGTCACCTGGCCTGTACCTGTTTTGGCGACCTACGTCATCGCCACACTCCTTAGCTCTAAGGCTCCTCCACTCGACAGAATGATCAAAAGCGTGCCGAGGTTTCAACCGTAAGGCCCATGAATTCGATCTGAGTGACAGATTTCAAGAAGAAATAGAAGAATTGTGGGCAAAATTTGTCATCCAGACGGCCGTGCTGTGCGGAGAATGGCAAGATCGCCATCGACGAGTAGGGCCACCTGACTGGAGTTCGAAATAATGTTCCCCCGCCCTAAGCTGGTTCATGTCACACCGCAACTTGCTACTCAATTGCTCGAAAGAAATTCGAGCAATCGCCCTGTGGATAAAAGCCTAGTTTCTCTCATCTCGAATGAGATTGGCAATGGAAACTGGCAGGTTACTCACCAGGGTATCGCGCTGGACGGGCCGCTTGATTCCGGGAGGGTGATTGACGGCCAACACCGACTGCATGCAATTGCGAAGTCTTCTTCTCCTGTTCCTGTGCTGATTTTTGAGAACGTTCCAAGTGAGACTTTCTCGGTGCTTGATCAAGGGAAGCGTCGCTCGGGCGGAGATGTTCTCGCTCTCAGTGGAGAGAAAGACACGACGCTTCTCGCTGCAACGGTTCGGCATGTCCATCTCTTTAGGATTTCCCCCTCTGGTTCATGGGTCGGTTCAAGTTCTCGTCTGAGTAACGCGAAAATTCTAGAAATTTTCAGCTCTCAGCGTGAGAGGTTTACTGCTGCTGTAAGTATGGGGCGGACCCTGGGTAAAGAGATCGGAATGATTCCCACGGCGGCATCGACTGCATATTTTTTGACCACGGAAGCTGCCCCTGCCGCGCGGACTGAGGAATGGGTTGAGGGTTTGAGTACCGGGGCGAATCTTGGAAGCGATGATCCAAGGCTGGTGCTGATCCGAACTATTAGGAGCTTGCGAGGGGGGTCGACTGCCCGTCGGCGCACAGACACCAAAGGGCAGGTGGGTCTTTACATCAAGGCATGGAATGCTTGGGTTGCTGGACGCTCGGTAAAGGTTTTGCGCCTCCAGAAGGGTGAGAAAATGCCAAAACCGATCCAAATGCTTCTCGGGGACTAGGAATCGTTCGCAAGATGGGTGTTCTTATGCAGGTAGGCTCGGGGATCACTTCAGGTGAAGGGCGGGGCGAGCCACTGGGGGAATGTGGTCGTGCGCCACTCGAAGAAGGGGATTACTCTTGGCGAACGGATAGTGAGAGTCGAGTGAGTCGGTCAAGTAATGCAGTAGTTGCGTCAAGGAGTCGGAGTCCTCTTCTGGAGCTTCGAGTGGCGGGGGTGCTGTATCTTCGGGTCGATTGCTTTCCCAGATGGATGGCCTTTATGGTATTCCTTGCTCTGGGTGGTGCTGGAACATGGGTCATGGTCCTTCGTGTCTAGCTGGCAATTCTCACGCTCATGGGTGGCCTGTTGGGAGTGACGACAGGCCACCTTTTCGCAAGGGTGGATTCTGTGTAAATTTTTGTCTTCTTGATGGGGGGTGTGCGGTGCATTTTGGAATTCTTGCATAGCTGTGGTGAGTTCATCGCTGTAGAGAATGCTCCCCCAGTCCGGGTGCCAGTGGCATTCCGGGGGCAAGGCCGGTGAGTGGGAGGCCGACGAGGCTGATGGTGAGGACGATCAGGGCGGCGGCGAGGAGGAAGGCGGCCAGGTGGCGGCGTGCTTCGCCGATGCGCCGGGCCAGGAACTTTCGGATCGCGCGTCGGAGGCTCACGTCCGAGCTCCGAAGCGGTGTCGTGGAAAGGGCTCCATGGCCCCGAACGGCCACACGGCACGGGCTGCGGCCTCGAAGGAGGCGGAGGGGCCCATGGGAAGCCTGAGAAGGACACCGAGAAGGAGCTTGTGGGACACGACGAGTACACCGCCCCGGTGCCCTGCGAGGTGGTGGAGATGGGCGGCGGCGTGAGTGGCCCGTCTGTGGAGGGCGACGAGGGATTCACCGTCCTCGTACGCGAGGTGAGGGCTCGTGTGACGGTGAATCCGCCAGGCCCGGTAAGCCGGGGGACAGGTCTCCGAGGTGGTGCCCTGAATGCTCGTGGGCGCACGCCACTCGATGAGCAGGTCACTGGAGGCAATCACGGGGAGGCCCGTGAGGGAGCCGAGGGTCTCTGCCGTCTGGCGGGCGCGGAGAAGAGGGCTGGTGACAATGCCGGTGATGCCATCGAGAGGAGGGGGCATGCGACGGAGTTGGTCGTACCCCTCCGCGCTGAGCGGTGCGTCGGGTGGGGCGTGGTAACCGGGGCGATGACCCTTGTAGGCGGCGTGCCGCATGAGTCGGATGTCAGCCAAGGATCCAGCCCCCGTCGACACGTACGGTCTGGCCGGTGATGAAGCCCGCGTCGTCGCCGGCGAGGAAGGCCACGGTGGCGGCGACATCCTCGGGAGTGCCACGACGCCGGACGCACTGACGGGCGAGTTGGCGGGCGGTCATGGCGTCGCCGTCCTCGACGACGGTGTCCTCGGCGGGGACGCGGATGGATCCCGGGGCGACACAGTTGGCGGTGATCCCGGAGGGGCCGAGCTCGCGGGCGAGGGCCCGAGTGAGCCCTTCCAGGCCGGCCTTGGCGCTGATGTATCCGGTGAGGTCGTGGCGTCCGGCTGTGGCCAGGACGGAGCCGATGGTGATGATGCGGCCGTGGCCCCGGTCGACCATGTCCGGGGTGAGGGCCCGGACGAGGTGGTAGTGGCTGGTCAGGTTGGTGTCCAACGCCTCGTGCCAAGTGCCGGTGCTCATCCCGTGCCACGGGACACGGGGATAGGCACCGGCGTTGCTGACGAGGATGTCGATGGGGCCGAGCCGTTCGGTGGCCCTGCGGCACAGACTCCGGACGGCATCGGGGTCGCGGAGGTCCGCTTGCAGCGGTACGGCCTCGCTCTCCGCGTCGGTGAGCTCGCCAGCGAGGGCTTCGGCCGCGGGGTGGTCGTCGAGGTGGGTGAGCGCGATGTCGGCACCGAGGGTCGCGAGGCGGCGGGAGAGCGCCGTGCCGATGCCGCCAGTGGCTCCGGTGATCAGCGCGGTGTGCCCGTTCAGCGGACCGGACATGTTGCCTCCGGGGTGAGGAAGAAGGATTGGGGGGCGAAACGGGGGCTCATGACGTCCGCGAGTCGGCAGACGAGGACGAGCCTTTCCCGGGGCGTGAGGTCGCCGATGTGGTGGACGGCGAGGATGCGCATGGCGACGTAGGGGCGCAGGACGTCGGCGAGATCGGTGTCGGGCCACAGGACGGCGGCGACGGGCTCGACGAGGCGGCGCCAGTAAATCTCCGCGGCCGTGCGCCGGGGCTCGGAAAGCCTTGGCACGTAGTCGACGGTCAGGGTGCGGCGGGTGGTGTCGATCCGGGTCCGGTGGACCACCGGGGCGTTGGCTGCCAGATGGGCGAAGGTGGCGGGGTGGTCGGCGAAAGCCCCCGGGTTGTGGGTGGGCACGAGCCAGCCACCGAGGACGGTGGTGTACCAGAGGAAGTTGGCGAATTCGCCCGCGATGCTGTTCGCTCCGGCGGTGTCGAGGTCCAACCACGCCGGCGGATGGGCGAGGTTGAGGTCGGTCGGGTCGCCCTGGGTGAGAGCCGCCCACACCGGTTCCCCGGTCCCGAAGTGTCGTTTGAGATGGGTGAGGGTGGCCGCCCAGTCGAAGTGCGACTCGGTGCCGTTGATCCACAGGGTGTGGTTCCGGAGGCGGGACAGGGGTAGGTGGGCACGGCCGTCGGTGAGGAACGGGTCGGCGTCGGCGTAGTAGTGGTCGAGGCGTCCGCCGGGTGCGGCGCGGTCCCAGTAGAGCTTGCGGACCAGCTGGGCCGGTGGAGTGAGGCGCGCGGTCGCGAGGATGACCGTGCGGTAGTGGTCGGTGAGGTCGTGGAGGTACCGCTCCAGTTCAAGGGTCGGCCGGTCGGTGTTGAGGAGGTCGAGCAGGAGGCCGTGGTCCCGACCGATGGGAAGCCGTTCGTAGGCCAGGAGTCGGCCGCCGGGAACGCGCAGGTGGGCGTGGAGGGCGGGTACGCGGTAGTGGTCGCGGACGCTGTGGTGGCCGCGGATCTCCTCGCGGGCCTCGCCCGGGCGGCGGGTGTACTTGAGTAGGAGCGGTCGGCCGGCCAGGTTCCCGGGCAGCACCAGGTTGCGGGTGAATCGGCGAAGAGGGCCGATGGACCACCGGCGGGTGTCGGCGGAGGGCGTCACGGCCGGCCCCCGGTGAGGAGGCGGACGGCGATGTGGGCGAGGCGGTCCGGGGTGATGGCAGCCAGGTGGGCGTCTTCGGTCGGGGGAACGACGGCGTCCCGAACGGGGCACAGGTCACCCTGGTGCATCAACTCGGCGAACCCGGTGGCCACGGCGTGGTGGTGGGGCAGACCGGTGTTCCACTTGCCGGCGCTGTGGCGGGCGTGCAGGCCAATGACCTGCGGGCCGGTTCCGTCCCGGGTGCGGGAGAGGGCGGCCAGGTGGGTCAGGCCGGTGTCGTTTCCGATGACCAGGGAGCAGTGGGGCAGGAGGTCGGCGACATCATCGGCGGGGAGACCGTCCAGACGGAGGCTCTGAACCCGATCCCGGGCGTCTGCGGCCGTGATCCGGATCCCGCTCGCCGGTTCCCCGCCGATGAGGAGGAGACGTACGGAGGCGTCGAGGATCTCGGCGACCCGCCGGGCGACCGCGGTGAAGCGAGGGGCCGTGTAGTCCTTGAGGTCCGCACGGCTGGTGGCCGTGATGGCGGCGAGCGCGACACCGTCGAGCCATCCCATGGCCCGGAGGCGGTGCACCAGCCGATTGGGGCGTGCGGTGAGCCGGGGGGTGAACGGCGGCTCGGACGGCAGGCGGATGCCGAGGCGACGTTCGAGCGCCAGGTAGTGGCGGTCCGGGAGGGCGGTGTGCACGACTCCGTCGCTCGACCAGCAGGGAGGTGCCGCCGGATCGCAGACCAGGGCGAGTGTCGCGTCGGAGCCGCGAGCCGTGATACCGGCCCGGTCACCGATCACGAGGCGCGGGCCTTCACTTCCTGCGGGGGAGGTAGCGGGAGTGAGGAGTCCCGTGCGGTCGATGAGTTCGGTGTGGGGTCCGGAGGCATGCACTGTCGGGGGCACGACGTGGCGCCGTTCTCCCAAGCGGTCCAGGGCGGCCCGGGCGGTGGCCAGGGCCAAGAGGCTGTCGCCCAGCTTGTCGTGGAAGGCCAACTCCACCCGGGTGCAGTCACGCATCCGTTCCACCAGGACCTCGGAGGCGGGAAGGGGGAGGGGCGTACCGGGTCCGATGGCGGCGCGGTCGTAGCCGAGGGGCACCGAATGCACATCGCCCGCGAGCGCCCTTCGGGCGCCGGGGCGGAAGGCGGGGGGCGGTGTCGTGGTGGTCATCGGGAGTCGCCGAGCCGGGTGAGGCAGACCAGAGGAAGGTCGAGATCGGCGAGGCGGGAGCGTCCTTCCTGTTCGGTGTCCTCCACGAGACAGGCGGCGCCGAGGGGGAGAGCCCCGGCCTCCCGAAGACGGACGGTGAGGTCGGCCAGGGTCCGGCCGGTGGTGATCTCGTCATCGACCAACAGGATCCGTTGGCCGGCCGAGATGCCGTAGACGAAGACATCGGTGCGGTTGGCGTGCGGTTCGGTGAAACGCACGCGCCCCTTCAGGGGAAGGTCCAGCTTCCAGGCGATCTTGTACGGCAGCCCGGCGGCGCCGGTGAGTGCGACGGTGGGGAGGATGCCCCCGGCGTCCAGACCGAGCACGAAATCGACGCCGTTTCCGACGGCGGGGATCTCCTGACGGACGCACTGCCACAGTTCGCCGCCGACAGCGGTCAGGTCCGACGGCCGGACGGATGCCTCCAGCCCATCCAGGGAGTGGATGACCCGTTCGGGACGGCCGGCGGGGCCGACGCCGAGGCGTTCGACGACGCGGGCCGTGAACGGCGTCGGGACGGTGAGGGTTTCGGGCATGACGAAGCTCCTGTGGGTGGTGGTGGAAAAGAAAGGCGCCGGTGGGGCGGGGCGCCGGTGACTACGCGGCCGTGTCCTGCGCGTACCGGGTCAGAAGCCGGTCGGCGGCCTCGATGACGAGGGGCAGTACCTCGTCCGCCCTGTCCTCGCGCCAGGCGGCGGCGACTTCCGCCAACGGTGGGAGGGCGAGTGTCGGGAAATCGGGCAACGATGACGCGGTGGCGAGAATCCGGTCGGCCCCGTCCCGCCACACATCGTGTTCGCGCAACAGAAGCCGGCAGGCCAGCACGATGTGTTTGTACAACGGTCTCAACCGGTTCGCCCGGGCGTCGGCACGCAGGCGGCGCATGGTGAGGACGACCTGCGGAAGTTCCCTGGTCGCCGCCAGTACGAGGTCGTGCCGGCTGATGTGGGGCAGTTCGAGACCGGGGGCCGCATGGAGGGCGGGGCCGCCCTCCTGGAGCCGGTGGAGCGAGAAGGCCAGGCGAGGGGTGATCCGGTGGGCGCTCACTTCACCGGGTGTGATCAGCGTGGGCCCGACCGGCGCGGCTCCGTTGAGCGCCTCCCGGTAGCGGGCGACCGCGACGGCCACCTCTCCCGCGGCCCCGGAATCGGCGATGACCAGAAGGTCGAGATCTGACCATCCGGCGATCCAGGCGTGCTCCCCGGCGCTGCCGGTGAGGGCGACCAGATCGATCGCGGGGTCCCGAACGCGCAGTTCCTCGACAAGGTCGGCGGTCGCGGCGGCGACCGCCGGGGGAAGGCCCAGGCCGTAGGGGGTGGTGGTCCGTGGGCCGGTTGTCCCGGCGGTTGCGGCGATACGCCGCAACCGGGCGCGGAGGGCGATGACGCTGCCGGAGTTGTCGATGACGTGGTCGGCGAGACCGGCCACCCGATGGGCGCCCCGGCTCATCTTGATCTCATCCTTGGCCGCCACCACCCGCGCCGTCGTCCCCGAACGTCCCACCCGCTCGGGAAAGGCGGCGTCCAGGTACACGATCCGCAGCCGATCACCCATCAACCGCTTCAACTCGCCGATCGACAGGTCATCGTGCACCGACTCGATGGTGAACAACCGTTGATCGGCGTGCCCCTCTGCGAACCGGTTGAGCTCGTCGAGAAGCAGCTCGGCCCGGCGTCGAGGAGACAGGGCGTAGGGGTTGGCCAGTCCGTGGCGTTCCGCGGCCTGGCGGAAGAGGTAACCCATCTTGAGGCGCTGCGCTCCGCAGGTGTGCTGGAGGAACATCGCGCTGGTGCTCTTGCCGCATTCGCTCAGGCCGCCGAAGGCGATGACCCGTTCCAGACGGGGGTGGGGGGCGATGCCCGCGGTGCCGTCACCGACCCGGCCGTAGAGCTTGTGCCGAGCGGCGGAGGGAAGACGCACCCGTCCCGCGCACACCGCCGCTGCCAGGGCGTCCACGGCGGCGCCCAGCTCGGTGCGTTGGCGCAGGAGTGCGGGGGCACGGTGCCGGGCCAGGCCGTCGCGCTCGGCGGCACGTTCGTTGTGCCAGATGCGCAGGGTGAGGACGGAGAGACGGTCCACGGCCGAGGCCAGGGTCTCGGTGTGGGGAGGAAGGTCGAGGTGGGTGCTCGCCGCCAAGCCGGCCAGGATGTCGTCGGCGCGCTCCGCCAGGGCGTTGCGCTCCGCGTTGAGCTGATCGATCTCCCGCTTCGCATCGGCCACACCGGCGGCGGGGAGGTCGGGGTCGCGAACCCTGTCCTCGGCTTCCCACAGCCGGCCGTTGACCGTGTGCAACCTGGTGAGGACATCATCGAGACGTCGCCGGTCCTTCTCGCCCAGCGAACTCGTGGCACGTGCCAGGCCGGGGGGAAGCACCAGCGCAGGGGCATGGTCGGTATTCATGGAGGGCTGCTCCTTTCCGCCTGCGGTGGAGTCGGTAAGTGGGGGGAGAGGTGGCGGACCACCTCGGTGTGGATGTCGGCCGCGGAGCGTTCCTCGCACAGGACAACCGCCGCATACGTTCCGCGCTCGGCCTGCCGGAGCAGGGTGCTGTGCAGGAGCCGCTGGTAGGTCGGGTAGACGCCGGTCCACGGCCGGCCCTCGCGGGCGCTGGTGATCGCGTAGCTGCGTTCCGCGTCGAGGGAGGGCAGCAGCAATACCGGGGACTCGGGCGGGGAAGTGGTGCCGACGAGTGCTGTCACGCGGTCCAGGGCGGCAGGTACGGGCAGGTCGTCCTTCAGCGCGGACGTGGCGGCGGCGACCGCCAGCAGCATCGGCAGTCCCCGGTCGAGGAGACCGATGCGGCCCGGCCCTCTGGCTTTCGCCCGGTGGGTGTGCCCCGCCGTCAGCATCCGCGTCAGCTCCGCAGTGGTGGAGGTCTCGAACCACCACCGTGCGTAGTCCCGGCCCGCGACCCGTCGCCATGTCTCCGTGTCGTGCTCGTGGATCGAACCCAATCCCTGAAAGCGCGAAGTGCGTTCGGCCAGCAGGCGGAGCTGTGTGGTCTTGCCGACGTTGTCCGGCCCGTTGAGGCTGACGAAATCCGGGAGACCGGTCATCGACGATCAGGCGGCGCGGACCGGCCGGTCCAGGACCGAGCGGATCGCCTCGGTGTTGTTCGCCGCGAACTCCGCCAGCGGGGGAGGCATCAGCTCCGTGGCCCGGATCGCCTCGGCGGTGAACGGAATCCGCACCACCTCGTAACCGCCGCGCTCGGGCCTGGAGAACTCCGTCCCGGTCCGCGCGGACTGGTCCATGGTCTCCAGCCGGGCGGCGAAGATGTGCTGCACCCCGAGGCCGTCGTCCAGCTCATCGGTCACCAGGTGCACGAGTTCGGCGCGGTCCACCGTTCCTCCGAGTTCCTCGAAGACCTCCCGGCGCAGGGCGTCCTCAAGGCTCGCGTCCTCGTCCTCGACCCCTCCACCCACGGTCACCCAGTACGGCTCCCTGCCGGGCCGGGTGCGCTTGATCAACACCAGCTCGTCACCGTCGAGCAGAAGGGCGCGAGCACTGCGTCTGACGATCCCGGTCACTTTCGGCCTCCTCGCCGTGCCGGCGGGTTCCTCACCCGGTGTGAGGTTGCGCTTCCCCGCTGTGCTGAACCAGCATGGAGTACTCCGACCGTCCCGGGGATGACCGGCCGCCGTACCGGCGCTGTACCGGTGCCGAACCGACCGGCCCCGCACGGGTGGTTGGGTTCGGGCGCGGGCAGGGGGACCGATGATGGTGACGGTGCAGCGATGGACGGGGCGCGAGGCGCGGCTGCTTCGCGAGGCCCTGCGAATGACGCTGCGCGAGTTCGCGGCCCACCTGGGGGTCAGCGATCGCGCGGTGTCCAAGTGGGAGGCAGGGGCCGACGGTTACGTGCCCCGATCCGAAACCCAGGCACTTCTCGACACCGCGCTGACCCGCTCGGCGGAGGAGGTCCGGACCCGATTCGCCGCCTCCATGGGCGGCACGGCCGAGGTCGAGCGCCCAACCGGCGAGGAGGACATCCACCTCGACTCGCACAAGTTCGTGCCCGCCTACATCGGCCCCGACCGTGCCCGCGCCCTGCTGGCCGACCTGCGGTCCGGTCCGATCGACTCGTGGTTGGAGAGCGCGTCACTACGCGTGGAACACCCCGACGCCCGCACCTGCACGCTTCACATCGCGGCCTGCGGCACGGCGCTTTTCCACATCATCCAGGAACGACGCCCGCGGTCGCTCACCGAACTCGCGGTCTGGCGCTACCGCAGCTACGCTTCCGACCTCCCCTGGGCTGCCGGGGCCCTCGGAGAGCTGTTGGGGGACGCCTGCAACTCCGAGCCCGAGTACGTGCTCTCGTTGTACTGGCTCCACTCCGGCCCGTGGGCCGGGCAGGAGTTGCACGCCGCGGTGCGCCTGCTGTCGACTCCATCCGTCCTTGTGGACCGAGGAGCTCCGGAAGGACCCGCCGGACTGGGCGAATCCGTCGAGAAGTCCCTCATGGCCTCCGGGTTCGACCATCCCGACGTCGTTCCCTTCGGCGTCCGGGGCGTCTCCGTCGGCTACGCGGGATGGTCCGGTGTGGCGTACGCCGCCCGCGCACCGGAACGCAGCCTCACCATCGACGAACTCGTAGCCTGCGAGCTGAGCGTGCAAACCCTCTGGTGCTACTCCCGCTACATCCAGCGTCTGATCGAGGACGGCGGGGATCCCTCGATGCCCGACCGATACGGCTGGCGATTCCTGCGTGCCGCGTACTCTCGGCTTACGACAGCGCGCCCTCGTGAGACGGCGCAGCACTGCCTGATGCGGGAGGCGATCGTGAGAACCAGCGGCCTCGCGGGGCGGTTGCGGGAAGCGCAGGACGCGTTGCGCGAGAGCGCCGGCTGAAGGGACGCGAGGCCATGCACCGCATCAATCCGGAGCGTGCGGCGCTCGTGGTGGTCGATGTCCAGAACGGCTTCGTCAACGAGCACAGCCGGCACGTCGTGCCGGTGGTGGTGAAGTTGGTCCGTGAGTGGAGCGCCGTGGGCGGGGCGGTGGTCTTCACCCGGTACCGCAACTATCCCGACAGCCCGTACGAGCGGTTGTTCTCCTGGACCCGGTTGCAGGGCCCGCCGGAGACCGACCTGGTCCCCGAACTCCACGACCTCGTGGGGGAAGCCGCCGCGATCATCGACAAGACCGGCTACTCCTTCTTCACCCCCGCAGCCGAGCGCCTGGTCACCCAACAGGGGTGGGGGGATCTGGTCTTCTGCGGGATCGCCACGGAGAGCTGTGTGTTGAAGTCCGCGGCGGACGCCTTCGAGCGCGGTCACTCGCCCTGGCTGGTCACCGACGCCTGTGCCAGTGACGCCGGGCCGGCCGTCCACGAGGCCGGGCTCCTGGTCGCGCGCCGGCTCATCGGCCGGGGCCAACTCATCACCACCGAGCACGTCCTCACCCCCGCCCGGGAGGTTCACCGATGACCCCGGATCTACTGATCATCGGTGGCGGCCCGGCCGGCTGCGCCGCCGCGCTCACCGCCGCCGGTGTCGGCATGCGCTCCCTGCTGGTCGAGCGGGAAGGCCGGGTGTGCGGAAAGCTGCACCACATCCCAGCCCTGAACAACGTCCTGGGCGGCTTTCGCACCGGCCCCGACCTCGCCGCCACCGTCACGGCCGACCTCGCCGACAACCCGCTGTGCGGGGTGATGACGGGCACGGCGGTCACCGGCATCGAACCGGGCCGGGACGGCGTCACGATCACCCTGGACACCGGCGCGCGGCACACCGCCCCGCACGCCGTCCTGGCCACCGGCGTCGGCCCCCTCCAACCGGCCGACTGCCCCTGGATCACCGCCCCCGCGGGGATGCGGCTCCCAACGCTGTGGGAGGCCGACGCCGGGGAGACATTCGGTGGAACCTGGCTGGTGTTGGGAGCCGACCGGCCGTTGGGCACCCTCCTGCGGGCCCACCCCGACGCTGGTCTCAAGCTGGTCGTCCTGCACGGACACGAGGACGCCTACAAGGTCGAGGAGGTCGCCGACGATGCCCGGGTCATCTCCCTCCGCGTGGAGGGCGTCACGCTCGACGCCACCCGGGACGGCGCACCCTGCGCCCTCGCCCATCTGCCTGGAGGGGAGCGGACGGTGTGGCGGGCGGACGCGGTGTTCGCCAACCTCGGCAGCGTCCCCACCGCCCCGGCGGGCGCGGCCCGGGACGCCTCCGGCCACTGTCCCGCCGACCTCCAACACCCCCGACTCATCCCGGCCGGCGACATCCGCTCCGCCCGCTTCCAGCGCATCATGACCGCCACCGGCTCCGGCGCCGAAGCGGCCCTCCACGCCTACTACGCCACCCGCGACCTCCCGATCTGAACCGGTACCCGCGAGGGCGCTCGATGCTCCGGCTCGCCGGGGTCGTGGCCTGTGAACGGTGAGCCGGTCAGATGAGGCGTTCGAGGATGTTGCCGGGCCAGTGGCCGAGCCAGTGGGCTGTGGTGGAGGGGTGGGGCTCTCCGTGGGTGGATCCGTCGTGGGGGAGCAGTTCGGTGGGGGCGATGTAGCCCTCGCCGGGGTGGATGCGGATGCGCACGCAGTGGGTGGTGTGGCCGGTGGCGATGTACCGGCGGAAGTCGTCGGTGTGGGGTTGGTGGTCCGGGGCGGAGCGGAGGGTGCGGCAGATGGTGCGGATGTCGGCGGTGATCAGGAGCAGGTGGCGGTCGCCGGGGCCGAGGTTGTAGCAGAGGCGGCGCCGGGACCGGTGGCGGGTGGCCAGGAGATGTCGGTCCCAGGTGTCGATGTGAAGGCCGATGCGCTGTCCGCCGTCACCGTTGCAGGTCGTGGTGCGGGCGTCGGCGGGGCTGTGGGATCGGCCGAGATGGACGGCGTCGGGGTCCCCGAGCGGAGCGACGAGGTCCGCGAGGTGGGTGGGAGCGGCACCGGCGGGCAGCGCGACGAGTTCGACGAGTGCGTGGTCGGGGGTGTGCCGGTCGGCGGTGACGGCGGTCAGGTGCTCGTCGGTCAGCGGCTGCCAGGCATCGGCGGGGATGACGGCGCCGTCTTCGTAATCCGGGTCGTTGTGCCCCGTTCGGACGGTGGTGATTTCGCTGCGCTCCCGGAGGGCCTCGGGGCGGATGTGGGCGATCTTGAGGTCCATGGTGGTCACCCGGGTTCGAGGTCTTCGGTATAGGTGAGGTCGAGATCGGTGGTCAGGGCGTGGGCGAGTTCGCTCGGTTGGTGGCGGTCGATGAGGACCTCGCGCAGGTTGGTGACACCGCGGACGGAGGAGAGGTCGCTGCCGCTGAGGTCGGTGCGGTGGTAGCGGCCGGGGCCGAAGTCGGTCAGACGCAGGGTGCAGCGGTCGAAGACCACGTGGGAGAGGTCGCAGCGCTCCAGGACGGCTTCGGTGAGCACGCAGCGCGTGAAGACGACCGGTCCGGTGGCACGGATCCCGGTGAGGGTCGCGTAGTCGAGCCGGCAGGTGTCGAAGACGACGTTGTCGAGGGTCGGGCCGGTCAGGGTGGCGCCCATGAGCTTGCAGTCGCGGAAGAGGACGCGACTGAACCTGCCGGCTGTGATCTCGGCGGTGCCGAAGTCACAGCCGGTGAACTCCACGGAGTCGACCCGCGTGTCGTGCAGATGGACGCGTTTGGCGGTCAGCCCGGTGACGCCCCCGGTGATCAGGCGGGTGTGGGTGAGGTCCATGTCACGGAGGTCGGCGCCGGAGTAGCGGAAGTCCTGGACGACGCCGCGTCCGCTCTCCAGGGACGTGACGTTGGTGAGGTAGAGCCCGGGTTCGTTCAGGTTCGGGAGGGTGGCCGTGACTCGGCCGAAGGTCTGTTCCGTCATGAGGTGGGCGCTCCGGTGGGGTCGGCGTCGGTCCCGCAGGGCCCGTGGACGCTGCGGGATCGACGCGGGCGGTCACTGCTTCTTGTTCCAGTTGTCCCAGGTGGGACGGTTGTCGAAGGTGTTTCCCCCGGCGTTGTCCCAGGTGGGCTGGTTGTTGAACATGTTCACGGTGGTGTCGGGTCGGCCGTGACCGGTGAGGTGGGAGATGGTCGGGGTGTCGGCGAGGGCGAGCAGTTCCAGCAGAGTCACGCTGTGTGTTCCTCTCGGGCGGTATCGGACAGTGCGGTGACGAGGGCTTGTCGTGAGGTGCGGCAGTGGTTGGTCTCGGTGGTGTCCAACCGGCCGTTCTCGAAGTACCGGTTGCCGGCCTGGGCGCCCCGGCAGAAGTCGAAGAAGCCGCACGTGGCCTGGCATCGGTCGAGGCCGGTCAGGAACTCCCGCACGTAGGGGAGCCGGTGGGCCCGGGCGAGGATCTCGGCGAGGGACTGCTCGCGGATGTTGCCGGCGCGGAAGTCTTTGTACCGGGGAGCGGTGATTCCGGCGAGTTCCGGGGAGAGCAGGACCACGTCGCCGTTGGCCGCGATGGTGGGGATGGGGTCGATCAGCCGCTGTCCCCACTCCGTGCCGCGTCCGGTGCGGACCAGGCCGAGGTAGTCGCCGAGACGGGCCAGCTCCCGAATGGTCAGGTCGGGGTTGCGCCGGCTCCAGGCGAGCGTGCGTCGCCAGAACTCCGTGGCCGGGCCTTGGCCGGGTTGCCGACGGGTGGTGTTGACGCCTTCGGCTTCCTCGATGTTGAGGCCCGCGGTGTGGCAGCCCAGCCGGGCGAGGAAGTCCAGCAGGGCTTCCGGGCGGGTGATGCCGGCGGCGGTGACGACGGCGATGACCGAGAACCCGATCCCGGCCCGGTAGAGGTGATCGATGCCGCGCAGCGTCCTGGTGAACGTGGGTCGCCCGGCCCGATCCACTCGCTGTGCGTTCAGTGCGGCGGGACCGTCGATGCTCACTCCGACCCCGAAAGCGTGACGGGTCAGGAACTCGCACCAGGCATCGTTGATCAACGTCGCGTTGGTCTGTACCCAGTGCCGGACCCGGCCCGCTTGCCGCAGGGACTCGAAGGGCTCCAGCAGTTCGGCGAACCGGCTCCGACCGAGGGCCAGCGGCTCGCCGGCGTGCCAGACCACATCCACGCCCCGGTTCGGGCCGGCCTCGGTGATCTCGCCGACCGAATGGGCGACGGCTTCCGCCATGTCCGGCGTCATGGTGTTCCGCCGGTCACGATCGGGGAGGTAGCAGTAGGCGCAGTCCAGGTTGCAGAAGCTCGTCGGTTGGAGAACCACGGTGTGCGGCACCGACGCGATGCGGCGACGGTAGGAAGCGAGCAGCATCTCCTCACTCATGACCGGCACCGGTCCCGTCGCTCGCCGGGTCCGCCGGGGGGCGGGAGTCTCCGACATTCGTGACAGAGGCCCCGTCGGGTTGTGAGGGGGCGAGCGGAGCGTCCCGGTCAACGTCGTGAGGTCCGGCTGAAGCGTCGGCTCGCGTCGCCGGGGGCAGTGCCGTGCGCCGCGAGGTGTCCCCGGTAACGGCGGCCCCGGGCGGCGAACAGGGCAACAGCCCTCGCTCCGGAGAGCCCGGCGTCCCATCCGCCCTGCCGGCGGGGCGAGGTGCGTCGCGCTCGCCCCGGTGTCCCGACACTCTCGTCACGGGTTCCGTTCGACCGAGGCGGTGGGCCCGTTCACGTGCCATCCGCACGATGCTCTCCGCGTCATCCGGCCCGAAGATCCGGTACAACAGCGCCAATTCCCCTTCGGGCCCCGGGGGCACGGTGCTCCATGGCTCGGCGGTACCCGGCCGGGGCGGACCGCCCGTGGGGTACGCACGCCGTGTCGACAACCGCCACCGGCCACGGACTCCCCACCGCCGGTAGGCCGTTCGGCTCGGGAATCCACTCATCGGTCAACCCCCATGCTCCAGTCACCGACCGGGCGCAGGGACAACTCCCACACGCACCCGCCGCCGGTGAACGAATGAATCGAGAACCCGCCCGGCTGCGAGGAAGAGTGCGGCCCCTCGCCGGCCAAGGAGTCGGCCCAGCGGCGGAACACGTTCGCCACTCGGCGCTCCTCCACATCCCCCTCGGCCAGGTGGTCGGCGATTTCCACCACACGTGTCCGTACCGCCTCCCGAAGCACATCGGGATCGAGCGCGAACGCCTCACCGAGGTGGAACATCTGCGGCACCGGATCGCCCTGGTACGCGACGATCTCCGCCCGCCACGCGCAGCCCGGTGCTCTCATGCGGGCCTGCCCTCCTCGACGCGCACCTGGTGATCGAGACGAACGGTGCCTCCGGCCGGGACCGGCACGCCGGTTTCCCGACCCGGGGCCGGCGCCCCCACGCGGAACCACACCCACTTCCCCGAGCCGGTCAGGACGTAGCCCAGCGCTTCGCTCAGCTCCCGCACCAACCACAGTCCTCGGCCGTGTTCGGATTCCCAGTTCGGACGCAGGACCGCCGGTGGCCGCCGCGAACGGTCGAACAACCGCACCCGGATTCCGCTTTCGTCACGCGTCACCTCCAGGCGGCACCGCGGGTCGGCGACGTGGGCAACGACGTTCGCCAGCAGCTCGGAGACGCCGAGCCGTGCCGTCTCCACCGCCTCGGAACCGCCGCCGAGGGCGGCAACCGCGGCACCGGCCTTCTCTCGCCACAGCGCGATGTCCTGCTTCGAAGCCGTCAACTCCCAGGCGTGACGACCGCTCTCGATGACGTCCTTCATTCCGACCTCCGCCTCTCCGGCCCGCCACGGACGGCGACGGCAAGGGTGGGATCGGCGGGAGACCGACTCCGGAGCGGTGACATGCTGCGCCGCACGGTGTCCTCCGTGGGGCGGCTGGAGTGATCGGGCATGAAGTGGACGGTAGGCGGGGTACACCACCAGCCGGGCACGCAGTGTGCGTGCACTGATACGGGAGGTGTCATGGACCCTGGAGAAATCGGCCGCCGCGTCGCCTACTGGCGCACCCGCCGTGGACTCACCCAGGCCGACCTGGCGCAGCTCATGGGCCGATCCCGCCGATGGGTTCAGGACCTGGAAGGCGGGCAGCGGCAGCAGGACCCGCGCCTGTCCGTGCTCCGGCGGGCGGCCTCCGTACTTCGCATCCCCATGGAACGTCTCGTGACCGACACCCCCTCGCCCCCTCCACACCGCGTGCTCCCCGCCGAGGTCGCCGCCCTTGCCGACTCCCTCCACCACCTGCCCACCGGGAACACGATCCCGGTTGACCGGCTCCGGCGCCGCGTCCACTACCACTGCCAGGCATGGGCCGCCTGCCACTACAGCGCAGCGGCCCGCGGACTCTCCGGGGTTCTCGCGGACGCCCGGGCGACCACAGTCGAGAGCGAGGAAGGCGCGGTGCTGCTCTCCCGCGCCTACCAGCTCGCGGCCTCGCTCTTCTTCAAGTACGGCGAAGCGGGTCGTGTCTCCGGAGTGCTCTGCGCGGACCGGGCACTGGCTGCCGCTGAACGATCCGGCGACCCGGTGGCCATCGGTGCCGCCGCACGACGGGTGGCGCGCGGGCTGATGCACCGGAAGCGGTACGCGACGGCCGCCGAGTACGCCACGACCAGCGCGATCACACTCCGCCCCGGGCTGGAGACGGCCGGGCCGGACGGTCTGGCCACACTCGGCATGCTCTACCTGGTGGCGGCTGTCGCGGGCACCGGTGACGGGCGTTCCCCGACGGCGGTCGGCGCGACGGAGGGCCGGCTCGCCGCCGCATCCGAGATCGCCGAACGACAATCCGGCCCGGACGCAGACTTCACCGGCTTCGGTGCCACCAACGTGGCACTGCACCGGGTGGACACCCTGCTCCGCCTGGACGACGCCTACACCGCCATCGAGGTCGCCCAACGCCTGGAGCCGGCCGCTGTCAGTGCCCTCGGCCGCGAACGCCGGGCCCGCCACCTGATCACCGTGGCCCGAGCCCGCGCACTGACCCGCGAACGGGCTTTGGCCGAGCGTGCCCTGCTGGACGCCGAGCGACTGGCCCCGGAAGAGGTGCACCGACCGGCGGTGACCCAACTGGTCGGCGAGCTCATGGAACTGGCCTCCTCGCCGAGTGCGGACTTGACCGCTCTGGCGGGGCGTTGTGGACTGCGGTCATGACCCGGGTGCTCTATCTCATCGCCACCGCCGCCGGTCCGGCCGGGTACGTGGATCGTGGTGTGCGGGCCGCGCGGGGGGCTGGTTGGGATGTGTGCCTGGTCCTGTCGCCCACAGCAGCGGGGTGGTGGGAGGGTCGGATGGGGGAATTGGAGAAGTTGACGGGCCGTCCGGTGCGGTGGCGTTACACCCAGCCGGGGGAGTCCGGTGGTCTTCCATCGGCGGACGCGATGCTCGTCGCACCGCTGACGACCACCAGTGCGTGTCGTTGGGCGGCCGGTATCACCGACACTCTTTCTCTCGGCCTGCCGGCGGAGGGTGTCCACCTGGGGGTACCGGTGGTCGCGATGCCGTTCTGGAGCACCGCCCTGGGGGCCCAGCCGGCCGTGCCCCGCGCGGTGGCCTGCTTGCGCGAACAGGGCGTCCGTGTCCTCCTCGGTGGCCCGGACGGCTACGAGCCCCACCCACCGCGCACCGGTGACGCTGCGGCCTTCCCCTGGCACCGGGCTCTGGCGGCGTTGTCCTGACCCGCCGACGCCCGCCGGTATAGGGCGCCACGGCTCCAGTGGGCATTTCCGCTCCCGCTCGTTGCCCGTGGCCCCGGGCCCCACGGGGACCACGGAACACAGGAGGGCGGGGCCACAAGGAGCTTCGGGGGAGCGGACAACGAAGAAGGCCCAGGTCGCTGACCTGGGCCTTTGTGCTGGAGCGGGCGACGAGAATCGAACTCGCGCTCTGAGCTTGGGAAGCTCATGTTCTACCATTAAACTACGCCCGCGTCGGGAGGCCGGAAGGGCTTCCCGTCGGTGTAGAGAGTACCCCATCGCGCCCATCGGTCGCAGCGATGGGCGCGGGTGTGACGGCTCGGTTTCGGACGGAGTGCCGCTGCCGGGGGCGGTCCCCGCGATCCCCTACCGTAAGGACGGTCGTCCAGAGCAGGGGAGTGCGTCGTCTTGCAGACCATCGTCGTCCGCTGTGCCGAGGGGCACGTGTTCAACACTCCGGCTTTCCCGATGCAGCAGCTGAATCCCGAGCGTTTGGGCCCCGCCCGGCTGCTCCGCTGTCCGCGCTGTGCGCGGCTGCGCAGCGCCGTGCCGGTGGTCGGCGCGGAGGTGGCTGCCGGCGGGGGAGGGGTTGTCGTCGGAAGCGCGTGAGCGCTCGGATGTGGGGGAGCGGGGCCCGGGTCGCGACGGCGGCGCGGGCCCCGCTCCGTGCGCGGGGGTGGTGCGGCGATGGGTGACCGGGACGCGGGCGCGGGGGTTCGGCGGTTCCCCGGCCGACGGGGCGACGGGCCGGTGGGCCGACAACGCCCGGGATCGGCCCCCGGGTGCGTCCCGCCCACCGGTGCGGCCCGGTCCCGGTGTTCAGATCCGGGTGCGGTGGAAGTCGATGTAGGAGCGCGAGGCGGTGGGGCCGCGCTGGTTCTGGTAGCGCGATCCGCGCGCCCCGGCCCCGTAGGGGTTCTCGGCCGGCGAGGTGAGCCGGAACAGGCAGAGTTGGCCGATCTTCATCCCCGGCCACAGCTTGATCGGGAGCGTCGCGACGTTCGACAGCTCCAGCGTGACGTGTCCCCTGAAGCCGGGGTCGATGAAGCCCGCGGTCGAGTGGGTGAGCAGCCCCAGCCGCCCCAGCGAGCTCTTGCCCTCCAGCCGGGAGGCGATGTCGTCGGGCAGGCCGATCAGTTCGTAGGTGGAGGCGAGGACGAACTCCCCGGGGTGCAGGATGAACGGCTCGTCCTCGACCGGCTCGATCATGCGGGTGAGGTCGGGCTGCTCGACCGCCGGGTCGATGTGCGGGTAGCGGTGATTCTCGAAGACCCGGAAGTAGCGGTCCAGTCGGACGTCGATGCTGGACGGCTGGACCATCTCCGGCTCGTAGGGGTCGATGGTGACCCGACCGGCGTCGATTTCCGTCCGGATGTCCTTGTCCGATAGCAACACCCCCGCAGGTTATCGCTGCGGGGGTGTGGGTCGTGCATCGGGGCTCCGGGACGCCCGGGTCGGACCGGTCACCGTCGGGGCCGGGCCCGTGCCGTCCCCGGATTCCGGTCCGGATCGCGGGGACGGGACGGGGACGCTCGGGGGACGGCTAGAGGGTGCCCAACTTCACCAGCATCAGGATGGCGATCAGCTGGATGGCCGAGGCGCCCAGGGCGCGCGGCCAGGGCAGTTCATGGGACCGGCTCACCATCAGGGTCAGCAGGAGGCCGGCGTAGAGCCAGGTCACCCATCCGACGATCTGCACGATGGTGTCACCGCCACCGAGGAAGACGGCGAGGAGCAGTCGGGGCACATCGGTCATCGTCATGATCAGCATGGCGAGGCCGGCGGTGGGTGCCCAGTGGCCGTTGCCGCCCAGCTGCCGGGCGAGGGAGTGGGTGACGGTGCTCAGCAGCAGTGCGCCGATGACCATGGCCACCCCGGTGACCAGCAGGTACGGGATGAGGGCGGAGGCGGTCGCCGAGAGGGTGGAGTCCCGGGCGCTGTCCAGGCCGAAGACGGCCACCAGGCCGTAGAGGAAGGTGACGATCAGCGCGGGCCCCCACACGGCGTGGTCCCGCATGTGCCAGAAGGTGGGGTCGGGGCACAGCACCAGACCCCGCAGCAGGTCCTTCCAGCCCAGGGGTGGCGGGCCCGGCTCGGCGGGGCCGTGGTCCTCGTACGGGGCGTGGTCCTCGTCGGGGGGGCCGTAACCGTGGTCGTGACCGGAGTGCCCGTCGTTCCCGTGACCGCCGCCCGGCTGCGGCGGGTGGCCGTAGCCGCCCCGGGACCCGGGAACGCCGGGCATCGGTTGGGTGTCGCCGTGTTCTCGGTGACCGCCGTGGTCACGGGCGTCGCGATGTCTCCTGTGTCCTGCCACGCCTATGAACCTACCTTCTGTGCGGCGGTCCGGCCGCCGGAACCCGCCTCGGCGGGGTCGGTTCGGAGCGCGGGACGGTGTTCTTCGGCCGGGGGATGGGCGCTCGGGGTGAAGCGGGGGCGCACGGGGCCATCCGGGGCGGCACGGGAGGCTCCGGTGCGCCGGGGGCTTCGGCTCCCATGGGCAGCCGGTCGTCCGACCCCGACCAATCCCCACCCGACCAATCCCCACCCGCGCGGCCGGGAAGCGCCCCGGGACGTGCGCGGGGCGCGCCCACCGGGAAATCCCGGTGGGCGCGCCCCATCCATCGCCGTCGCGCGGCCCGCCCTCAGACGGTCGGCTGCGGTTCCGGTTCGCTCCCGCTCTCCGCGCCGCCCGCCGGGTCGGCCGGGGTCCTCACCGACTCCAGCAGCAGCTGGGCGACGTCGACGACCTGGATCTCCTCGCGGGCCTCGCCGTCGTTCTTCTTGGCGTTGACCGAGTCGGTCAGCATGACCAGGCAGAACGGGCAGGCGGTGGAGACGATGTCCGGGTTGAGGGCCAGCGCCTCGTCCACCCGCTCGGTGTTGACGCGCTTGCCGATGCGCTCCTCCATCCACATCCGGGCGCCACCGGCGCCGCAGCAGAAGCCGCGCTCCTTGTGCCGGTGCATCTCCTCGTTGCGCAGGCCGGGCACCTTCCCGATGATCTCGCGCGGCGGCGTGTAGACCTTGTTGTGCCGCCCGAGGTAGCACGGGTCGTGGTAGGTGATGAGGCCCTCGACGGGGGTCACCGGGATCAGCCGGCCCTCGTCGATGAGGTGCTGCAGCAACTGGGTGTGGTGAATGACCTCGTAGTGCCCGCCGAGCTGCGGGTACTCGTTGGCCAGGGTGTTGAAGCAGTGCGGGCAGGTGGCGACGATCCGCTTCTTCGCCTTCTCGACCGTCACGCCCTCCTCGGCGTCCTCGCCGAAGGCGGCGTTCAGGCTCTCGACGTTCTGCTGTCCGAGCTGCTGGAAGAGGAACTCGTTGCCCAGACGGCGGGCGGAGTCACCGGTGCAGGACTCCTCGCCGCCCATGATGGCGAAGGAGACGCCGGCGGTGTGCAGCAGCTCCGCGAAGGCCTTGGTGGTCTTCTTGGCGCGGTCCTCCAGGGCGCCGGCGCAGCCGACCCAGTAGAGGTACTCCACGTCGGTGAGGTCCTCGACGTCCTTCCCGACGACCGGGACGGGGAAGTCGACCTCCTTGGTCCACTCCAGACGCTTCTTCTTGGCCAGGCCCCAGGGGTTGCCCTTGCGCTCGAGGTTCTTGAGCATCGTGCCGGCCTCGGAGGGGAACGCCGACTCGATCATCACCTGGTAGCGGCGCATGTCCATGATGTGGTCGACGTGCTCGATGTCGACCGGGCACTGCTCGACACAGGCGCCGCAGGTGGTGCAGGACCACAGGACGTCGGGGTCGATGACACCGTTCTCCTCGGCGGTGCCCACCAGGGGGCGGCGCGCCTCGGCGAGGGCCTCGGCGGGGACGTTCGCCAGCTGCTCCTCGCTCGCCCGCTCCTTGCCCTCGGCGTCGGTGGAGCCGCCGGCGAGCAGGTAGGGGGCCTTGGCGTGAGCGTGGTCGCGCAGCGACATGATGAGCAGCTTGGGGGAGAGGGGCTTGCCGGTGTTCCAGGCGGGGCACTGGGACTGGCAGCGCCCGCACTCGGTGCAGGTGGAGAAGTCCAGCAGGCCCTTCCAGGAGAACTCCTCGACCTTGGAGACGCCGAAGGTGGGCTCCTCCTCGCTCTCCTCCTCGAAGACGGTCTCGAAGTCCACGGGCTTGCCGTTGACCATGATCGGCTGGAGCTCGCCGAGCGCGGTACCGCCGCGGGCGTCGCGCTTGAACCAGATGTTGGGGAAGGCCAGGAAGCGGTGCCAGGCGATGCCCATGGAGAGGTTCAGGCTGACCGTGATCGCCCAGACCATCGTCACGCCGAGCTTGATCATGGCGGCGAGGTAGACGAGGTTCTGGAGGGTGGCGGTCTCCAGGCCGCCGAAGGCCAGGATCAGCGGATAGGTGACGAAGAAGGCCGGAGTGTAGGAATCCACGCCCTGGAGGGCGCCCTCGAGGCCGCGCAGCACGAGGATGGCGGCGCCGATGGTGAGGATGACGTACTCGACGAAGTACGCCTGCCAGGCGGTGGAGCCGGCGAAGCGGGACTTGCGGCCGGGCTTGGAGGGCAGGTTCAGCTGCCGGATGACGATGAGGGTCAGGATGCCCAGGGTCGTCATGGCGGCGATGAACTCGATGTACATCTCGTAGGGCACGAACGAGCCGAGGACCGGCAGTACCCAGTCGGCCCGGAAGAGCTGCCCGTACGCCTGGACGATGGTCAGGCCCAGGGTGAGGAAGCCGATGGCGACGAACCAGTGGGCGACGCCGACCACGGCCCAGCGGTTCATGCGGGTATGGCCGAGGAACTCCCGGGTGAGGGTGAGGGTCCGTTGCCCCGGTTGATCGGTGCGCAGGCCGGCGGGCACGGGTTGGCCGAGCCGCATGAAGCGGACGAGGTGCACGGCGGCGCGGGCGATCAGGGCAACGGCGACCGCGGTCAGGACCAGCGATACGACGATCGCGACGAGTTGCATGGCAACGGCTCCTCGAACCGGCGGAACATTCGGTGTGTGGGTGGACGGACGGGTGGGCGGGGGATCGGGGGTGCGTGGTGCGGTGCGATAGGTGGTGCGGGTCGTGCGGTGTGGGACCCCGGGGTGGAGTTCTTCCCCGGAGGGAGCTTACTAAGCGGTAACTTAACGGGTTTGGTCCGAGGGTACCCGGGTGGCGGCCCGGGGTGCAGACGCAGCGCCGGTGATATGCGTCGCTCACGGACCCCGGGGCCCACCGGTCGGTCATCCGCGGTCGGCCGGGGGAGGGGCGGGGCGCTCGGGATGTCGGAGGTGTTCGGGGGCGTGGTGGGGTCCTCGTTCCCATCATGACCCGGGGTGTCGACAGGATCGGGGGCGCGCGGTTCCCGTGATGTCACGCCCCTCGCGCACCCCGTCACGCCCCGCGCCTCCGAGGATCCGCACCGGTGACCCCCGGGCCCGTCGGCCCACCCCGACACCACGACGGACATCCGGAAAACCTGATAAGGCATCAGATGCTGACAAAATACGCATATGCCTGTCAAACGATCCGGTGGCGGCCGCCCCCGATGGCTGCTCGGGGTCACCGGCGCCCTCGGTCTCGCCCTGGCGGGGGCCCTGCTCCTGACTCTCGGTGCCACCTGGTGGCTCTACCGTTCCCTGGACGACAACATCACCACCGACCACGCCGCGGCGGACGCACTGGAGGCGGCCTCCTCCGATCGCCCCCCGGTCGGCACCGCCCGCACCGTCCTGGTCATCGGATCGGACCGGGAGGGAGGTCACCCCAACGAGCGTTCCGACACCGTCGTCCTCCTGCGGCTCGCCGCCGAGGGCGACCGCGCCGATGTCGTGCACGTGCCACGCGACCTGGTCGTGGACATCCCCCGCTGCGCCCGTCCCGACGGGGAGGGGCACACCCCGCCGACTCGCGCGCAGTTCAACTGGGCCTTCCAGTTCGGCGGCGCGGCCTGCACCATCCGCACCCTGGAGGAACTCATCGGCGTGCGGATCGATCACCACATGGTGGTCGACTTCTCGGGCTTCGTGCGATTCGTGGACGCCGTGGGCGGGGTCGAGGTGGAGGTGGCGCGGGACGAGTCGGATTGGCACGTCGGCCACGACCTGACCGCCGGCCGCCACCTGCTGGACGGTCGGCAGGCGCTGGCCTACGTCCGCGCCCGGCAGTTGGTCGGTGACGGCAGCGACCTGAACCGGATCGCCCGCCAGCAGGAGTTCTTCGGCCTGCTCTACGCCCGGGCCAGGGCGGACAGCACCCTGGTCAACCCCGCCCGCCTCTATCCGGTGCTGGAGGCGGCGACGTCCTCTCTGACCACGGACGCCGGCCTGGACTCCCCGGCCGAGCTGTACGCCCTGGCCCGCCGAATGCGGGAGGTGCCCCGTGACGGCCTGGTCTTCCGTACGGTCCCGGTGCTGCCGCACCCGGACCACCCCAACCGGCTGATGCTGGACGGGGGCCCCGCCGAGGGGTTGTTCACGGAGTTGCGGGGGCCCGTGCCGGGAGGCGGGGGCGAGCCGGGGACGGGGGAGGGCCCCGTCGCGCCCGGCTGAGCCGGGACGCGCCGCACCGGATCCCGTCCTCCCCGTCCGGCGGTGAGGGGCGGGATCCGAGGTCTCGGGGTGGGGTTCCGGCGGCAGGGCCGGTTCGGGCCCGTTTCCGGACCGGGAGTCGGCCGATTCCGGACCGAACGGCCGGGAGCGGCCGGGAGCGGGCGGGGGCGGGCATGAAAAAAGTTGTGCCGGCGGTCTTTCCGCCGGCTGACCGACCCGGGAACGTGACGCGAGACGGCCGGAGCGGTGGGTGGTCCCGGGGTGGGGAGCGGCGCCCGGGTTCCGGGGTACTCCGCCCGAACCATCCGTTATCACGGCTTTCGCGTGGTAATCTCCGGCGACTTTCCGGGTGGACCCGCCGTCCACCCCTTGAAGGGCGCGGCACAGGGGGCCTCTACCATGCGACGACGCAATCGGACAGATCGCGATACACGTGAAATACCGACCGGTCGGATCGGAGGTCGGCCCGGGAGCCGGCTCCGTTTCCCGCCCGGTTCCCCGCCGGAGGGTCCCGAACCGGCGGACCGGCCCGCCCCGGGACCCCGCGCGCGGGAGACCCCTCGCGGGCGTCGTGCGCGCCGCACGGCCCTGACCGGCCTGTTGGCGATCGCCCTCGCCGTCGGCCCCACCGCCTGCTCCTCCGACGGGGATGTCACCATCACCGTCCTGGCCGCCGACTTCGGGCAGCGCGTCGTCATCCCCACCTCGGTGTTCTGGGAGGACATCACCGCCCGCTTCGAGGAGGAGAACCCGGGCGTCACCGTCGAGGTGGAACTCGTCCCCTGGGAGAACGCCGATACCGTTCTCGCCGAGCGGGTGGGGGCCGGCGGGTCGCCGGACATCGCCCAGGTCGGGTCGTTCGCCGAGTACGCCGCCGACGACCTGCTGTACTCCGCCTCGGACATGCTGCCGCTGACCACCCAGGCCGACTTCCACCTGCCGCTCGCCCGGGCCGGCGAATACCGCTGGGAGCAGTACGGCATCCCCTTCGTCTCCAGCACCCCGCGCCTGTTCGTCAACCTCGAGCTGCTGGAGCGCGCGGGCGTGGCGGAGCCGCCCACCGACTGGGCCGAACTGCTGAGTACCGCCCGGGCGCTGCGGGACGTCGGGGTCTCCATCCCCTACGCCCTCCAGTTCGGCCCGGACGGCGTGCACGAGGAGGCGTTGGTGTGGATGCTCGGCGCCGGTGGCGGTTACACCGACGGCGGTGACCACTACGCGGTCGACTCCGCCGAGAACGTCGAGGCGCTGGAGTGGCTGCGGGACAACCTGGTCGCCGAGGGGCTCACCGGTCTGCCGCCCGCCGAACTGGACCGCTCCACCTCCTACGGCGGCTTCTTCACCGGTGAGGTCGGCATGATGATGGGGCATCCCGCGATGTTGGTGGCCATGGAGGAGGCGGGTGTCGACTACGCGCACGTGCCCTTCCCGTCCCGGGACGGCGGCCCCGGCGTCTCCACCGGCATCTCCGACTGGCTGATCGCCTTCCGCGACGGTGGGCACGAGGACGAGATCGGCGCCTTCATGGAGTTCGTCTACCGACCGGAGAACCACGCCTTCTCCAGCGGGCGGCACGGCACGATCCCCACCACCGTCTCGGCCTCGCAATTGTTGCTGGAGGACGAGGATCACCGCCACCTGTGGGAGTTCGTGGACCAGATGCCGCAGGCCGAACTCCAGCCGCTCAACAAGCACTCCTGGCCGGCGGTGCGCGGGCTGCTCCTCGAGCACCTGAACCGGGCGGTCGGTCCGGACGGCGACCCGGCGGCCGTGTTGGGGGAGATCCAGGAGCTCGCCGAGGAGCGGAGCGGCACCGACGGCGGCACGACCTCCGGTGCCGGTGGCTGAGCCCGGCGGGTGACGGGGCTCAGGGGTGGCGGCGCCGGCGACCGGGGGTGGCGACGGGGATATCGGCACCAGAGGGTTAATTCTCCCGATCCGCCCTTTTTCGGGATTGACCCGGGGTGAAGCGGGCAGGGGCACTCCACGGGTGACAAGGGGGCCCGGTGGGTGCGCACCGGGCCCCCGCTCCGTACTCCGGGGTGGCCGCCTCCGGGGTGGCCGCGCGAGGGGAAGGGCCTTAATTGAGTGCGGGGGGTGCCCAATAGTTGAGCCACATCCGCTCAGGCTGTTTGACGCCGGTCGCATACTCGGGCACCCTTGAGTCAAAGCTACTCAAGGATTCGGCTGGAGGATCTGACATGGCACGTGCGGTCGGCATCGACCTGGGTACGACGAACTCCGTCGTCAGTGTTCTCGAGGGCGGTGAGCCCACCGTCATCACCAACGCCGAGGGCGCCAGGACCACGCCGTCCGTCGTCGCCTTCGCCAAGAACGGCGAGGTGCTCGTCGGCGAGGTCGCCAAGCGCCAGGCGGTCACCAACGTGGACCGGACGGTGCGCTCGGTCAAGCGCCACATGGGCACCGACTGGAAGATCAACCTGGACGGCAAGGACTTCAACCCGCAGCAGATGAGTGCCTTCATCCTGCAGAAGTTGAAGCGGGACGCCGAGGCGTACCTGGGCGAGAAGGTCGCCGACGCGGTGATCACCGTCCCCGCCTACTTCAACGACCACGAGCGGCAGGCCACCAAGGAGGCCGGTGAGATCGCGGGTCTGAACGTCCTGCGCATCGTCAACGAGCCCACCGCCGCCGCCCTCGCCTACGGCCTGGAGAAGGACGACCAGACCATCCTGGTCTTCGACCTCGGTGGCGGTACCTTCGACGTCTCCCTGCTGGAGATCGGCGACGGCGTGGTGGAGGTCAAGGCCACCAACGGCGACAACCACCTCGGTGGTGACGACTGGGACCAGCGCGTCGTGGACCACCTGGTCAAGACCTTCCAGTCCGCCCATGGCGTGGACCTGGGCCGCGACAAGATGGCACTGCAGCGCCTGCGGGAGGCCGCGGAGAAGGCCAAGATCGAGCTCTCCTCCTCCACCGAGACCACGATCAACCTGCCCTACATCACCGCCTCCGCCGAGGGGCCGCTGCACCTCGACGAGAAGCTGACCCGGGCGCAGTTCCAGCAGCTCACCTCCGACCTTCTGGAGCGCTGCAAGGTCCCGTTCCACAACGTCATCAAGGACGCCGGCATCCAGCTGTCCGAGATCGACCACGTGGTGCTCGTCGGTGGCTCCACCCGCATGCCCGCCGTGGCGCAGCTGGTGCGCGAGCTGACCGGCGGCAAGGACGCCAACAAGGGCGTCAACCCGGACGAGGTCGTCGCCATCGGCGCCTCCCTCCAGGCCGGTGTCCTCAAGGGCGAGGTCAAGGACGTCCTGCTGCTGGACGTCACCCCGCTGTCCCTGGGCATCGAGACCAAGGGCGGCATCATGACCAAGCTCATCGAGCGCAACACCACGATCCCCACCAAGCGCTCGGAGATCTTCACCACCGCCGACGACAACCAGCCCTCGGTGCAGATCCAGGTCTACCAGGGCGAGCGCGAGATCGCGGCGTACAACAAGAAGCTCGGGATGTTCGAGCTGACCGGTCTGCCGCCCGCCCCGCGCGGTGTCCCGCAGATCGAGGTCACCTTCGACATCGACGCCAACGGCATCATGCACGTCTCCGCCAAGGACCTCGGTACCGGCAAGGAGCAGCGGATGACCGTCACCGGTGGCTCCGCGCTGCCGAAGGACGACATCGAGCGCATGATGCGCGAGGCCGAGCAGTACGCGGACGAGGACTCCAAGCGCCGCGAGGCCGCCGAGACCCGCAACCAGGCCGAGCAGCTGGTCTACACCACCGAGAACTTCATCAAGGAGAACTCCGAGAAGGTCCCCGGTGACGTCAAGACCGAGGTCGAGACCGCCATCGCCGACCTCAAGGAGAAGCTGAAGGGCGAGGACACCGCGGCCATCCGCGAGGCGTCCGAGAAGGTCGCGGCCACCAGCCAGAAGCTCGGCCAGGCCCTGTACGCCGACGCCCAGGCCTCCTCCGCCTCCGCCGGTGGGGAGGGCGGCGCCCGTACCGAGGGCGGCTCCACCGACGAGGACGTCGTCGACGCCGAGATCGTGGACGACGAGAAGCCGAAGGGCGGTGCCGCGTGACCTCGGACCCCAAGGGCTTCGACAACGACCGGGAGCCCGAGGTCCCCGACGCCGGCACCGACCCGGAGTCCCCCTCGGACGGCGCCCGCGCCGCCGAGGGGGGCGCCGACACCCCGCCCTCCGAGGGGGGCGGCGCGCCGACGGGGGAGACCCCGGACTCCGCCGACACCGATGGGCGTGACGCGGAGGCCGCAGCCGCGGTCGCCCGCGAGGCCGGACTCACCGCCCAACTGGACCAGGTCCGCACGGCGCTGAACGAGCGCACGCTCGATCTCCAGCGCCTGCAGGCCGAGTTCCAGAACTACCGCCGCCGGGTGGATCGCGACCGCGTCGCCGTCAAGGAGATCGCGATCGCCAACCTCCTGACCGAGCTGCTGCCGGTGCTCGACGACATCGGTCGTGCCCGGGACCACGGCGAACTGGTCGGTGGCTTCAAGCAGGTGGCCGAGTCGCTGGAGACGGTCGCCGCCAAGCTGGGCCTGATGCAGTTCGGCAAGGAGGGCGAGCCGTTCGACCCGACGATCCACGAGGCGCTGATGCACAGCTACTCACCGGACGTCAAGGAGACGACGTGCGTGCAGATCCTCCAGCCGGGGTACCGCATCAATGACCGCACGATCCGCCCGGCGCGGGTCGGCGTCGCCGAGCCCCAGCCCGGTTCGCCCGCCGGCGAGGCGTCGGCGGGGGACTCCCCGGCCGGGGAGTCCGGCGACGGCGGGGACGGCGAGAAGGAGAGCGGTGGCCCGGAAGAGGGCTGACGGCGACGCCCCCGGCGGACCCCTCGGGGGCCGCCGGGGGCTGCCGCGCACGTGCGCGGCCCGACCACGGGGAGCGCTGGGAACACTGGCAGCACCGGCAGCGACGGCAGTACCGGAAACGGCGGTACCGGCAGCAGGGGAACCACCGGTGGCCCGACCGGCACCGGCCGGCCCGGGCACGGCGAGACCGGCGATCGGAACCGACCCGGGGCGGGGCCCCGGGGTGCGGCGGACCGGCGCCGGGCCGATGAGAGGAGGGACGCCGCGATGAGCACCAAGGACTTCATCGAGAAGGACTACTACAAGGTTCTCGGCGTCCCCAAGGACGCCACCGAGGCGGAGATCAAGAAGGCGTACCGCAAGCTGGCCCGGGAGTACCACCCGGACGCCAACACCGGTGACGCCAAGGCCGAGGAGCGGTTCAAGGACGTCTCCGAGGCGTACGACGTCCTCGGCGACGCCAAGCGCCGCAAGGAGTACGACGAGGCGCGCGCCCTGTTCGGCGGCGGTGGCTTCCGGCCGGGCCCGGGCGCGGGCGGCCAGTTCAACTTCGACCTCAACGACCTCTTCGGCGCCGGTACCGGCGCCGGCGGCACCGGAACCGGCACCACGGGGGGTGCCGGTGGGTTCGGTGGCGGCATCGGCGATGTCTTCGGCGGTCTGTTCAACCGGGGCGGACCGGGTTCGCGGGTGCAGCCGAGGCGGGGTCAGGACATCGAGTCCGAGGTGACGCTGAGCTTCACCGAGGCCGTGGACGGCGCCACCGTTCCGCTGCGGATGTCCTCCAGCGCCGCCTGCAAGGGGTGCGCGGGCACCGGGGACACCAACGGCACGCCGCGGGTCTGTCCGACCTGCGTCGGCACGGGGCAGGTCAGTCGTGGAGGCGGGGGCGGATTCTCGCTCACCGACCCGTGCGTGGACTGCAAGGGGCGCGGCCTGATCGCCGAGAACCCCTGCTCGGTGTGCCGGGGCAGCGGCCGGGCGACGAGTTCGCGCACCATGCAGGTGCGCATCCCGGCGGGTGTCTCGAACGGACAGCGCATCCGGTTGCGGGGCAAGGGCGCGCCGGGCGAGCGGGGCGGCCCCAACGGCGACCTCTACGTCACCGTGCACGTCGATCCGCACCCCCTCTTCGGCCGACGTGGTGACAATCTGACGATTACCGTGCCGGTGACCTTCCCCGAAGCCGCGCTCGGTGCTGATATCAAGGTGCCGACCCTCGGCGGCCCGCCGGTGACGCTCAAGTTGCCGCCCGGGACACCCGGCGGTCGCACCATGCGCGCCCGGGGCAAGGGCGCGACGCGCAAGGACGGAACACGCGGCGACCTGCTGGTCACCATCGAGCTGGCGGTGCCGCGCGACATGGGGGAAAGGGCGAGGAAGGCCCTGGAGGAGTACCGCGAGGCTGCCGCGGGTGAGGACCCGCGGGCGGGGCTCTTCGAGGCCGCGAAGGGAGACTGACGTGGACGGCCGAGCAAGTCGAATGGGAACCGGGCAGGGCATGGGCGGTACCGGACTCCCCGGGGGCACCCCCGGCGGGACCCGGTCCGAGCCGCCGTTCGGCGGCGCCCGGTACGACAATCCTTACGAGCTGAACGACGACACCCCGGTCTACGTGATCTCGGTCGCCGCCCAGCTCTCCGGGCTGCATCCGCAGACGCTGCGTCAGTACGACCGGCTCGGCCTGGTCAGCCCCGATCGCGCCGCCGGACGGGGGCGCCGCTACTCGGCGCGCGACATCCAACTGTTGCGTGTGGTCCAGCGGCTCTCCCAGGACGAGGGCATCAACCTCGCCGGTATCAAGCGGATCATCGAGTTGGAGAACCAGGTCGCGGCGCTCCAGTCGCGGGTGGCCGAACTCCAGCAGGCGGTGGACGGCGCGGCCGTGGCCATGCGCCGCCGCGAGGCCCAGGTGCACGCCTCCTACCGACGCGACCTGGTGCCATATCAGGACGTGCGGCAGTCCTCCGCGCTGGTCGTCTGGCGGCCGGAGCGTCGGCGCCGCTGACGCGCCGGCCCGGTGGGCCGCTTCTCCCCGTGGTGGCCGTCACCCCGACCTCTCCCGGTCGTGGCGACGGGCACCACGTCGTTCCGGCCCACCCCGGCACCGCGCCCCACCCCTTTCGGGTGAACGTCGTGCGTTTCCCCGGCCTTTCGGAGGCCGGGGAGTCTCGCACCGGGGCCGTCAGGCGTCCTTGCGCAGGCCCCGGGGTTCCCCGATCATGGCTCGGCGGGCGTGAGCGGCGACGAAGGGGGACGGCGCGGTGGCAGCGCGGGGATCGATGACACGGAGCGCCTCGGGGGGCACACACCGATGAGACGGCGACAGCTCGAACTCGTTCTCCAGGCTCTACTGGTTCTGATCGCCGGAATGCTGGGAATCGTCACGAATTACGCCACCGGAACGGACGAACCTCCTCCGGCTCTCGACCTCTTACAGCGGGCTGCGGTCCCCGGTATCGGCGTGCTCATCATCCTGATGGTCGTTCTTCATATCGCGGCGCATCGACTGGGGCGTCCCGCTCCTCCGCCCCGGGTCTGGGATCGGGATCGGATTCCCTATCCGGGGTTGGACGCCTTCACCGAGGCGGAATCCGCTGTTTTCTTCGGTCGTGAGGGCCAGGTCGATGAACTTGTTCGCCGTCTGCACGGACAAGGAGGAGAAGCCGCCGACCGGTGCGTCACCCTGGTGGGAGCGTCGGGCAGCGGAAAGTCCTCGCTCGTCGGGGCCGGAGTGCTGCCCCGGTTGCGGCAACGTCGATGGATGATCCTGCACATTCCCGCGCCCGGCGCCGCCCCGCTGTCGGCTCTCGCGGCCCCGCTTGCCGAGGCGCTGGGGGAGGATCCCGGACGGGTACAGCGTCGGCTGCGTCGGGATACGGATGCCCTCGGAGAAGAACTGCGCCGATTTCGGGGTGATCGCAGGTTCAGGCGGGTCCTGCTGGTTGTCGACCAACTCGAGGAAACGATCACCCTGGCGAGCGAGAGGGAGAGGTCGCTCTTCCTCGACGCGCTACGAGTGGCCATGGAGGGGGACCCACGCCTGTGGGCTCTCTCCACCCTACGGATCGAGTTCCTCGGCCCGATGCTGGAAACATCCCATGCTCCCCTGTTTCGCACACCCGTGACAGTGGGGTCCCTGAGTCGAAGGCAACTGGTCCAAGCGGTGGAGGCTCCGGGGGCTCTGGTGGGGATGGGGTTCGCTCCCGGAATCGTGGACACGATCGTGGACGAGGTGGGCACCGGGGATGCCCTGCCACTGCTCGCATACCTTCTCCAGGAGTTGTACTACGCCGTCGGACCCGGAGGTGTGGTCACGGAAAACGACTATCGACGGTTGGGAGGGGTCGCCGGTGCCTTGTCACGTCAGGCCGATCAGACACTGGCCGAGCTGCGGACCATGCACGGCCTCACAGCGGTGTCGCGCGTCCTCCTGAAATGTGTGACGGTCGAGGGGCAGGATGTCACCCGGCGACGGGTGGCCCTTGCCGAGTTGTCCGCGGAAGAGCGGCGGATCGTCGACGCGTTCGTGGAGGCCCGTCTCCTGATCGTGGACACCGCTCCCGTGGGGGAAGAGGGCTCCGAGGAACGGGGAGCCGTGGTCCACGTCGCTCACGAGGCACTCTTTCGGCAGTGGCCCCCACTGCGCCAAGAGGTGGAGGCGAGTGCCGAAAGGCTGCGTAATCGTGCCGAGTTGGAACGCTGGGCGGACGATTGGCGGAGATCGGGCCGCAGCGATGACTACCTGCTCAGCGGGGACCGTCTCACCCTGGCGCAGCAGTGGTTGCTCGCGCTCGAGGAGACGGGCCAGGACTCCCCGCACACCCGTGCCCTCGTGGAGGAGTCCCGGCGTCGGGATCTCGCCTTTCTGCGAAGGGTGTCCGAGTCCGTGGGCCGCCATGTCCTGACCCGGGCGGATCGCTATCCGGAGCTGTCCGTTCTGTTGTCCCTGGCGGCCCTGTCGGAATGCACGCCCACTCCCGCCGCTGAGCGAGCGCTGATGACGTCTTTGAGCTTCAGTCATCTGCGCGAACAGGTCGCTTTCCACCACGACGCAGTCCGACAGGTGGTGTGGTCCTCGGACGGTGGACGGCTGGCCACCGCGTCAAGGGACGGATCCGTGGCTGTCCTGGAGGCCCGTTCGGGCCGTGTCCTGTCCACATACCAGGGGGACGGGGCCATGGTTGAATCTGTTGCCTGGTCCCCTGACGGGAGAAAGCTGGTCGTGGCCTCACGGGACCGAGCCCTCCGTGTCATCGACATCGAGGCCGGAACGCGCCACGTTCTGAGCGGTCTCACGGATTTCGGACGGGGGGTGGCCTGGTCTCCCGATGGCGATTGGATCGCGGCCACTTCCCGGGACCGGATGGTACGGGTCTGGAAGGCGACCTCCGGAAAGTTGGAGAGCGGGTTCGTCGGTCATACCGACGACGTGTGGGGGGTGGCCTGGTCTCCCAACGGACATCGTCTCGCCACGGCCTCACACGATCGCACGGTGATTGTTCGGGACGCGGTCTCCGGCATGGTCGTCTCCACCCTGCGGGGGCACACCGGGTTCGTCGAGGGGGTCGCCTGGTCCCCTGACGGCACCGAAATCGCCACGGCCTCCGGTGATCGGACCGTTCGGGTGTGGGAGGCCGACAGCGGACGCCAACGACTTCTGGTGCGCGGGCACTCGGATTATGTCTGGAACGTGGCCTGGTCTCCTGACGGCTCGATGTTGGCATCCTGTTCCTCGGACCGCACTGTTCGCATCTTCGATGCGAAAGACGCCGAACCGATCTCCGTGTTGAGCGGGCACGAAGACACCGTGTGGAGTGTCGCCTGGTCTCCCGATGGTGCCTGTTTGGCGACCGGTTCCGCCGACACGACGGTGCGAATCTGGGACCTGCGCCCACAGGGTGCGGAGACGACGCTCATGGATCATGGTCGGAGTGCGGTGAACCGTGCTGTCTGGTCACCCGACGGCCTGATGATGGCCACCGCCGGCGCGGACGGTGTTCTCGGAATTCGGGATTCCTTCGGCGGCGAGATCGGTTCCTCCCATCAGTTCGCGGACGAGATCACCGCACTTGCCTGGGGTCCGCCGGGGCGATCCGGAAGCCGGAACGAGTCGCTGCTCGTACTCGCTACCGGTGATGGCGCGGTTCGGGCTCTTCGCTCGAGCCGTCTTGTACCGGTTCTCGAAGTCGGATTCGACGAAGCGATCGAGGCGGTGGCCTGCGCACCCGATGGGAAGCGGATCGCCGTGGCCGGTCATGATGCCGTGATCAGGGTGTGCGATTCCCACACGAGCGCGGTGATCGCGCAGTTCAATGGTCACCAGGACTGGGTCGGAGCCCTGGACTGGTCTCCCGGGGGTAACGCGCTCGCGTCGGGTTCGGATGATCGGACCTGCCGCATCTGGGATCTGGACACCGGCGAGCAGCGAACCGTGCTGCGTGGACACGAGGGATATGTGGACGGAGTGGCCTGGTCCCCGGACGAGTCCCTGGTCGCCACGGCGTCGGCCGACCGAACCCTGGCCCTCTGGGACGCCAACACGGGCGTGAGAAGGAAAAAGCTGGTTGGACACGAGGCACGGGTGCGCTGCGTCGCGTGGTCCCCGGATGGAGAGTTCCTCGCCTCCGGAGCCGACGACGGGACCGTCCGGGTGTGGTCCCCGGCCGATCGGGACACGGCGCGGGTCATCGGGGTGCACAGGGGCGCGGTGATGTCGGTCGACTGGTCACCCGACGGCTCGGCAGTGCTGACGGCTTCTCGCGATGGCACGGCCCGGGTATGGGCCACCGCTCCGGACTTCCGGCGACTACAGGCCCGGGCCCGGGCCCGGGTGGCCCGGACACTTACCGAGGAGGAACGGCGACACCATATGCTGCCGCTTTCGGAATGAGGTGACCGACGCTCTCCCCGCCAGGTCCTACAGCCGCTTCAGAGGGCCGTCCCCACGGTTTCGACGTCGCGATCGTCGGTGCGGAGAAGGTAGTCCTCCGGGTCGAGCCCCATCGCCGCTCGCTCAGGGGAGGCCCAGTAACGGGCATTGCCCTCGGTGAGGGTTCCAGGGCCCGTGTAGATGAGGAGCCAGATGAAGAGATCGCGTTCCCGGTCGATCCAGGCTCCCCCCACTTCGAAGTTCAACTTCGATCGGAGGGGAACGATCTCCCGGCGCCACCGGTCCACCCACTCATCCATCAGTCCTTTCCGAACCGTGTAGGTCCTGAGTTGGGCGGGATGGGACATGACGCTCCTTCACGCGACGGGGGGACTCCGTCCACCGATCGGGCGGTTCGACCGGCCCGGTGGCCGGTCCCGTGTGTGGTCCGCCACTCCATCATGGTGCCCTCATCGGCCGGTTGGCCACCTTCGGAACGAAGCGGAGGGCGAGATCCCGCCGCGGTGCGCCCCGGCTCTTTCCCGTGGGAATCACTCCCGGAGACCTCGTGCCGCATCGCCCTCGGTGAGGGTTCCGGGGTGAGGGCCCCGCCTCCCGCCCCCACCCCAGGCCTCCTGCCGCCCGCTTGGGCCCTCGTCGCCCGCACGGGCCACACAGGAGTGGACGGGGAGGGGCGGGAGCCGGGGTCGACCCGCGCTTCGTGGCCGGTCCGACCATCGGGAGTGGTGACCGGGGCCTCGAACGGCTTCGCCCCTGTGGGATGTTCCCGATCAGCGGGGTCGATGGTGGGACCGTCGGATCCGGACGGCTGCAGGGTGGTGCCGCCCGCCGTGCAGTATGTGGACAAATCCGTTTCTTCAATGGATCTTCCGGAATTGGAACAGTGGTGCGTGCCGGGGCGATCCGGCCGGATTCCGGTCCGGCACATCTCGAAACCCTTTCCGAAAAATCATTCGGGAGCATTTATGCTGGAGTGGAAGCTGGACCGGCGTCTCACCGAGTTCGGGGAATTCGGTGAGAATAGCGAGGGCTGAACCACTGAGCCGGGGCAGCCCGTGCTGGCCACCCCCACCACCGTGCCGACGTTCGTCGCCGGCGTCACCCTGGCCGCCGGTGAGGTGCTCCGGTGAACCGGCCGGGCCCATCACCCTCCCCGCCACGCTCGGGCCTCTCCCCGACCCGCGGGAGGACACCGGGATTGGACTACGGCCCCGGCCGTACCGTCCGGGGCCGTCCGGGCACCACGACACCCGCCCGGGTTCGTCCGGGCCCACCACAGAAGGGACACCATGCGTGACCTCACCGGCTTCGTGAACCGGTCCACCGAGCTCGCCGGGATCGACACTCGGGACGAGCGGGGGCACCTGACCGGGGGCGCCTCGCCGGTCGCCTTCATGGCCGGCATCGCCTTCAGCGGCGCCATGGCGGTGGCGTACGAGGCCGGTCGCCGGGCCGGCCAGGTCATCCAGTGACGTCGAGCGCCGACTGACCGCCGCCCGGGCCCGGGCCGCCCGGCGCGCCGGCACCGCCCACCCGGTCCACGCCGCAGAGCCCCGACCGGGGGACTCCGTGCGGGTGACCGCGCCGGAACCGTCGACGGGTCGGCCGGAGGAATCATCCGATGGACCAACCCGGCGAACGCCGAGAATTCCCTTCGGTGGAGTACCTCCCGATTACCGGGTGGGGATCACGGAATTCCGCCGTGACCGGCTGTATTCCGTGTCCACTCGGCGAGGGTTTCCGCTTTCCCCTCGAGGTCCCGGGAATGTATTGTCCGCCTGTTTCCCGGGTGTCGTGGATTCGGTGTCGCCGGGTTTTCCCGAGGTTTGGAGCGGTGGCCCGTACGGCGTCCCGCGCGTGCCCGATCACACCGCTCGACCGGACGGTTTCCGTCGCGCACCACTCCGCCGTGCCCCGCCCGTTCACGCCCGTTTCCCCTCCCACGCCCCTCTCCTCACGCCCCGGAGGGCCTCATGAGCACCCCTCCCGACGGCCCATACGGCTGCCGCGTGCCCTGCGCCGATCGAGGGACGCACTGCTGGGCCCCGTGCTCGTGTCGCGGGAGCGCGCCATGGCCCTCTCCGAGTGGTTGACCGCCGCCACGTCGCTGACCTCCGGCCTCGAGCACCTCACCCGTCGTCGGCACACCCGTCCGGGTGGTCTCAACGACTGGGCCATCGCTCGCGACAACCATGCGCCGCGGCACCCGGTTCTGCGCAAGTTCCTTGACCTGGTCGCCGACGACCGCCCACCACCGGCCCGTACCTGGCCCGGGTCGCCGCCTCGGTCGGCCTGCTGCTGCCCGGTGGCGCCGGTGGCGCGGCGCCGCCCACCTCTTCCCGGGTCTCGGCAACGCCGCCCTCCACCCCCGCCACCGCTACGGTACCGACGGCGCCGACCAGGCCTCCACGCTCGTGCAGGGAGCCGTCGGGCCGGCCCGGCTCTTGAACGACCCGCGCACCCGCGACGCCCTGCTGTGGTACGTCGTGGCGCAGTCCGACCTGTCGTACCCGGTCTCCGGTTGGGTGAAGTCGCAGGGGAAGGGCCGGCGGTCCGGGGCGGCGCTCGGCGGCGTCATGCGCACCCGCACATACGGCCAGGAGGACGTCTGGCGGCTCACCACCCGGTACCCGCGCGCTGCCCACACCCTCGCCCACGGCGTGCCGGCCCTGGAGTGCCTCTTCCCCTCCTCTGCTCGCGGGGCGGGAAACCGGCGAAGCCGATCATCGGCGGCGCCACCGCCTTCCACGTCGCCAACGGCTTCGTCATGAGCCCGGGCCGTTTCGCGACCCCCTTCACCGCGATGCACCCGATGGTCGCCTACATCAGCACTCCACGCTCGCACGCGGCCGCCGCGGACCGGGACGACTGGATGCCCGGTGTCGCCGCGAGCGGGGGCGATGGCGAGCAGCCGAAACGGTTCGGACGTCGCGGGGCGGGCGAAATGGGCCGGGCGGGACGGACCCGGGATGGGGGATGTCCCGGGAGCGGCCCCGGTTCCCGGGGCGGCGGGCAGGCGGACGACCGCCCCGGCGCGATGGGCTCGCCGTCCGGCAAGGGATCAGGCGCGGCCCATGGCCCGGGTCAGGGCGATCTCGATGACGACGCGGTCGGGGTTCGGCTTCGGCTGTCGCTGGTACCGCTCCGCGTACCGGGCCACCGCGTCGGTCACCGCGGCCGGGTCCTCGTTGATCGTCGCCACGCCCTCCAGGGTCGCCCACCGGACACGGGCCACCTGGCAGAGGGCCGCTCGGGCGCCCCCGGGGCCGGCCGCCCGCACATGCGCGACCTTGCGGCTGTGCCGGTTGGTGATCACCCGGGCCAGCCCGGCCTCCGGGTCGTAGGTGGCCCCGACCGCCACCACGTGTGGGGTGCCGTCGGTGCGGACCGTGGTGAGGGTGCACAGGTGGTACTCCCGCCAGAACTCGAGATAGACGGGATCGGGGTTGCGCGGGTCGACGGCCATGCCCGGAAGGGTATCGGGACACCCCGTGAGGAAGAGCGCCTCAGGTGAGGTCGGTGGTGTCGAGGTCGAAGTCGAAGGGGGTGGGGAGGGTGAGGGGTTTGCCGAAGGGGACGGTGTGGGTGTGCCCGTAGTCGCCGGTGCGGGGTTCGGGGTCGGTGTGGAGGGTGAGGGTTTCGGTGCGGCGGTCGATGAGGAGGTAGAGGGGGATGGCGGCGCGGGCGTAGGCGAGGCGTTTGGTGGTGCGGTCGTGGTCGGGGCGACCGCTGGTGACCTCGGTGACCATGGTGATGCCGGTCGGGTCCATCCAGGGCGGGGCTCCCCGGAAGACCCGCAGCTCACGCGGGGCGAAGGTCGCGTCGGGCACGAAGCGGTTGCCGGGTGCTCCGCCATCCGCCCGCTCCAACAGGAGCCCCTTGTGTCCGGAGACGTCCATCTCCTCGGAGGAGCCGGCGAGCACCTGACGGATCAGGGTGCTGATGATGTCCTCGTGGTCGCCGTCCGGGGGTGGGGTCACGACGATCTGTCCCTCGATGAGCTCGGCCTTGAAGCCCTCGGGCACGGTGAGCGCCAGGAAGCCCTCTTCGAGGACCTCGTCCCGGGTCTGCGCGCGGTGG
>NZ_JAJUWS010000047.1 GCF_021390475.1 Streptomyces sp. ST2-7A
CGGTCAAGCGGTGCCCCGAGACCCGGCGGCAACACCCCCCAGGTCATCCCTTCGACAGGGGGCAAACAGCCATACCGGGCCCGGGGGCCAGGCGCCCCGTTTCGGGGCCACGAGAAAGGTAACGGGGACCAGGGCTTCCGCCGTCGGCCGGGACGCCTCCGTCTTCGCGGGACCCCGGGGAATCCGGTGGCGGCCGGAACCCCGTCCGGAACCCCCTCCGGAGCCGTTCCCGGCGCCCCCTCCCGCTCCGCCCGACCGCCCTGCTCGGCGGCGAATGCTCGGCGGCGGATGCGCGGCGGCGCCGCTGCTCCTCCCGGTGGAACCGGGGAACGGGACGTCCGCTCCCGCCGCCGTGGTTCCCGACCCGGAACCCGGGGCGCCCCGGGTCGGCGCCACCGTGGTGCCGAACCTGCCCACCGACGACACCGATGTGCGGCCGGCGCGCGATCGCGGTCCGGAGCGCGGCCCGGGTCACGGCCCGGGGAGAGCTCCGACCCGACTCCCGTCGGGCCCCACCGGCCGGGGAGGGCGGCCCGACCGGGACGCCGGGGTCGGCGCCCCGTAGCCTGAGCGGCCATGGCGGAACGCACCTGGAGGCCGAACGGCCCCTACGACATGCGCCGCAGCCTGGAAGTGATGGGCCGCGGGGCGCGCGACCCCGCCCTGACGGTGCTGCGCGACGGCACCGTGTGGCGGGCCTCCCGTACCCCCGAGGGGCCGGTGAGCGTGCGTCTGCGGCAGCGGACGGGCCCGCCGGCACCGACGGACGGCACCCCGGTCGACGCGGCCGGTCGGGTCGTCCCGGTCCCCGCGGACCCGGATCCGGCCGGCGCCGGCACGGGACCGGCCGGTCCGGCGGGCACCGTCGGCACGGGTCGGGTCACCCCGAACCCCGGCGGCACGGCCACGGGCCCCGCCCGCACGGCCGACGCCATCGGCACGGCGGGCCCGTCCGGCCCCGGTCCCATCGGCCCGGGCGGCGAGGTGGTCGCCACCGCGTGGGGCCCCGGCGCGCGATGGCTGCTGGACCGGCTGCCGGAGCTGCTCGGCGCCGGGGACCGCCCGGAGAACTTCGTCCCGCGCCATCCCCCGGTCGCCGACGCCTGGCGGCGCAACCGGGGCGTGCGGCTGATCCGCACCGGCCTGGTGCTGGAGTCCCTGATCCCGTCGGTGCTGGAGCAGAAGGTCACCGTCGAGGAGGCGTTCCGTGCCTGGCGGCGACTGCTGCTGCGGTTCGGGGAGCCGGCGCCCGGCCCGACCGGGGTGGTGCCGGAGGGGCTGCGGGTGATGCCCGACCGGCGGACGTGGTCGCTGATCCCCTCGTGGGAGTGGCACCGGGCGGGCGTGGACGCCAAGCGATCGGCGACGATCCTGCGGGCCGTGCGGTTGGCGCCGAGGATGGAGGAGGCCGCTTCCATGCCGCTGGACCTCGCGGTACGGCGGCTGTGCGCGGTACCGGGGGTGGGCCCCTGGACGGCGGCCGAGACCCTTCAGCGCAGCAACGGCGAGCCCGACGCGGTGACCGTGGGCGACCTCCACCTGCCCTCGCAGGTGGGGTGGACGCTGGCCGGCGAGCGGGACGCCGACGACGCCCGGATGCTGGTCCTGCTGGAGCCGTACGCCGGACAGCGGCACCGGGCGACCCGGCTGATCCGGATGGTGGGGCGGCGCCCCCCGCGCCGGGAGCCGCGCCGCCGCCACTGGGACATCGCCCGGCTCTGACCCCGGGCCGGGGATCAGTCGTCGGCCAGCCCCTCGGCGGCGCGTCGCTCGCGCAGTTCGCGGATCGCCCGGCGGCGGGCGAGCCGGTGGGTGCGTCGGATCTGCGCCTCCTCGTACCGACGACGGTCGCGCTCGGTCTCCGGGATCACCGACGGCACCGGGCGCGGCCGGCCCTCGCCGTCGACGGCGGCGAAGACGAGGTAGGCGGTGCCGACCCGGGTGGGCGGGGTGGACTCGTTCCAGCGTTCGGCGAGGACCCGCACCCCCACCTCCATGGAGCTGCGACCGGTCCAGTTGACCTGTGCCTTCACGTGCACGAGGTCGCCGACGCGGACGGGCTCGAGGAAGACCATCTCGTCCATGGACGCGGTGACGGCCGGGCCGCCGGAGTGTCGGCCGGCGACGGCGCCCGCCGCGTCGTCGACGAGCTTCATGATGACCCCGCCGTGCACCGTGCCCAGAAGATTGGTGTCGTTGGCGGTCATGATGTGGCTGAGCGTGGTGCGCGAAGCCGCGGTGGGCTTGCCGGGCGGAGGGACGGGTTCGGCCGGGGCGTCGGGCGCGACACCGCCACCGGGAACCGGCGGGCCGGGGACTGGATCGGTCATGGTCACCAAGCCTATGCGCGCTCCCGGGCGCGCCCGGGGGCGGGTTTCCCCGGGCGCGCCCCCTGTTTGTGCATCAGGTCTGACACATTCGCCACCCTCTCTGTCCGTCCGTGCCCGGGAGAGGGCAAACTTCCGCCATGAACAACTGGCCCGACGGGTGGACCGACGACGGCCGGGGGCGGGCGGGCCGTGGCGGGCCGCCCCAACCGGAACAGGCACGGGCGATGCCGCACGTGCGCGGCTCGGTGCCGCGACAGAACCGCGGCGGGTACGACGGGGCCGGTGATCACGGCTACGGCGGTTACGCCGGCCACGACGACGACCGACGCTCCGGGTACCGGGACGACGGCTACGGCGGGCGCGGGGATTACGCCGGCCACGGGGGCCGGGACGGCTACGACGACGACAACGACGGGTATCGGGAACGCTCCGGCATGGGACAACGAATAAAGCGCGGCCTGATCCTGCTGATCCTGCTGCTGCTGGTGCTCGGGGTGGGCACCTACTTCTGGGCGGACTCCAAGATGCGCCGCGAGGTGGACCTCTCGGCGGTGGAGCAGCGGCCGGAGAGCGGGCGGGGCACCACGTACCTGATCGTGGGCACCGACAGTCGGGAGGGCCTGACCGAGGAGGAGCGCCGGGAGATGCGCACCGGGCAGGCCGAGGGCTCCCGGGCGGACACGATCATGATCCTGCACACCGGTGACCACGGCAGCTCGCTGATCAGCCTGCCGCGCGACTCGTGGGTGACCATCCCCGAGTTCACCGGCTCCTCCTCCGGCAACCGGATACCCGAGCAACAGCACAAGCTGAACGCCGCCTACGCCATCGAGGGGCCGGAGCTGTTGGTGCGCACCGTGGAGCACAACACGGGGCTGCGCGTCGACCACTACGCGGAGATCGGCTTCGGCGGCTTCGCCAATGTCGTGGACGCGCTGGGCGGCGTGGAGATGTGCTTCGACGCGCCGATCCAGGACAAGAACTCGGGCGCCGACTTCGCCGAGGGATGCCAGGACCTGGACGGGCCGCAGTCGCTGGCGTTCGTGCGGCAGCGCTACCAGGAGTCGATGGGCGACCTGGGCCGGACGAAGAACCAGCAGAAGTTCCTGGGCGCCCTGGGTGATCAGGTGGCCTCGCCGGCCACCCTGCTCAACCCTTTCCGCCTCTACCCGACGATGGGCGCGAGCCTGGACTCGCTGGTGGTGGACGAGTCGATGGGGCCCTTCCGGCTGGCGCAGATGTTCCTGGCGCTGCGCGGGGTGCAGGGCTCGGGCGGGACACAGATGAACGTGCCGGTCGCCAACCCGGGTTTCTCCACCGACAAGGGGTCGGCGGTGCTGTGGGACGAGGAGCGCGCCGACCAGCTCTTCGAGCAGGTGCGCCGGGACCAGCCGATCACCGTCACCGACGACTGAGGGAGTCCCGCTCCCGCGAAACGCCGCGACGCGCGGCCCCACCCCGTTGGAGGGGGTGGGGCCGCGCGTCGCGGCGTTTCGGGCGATGCCGACCGGCGGGTGGTCCTCCCGTCAGCAGAGGCAGAGACAGAAGGGGTGCCCGACGGGGTCGAGGTAGACGCGGAAGTTCAACCTGCCGCCGTCGTCGCCCTGCACGGCACGGGCGCCCAGGTCGAGCACCTGTCGTTCGGCCTCGTCGATGCGCTCCCGGGGTACATCGAGGTCCAGGTGGAGCTGTTGCCCGTGTTCGGTGGACGGCCACTCCGGCGGCCGGTAGCCCTCCGAGCGCTGGAACCCCAGCGGCTTGCCCCCGTCCGGTGTGCGCACCGTCACCCACTCGTCCCCCGGCTCACCCTCGACGGTTCCGCCGAGGACGGCCGCGTAGAAGTCGGCCAGGCCCCTCGGGTCCGGACAGTCCAACACGGTGATCCCCATCGTCGCGATGGCCACGACGCCTCACGCCCTCTCCCGTTCGTCTCACGGATCAGCGTTACCTCTTCATGGTCATCATGGGGTAACGCGTTACCCCATGATGACCATGAAGAGGTAACGACGCAACCGGTACCGTGGGGTTCGTGAGCGCGGAGATCGCCCCCGGAGGATTGGTCCTGGTCCAGGAGTTGGTGAACACCCTGGACGTGGAGACGGCCCGGGACGCCCTGACCTCGGTCGGCGACCTGGCGGAGTTCAGCGAACGGCACTCCCTCCCGCGCCTGCCCCCGACGGAGATCGCCGAACTCGTCCGACTCCGGGAGGCACTGCGCGCCGTCCTGCTCGTCCACGCCGGGCACCTCCCGACGGGCGTCCCGATCCCGCCGGTCGTCCCCACCCCCGCCTCCGGCCCGGGCCCCGGGCGGATCGACACGTCGCCCGCCGACCCGACGGCCGAGCTCAACCGGCTGCTGACCATCGGCCCCCTGCTGCTGCGCGTGGACACCGGGGGTGCCGCCACGCTCGTCCCCGTGGGCGGCCTGCGGGGGGTGTCCTTCGTCACGGCCCGGGTCGCCGCCGCCGTCGCCGAGGGGGTGCGGGAGGGGAACTGGTGGCGTCTGAAGGCCTGCGAGGCCCCGAACTGTCAATGGGCCTACTACGACCGCAGCCCGGCAGGTCGGCGCCGGTGGTGCTCCATGCGGGTGTGCGGCAGCCGGGCGAAAATGCGGGCCTATCGGGCCCGTCGGCGCGACGTCTGAACCCCTCAGGGGTTGGGGAACGGGGCGGAACGCCTCCATCACCCGAACGGACGTGAGGGAGGTCGCACCGAAAATCGACGGTTCGCCCGGGTGCGGGGGTTTAATCTCGAAGACATGCCGACTCAATCCGCATCGCTTCCGGACAGCCCCACCAGGGCCCGGACGACCGCTGCGACGACCGACGCGGCGGCGGCGAACGAAGCCATCCGCGCCTACGTGCGCCGGCACGGGGCCCGCTCCTGGGGTGCCGCCGAGCGCGCCGAGCTCGGCAAGCTCTACGCCGCCTGGCGCGCCGCCGTCCAGCGGAACCTCGACGCCGCGGCCTGACCCGCCCGAAGGTCCCGGACGGGCCGCCGAGCTCACCGGCGCCCCCGGCCCTGTTCGTCTCTCCCGGCCCGTCGTCCCACCGGGGGCTCCCCGACCAGCGGGGAACCCGGCCACGGCGAGCCCTTCCGTTTTCGGGTCCGGACCGCCCGGGCCGGTGACCGACCCGACGCCGACCCGGGACCGGCAGGCCCCGGGTCGGGCCCACCTCCCCGGGGTCGCCCGGCGCGGGACCGGCGCGGAAACCCTTCGTTTCCGGCCGTGTTCCGCCGCGCCCCGCCCCGCTCAGACCGTCGGCCTGCCCAGCGCCCGATAGGTCCACCCGGCCCTCCGCCACACCTCCGGGTCCAGGGTGTTGCGCCCGTCCAGGATCCGCCGGTGCGCCACCCCCTCACCCAGCGCGGCCGGGTCCAGCTCGCGGTACTCGCTCCACTCGGTGAGGTGCAGCACGACATCCGCGCCGCGCACCGCCTCCTCCGCGCTCGCCGCGTAGGTCAGGGTGGGGAAGAGTCGCCGGGCGTTCTCCGTCGCCTTCGGGTCGTGCACGGTCACCTGCGCGCCCTGCAGGTGGAGTTGACCGGCGATGTTCAACGCCGGGGAGTCCCGCACGTCGTCGGAGTCCGGCTTGAAGGCCGCCCCCAGCACGCCGATCCGGGTCCCGAGGATCGAGCCGCCCACCGCCTGCCGGGTCAGCTCCACCATGTGCGCGCGACGGCGCATGTTGACCGAGTCCACCTCGCGCAGGAAGGTCAGCGCCTGGTCCACGCCCAGCTCGCCGGCGCGGGCCATGAAGGCCCGGATGTCCTTGGGCAGGCAGCCGCCGCCGAAGCCGATGCCGGCGCGCAGGAACTTCGCGCCGATCCGGTCGTCGTACCCGATGGCCTCGGCCAGCCGCACCACGTCGCCGTCGGCCGCCTCGCAGACCTCGGCCATGGCGTTGATGAAGGAGATCTTCGTCGCCAGGAAGGCGTTCGCGGCCGTCTTCACCAGCTCGGCGGTCGGCCGGTCGGTGACCACGAACGGCGAGCCCTCCGCGATCGGCGTGGCGTACACCCGGCGCAGCAGTTCCTCGGCCCGACCGTCGGGCTCGACGCCGATCACGACGCGGTCCGGGTGCAGGGTGTCCTTCACCGCGAAGCCCTCGCGCAGGAACTCCGGGTTCCAGGCCAGCTCCACGTCCCCACCGGCCGGGGCCAGCTCGCGCAGCCGGGCGGCCAGCCGCGCGGCACTCCCCACCGGCACGGTGGACTTGCCGACCACCAGCGCGGGACGGTCCAGCAGCGGGGCGAGGGAATCGATCGCGGCGTCCACATGGGACATGTCGCAGGCGTACTCGCCGTGCCGCTGCGGGGTGTTCACGCACACGAAGTGCACGTCACCGAAGTCCGCCACCTCCTGCCAGGAGGTGGTGAAGCGCAGCCGGCCGGTCGACCCCTCGACGCCGTCCGCGTGCCGGCCCAGCAGCTCCTCCAAGCCGGGCTCGTACATCGGCACCCGACCCCGGGCGAGCATCTCGACCTTCTCCGGGACCACGTCCAGGCCCAGCACCTCGAAGCCCAGCTCGGCCATGGCCGCCGCGTGGGTGGCACCGAGGTACCCGGTGCCGATGACGGTGATCCGGGGCGCGACGCGAGTGGCCTCCTCGGGCAGCTCGGCGATCGCCGAGGGGTCGGGGACGACCCCCGGCCGCTCGGGCAGTCCCGGAGCCGCGAGGGCCTCGGGGGCCTCGGGAACCGCGGGGACCTCGGGCGAGGGAGTGGCGGACGCGGTCATATGGTCTCCCGAACGTGCGGACAGGTGTGCGCCGCAAGAGCATAGACGGCGGAGATGTCGGCGAACTCACCTGTCCCCATCCCCGCCGACCTCCTAGAATCAAGTTACTTAACGGTCACTAGCATGAACATCTCCCGGGGAGTGAGAGCCGTGGCAGGAGCCGCAGACTTCGACCTGTACCGACCGGCGGAGGAGCACGAGATGCTCCGCGAGTCGGTGCGCGCGCTCGCCGAGGCGAAGATCGCCCCGCACGCGGCCGCCGTCGACGAGGAGGCCCGCTTCCCGCAGGAGGCGCTGGACGCCCTGGTCGCCAACGACCTGCACGCCGTGCACGTCCCCGAGGCGTACGGCGGCGCCGGCGCGGACGCCCTGGCCACCGTCATCGTCATCGAGGAGGTGGCGCGGGTGTGCGCGTCCTCCTCGCTGATCCCGGCCGTCAACAAGCTGGGGTCGCTGCCGGTGATCCTCTCCGGCGGCGAGGACCTGAAGAAGAAGTACCTGGGGCCGCTCGCCAAGGGCGACGCGATGTTCTCCTACTGCCTCTCCGAGCCGGACGCCGGCTCGGACGCGGCCGGCATGAAGACCCGCGCCGTGCGGGACGGGGACCACTGGGTGCTCAACGGCGTGAAGCGCTGGATCACCAACGCGGGCGTCTCCGAGTACTACACCGTGATGGCGGTCACCGACCCGGAGAAGCGCTCGCGCGGCATCTCCGCCTTCGTGGTGGAGAAGGGCGACGAGGGCGTCTCCTTCGGGGCCCCCGAGAAGAAGCTCGGCATCAAGGGCTCCCCCACCCGCGAGGTCTACCTCGACAACGTCCGTATCCCCGCCGACCGCATGATCGGCGAGGAGGGCACCGGGTTCGGCACCGCCATGCAGACGCTGGACCACACCCGCATCACCATCGCCGCCCAGGCCCTGGGCATCGCGCAGGGCGCCCTGGACTACGCCAAGGGATACGTGCGCGAGCGCAAGCAGTTCGGCAAGCCGGTGGGCGACTTCCAGGGCGTGCAGTTCATGCTCGCCGACATGGCGATGAAGCTGGAGGCGGCCCGCCAGCTGACCTACGCGGCGGCGGCCCGCTCCGAGCGGGTCTCGATCGGCGCCGGCAAGGGCGCCGACGAGCAGCTGACCTTCTTCGGCGCGGCGGCCAAGTGCTACGCCTCCGACGCGGCAATGGAGATCACCACCGACGCGGTGCAGCTCCTCGGCGGCTACGGCTTCACCCGTGACTACCCGGTGGAGCGCATGATGCGCGACGCGAAGATCACCCAGATCTACGAGGGCACGAACCAGGTCCAGCGCATCGTGATGGCGAGGAACCTTCCCTAACAGGGTTTTCGCAGGTCAATAGCGGTTTAGCGGCCTCCGGTGAGCTGCGTTGCACTTCCTCCTGTTTCCCGGTGTTTCTCGGTGTCGCCCCTGGGATCCCGAGCCCGAAAAGCCGCCTTTGACCTGCCCAAACGCAACGACCCCCGGCACCACGCCGGGGGTCGTTCGTCTGCCGGTTCAGGCCACCTCGCTCGTCGCCGCGCCGGGGTCATCCGCGCCAGGGCTGAGCATGGAGGCGATGGCGCTCCTCCTCCGTTCCTCCGCCCCTCGAGCCACCCGAACGCCAAGAGAGGACGCACCCGTTCCGCGTTGATTGGTTGCTTCGGCGGCCTTCCCAGCGTCACGAACCCCGCGACTTCCCGGCCGCAGGACCGTTGTCGTGCACCCCGATTCTCCCACCGCGAGGCCGACGGCCACACTCCGCTTCTACGACCCCACCACCTGTGGAGGTCATCACGTGCCCGGACTGCGCAACCCCAACTCCCCGCACTCCCGCTACCGGAAGGCTCAGGGGCTCACCGTTCTCCCACCGGAGCACGACCTACCGGCCCCGGCGCTGGTCGTGTTTTTCGCCGGCGGCGATCACGGCGGGCGGCAGCTCTTGGAAGGCGATACGAGACGTCGACATGGTTCCTTATTCACGGGAGGCGCACCAGACGATCTGATGAAGCGCGCGCTAATTTCCATCACGCCGGTGCTGGACCCAGGAATGCGCAGCGGCAGTCAATTCTGCTCCATGGGGTAGTTGACGCGCCTTTCCCCAGGTTTCCCACGCCGCGCAGACCACCTGCGCAAACTCCGTGATAACAGCAGGGTTGGCATCGCGAAATGTCGGAATCTCCATTGCGATTTGTTCTGCCTCCTGTGGAAGATGCCCGGCGCTGATGAGCCGAGGCACGACAAGTGCCGAATCAGTCCATGCTGGGCCAGGGCATGAAAGCGCCCAGTCGAGCAACAGAAGTTGACCAGACGAGGTAATCATCATGTTGTAGATTGAGAGGTCTGTGTGTGCCAGTGTGCGGTCCAGCAGTTCGGCCGGAACCTCATCCGGCAGAAAATCGGCGTATCGGTCGCGCAGTGGACGTTTGCGCACCGGGTCAGGCCACGGAACACCAGAAACGGACCTGAGCGTCTGAAGCAAAAGGACGATATCCGGTGATCCCGGCGACAGATCCGGGTGCCGACCGCTCACGTACTCATATCCGTACAGAACCCAGCCGCCCGCCTCTACCTCCCAGAGGACCCGTGGTGCGTGGGGTGCCAGACGAGTGACAGCGGCCTCATGCCGGTAAACCCAGACCTGTGGATCGGTATCCCGTCCACCCTTGACGAACACCCGGTGGTCATCCTCCGAGTAGAGGGTGCAAGCGAGCCGAGACATCACGCCGTGTGGCGCCCGTTCGGCCTTCACCACGGGGCCCGTGTGCAGTTCGACGCTTGCTCGCGCCGCTCGTGGCAGATCGCCCCATTCGGTGCGGTCCATCGGATACTCCTCGTTTGTCGCCACGGGGGGCGGCCCCCCGGGTGCGGCCACAGGGTGGCACAACCGGGGGGCCGAATGTGCGACTTCTACGGGTGGTTCGGGCTGTCCGAGCAGTTGGCGTGGCACTGCGAGCACGGCGCCAGGTCCAGCTCAGGCCAGAACTCCATGTCGATCTCGTACCCGGCGAGGGTGATCGCGTCAACCGTCCGGGCCCGGAGCACCTTGCCGCCGCCGTGCTCCTCCGGATCGAGGTAGCCCGGCTTGTGGTGGAGCTTCCTCCCGAATTTCTCCGCGCAGAAGTTGTCGTACTCTTCCGTGTGGAGCAGGAAGGTGTGCCAGAAGTCATCCACCAGCGGCGAGGGGCTGAGCGGCCGATCGGAGTAGGCGCAGGCCGCGAGGAAAGCGAGCATCTGACCGACTCCCCTGTCGGCCTTCTCCTCGGTGAGGCCGGGGAACTTGTCCCGCATGTTACTGACGAGCGTGGCCCGAAACTCTGCGCTGATCAGCGACCGCGCGTCGATCCGGCTTCGCTTCTCTGTCGTAGTCACGTGATGCCTCCTTGACGTGTCGGTTGGAGCCGGTGCCCCAGTCGGCGCCGGGGCCTTGTCCGCCGCGTGTGCCGCGACGATTTGAGCGAACGCCGCCAGGCCCTGCCTGACGGCCGAACCACCACGAGCTTTCTCGTGACGGTCGTTCTTGGCGCGACCCTCACCCGATTCGGTCGCCATGGGTTGGTGCTGGAGCCCGCCTCCTGCTGGGGCGGGCCGTGGGAGATGTGCGGTTTCCTCCCCGGCAAGGGGCGGGGGCCTGTCAGGCGTGCGCGTGCTGCGGTTCTACGAATCTCCAGTCGGTCACGAAATCGAGCGGGATCGGCCGGCATGACAGCGAGTAATAGACACCCGCGTCACACCACCCCCATACGTGGTCGGGGCCTCCGGCGTTGACGCTGATGTGCCGACCGTTCATCAGGGTGGCCAACTGCACCTCCTGAAAGCGGAGATCGCCCATCCATTCCCGGAAGATCCGCCCGGGGTTGGGACTGTGCGGGCCGATGCGCCGCAGGCTCCCCGGCGGGAAGGGGCCACGGTCGGGCCTCGGGTCCAGGGCATCGGCCAGGCGACGAGCCTGACCTCTGAGCCATCGCAGCGCCATGCGTGGGGTACCGGCCCGGTAGCCGCCGAGCGTCCATTCCCACTCGGCGTCGGGGCTGCGGGCCACCTCACGCGCGCCGGGCACGTGCTGCCGGGGCAGTTCCACGGCCGGGCCGGATTCCCCGCACACGGCACACCGCATCGCCACCGTGGAAGGCTCCGCGTCCGCCGCGACGGCGAACCGGCGCACCCTGTAAACCTCACGCATCATGGCTCTCCAGGGCTCGGAGGTGATCAACGACGCGAGTGCGCAAAGCCTTGTGGCGGTCGTGCAACTCCGCGAGAGTCGGAGCCGAATCCGTAGCAGCCATCGTGGGGGTTTCGCTCGGCTCCTTTTCGGCGGATGTCGGGACCCCACCCCTCACCGCTTCGCCTCCCACTCCGGGGAGCGGCGGCAAGCCTCTGCATGCCTGCGGGGTGCGGCACCCCAACTCGGCCAGGGGGCGGGGCACGAGCGCTGTGGACGATGGCAGGCCCGCTGCCAGGCCCGGCGACACAACATCCTCCCCGGGCAATGCCGTCTGCGGGTCCCGCAGCGTCTTTTCCACTGCCGGGGACACGGACTTCCCCTGTTGGCCAGTCATACCCGTTCCGCCATCCGGTCTGCGATGCCTGAGCACCGCTTGTGCTGATTCCGTCACCAGCACAACGCAGCAGGACCTAAGATGACGACACTTCAGCATCACTCCTGAAGTCCATATTGGCAACTATGAGTAATCATCGCCGTGAAGCAGGAGGTCGGAGCTTTGGATGAATCGGTCTCACTCGACGACTTCAGTCAGCCTCCGACGCCTCTTCAGCGCTTCGGGGCCGACGTTCGGAGGGTCCGTCTCGGCCGCAAACTGACGCAAAAGCAGTTGGGCAAGGCCGCCGGCTACTCGGAGTCCTACATCAGTCAGGTGGAGTCCGGGTCGTTGCCCGCCAGTGAGAAGTTCGCCAAGGGCTGTGACCTGGCCTTCGGAACAAACGGGTTGTTCGAGGGCTTGTTGAAGAGGATGGGTGAGGGCGATCATCCATCCTGGTTCGTTCCGTACCTCAACCTGGAACGCAGGGCTTCCCGGATACTTGACTATTCCCCGAACCTGGTGGCGGGCATCCTTCAGACGGAGCGCTATGCGCAAGAGGTCTTCCGGACTGCACACCCGAAGGAAGACGCCGAGGTGATCGAAGGGAGGGTCGCTGCTCGTCTCCGTCGACGTGCGATCTTCGAGCAGCCGAAGCCTCCGGAACTATGGGTGATCCTGCACGAGGGATGTCTACGAACCCTGGTCGGAGGCAATGAGGTGATGGCGGAGCAGTTGGACCACCTCACGGCCGCAGCCACGTCCCCGGGCATCGATCTTCAAGTGCTGCCGTTCTCGGCTGGGGCCGCCGCCGAGCACCTGATGCCGTACATCATGCTGACCTTCGACGACCGGGATGCAGCGCTGTACTCCGAAGGTCCACGCGGAGGTCGGGTGTACGACTCGGCTCGAACAGTGGCTTGGGGACTGGATAACTATGATCGACTCAGGGCCAACGCTCTGTCCCTGGGCAAGTCCATGGACCTGATCAAGACGCTGTCGAAGGAGCTTCGAGCATGACCACTGACCTGAACCTCACCGATGCCGTGTGGGTCAAATCGTCGTACAGCCAGGGCGACGGGGGGGCTTGTGTCGAGTGGGCACCCGCACACATAGCGGCTCACGGTGTCGTTCCCGTCCGTGACAGCAAGAACCCGAACGGGCCGGGCCTGCGTCTCTCTCCAGCCGGTTGGATCGGGTTTGTGACTGCGGTGAAGAACGGTGGGACGAGTTCCTGAGTGACCAAAGTTTCACTCGTTGCAGCCGCCGGGCATGAGACCATTCTCAACGAACTGTCGTGGGAGTCTCGGCACGATCAAGGGCTCCCCAGCATATGCGCGGTCCCGGCCCGCCCCACGCAGAGGGCTCCGTCCGCTGGACGGCAGACTCCCGGCGAACGCCCCGACACCCGGCGGCAAGGACTGTGAGTCATCGTGGGAAAGTCCTGGCCTTACCAGGAGGGTGAAGTGAAGCGACGGAAGTTCCTCGGCGACGTGGCCGCCGGCGCCATAGCCCCCGTGGTCGCCTCCGATCTCCTCCTCACGGGCTTCGCCGCACGACTTCGCGGCGGCCCCGATCCGGACGACTGGGAGGAGAAACTGACGGCGTACGGTACGGAGTACATGAGCCTCGGAGCCGCCGGCATCAGGCGCCGGGTGTCGGGGGAACTGGTGGTGGTGCAGCAGCAACTCGACGATCCCCGCCTGCGGTCGGTGACCTCACGGCTGATGACGCTCCATGCCAAAACCTTTCCGGGGTCGGACGGCTCCAAGGCCGTCACGTGGTACCGCATGGCCGCCCGGGCGGCGGACGAGTCCGGGGACGAGCGGGCCCGAATGTGGGTGCGGGGCCGCGCGGCCATCGCCCTTGGCTACGAGGGGGCGTCTCTCGGTGTGGCCGACGTGCTCGCCGATCAGGCCATGGCGATCAGTGACAAACCCTCTCTCGGGCTGTTGAACGCGATCATGGGCAAGGCCCACGCGGCAGCCATCGAGGGGATCGGGCCACGGCCCTGAGCCTTATGGAGGAGGGCCTGCGCGTTTTCAACGCCACGGGGTTGGAAGAACAAACAAGCGATTACGCGGTGCCCTGGTGGCGCATGAACGTTTTCATGTCCCTGCCGCTCGCCCGACTGGGTGAAAAGAAGCGGGCGGCGGAGGCGCAGGACGCGGCTCACCGGGAGTTGCCGGAGTCGCTGCCGAGGTTCGCCACGCACCTGGAGATGCATCGCGGGCTGATGCTCGCACGGGCCGGGGACCGGACGGCCGGCACGGCCCATGCACGGGCCGCTCTTGACCGGCTTCCCCCCGAGAAGCACTCCCTGACCCTGCGGATGCTCATGGACGAGATCGGCGGGGACGGGTCTCCGTGACAAGGAAATTTTCGGGAAGAACCACCGACATCACCACCCGGCGCGATAATGCGGTGATGGCTGAAATATCCGCCGATACTCTCACACGGTTCCTTGTCAAGGCGGTCAGGACCTTCACCTCTGGAGAACTTGCTTACCTGGCTCTCACTTCAAAGCCAGAGCACCCGATACGCGACCGGCTGGCCTGGATCCTGCACAACGAGCTACCCGGATGTGTCATCGCACGCGAGTGGATGTCACCATGTCCTCGCGAGCGGACGAGCCCAGGGGCCAAGAGGAACCGCGCACGTGCTGACCTGGCTATTCTCCGGGAGAACGACCACAGGGCTTTGGCTATCGTAGAGATGAAGGCTGCCTACACCTTCGACTTTGACGGGGCGGGCCGGCAAACCGTCGAAAAGTACGGACAGAAGGTGAAGGACGATCTGGTCAAGGCTCGCGAGGCCGGTGGCACTGAAGCACAGGCCTTCGCTCTCCTGTTGCTGACCCATCCGACAAGCGCCCCGGTTCAACCCACCCCGGTGGTCAAGTACGCCTCGGAAATATCCCGCTCACTGAACAAACGAGGCGCCGCCGCGTTGGCCGTGACTGCGCGTGAGGTTGCGGAAAATCGATTGAAGACGTTGGGGGACGTGACAAGCGGCACGCTCTCCACAGGATCGGCCTTTGGTATCGAGGTGTTCATCGACTACTTCCTTGTGGCCGAACACCCTCACCCTGCGTGAGAGCGTTTCCGTATTGGCCGAGCGCGCATGTTGACTCCACGGCGCGTCCGCCGGCGGGGGCGGGCTCGGCCCGTCGGCCGGTCCTGGCGTGACGGGGTGGACGAGACCCCGGCGACCCGTGACAGACCCGGCCCGGCCGGGGCGGGGCGCGGCTCGCGGCGCTGTCCGACGGCGTGTTCGCCATCGCCATGACGCTGCTGGTCCTCGACCTGTCGGTCCCACCGGGCCTGCCCGCCGAGACGTTTCACGCCAGAACTGCGCGACACCCCGCCCAACCTCGGCGCCTACGCGCTGAGCTTCGCGGTGCCGGCGCAGTTCTGGCGTGACCAGCACTACGTGCTGACGGTCCTCCCCCGGTTGGACCCGGGGGCGGTGCATCTCGCCCTGCTCGGCCCGGGGCTGATCGCCCTCGTGCCCTTCCCCACCGCCCTGCTCGCGGAGTACGGGGGCGGCGAGTCGGTGGCCGTCGTGCTGTACCCGGCGGGGGTGGCGGCGATCAACTCGGTGCACCCGGCCCTGCTGTGGCGGGCCCGTCGGGCCCGGGCACCCGAACCGGCCGCCGGGTCGTCCTCCCGGCAACGTGCCCGCCCCGGAGTGGCCGGGGAGATGGTGGGCTTGGCGGTGCTGGACATGGGGGCCACGGCCGTGCTCTTCGTCGTGTCGATCCCGCTCGCCCTGCTCTCGCCCGGCGCGGGAATGCCGCTGTGGATCCTGGTCCTCCCGCTCAAGGCATGGATCGGCACCCGCCGGGCCCGGGCGGCCCGCACCGCACCGGACGAAGCCGACGACCCGGCCTCCGGCCTGTCCGCGTGACGCGCCGACCCTCACGCTCTCCACCCCGCGACGGGCCACTCCGGGTGCGGGGTTCGGCCGATACCGAAACCGGCCGGCGGGGATGCCGACACCCGTTGCGTTTATTTCGAATATTGCGGATACTTCGACCAGGCGGCGACTTCGGCGCGAGTGTCAAGCGGCCGAGCGACCACCCACCACCGTGGGATCCGTGGTCGCGGCAACGACGGACCCGGATGCCTCCGCGCCGGCCCTCGCAGCCATCACCTCGAACCATGGCTCGCACCCGACCACCACTTCCGGAGACACGGACATGACCAGGATCGATATCCGTTCGGTGAGGCTTCCGGATGACAAACAGCAGGCCGCGAATCATGCCCTCACCCGAGTTCGCGCCTACCTGACGGAACACCGGGACGCCGCGCAGGTCCACGTCACCGTTCAGGACGAAGACGACCGGGAGCCCTTGATCCTCCCGCGCGAGGCCGTGGAACTCCTCGCCTCGCTCCTGGCACATCTCGGCGCCGGACGCGCCGTGTCCATCGTCCCGGCCGATGCCGAGCTCACCACCCAGCAGGCCGCCGACATGCTCAATGTCTCCCGCCCCTTCCTCATCGGTCTCCTGGAGGCCGGGGAGATCGAGTACCGGGCCGTTGGCTCGCACCGCAGAATCGCTGCTTCCTCCCTGCTGGAGTACCAACGCAGGGACGATCGGCGTCGCAGAGAGGTGGCCGATGAGCTCACCGAACTCGGCCAGGACATGGGAATGATCTGAAACATGGCTCTCGTCGCTGTTTACGATGCCAATGTCCTGTATCCGAGTACCTTGCGCGATGTCCTCATCCGGGTAGCGCAGACCGGTTTGGTACAGGCGAAATGGACGGATCACATCCTCGATGAGACCTTCCGCAACCTGCGGTTGAACCGTCCCGATCTCGACCCCAAAAAACTGGATCGAACACGGGAGTTGATGTCGGGAGCGGTTCGAGACGTGTTGGTGAAGGGCTACGAACCGCTGATCGACATGCTCGATCTCCCGGACCCCGACGACCGACACGTCCTGGCCGCGGCCATCAGGGCACGAGCCCGGGTGATCGTCACCTCCAACGTGAAAGATTTCCCCTCCGACAAGCTGTCCCCCTGGGACGTGGAGGCCGTCCATCCGGACGCCTTTCTCGAAACACGGGTGAGCCTCTCTCCACGAGTGGTGTACGGGGTGCTCACGCAGATGGCGGAACGTTGGAGGAAGCCACCGAACGCCGTGGTGACCGACGTGATCAACTCCCTGGAAAGGGAAGGGCTGGTGGCCTCGGTGGCGGCGCTTCGGGCCCTGAGCCGAGGTCCACCCCTCCGATCCCCGGTCCGATCGGGTCACGACCGCGTTCGAACGCCCCGGCGGTCGCGTCCTCGTGTGCCGTGCCCGCCGTGGCGGGAGGGGTGGCTCCGGACATGGGGGCCACGGCCGTGCTCTTCGTCGTGTCGATCCCGCTCGCCCTGCTCTCGCCCGGCGCGGGAATGCCGCTGTGGATCCTGGTCCTCCCGCTCAAGGCATGGATCGGCACCCGCCGGGCCCGGGCGGCCCGCACCGCACCGGACGAAGCCGACGACCCGGCCTCCGGCCTGTCCGCGTGACGCGCCGACCCGACTCCCGCCCGGGTCCGCCGGGACGGGGTGACATTCCGCCGCGCTCCCTCCGCACCGCGCACCGGTCGGGATCACCGGCTTCCCCGGCGCTCCGGGGCCGCGCGCCCCGGCCACGCCGTTGGCGCGTGCCCGCCGGCCGAGCGGGGTTCCACCGATGGGACGAGAAGGTGATCGACGGCCCGGGCAACGGTCCCGCCGGGAAGGGCGGGGCACCCCCGGAGACCGGTCAGCCGGTGGCGCGCGGGAGCCGGTCGGTGTCGGCCAGGTCGAGCAGGGGCACCCGGGGCCGGCCCCGGACCGCCTCCCACATCGCGTCGAGCGCGCGGTCCTCCAGCGCCTCCTCCCCCTCGGCCTCCACGAAATGGTCGCGCAGGAAGGCGAGGACGGTCTCGGCGTCGATATCCTCCTCCCGGTGGGGCGGGGCCCCCGATGAGGTGAGGAGCAGCAGCAGGAGCATGTCGGGGACGCGTCGTGTCCCCTTCCGGAGCGCGGGTTGGACATAGGGGACGTCCAAAGCCCTCGCGCCCCGGCGCCAGTAGAAACGCAGCCGGGCCACGGGGTCACCGTGCTCGCTCGCGGGATGCGCCATCGGGTGTTCCACCTCCGCCAGGGTCATCCGGGGGGAGAGGGAACGCTGCCAATGGGTGCCCACGTGTTCCATGAGACGGGACCCGATGCCGGCCGACCGTTGTCCGCCGCGAACCGCCAGGTAGGACAGAAGGAGGACTCCGCTCCCCGCCCGCCACTCCCCCACGGCGGCCCCCCGGGGATCACCGGCCTCGTCGAGCGCGACGGCCAGTACGCCGCTCCCCTGCCGGAGCGCGTCGTCGAGTTCGGAGCGGAGTAGGAGTTCGTCCGGGGGGAAACCGGGGCGCAGAAGCTCCTCGTACACCCGCTCGACCACAGGATCGCCGAAACCGACATCCACGATACGAACCGCCATGCGCCTTCCCCTCTCGCGACCACCCGTCGTCACGGTGGGTCGCCTCGTCCCGATACCGTGCCCGACGCCCCGGGGCTCGGTGGGTCCACCATCCCGGGAATCCGGCGAGCGGGGTCGCCAACACGAGCCCACCGGTCGCGAACCACACCTTCGCGCCGCCGTCGCCCGGGTCGGGTACGGAACGAGGCGGGTCGGCGACCGGGCCCCGACATTCGGGCGCCGGCCCACGACCCCCGGGGCACCGGCTCTCCGGGAGCGGCCCGGCGATGTCCCGAAGGGAGGAACTGTTCGCCTCCGGGACCTTCTCGAGGTGAACACGAGCGCACACTTTCGCCATGACCGACATCAGCTACTCGATCGTGCAGGCCCGGGCCCGGCTGGGGGCCATCGCTCGCCGGGTGGCCGCCACCCGTGAACCGGTGGCCATCACCGATCACGGGCAGCCGGTGGCCATACCGGTCGGTCCGGCCGATGCCCTGGAGTCGGAGGAGACACGCGTTCCGGCCGCCTCCCGCAAACGACGTTCGGAGGGGGAGGAAGCCGGCGTTCCCCACGCCGAGGCCCTCCGACGGATCTTCGGTGATGACGCGTGGCCCATGAGGTCGCCCGGGAACCGGAGACTCTGGCCAAGGCCGAGCGTTTCGCGAAAGACGATCCGGATGGGGTCTGACCGGGATACGCGCCAAAGGGGCAACGGGATGATCTTGAAGCCCTGATGCGCTCGGACTCACCCGCGGCGGCGAGCAGCGGGGTCGCGCTCGGCGACGTGCCGGGCGACCGCGTCGACGCCGGGGCGGGCGTACCGCTCCCGGGAGCGGACGGAGGCGTGGCGGGAGCGGGCCGGCAGCATCGGGGGGGGAGGTGCCGCCCTCGGCGTCGTGTGTCAGGGCACTGTGCCGGAGCCGGTGCAAGGTCCAGCCGTCCAGGTCCTCGATGCCCTCGGGCAAGGTGAGCGGGTTGGCCGGGAGCCGGGTGTTCTTCTCGAGGATCCCCTCTGCCCGGCGGCAGGAGAGCCGGGCCCGGCCGGTCTCCGGGCACACGTCGGGCGTCGGTGTCCCGGCCGGGGCCTTGCGGTCGGTGGGGAACAGCGGGCCGCGGGTGCGGCGGGCGATCAGTCGGGGCAGGAGCTGGGCGGTGCCGGACTGCCGGTGAATCCACTCGGTCGCCCCACCCTTCCGGCGCTGCCGCAGTAAATGCGTACACCTCGCCCCGGCGGCCGGAACGGCCCGCCGCAGGTCGCGATGATCACCGTGGAGATCCCGCCGCAGTGAATCCGGCATGTACTGCGGCGGATTGCCGATGAACCGTCAGGTGATGGAAGTCCCACAAGCCGACCACGAAGCGGGATTACCTCTACCGCCATCCACTGCCCGCTGGTCCTCATCCATGGCCCAAGGCTGGAGCCTCACGCTGAGCCACTTGTCACCTCGCAGCAGCTTCGAGGTGTCACACAAGTGGATGTGGAGGCTGTCACCGGGACGATCAGCGGCGTCGCAGGGACGGGTCGAGCAGCGCGGGCGGGGTGTCGTTCTTCTCGTGTGCGGCGAGGTCGGTGCCGGGGGCGACGATGGCGTCGATCGCGTCGAGTACGTCGGCGGAGAGCGTGATGTCCGCGGCGGCAAGCTGCGAGTGCAGGTGGTCCAGCGTGCGGGGGCCGATGAGCGCGCTGGTCACGCCGGGGTGCGCGGTCACGAAGCCGAGCGCGAGCTGGATCATCGTCAGGCCCGCCTCGTCGGCGACCTCGGCCAGTTGCTCGACGGCGTCGAGCCTGGCCCGGTTGGAGGGAATGGCGGTGTCGAAGCGCTGCGGCATGAACGTTGAGCGGCTGGTGGTGATCTCACTGCCCTCGCGGATCGCGCCCGACAGCCAGCCCGAGGCCAGCGGGCTCCATGCCAGCACACCGAGCCCGTACCGCTCGGTCACGGGCAGGACATGGGCCTCGATGCCGCGTTGCAGGATCGAGTAGCTGGGCTGTTCGGCGACGTAACGGCTCAAGTGGTGCTCGCGGGCGGCCCACTGGGCTTGCACGATGCGGTAGGCCGGAAAGGTCGAGGAGCCGAAGTAGCGGATCTTCCCCACGCGCTGCAGGTCGGTCAACGCCGACAAGGTCTCCTCGTCGCTGGTGTTCGGGTCCCACCGGTGGATTTGGTAGAGGTCGACGTGGTCGACGCCGAGCCGACGCAGGCTGCCCTCCAGCGCGGTGACCAGCCAGCGGCGCGAGCTGCCCTGGCGATTGCGCTCGTCACCCATCGGCATGGTCGCCTTCGTGGCCAGCACGATGTCGTCGCGGCGGCCCGCGATGGCCTTGCCGACCATTTCTTCCGACTCGCCGCCGCTGTACACGTCGGCGGTGTCGATCAGGTTGATCCCCGCCTCCAAGGCGGCGTTGACGATGGCGGTGACCTCCTCCCGGGTGGTGCGCCCGATCTTTCCGAAGTTCATCGCTCCGAGCGCGAGGGTGCCGACCTGCACACCGGTGCGGCCCAAACTGCGGTACTGCATGGCCGTGTCTCCTCATTGTGGGTGAAGCGTGACGCATCGCATGGCTTGGTTGCCGGGCCCCTGCTCTGACATCATGAGCAAAACGGAACCTCGTTCCGGAACGATACGGAACATCGTTCCGTTTTTGCAAGCGGCAAGTGGAGGGAGCGGCACGGTGAACGACAGCGACGAGGACGCGGGGCAGGCGGCCCCGGCCAGGCGGAAGGACGCCCGGCGCAACCAGAAGGCCCTGCTCGATGCGGCCGCCGCGGTCTTCGTCACGTCGGGCGTGGAAGCGCCGGTACGCGACATCGCGGCCAGGGCCGGCGTCGGGGTGGGCACGATCTACCGCCATTTCCCGACGCGAGCGGACCTCGTCATCGGCGTCTACCGGCACCAGGTCGACGCCTGCGCCGATGCCGGTCCGGCCCTGCTGGCGACCAGCCCTTCTCCGCACTCCGCACTGGGGCAGTGGATCAACCTCTTCGCTGATTTCCTGGTCACCAAACACGGACTCGCCGCCGTACTGCAGGCCGACAACGCCGGCTTCGAGGCGTTGCATGCCTACTTCCTCGATCGCCTCGTACCCGTCTGCACCAAACTGCTCGAAGCCGCAGCCGTCGCCGGCGAGATCCGCCCCGACATCGATGCGTACCAACTCATGCGCGGCGTCGGTAACCTCTGCATCGGCGCGGACAGCGATCCCCGCTACGACGCACGCCGCATAGTCGAACTCCTTGTCGCAGGGCTGCGCCGACCGCGCCACTGACCTCGGCGACATCGCGCGTGCGGCTCTACTGAATCGCGATCCTCACGCGGCTTGGCCGAGGCCGACGGTGGTCAGGTCCTGCTCGCGCGGCGGGGTGAAGTCGACGTCGAGCTTCGGGTCGTACGCGTCGGGCCGGATGCCGGGTTCGTGGGTGCTGTACTCGCCGAACCGGTTGATGCGTTCGGTCAGGTACCGCGAGATGTGCGCCAGGTCCTCCGGGTCGATCTCCCATCCCTCCTCCAGCAGCTGACGGACGATCTCCGCGATGTCCAGGGCATTGTGGAAGATCACCGTGTTCATGAGCAGCGCGTCGAATTTCATCGCCTTCTCCTGCCCGATCGGGGCGTTGCCCGCGATGACGCCGCGATTGCCGAAGCCGATCCACTGGGAGAACCGGTTGAACGACTCCACCTTGTTCGTCGCCGCGGTCACCCGCCGGCGAAGCGGCGCATCCGACGGATACCGAAGGAGTCGCACCGTGCGGATCACGCGGCCGACCTCACGAAAGGCGACGTGGGTGGCGGCCGGCAGTGGCACCGGGATGAGGGTGGGCCGCGGCGGCGCTCGGCCTGATCCCGCCGCTGCGGGTGGCGATGGCCCGGGTGGGGTTGTGGCCGGGCCCGCTGGTCCGCACCCCGGACACCGTCGGCGTCATCGTCTTCCCGCCGGCCTTTCCGCTGGCCGCGCTGTCGAACGTGCTCGTCGCCCCGGAGCTGATGCCCGGCTGGTTGGCGACGATCTCGGCGTGGAATCCGCTGTCGGCGACGGTGGCGGCCTGCCGGGAGATCTTCGGCGACCCCGGCGCGGGCGGGGAGTCCTGGCCGGCCGCACACGCGCCGCTGCCCGCGGTGGTGTGGCCGCTGGCTGTTGATCGCGGTCTTCGCGCCGCTCGCGGTGCGCCGGTACCGGCGCATGGGGCGCTGACCGGTGGGCGTCGGGTCCGGGACGCGCGAAACCCCCCGGGGGTGGTCACACCACCGGAATCGGCGGCGCGGGTGCCTCGGCGGGCACCTTCACGGGTGCCTCAGATGGCGACGCCCTTGGAGCGCAGGTAGGACAGCGGGTCGATGTCCGTGCCGTAGCTCTGGCCGGTGCGGATCTCGAAGTGCAGGTGCGGGCCGGTGCTGTTGCCGGTGGAACCGACCAGACCGATCTGCTGCCCGGCGGAGACCGACTGGCCGGCGCTCACCGAGATCGAGGAGAGGTGGGCGTACTGGCTGAAGTGACCGTCGGCGTGACGGATGATCACCTCGTTGCCGTACGAACCGCCCCAGCCGGCGGAGACCACGGTGCCCGAGCCGACCGCCATGACGGTGGTGCCGGTGGAGGCGGAGAAGTCCACACCGGTGTGGTAACCACTGGCCCACATGGCGCCGGAGGCGCGGTAGGCGGTGGTCGGGGCGGCGTTGACCGGAACGCTGAAGCCGGCGGTGGCGGCCGGGGCGGCCTGCTGGGCGGGGGCCTTCTCGGTCTTCCGCTCGGCGGCCGGGGCGGCCTCCTCGACCTTCTCCTCGGCGGCCGGGGCGGCCTCCTCGACCGGGGCGGTCTCCTCGGGGGCGACCTCCTCGATCGTGACGGTGACCTCAACGGTCTCCTCCTCGACCTCTTCGGCGGGGAGTTCGGCGCGGTCGCTGGTGCGGTCCGCCCGCTCACCGGCGGTGGTGCCGGTGGTGAGGGTCAACTTCTGACCGGGGTGGATCAGGTTGGGGTTCTTCCCGACCACCTCGCGGTTGGTCTCCCACAGCTGCACCCAGCCGCCCTCGACCTGATGGGCGGTGGCGATGCGGGAGAGGGTGTCACCGCTGACGACGGTGTAGCGGTCGGCGGACTTCTTGCCGGCCCCCTTCTCGGACTTACCGGCCTTGCCGGTCTCCTTGTCCGACTCGGCGGCCTTCGCGGCCCGCTCGGCCGCGGCGGCGACCTGCTGAACCTGCTGCGCGAGATCGGCGGTCGCGAAGGACTCGGGGGCGGGGGCCGTGATGGGGGCCGGGGCGGCGCTCGCGCCACCGGCGGCGACGAGCGGGAGTGCGACGCCGGCGCCACCGGCGCCCAGCATCAGGGAAATGCGGGAGATACGGCTGACGCGCTGACGACGGTGACGACCGCGTGCGGACATGGGTGTGCTCCTCTCCGACGCCTACGAGGTGAGCTGTCGGGTTCGGGCCGGAAAGGTGCCCGGTCGTCGCCCGGTCGGGACGCGATGTCCCGGCCGGACGGGCGACTTCACCCCTAGCCGGTCGGTGACCGGCGAAAAGTGGGTCCCCCGCTCCTGTCGTACGGATGGTGCTGTGGTGGCTCCGCGAACGGTGACAGGACTCGGCGTGCCGTTCGTGGCGCGGCGCGAAGTGCGACGCGGCCAGAACGTTAAGCGGATGGTCTCCTCGGAAACAAGGCGGCAAGCGGAAGTGGCGTCCGAGAGGGGCCGATCGGGATGTGTCCCACCTTGTCCGGGTAACGGCATGTGGCCGCCTATTATCACAGGGTAATAACAACCGATCTTGCGCTTTTCCCAACTACTTGACCTCAAACGCCACTTGGCGAACCCCGCCGACACCCGCCCCGAAAACCCGTCAGAGAATGGAGGGTAAACGGTGATGTCCGTCACCAACCCCCGCACGGGGAAGCGAAATTGCAGGTGATGTAACCAATGTCTGATTTGCCGCAAATATTCTCGCCAGTCGTGGTGGCCCCCTCCCCCGCGTGGTCGGCGGCGGGTGCGGAACTGGCCGAGGAGGTCAGCCGGCTGCTGGGCCCCGACGTCACCCGGGTGGCCCACATCGGCAGCACCGCCGTCCCCGGCATGGCCGCCAAGCCGGTGCTCGACCTCCAGGCCGGTACCGAACTGTCCCTGGACGCGGCCGAGGAGAAGTTCTCCGCTCCCCTGGCCGAGCTGGGCTTCGTCCTCTCGCCCCACCGTCGGGACCATGTGCCCGCCGGCCGGGACGACGAACCGGAGCTGTGGGCCAAGCGCCTGTGGCTGCGGCGCGGCGGGCCCGAGGGGGACGTCAATCTCCACCTCCGTCGCGAGGGTTCGCCCAACCTCCGGTTGGCGCTGCTGTTCCGGGACTGGTTCCGTGCCCACCCAGAGGCCGTGCCGGGGTATTCCGCCTTCAAGCGTGTCCTCGCCCGGCACGTCACCGACCTCGCCGCCTACAGCGACGTCAAGGACCCCGTGGTGGACGTCCTGGTGGAGATCGCGGAGGGCTGGGCCACCCGCACCGGGTGGCAACCGCCGGAGAGGTGAGCTCCCGGCACCGGGGTCCACGCCGGGACCTCCGGCGGGACCTCCGCCGGGACTTCCGGCGGGTCCGCACCGGGCCGACGCCCCGGGCCCATGGAACGGGCGCACGAGGGTCCGGTACGACCGCACCCGACGTACGCGGGTCCGCCGCACGAGGGCCCGGACGCCCGGGGCCTGTCACGCATGACCCCGGTGCGTCCGGGTCCGGACGCACGGACCCGGGAGGCGGGCTCCGGGAGGCGCGCCGGACGCACGCGGGTCCGAGGCGGGTGGCCCCGGCCCGGTGACCCCGGTACGCGTGGGCCCGGGGCACTCGGGGCCGTAGACGTGGCCACCGGACGCCCGGGACCCATCCCGCGTGGCCCGGGCCACGCGGGCCCCGTACCCATGGCCCCGTACCCATGGCCCCGTACGCGAAGGGCGGGGCGCGGGACGGTCGTGCCCGTCCCACGCCCCGCCGATGGATCCGACAGCGGTTCAGGAGCCGGTGACCGGCTCCCCCCGCCGTCCCGCCGTCCCCACCGGGGTGTCGAGGTCCTCGATGCGGGCGATCGACGGTCCCCGGGTGCGGCGCAGCGCCCGGGCGGTGGACTCCGCGTCCCCCAGCGCCCGCAGGGCGTTCTCCCGGGTCAGCTTGGCCAGGTCCCGCTCCGACCATCCCCGACGCGTCAACTCGGCGATCAGCGTCGGGTAGCCGGCGACGCTCTCCAGCCCGCGAGGCAGGAAGCTCGTGCCGTCGTAGTCGCCGCCGATGCCGATGTGGTCCACTCCGGCGACCTCCCGCATGTGGTCCAGGTGATCGGCGACGGTGGCCGGCGTCGCGACCGGCCGCGGGTCCCGGGCCTCGAACTCCCGATGCGCCCGCATCGCCGCCGGCGTGGTGTCCAGCGGGTGCAGGCCGGCGGCCCGCAGGTTGGCGTCCGCACGCTCGGTCCAGGCCCCGGCCTCCGGGAGAATGAACTTCGGCACGAAGGTCGCCATCGCCACCCCGCCGTTGACCCGCAGCGCGGCCAGCACGTCGTCGGGTACGTTGCGGGGGTGGTCGCAGACCGCCCGGGCCGAGGAGTGCGAGAAGATCACCGGCGCCTCGGTGACCCGCAGCGCGTCCCGCATGGTGGTCGCGGCGACGTGCGAGAGGTCCACCAGCATCCCGAGCCGGTTCATCTCCCGCACCACCTCCTCGCCGAAGGCCGACAGGCCGTCGTGGCGGGGGGCGTCGGTCGCCGAATCGGCCCAGTCGATGGTGTCGTTGTGGGTCAGCGTCATGTACCGCACGCCCAGTCGGTGGAAGGCGCGCAGCGTCGCCAGGGAATTGGCGATCGAGTGCCCGCCCTCGGCGCCCATCAGCGAGGCGATCCGCCCCTCGACCAGGGCGGCCTCCACGTCCGCGACGCACACCGCCGGCCGGAACGTCTCCGGGTAGCGGTCGATCAGCAGCCGCACCGCGTCGATCTGCTCCAGGCAGGCGGCCACCGCGCGGTCCCCGGCGAAGTCGGCGCGCACGTACACCGACCAGAACTGCGCCCCCACGCCGCCCGCCCGCAGCCGGGGGATGTCGGTGTGCAGGTGGTCGGAGCGGTCCCCGGCCAGGTCGCAGCGGTCCAGGTCGTAGCCGACCTGTTCGCGCAGCGCCCAGGGCAGGTCGTTGTGCCCGTCGAGCACGGGGTGGCGGGCCAGCAGCGCCCGGGCCCGGGCGAGATCGGCCTCCCCCGGCCCGGTGGCCGAAGCGGTGTCCTGCCCGGCGTCCGACGTGACGTCCGGCGCGGCGCTCATCCGGCCGAGCCGAAGCCGAAGCCGGTGTCCCCCGCCAGCCGGGCGCGCAGTGAGCGGCCCTTGTGCTCGGCCTGCTCGCGCAGTCGGCCCTGGAAGTCACCCATCTTCTCCAGCAGGGCGGGGTCGGCGGCGGCCAGGATCCGGACGGCCAGCAGGCCCGCGTTGCGCGCCCCACCCACCGAGACGGTCGCCACCGGGACACCGGCGGGCATCTGCACGATGGAGAGCAGCGAGTCCATGCCGTCCAGGTGCTTGAGCGGGACGGGCACTCCGATCACCGGCAGGGGCGTCACGGAGGCGAGCATCCCCGGCAGGTGGGCGGCGCCACCCGCGCCGGCGACGATCACCCGCAGGCCCCGTTCGGCGGCCCGCTCGCCGTAGGCGATCATCTCGTGCGGCATCCGGTGGGCGGAGACCACGTCCACCTCGTGCGGGATGCCGAACTCCTCGAGGGCCTTCGCCGCGCCCTCCATGACCGGCCAGTCGCTGTCGGAGCCCATCACGATCCCCACCAGGGGGGCGGCGCCGGCGGGGCGTCCCGCGCTCTCGGCCGCGTCGGGGACCTCGGTACTGTCGGGGGCGTCGCTCATTCGGTGATCGTTCCTCGCAGGTAGTCGGCGGCGTGCCGGGCGCGCTCGCGCACCTCGGCCAGGTCGGAGCCGTACGCGGTGACGTGCCCGACCTTGCGGCCCGGCTTCACCTCCTTGCCGTACATGCTCACGCACAGCCCCGGGTCGCGGGCCATGCAGTGCAGGTACCCCCGGTACATGTCGGGGTAGTCGCCGCCCAGCACGTTGGCCATGACCGTCCAGGGGGCGCGCGGGCGGGGGTCGCCGAGCGGCAGGTCGAGCACGGCGCGCAGGTGGTTGGCGAACTGCGAGGTGACCGCGCCCTCCCGGCTCCAGTGGCCGGAGTTGTGCGGGCGCATGGCCAACTCGTTGACCAGCACGCGGCCATCGGCGGTCTCGAACAGTTCCACGGCGAGGTGGCCGACCACGTCCAGTTCGGCGGCGATCCGCAGCGCCAGTGCCTGGGCGTCCAGGGCCCGCTCCTCCGGCAGCTCGGGGGCGGGTGCGATGACGGTGTCGCACACGCCGTCCACCTGGACGGACTCCACGACCGGATAGGCGACGGCCTGCCCGTGCGGGGAGCGGACCACGTTGGCGGCCAGTTCGCGGACGAAGGGGACCTTCTCCTCGGCGAGGACCGGGACGCCGGCGCGGAAGGGTTCGCGGGCCTCCTCGGCGGTGCGCACCACCCATACGCCCTTGCCGTCGTAGCCGCCGCGCACGGTCTTGAGGATCACCGGCACGGCGAGGTCACCGGGGTCGCCCCGCTTCCCGGCCGTGTTCGCGCCCACCTCACCCGCGGGGTGGGCGGCGCTCCCGCCCGCGATCTCGGCGGCGAAGCGGGCGACGTCGGCCGGGTCGGCGACGATCCGGTGCCGGGGGCAGGGCACGCCGAGCGCGGAGAGCCGGGCGCGCATGACGCCCTTGTCCCGGGCGTGCTCCAGGGCGTCGGGGCCGGGCCGGATCACCACCCCCTCCGCCCGGAGCGCGCGCAGGTGCTCCAGCGGCACGTGCTCGTGGTCGAAGGTGATCACGTCACACTTCGACGCGAAGTCACGCAGTGTGTCGAAGTCACGGTAATCGCCGATCACCGGATCGCGGACCACAAGCGCCGCGGAGTCCTGGGGGGTGTCGCTGAGAAGCCTGAAATCGATGCCGAGCGGGATGCCCGCCTCGTGGGTCATACGGGCGAGCTGGCCGCCGCCGACCATGCCGACTACGGGGAATGTCACGGACTCAGAGTAGCGGCCGCCCCGACCGTCGGCGGCGACGGGCGGCCCCGGCGGAGGGTGGGAGCGCCGGACGGCGACCGGGAACCGGCGAGATCGGCCGGATCGGAACAGGGACTCGGAGGGGTGGTCTGATTAGCATGGCGAGATGAATCGTTCCCCCGGGTTGCGGCTCCGTCTGCGCCGTCTGGTGCGCGAGGCCGGCCGCTTCGGCACCGTGGGGGCCGTCGGCCTGGTGGTGAACGTGTTCGTCTTCAACCTCTGCCGCCAGGGGGTCGGGCTGGGCGCCGTCCGGTCCGGGGTGATCGCCACCGCCTGCGCCATCTGCACCACCTACCTGGGCAACCGGTACTGGACCTACGCCCACGCCGACAAGAGCCGGCGGCGCCGCGAGGCCGGCCTCTTCCTGGTCTTCTCGGGGGCGGGAATGGTGCTGGAGAACGGGGTGCTCGCCCTCTCGCACCACGGGCTGGGCCTGACCTCGGCGACCGCCGACAACGTCGCGAAGAACGTGATCGGTCTCGGCCTGGCCTCGCTCTTCCGCTTCTGGGCCTACCGCACCTGGGTCTTCCGGGGCGCCCGGAGTCGAGGCGGGGCGGCCGTCGCGGCAGGGCCGTCGGCGACGACACCGATCGGGGCCAACCCGGAGCGGCCGACCGGGCCGCCGGTGCCGGTGCCGGCCGGGCCGGGCGCGCCCGGGGTCAGCGCTCCTCCGGCGGACAGGCCCCGGCCGGCTCCGCCTCCCTGCTGAGGAACAGCGCGAAGACCGGTGGTTGGAGTTGGAGCAACTCCAACCGTCCTCCGTCGGCCTCGGCCAGGTCGCGGGCGACCGCCAGCCCCAGGCCGGTGGAGTTCCGGCCGCTCACCGAGCGTTCGAAGACCCGCGAGCCGAGTACGGGGGGCACTCCGGGGCCGGCGTCGGTGACCTCGACCACCACCTGGTTGCCGGCGGTGCGGGTGCGCAGCGCCACCGTGCCGGCACCGTGCATCAGGGAGTTCTCCACCAGGGTGGCGAGCACCTGCGAGACCGCGCCGGGGGTGCCGACCGCCCGCAGGCGCGGCTTGCCGGAGTGGACGACCGCCCGGCCGACCGCCCGGTACGCCGGGCGCCACTCCTCCACCTGTTGCAGCACGATCTCGTCGAGGTCGAAGCCGACCGCCGAGCCCAGGCGCGGATCACGGGAGTTGGTGAGCAGCCGCTGCACCACATCCGTCAGGCGCTCCACCTGGGCCAGCGCGATCGCCGCCTCCTCCTTCACGATCTCCGGGTCCTCGGTGACGATGATCTCCTCCAGCCGCATGGACAGCGCGGTCAGCGGGGTGCGCAGCTGGTGGGAGGCGTCGGCCGCCAGCCGGCGCTCGGCGGTGATCATGCGCGCGATGCGTTCGGCGCTGGCGTCCAGAACGTCGGCGACGCGGTCCAGCTCCGGCACCCCGTAGCGGCGGTGGCGGGGGCGCGGATCGCCGGATCCGAGGCGTTCGGCGGCCTCGGCGAGGTCGGTCAACGGCGCGGAGACCCGGCGGGCCTGGCGCACCGCCAGCAGGATCGCGGAGATCACGGCCAGCCCGGCGACGGTGAGGATGATGAACAGGGTCCGGCCGACCTCGTCGCCGATGACGTCGCGGGACTGCTGCACGGTGACGACCTCGCCCCGGGCGCCGGCCTCCGAGCCCTGGATGACGCCGCCCTCGGGCTCCTTCCCGAGGGTGAGCGGCTCCTCGCCGACCAGGTCGATGATCACGTACCGGTCGCCCGGTACCGAGGTGCGCATGCTCTCGGCGGTCACCCGCTCCCCGGCCACCAGCCGGCTCTCGACCACCGCGACCAGCCGGGCGGCCTCCGACTGGAGGCGTTCACGGGCCCCGCTCTCGATCGCCCGGGTCTCGACGATCACCAGCGAGACCCCGAAGACGGTGATCACGACGAGCACCACCGCGAGGATGGAGTTGATCAGACGGCGGCGCACGACGGTCGGATCAGCTCTTCTCGAATCGGAAGCCGACCCCGCGCACGGTGGCGATGTACCGGGGGTTGGCGGCGTCGTCGCCGAGCTTCTTGCGCAGCCAGGAGATGTGCATGTCGAGGGTCTTGGTGGAGGACCACCAGGTGGTGTCCCAGACCTCGCGCATCAACTGCTCGCGGGTCACCACCCGGCCGGCGTCCCGCACCAGCACTCGCAGCAGGTCGAACTCCTTCGCGGTCAGGTGGAGTTCCTCCTCCCCCAGCCAGGCCCGGTGGGACTCCACGTCGATCCGGATGCCGTGCACGACCGGGGCGGGCACGGGCTCGGTGCTGCCGCGTCGCAGCAGCGCCCGCACCCGGGCGAGGAGTTCGGCGAGCCGGAAGGGCTTGGTGACGTAGTCGTCGGCGCCGGCGTCCAGCCCGACGACGGTGTCCACCTCGTCGGCCCGGGCGGTGAGCACCAGCACCGGGAGGGTCAGGCCCCCGGTGCGCAGTCGGCGGCACACCTCGAGGCCGTCCATGCCCGGCAGGCCCAGGTCCAGGACCACCAGATCCATGTCCCCGCGCAGGCCCGTCTCCAGGGCGGAGGGTCCGTCCTCCCGCACCTCCACCTCGTAGCCCTCGCGGCGGAGCGCGCGGGCCAGCGGCTCCGAGATGGAGGCGTCGTCCTCGGCGAGCAGTACTCGGGTCATGTGGCGATGGTAGACGGCGGGCACGGGGCGCCCGTGAACATCGGCGGAGGTGGAGGATTCCCGGGATGGGCCGGGCGGGAGAAACAGCGCGGGCCGGGCGGGGAAAACGGAGCGGGCCGGCGATGGCGCGGGGCGCATGACGCCCCGCGGAATGGCGCGGGGGCGCGGCGGGGGATCCGGGTGTGGACGGACCGGAAGCGGTGTCGCGTCGGCACGTCCCGACGTCTTCACCCGAACGGGGACTCGTCGGGACCGGCGTCCACGGCCCCCGGCCGCGGAGGCGGGCCGGCGGGCAAGGGGGTCGATCCGGCTGTGGTGGCGGTGAGGATTCGGTGGTGGCGATTCGGCGACGGGTCCGGCGGGACGGTGCGGTGACGACACGGGGAACGGCGTCACGTGGTGGGCCGGGGTTCCGCGGCTGCGAGCGGCGCGTACGCTCCGCTCGTTGTCGCCGACCCCCGGCGCTCTCCTCCGTCCCCGGGGTTTCGTTCCCCGGGTCCCGTTTCCCGGCCGGGGATCACATTCGATCCCCGCTCGCGGTGTTCCCGCTCACCGGTGTTCCCGCTCGTTCAGTCCCTCGGTTTGGGCACGGCCATCTCCGCCCAGACGGTTTTGCCGGGCAGGGTCTCGTCACACAGGATGCCCCAGTTCGCGGAAAGCCTCTCCACGATGAACATGCCGTGCCCCCCGGGACGTCCCGGAACCCGTCCGGTCCGGGGTGCGGGCATGCCATCCCCCAGATCGGTGACCTCGATGTGCACGAGTTCCGTACCCCGGGTCAGGCTCATGGTCTGCGGACCGCCGCCGTGCAGACAGGCATTGGTGACCAGCTCGGACACGACGAGCAGCACGTCCTCGGTGAACGCCCTCCCCTCCTCGTCGTGCGGTGGGATCCAATTCCAGTCCTGCAGGGCCTCCCGGGCGAAGTCGCGGGCCCGGACCACGGGTCCGGGAACTCCTGCCAGGGACATCCGCCGAACGTCCGGCTGGGGCCCGGGGTCGCTGTGAGTGAACGGCCGGGCCGTGCTCATGCGCGCCTCCCCTCGCCTCGTCGCCGTTTCGGTGATCGCCGCTCCGGACGCGCGGTGCCCCCCGCGGGGATCCGTGCGGCGTTCCGTGATACGTCGCGCCATCGGTCTCTCGTCGCTTTCGTCCATCGCGGTGTTCGCGGCCGGGGTGACCTGTCCATCCGGTCCCCCCTCCGCGCCGGACTCTCCGTTCCGGTCCGGTGTGACGGGTCTCCTGCCCGGGGTTCCTCGAACGACACCCATGGATTCGGGTGAATCCTGTGACCCGCGCCGCGCCGGGGACGAGCGCGTCGAACCCGTGCTCCGGGGGGTGTACGAAGCGGTTCGGAGGGTTTCCACGACACGGCACCGCGTCGGAACGACGAAACGGAGGTCACGGCAGGCCTTTCCGTTGGGGCAGGCCGAGGCGGGGACCCCGTGTCACGGGTGTCCCGCTCGGGGCTCTCGCCACGGTCACGACGGGCGGAACCCTCAACCGGCGTCGACGGCGGCCAGGGCCGTCTCAAGAGTGTCGTGCACGGCGAAGACGGCATCGGCGCCGGTGATCTCGAACACCCGCGAGACCGCGGGCGACATCGCGGCGAGGTGCACCGCGCCGCCGGCCTCCTCGATCTCCATCCGAGCCGCCAGGAGGGTGTTCAACCCCGTGGAGTCACAGAAGCCGAGCCCCGCACAGTCGATTACGATGGGATAACGGCCCTCGGAGACGCAGGCGTCGATCGCCTCCTTCAACAGATCGACCGAATGGTGATCCAACTCACCACGCGGAGCGATCACCGCACCGACCTCGCGTCGGTGCACCTCAACCCCGAACTGAGGTCGATGGGCACTCCCCGACGTCACGCGATCCATGCACACCCCTTCAAGGTTCACCATCATCACTCGGGGGCCTCGAAGCGAGCCGGACCCTACCGATAGGTTCGCACCTTATCCCCAGAGCCCGTCCCCGAACAGCCGCCCACCACCGGCAAAACCGGACAACGCAGACATAAAGAATTTGCCCCCGAAGACGCATCCCCGGTAAGGGTGAGGGCAGAAGACCCCTTGAATGCGACGGCTCCCGGAGGCGCGCACTCCGCACCACACGACGGCATCGGCCGCCACACACCGAAGAACTCCACGGAGGACAACACCATGTCACCCGCCCCCCACGTCGACGAGACGCAGACCCGGCCGACCCCGCACGACCTGCCGGGCGAGAACTTCGACCGCCCCGACGGTCCGGCCGCGGACACCCCGCCCCCACCCCCCTCGGCCGAAAGCATCCGGGAACAGATCTCGGCCATATCGTCCTTCGACCAGGTCGAGCCCTGGGACGCCCGGGTGCTCTCGAAGTCGCTCTTCCAGCGACTGCGCACCCTCGAGGAGGGCACGCACGAGTACTCCTACGTGCGCAACACCCTGGTCGAGCTGAACCTCGCCCTGGTGAAGTTCGCCGCTTCCCGCTTCCGCACCCGCAGCGAGCCGATGGAGGACATCGTCCAGGTCGGCACCATCGGCCTGATCAAGGCGATCGACCGCTTCGACTGCGAGCGCGGGGTGGAGTTCCCCACCTTCGCCATGCCGACCATCGTCGGTGAGATCAAGCGGTTCTTCCGCGACACCTCCTGGTCGGTGCGCGTCCCGCGCCGCCTCCAGGAGCTGCGACTCGACCTGGCCAAGGCCACCGACGAGCTGTCCCAGAAGCTGGACCGGGCCCCCACCGTCGCCGAGTTGGCCGAGCGCCTGCAGATCGACAAGGAGGACGTGCTGGAGGGCATGGCCGCCTCCAACGCCTACACCGCCAGTTCCCTGGACGCCCAGCCGGAGGAGGACGACTCCGAGGGCACCCTCGCGGACCGCATCGGCTACGAGGACCACGGCCTGGAGGGCATCGAGTACATCGAGTCCCTCAAGCCGCTGATCTCGGAGCTCTCCCCCCGCGACCGGCAGATCCTCTCCCTCCGCTTCGTCGGCAACATGACCCAGTCGGAGATCGGCGAGGAGCTGGGGATATCGCAGATGCACGTCTCCCGACTGCTGGCCCGCACCCTGGGCAAGCTGCGCAGGGGGTTGCTCACGGAGCAGTGATCGCCCGGCGGGCGCGGATTTCCGGAGGGACTCCGGAGTGCCCGGTCGTGTGCCCCCGGGGTACGTGACCGGCATGGTGTGTGGCGTGTCGGCAGACCGTCGGACGCCCTCCCGACACACGTCGGGTGGGCAGCCGGCGGTCTGCGGTGCTTCACCCGGCCGTGCGGGTGGCGTGCGCGAGATGTGGAGGCGACGTGAAATCCGCTTCGGCACCCCGTCCCACCACGTCGCGCGACACGCCGGCGCCGCCGGACCCGGCCGGGACGCTCCCCGGTACCGGCGGCGTCGCCCACCACGCTCCGCAACCCCGCGAGATCACCACGCTCAACGCCAACGGTCCTCGCGACCCCGTGGATCGCGGGTGTCGCGAGGACCGTTGGAACCCAAGCACCCTCGACCGGGGCCCGGCGGGTGTCCGCCGACCGTCCGACCCCGTCCCGACCGGCTGTCGGGCTCCCCGTCCCACCGGCCGGCCCGCCCGCCGATACCCCGGTGACGGCGGCCTCCCGCTCGCCTAGGGTGAGCCCATGTCCGCCTCCGCCCCCCGCCCGGCTCCCGGGCCCGCCCCGATCCCCCGTGTTCGATCGGTGAACATCGCCCGCGCGACGGCCGTGACATACACCACCGCCGAGAGCGGTCTGACCGGAATCGACAAGCGCCCCGTCACCGGGCCGGTACGGGTGGCCGTGCCCCCCACCCGGGAGAAGGGCGGCGGTTCCGGACTGGCCGACGACTTCGTGGGCGACCAACGGCACCACGGCGGTCCCGACCAGGCCGTCTACGCCTTCGCCCGGGAGGACCTCGACCGCTGGGAGACGGTCCTGGGCCGCCCACTGGCCGATGGCGCCTTCGGCGAGAACCTCACCACCACCGGCATCGACGTGAGCGGCACCCGCATCGGTGAGCGCTGGCGTATCGGCGGGGCCCTGCTGGAGGTCACCTGCGCCCGGATCCCCTGCCGCACCTTCGCCGAGTGGCTGGGCGAACGCGGGTGGGTCAAGCGCTTCACCCTGGACGCGGCTCCCGGCGCCTACCTGCGGGTGCTGGAGCCGGGTGGGATCGGTGCCGGCGATCCGGTGGAACTCGTGCACCGGCCGGATCACGAGGTCACGGTGAGCTTCCTCTTCCGCGCGCAGACCACCGCCCCGGAACTGCGCCCGCGGGTCATCGCCGCCGGCGAGGCCCTGGGCGCGGCGGAGCTGGCGAAGGCCCGGGCGTGGGCGGGGGCGGACACGACGCCGGCGGGTTCGGCGGGCTGACCCTCCCGACGGCCGGCCCCGCCGGGCGGCCTCCCGGTGCCCCGTCCGTGCGTCGGGGCCGTCCGGCGGAATCGGGAAGGGTGCTCCGCCGTCCCCGTCGGTCCCCTCCCCGTCCGTGCGTCGGAGCGGCGGACACCCGTTCCTTCGGGTGAAGGCGGCGAAGCGGTGGTGCCGCTCGGTTCACCGGTCCGGGAACACCGGCGGCGGGAAACGTACCGAAGGGCCGGAGGCCCGCCCGGTTCGGCCGGTGGGGTCGCCCCCTCCGGTCAACGGCCGGTGGCCGCCCCTGCTACCGATCCGACCCGCTCCCGGCCGACGCGGCCCCCTCCCGTTCGGCGCGCTCCTCGGCCTCCCGGATGATCGCCGGGGAGAGCCGGCGCCCCAGGTACCACAGCAGTGGCAGGGAGAGCACCGCCGTCGCCAGGAACGGGGCGCGCAACCCCGCCTCCCGACCCGCGACCATCTCCACCAGTGTCACCAGGCCGCCGCCCACCGCGACGCCGATCGGCATGACACCCCAGCCCATCGTCCGGTAGCCGCTGTTGACCCGGCCCAACAGGTCATCCGGAACGATCGTCTGTCGCAGGGTCACGGTGATCACGTTCCACAGTGCCACCGAGCAGCCCGCCAGGGCCGAGGCGGAGGCCACCACCCACGGGTTGGAGGTCAGACCGGTGACCAGGAAGGTCAGCGCGAAGGTCGCGGCACTGACCCGCAGGCCGAGCGAGGGCCCGAGCAGGGCCCCGATCCGGGCCGCGAGGAAACTGCCGACCAGCGCGCCGACCGCGCCGGCCGACCCGAGCATCGCGAAGGCGACCGGCCCGACGTCCAACACCTCCTGCGCGAAGAGCACGAAGACCGCGAACGCCGCCGAGGACATGAAGTTCGACCAGGCCAGGGCGATGGCCAGGGAGCGCAGCATCCGATGCCGCCACAGCCAACCGAGACCGACGGCGATCTCGGTCCGCATCGAGGTGGGGGGCGCGGGGTCGGGCATCGGGGCCGCCGTGGCGGGCAACGGAGCGGACGGCAGGGGACCCGACGCGGAGGGGACGGGTCCGGGTTCGGGCGCCACTCCCGTCCCGGGCGCCCCCGACACGGCGAACTCCCCGGGTCCGTCGGACGCGGCGGACGTGTCATCGGTCGGGCCGCTCGCCCGCGTCCCCGTCGCGCCGGGACGGGGGCGCCCCGGCCGGAAGGAGCCGCGCAGGGTGAGCAGGAGCAGCACGGAGATCAGGGCGGCCGTCGCGTCGAAGAGGAAGGGGAGGGTGAGGGAGATCCCGATGAGCAGACCGGTCACCGGTCGTCCCACGAACTCCCCGAGCACCATCTGGGCGCCCATCAGCCGGCCGTTGGCGGCCCTCAACCGGTTCCGCTCCACCACGGCGGGCACGAGTACCTGGGTGGTGTTGTCGAAGATCACCTCGCACAACCCCAGCGCCAACGCCAGCAGGAAGAGGGCGGGCAGGTTCATCACCTCCGCCCACACCAGCAGCCCGGCGACCAGCAGGATGGCGGCCCGGCCCGCGTTGGCCCAGACCATCAGCAGGCGGCGGTCGAAGCGGTCGGCCCACACCCCGGCCGGCAGCGTGAAGATCAACCACGGCAACCTCACCGCGACCCCCATCAGGGCGACGAGAAAGGCGCTGTCGGTGAGAGTGGTGGTCAGCCAGGGGATCGCGACGATCATCACACCGTCGCCGATCTTGGAGGCGGCGACGGCGGCCCACAGCCGGCGGTAGGGGGCGCCGAGACCGCGCGGGGGACGTGCGTCGTCGACGGGTGGGGCGGTTCCCGGGACGGGGTCGTCGGCCGCCCTCCCCGTTGGTCCGTCGGGCCCGCTCACCCCGTCGGGCCCGCTCACCCCGTCGGCTCCGTCGGCTCCGTTGTTCATGGTCGGTTCTCCCGTTGCACCGCGCGCCCCCGGGCGGCGGGGAGACGCCGGACGTGCTCACCGACCGCCCCGTACCGCCGGCATCCTAGGCGCTCGGTTTCCGGGGGGTCCACGACGTTTCCCCGGTCGGGTCCCCACCGGCCGCCGCCGCGAGCGGGCCGGCGACCGGCATCCCGTCCCGCCACACCCCGGCGACCAGCGGCACTCCGGGCCGGTAGGCGAGGTGGACGGCGGAAGGGGCGTCGAGCACCAGCAGGTCGGCCCGGGCGCCGGGGACCAGCCGCCCGACGTCCGTGCGGCGCAGGGCACCGGCTCCGCCGGCGGTGGCGGCGTGGATCGCCTCGTCGGGTGTCATGCCCATCTCCCGGACCGCCACGGCCACACAGAAGGCCATCGAACTGGTGTAGGAGGAGCCGGGGTTGCAGTCCGTGGACAACGCGACCGGCACACCGGCGTCCAGCAGGCGGCGGGCGTCCGGATAGGGGGAGCGGGTGGAGAACTCGCACCCCGGCAGCAAGCAGGCGACGGTCGGTTCGGGACGACCGGCGGCATCGACCAGCGCGTCCACGTCGGCGTCGGTGAGGTGGGTGCAGTGGTCCACCGAGGCGGCCCCCAACTCGACGCCGAGCCGCACACCGGGGCCGGGGCCCAACTGGCCGGCGTGGATCCGGGGGACCAGACCCCGACGGATGCCGGCGGTCAGGATCTCCCGGGACCGGTCGCCGTCGAAGGCACCGCGCTCGCAGAAGACGTCGATCCAGCGGGCGTGCGGGGCGCAGGCGTCCAGCATCGGGCCGGTGACCAGCGCGACGTACGCGTCCGGGTCCTCGCGGTGCTCGGGCGCCGGGACGTGCGCGCCGAGGTAGGTGACCTCCTCGGTGCGCGCGGCGGCGACACTCAGCGCGCGGGCCTCGTCGCCCACCGTCAGACCGTAGCCGGACTTGGTCTCGACGGTGGTGGTGCCCTGGCGCAGCAGTTCCGCCAGGTGTCGGTCGAGGTTGGTGGCGAGTTCCCCGTCGGAGGCGGCCCGGGTGGCGGCCACGGTGGTGCGGATGCCGCCGGCGGCGTAGGGCCGGCCGGCCATCCGGGCGCGGAACTCCTCGGTGCGGTCCCCGGCGAAGAGCAGGTGGGTGTGGGAGTCCACGAAGCCGGGGAGCACCGCCCGACCGGCGAGATCGAGGCGACTGTCGGTGGCGGGTGCTTCACTTTCGGTACCGGTCCACACGACGCGTCCGTCCTCGATGACGAGCGCGGCGCGGCGGAGGATGCCGAGCGGGCCGGAGTCCGGGGAGGAGGTGGACGCGGTGGCCGGAGTGGACGCGATGGCCGTGGTGCGCGGCGCGTGCGGGTCGTTGGTGACGAGTTCCCCGATGCCGGTGAGGAGCAGGGCGCCGGGTCGGGCGGGTCCGGGGTGGTGGGCCGGGGTCGTCGGATCGTCCATCGGGCGGTGGTTCCCATCGTGGCGGAGGTGCGGGTGTCATGGGTGCGGTGAGCGGGGCGGGGTGGTCGGGCGGTCCGGGTGGTACGGGCAGGTCGGTGGGTGCGGGATGCCGGTGAGGTACGGGCGGGTCGGTGGGGGGCCCGGGTGCCGGGGTCGGCGGGACGGTGGGGCGCGGGTGTGCCTCCGGGCCCTCCGGCCCGCTTGGCCCCACCACCCTCCCGGCACAGGACTCGTGCCCGGCGCGGAAGGCGGGCTGCGCCGGCCCCCCGGCGACGGCGGAGGAGCGGATGGCGACCGCCCGGGCCCCCGCCCACCCGGCGGCCCGGTCCGGGGCCGGGCCGGGTGCGCCATCCCCGGCTCCCGTCCCGGCCCCGCCCGCACGAGCGGCGCCCCGCGCCGGCGGTCAGTCGGCGAGCGCGGTGACGGCGGCGGCCAGCCGGCGGGCGACGCCGGGCACCCGCTGGTGGGTGCCGTCCCGCACCACGTGCCGGCCGGCGACCACGGTGTGCCGTACGTCGGCGGCGCAGGCGGCGAAGACCGCCGGCTCCGCGCCGTCGCCCGGCGGGACCCCGGCGGTGCGGGGGGACTCGGGGTCGACGGTGACCAGGTCGGCGGGGGCGCCGACGGTGATCCGGCCGCCCTCGGGCATCCCGAGGGCGGCCCAGCCCCCGGCGCAGGCGGCGGTGAGCAGGTCGTCGGCGGTGAAGTGCCCCCGGACGCCGGTACGCAGGCGTTCGTGCATCTCGACCGCCCTGGCCTCCTCGAAGAGGTCGATCACCGCGTGGCTGTCGCTGCCCAGGGAGAGTCGGCAGCCCGCCGCGGCCAGGTCGGCGGCGGGGCCGATGCCGTCGGCGAGGTCCCGTGCGGTGGTGGGGCACAGACACACGCCGGTGCCCGAGTCCCCGAGCAGCGCGATGTCCCCGGGGGTGGGGTGGGTGGCGTGCACGGCGGTGGTGCGGGGGCCGAGCACCCCGTGGTCGGCGAGCAGTCCGGTGGGGGTGCGGCCGGTGGCCGCCAGACAGTCCTCGTTCTCGGCGGGCTGCTCGGAGAGGTGGACGTGCAGCGGGGCGTCGTGTTCCTCCGCCCACCGCGCCACCCGGCCGAGTTGGGCGGCGGGGACCGCCCGCACCGAGTGGATCGCGGACCCGATCCGGCCGGCGGGCCCCGGTCCGGGGCGCAGCGCGGAGACCCGTTCCGCCCAGGCGTCCGCGTCGGCGTCGGCGAAGCGCAGTTGGGGCCCCTCGGGCGGGCGGCCGAAGCCGGCCGACAGGTAGCAGGTGTCCAGCAGCACCAGGCGGACACCGGCCTCGGCCGCCGCCTCCTGGAGCGCGACCGCCATGATGTTCGGCTCGTTGTACCGCACGCCGCCCGGCGCGTGGTGCAGGTAGTGGAACTCCCCGACGCAGGTGATGCCGGCCAGGGCCATCTCCGCGTAGACGCCCACCGCCAGTTCGCGGTAGGTCGCGGGGGTGAGGCGGTCGGCGACCCGGTACATCCCCTCCCGCCAGGTCCAGAAGGTGTCGGGGGCCCGCCCACCGGTGGTACCGCGCCCGTCCCGGTCCCGGCCGCCCTGTCCCCGGCCGCGCAGCGCGCGGTGGAAGGCGTGGCTGTGGGCGTTGGCCTGGCCCGGCAGGGTCAGGCCCGGCAGGGCCACGGCTCCGGGTGGCGGCCCGGGCAGGTCGGTGCGCAGTTCGGCCACCCGTCCGTCGGGCCCGGAGACGATCAGCACACCGGAGCGCAGGCGGTCGCCCACCCGGGCGTGCTCGGCCCAATAGGTCTGCGGGCTCAGCGACATGACAGCTCCTCCAGGACGTCCGCCAGGGCCGTCACACCGGCCGCGCGGTCCTCGACGGTGGCGTGCTCGGCGGGGGCGTGCGAGACACCGGTGGGGTTGCGGACGTACAGCATGGCGGTGGGCAGGGCGGCGGCGAGGATGCCCGCGTCGTGGCCGGCACCGGTGGGCAGCAGCGGGGCCGGGCGTCCCTCGGGATCGGCGAGGACGGCGGCCAGGCGGTCGCGCAGCGCGTGGTCGAAGTCCACGCCGTCGGTGAAGGACTCCCGGTGGATCTCCAGGACCGTACCGTCGCGCCGGGCACGCTCGGCGGCGGCCCGGCCGATGTCGGCGACCAGTTCGTCCAGGCAGGCGTGGTCGGGTGCGCGGGCGTCCAACCAGCCGCTGACCAGGGACGGCACCGCGTTGACCGCGTTGGGTTCCACCCGTACCCGGCCGAAGCCGGCGAGGGCCCCGGCCAGGCGGGCCTTCTTGCGGGCCGCCAGGACGGTGTTGGCGTACGTGAGCATGGGGTCCCGGCGATCCTCCAGCCGGGTGGTGCCCGCGTGGTTGGCCTCGCCCCGGAAGTCCAGGCGCCAGCGGCCGTGCGGCCACACCGCGCTGCCGACGCCGATCGCCCGACCGCCGTCGGGGGACGCGGCGAGCGCGCGGCCCTGTTCGACGTGGAGCTCGACGAAGGCGGCGAGGCGGCCGAGTCGGTCCGGGTCGGCGCCGATGGCGCCGGGGTCGTGGCCGGCGCGTTCCATCGCCGAGGCCAGGGTGGTGCCGTCGGCGTCTCGCAGTCGGCGGGCGCGTTCGGGGTCCAGCGCGCCGACGGCCAGCCGGGAGCCGACGCAGGCGAGTCCGAAGCGGGCGCCCTCCTCGTCGGCGAAGTTCACCACCGCCAGCGGGCGGCGGGGGCGGACCCCGCGCCGGTGGAGTTCGTCCAGCGCCGCGAGGGCGGAGACCACGCCCAGGGGCCCGTCGAAGGCCCCGCCATCGGGGACGGAGTCGAGGTGCGAGCCGGTGGCGACCACCCCGCCGGCGGCGGGGTCGCCGAGCAGTGCCCACTGGTTGCCGTTGCGGTCGGTCTCCACGGCGAGGCCCCGCTCCCGCGCCCGGTCGGCGAACCAGGCGCGGAGTTCCAGGTCGACGGGGGTCCAGGCGTGGCGGCGGTACCCGGAGGTGTCGGGATTCCGTCCGAGTGGGGCCAGATCCTGCCACATGCGGTCGAAGGAGTCCCCCGCCCGCCATCCGGCCGGGGGATCGGCGGCGCCGTCGGTCCCGGTCCGGTCGGGGGCGGCGGGGCGGGGAGCGCCGTTCCGGCCGGCCCCGGCCTCCCCCGCCCCCTCCGCGCCACCGGTCGGGGCGCCACCGCTCGACGCGTCCCGGGCCGGGGGTGTGCCGGCCCCGGGTGCCCCCCGCCCATCCACCGACCCGACCACCGACTCCGGCCCGGAAACCACGCCCGGCCACCCCCGCCGGTCCGCACCCCCGGGGACGGGGCCATCGGGTTCCCTCCGGGCGGAGGAGGTACCGGCCCCGGGTGCCCCCCGCCCATCCACCGACCCGACCACCGACTCCGGCCCGGAAACCACGCCCGGGGGGCCGGTGTCCGCGAACCCGCCCGGGCCGGAAACCCTCTCCGACCGGCCCCGCCGGTTCATCCCGCCCGGGGCGGGGCCGCCCGGAGCGGTGGTGTTCGGATCCGTACCGCCGGGGGTCACGACCGGGCCCCCGATCGGCCCTCGCCCGGGGCGGGCCCGGGACCGCCGGTCGGGTCGGCGGCCGGACCACCGGCCGGATCGACGGTCGGACCGCCATCGGGCCGACTTCCCGTCCCCGCCGGGGTTTCCCCATCGCCCTCGCGCAGCGGGACCCGCACGCCGCGCGCGTCCGCCACCCGTCCGGCCTCCGGGTAGCCGGCGTCCACGTGCCGGATCACCCCCATGCCGGGATCGTTGGTGAGCACCCGCCGGATCTTCTCCCCGGCCAGGGGTGTGCCGTCGGCGACGGTGACCTGCCCGGCGTGCAGGGAGCGGCCGATGCCCACCCCGCCGCCGTTGTGGATCGAGACCCAGGAGGCGCCGGAGGCGACGTTGACCATGGCGTTGAGCAGTGGCCAGTCCGCGATGGCGTCGGAGCCGTCCCGCATCGCCTCGGTCTCCCGGTAGGGGGAGGCGACCGAGCCGCAGTCCAGGTGGTCCCGACCGATGACGATCGGGGCGGCCAGTTCACCGGAGGCGACCATGTCGTTGAACCGCTCGCCCGCGCGGTCCCGTTCGCCCTGTCCCAGCCAGCAGATCCGGGAGGGCAGGCCCTGGAAGCGCACCCGCTCGCCGGCGGTGCGGATCCAGCGGGCCAGCGGCTCGTTGTCGGGGAACAGGTCGAGCACCGCCCGGTCGGTGGCCGCGATGTCGGCGGCGTCCCCGCTCAGGGCGGCCCAGCGGAAGGGACCCTTCCCCTCGCAGAACAGCGGTCGGATGTAGGCGGGGACGAATCCGGGGTAGTCGAAGGCGCGTGCGCAGCCGCCGAGTCGGGCCTCGGCCCGCAGCGAGTTCCCGTAGTCGAAGACCTCGGCTCCGGCGTCCAGGAAGCCGACCATCGCGTCGACGTGCGCGGCCATCGACTCACGGGCCCGGCGGGTGAACTCCTCCGGCTTCTCCCGCCCGTACTCCGCCATCTCATGGAGGGGAACCCCGACGGGCAGATAGGCGAGCGGGTCGTGGGCGCTGGTCTGGTCGGTGACGACGTCCACCGGCGTGCCGGCGGCGAGCAGGCGGGGCAGCACCTCGGCGGCGTTGCCGACCACGGCCACCGACAGCGGCGCGCGCCGGGCCCGGGCGTCCTCCACCAGGCGCAGGGCGTGGTCGAGGTCGTCGGCCCGAGTGTCGAGGTAGCCGTGTTCCAGACGGCGCTCCACCGCGCGCGGGTCGCACTCCACGCACAGCACCACCCCGCCGTTGAGGGTGACCGCCAGGGGTTGGGCGCCGCCCATGCCGCCGAGCCCGGCGGTGACGGTGAGGGTGCCGGCGAGGGAGCCACCGAACCGCTTGGCCGCCACGGCGGCGAAGGTCTCGTAGGTGCCCTGGAGGATGCCCTGGGTTCCGATGTAGATCCAGGACCCGGCGGTCATCTGCCCGTACATGGTCAGGCCGAGGCCCTCCAACCGGCGGAACTCCTCCGGCGTGGACCACTCCCCCACCAGGTTGGAGTTGGCGATGAGGACCCGGGGCGCCCATTCGTGGGTGGTCATCACGCCCACCGGACGGCCGGACTGCACGAGCATCGTCTCGTCGGGGCGCAGGTCGGTGAGGGTGCGGACCATGGCGTCGAATGAGGCCCAGTCACGGGCGGCCTTCCCGGAGCCGCCGTAGACCACCAACCGTTCGGGGTGTTCGGCGACCTCGGGGTCGAGGTTGTTGCACAGCATCCGGAGGGCGGCCTCCTGGGGCCAGCCCCGGGCGGTGAGCCGGGTGCCTCGTGCCGCGCGGACGGTGCGGGGTCCTGCCATGGACTGCCTCCCGGGTGGCGCCGGGCCGACGACGGACCGTGCCCGCCGCGCCGCGCGCCCTCGCACTGAATTATTCACTCACTCTACGGACTGAATGAAACTCGTCAACAGAGTCACGGGCCCGTTCCCGGGGCCGGTCGACCCGGCGTACGGCCCCGCCGGTCGGACTCGCTCGGAGCCGGGGGCCGGTACCTCCCGGTGCCCCGTCGGGCGTTCCGGAAACACCGACGGCGGCCGGAACCGGCCGGAGCCGGGAACGGTGGGACCGCCGGCCCCGACGTCGTGTGGCCGGCCGACCGGTGGGGCCCGCGCCGAAGACCGGGAAACGGCGCCGGCCCCACCGGGACACCGTCCGTCCCCCTCCATCGAAACCCGGGGCGACGCGACCGGCGACCCACCCCACCGGAGGAGGGCACCGCCCCGGCGGGGAACGGCGACCGCGCGCATCCGACGGAAGCGGTGACGTGCCGCCCACCGGCGGGCCCGGCCGGCCGCACACGAACCCCGGAACGGGACCCCGGAAACCGCCGGGTCGCGGAGCGGCGGGGGGAACCGGCCCCGGCGTGCGCGGTGGACCGGCCCCGCCGGCGGCCCACCGTCACCGGGACCGCGCCGCCGGCCACGACCCCGGCCCGCCGGTCGGGCCGAGGGGACCGTGCCCGACTCACTCCACGAACAGTCCGCGTTCGGCGGCCCGCGTCTCGAACCGTTCCAACCGGCCCTCCGCACCGGGCAGCACGTCGCACATCGCCTCCAGCAGGACCCTGCCCAGCATCATCGGCGCGCACGCGGTGTCGAAGGACAGCGCCGTGCCCACGGCCGCCGGCAGCACCAGGTCACCGGGCTCGGCCACCGGGGGGAAAGCCGTGTCGGCGACCAGCACCACCCGCAGCCCCGACGTACGGGCGGCGGCCAGCGCCGGCCCCACCTCGCGCGGGTACCGGGGCAGCGCGAAGCACAGCAGGGCTCCGGCCCCGGCGACGGCGGCGGCCTCGATCCGGTCGATCAGTTCGCTGCCACCCGTCGTCAACGGCCGGACATCGGGGTGGACCTTGGCCGCGAACCAGGCGAAGCCTGCGGCCTGGGCGGCGGCGGCCCGCAGCCCCAGCACCGGCAGCGGACGGGAGGCCGCCAACAGTCCGGCGGCCTCCTCGACCGGCCGGGGGTCGGCCAACAGCGCCGCCAGCTGCCGCAGGTGTTCCAGCTCGGCCAGGACGGCCTGTTGCCGGGGGTTGGCGCCGGTCGCGGACGGGTCCCCGACGGTGTCCGCACCGGTCCCGCCCTCCCCCGTGCCACTCTCCCGCGCCGGGCCCGCGCCGGTGCCGGGGCCCGTTCCGGGCTGCCGGTCCGGGTCGCGCAGCGCGCGGCGCAGCGCCGGATACCCGTCGTAGCCGAGGGCCACGGCGAAGCGGGTGACCGAGGGTTGGCTGACGCCGGCGGCCCGGGCCACCTCCACGCTGGAGAGGTAGGGCGCGTCGGCCGCCCGCCGCACCAGGCAGTGCGCGATGCGCCGCTGGACCGGGGTCAGCCGTCGGCCCTCGAAGAACTTCAGCAGTCTCGCGCTCGCCTCGTCCACGGGCCCGAGTCTAGGCAGCGGCACCGTCCCCCGCCGGTTCCCGGTCCCCGCCGGCCCGGGTATCCGGTGACCGGGACCCGGGCGCCGACCCGCGCCGGTTCCCCGCCCGCCCCCGTCGGGGATCGGCGGGCGACCGGGTGGTGGGCGGCGGCATCCCGGCGGCCCACCGACCCCGATCGGCGGGGCGATCGGCGGAGCGACCGGGTGGTGGCACCCCGCTCCCCGGCGGGGGACGGGAACCGGAGGTCGGATAGGGGGGTTGGCCCCAGTGCGCGAGGGCTCCGCCGTCCCTAGCGTGGTCGTCATGAGCAACCGGAATCCGGAGCTGCGGAAGGACCTCGACGCCGCCGTGCAAACCCGCAAGGAACTGGGTGAGAACTACGAGGCGGCGCTGATCGAGTCCTTCCTCGAGAAGCTCGACGAACGCATCGACGAGACGGTGGACCGCGCCGTGGACAAGCGGCTGCGGCGCCGACTGGCCGAACAGCAGGTGGTCGGCGGCGGGCCCGCCTCCATGGGGGATCGGAACTGGCGGGGCCCGGCCCCGGCCTTCGCGCTGGCGGCGATGTCGCTGCTGTTCGCGATCCCGCTGTCGGCGATCGCCGCCTCCCATGTGGGCTTCCTCGGCCTGCTGGTGGCCTGGGGCGGCATCGTGGGGGTCAACGCCTGCTACGCCTCCATCGCCAACACGCAGCGCGGGCGCACCGAGCGGCGGGCCCGCGACGATCAGCGGTGGTGAGTCGGGGCCCCGCCCCCCCCGCGGGGGTGGGCGGGGCACCGGGGCCGCATCGGGAGATGAAAGGTGTGAACGCGGGGACCGCCGCACCCCGGCGCGAGCGCCAGGGGCGGGACGACGGCGGTCCCCGCGGGGGACGGTGATCGGGTCGGGATCACCGTCCGGGCGTCCGTGGAGGTCCGGGAGCCGCTCCGGAAGTCCTTGACGCCGACATCCAGAACTCTGCCCGACGGGTGTTAAGCGGGCATTGCCTTACCGTGACGCCCCGGAATCAATTACCGGGGCATGGGCCGGCGGCCCCGCCCCGGGCACCGGGGAGGAGCCGCCGGAACACGGTGCCGCCCTGCCCCGGCGGCACCGACCACGGCACCGAACGCCACACCGGAGGCCACGTCACCGAAGCCGGCGGCGGCCCCGACGAGCAGCTCAGCGGGCCAGGAAGGCCAGCAGGTCCTGCCGGCTGACCACACCGGTGGGCTTGCCCTCCACCAGCACGATCGCCGCGTCGGCGGCACCGAGGGCGGTCATCAGATCGGCCACCGGCTCGCCGGCGCCCACCTGCGGCAGCGGCGCGCTCATGTGCTTCTCCAGGGGGTCCTCCAGCGCGGCCCGCTCGGTGAAGAGCGCCTCCAGCAGGTCGCGCTCAACGACCGAGCCGACCACCTCGGCCGCCATCACGTCGGGGTGTCCGGCGCCGGGCTTGACCACCGGCATCTGGGAGACGCCGTACTCGCGCAGCACCTCGATGGCCTGGCCGACGGTCTCCTCGGGGTGCATGTGCACCAGCGAGGGCATCTCCCCCTGCTTGCGGCCGAGCACGTCGCCGACCCGGGTCTCCGGCTCGCCGCCCTCGAGGAAGCCGTAGTCGGCCATCCACTCGTCGTTGAAGATCTTGCTGAGGTAGCCGCGCCCGCCGTCGGGGAGCAGGACCACCACCACGTCGTCGGGGCCCAGCGGCCGGGCGACCTCGAGGGCTGCGGCCACCGCCATGCCGCAGGAACCGCCGACCAGCAGGCCCTCCTCGCGGGCGAGGCGGCGGGTCATGCGGAAGGAGTCGCGGTCGGAGACGGCGACGATGTCGTCGGCGATCTCCCGGTCGTAGGCGTCGGGCCAGAAGTCCTCGCCCACGCCCTCCACCAGGTAGGGGCGACCGGAGCCGCCGGAGTACACCGAGCCCTCGGGGTCGGCGCCGATGACCCGCACCCGGCCGTCGCTCGCCTCCTTGAGGTAGCGGCCGGTGCCGCTGATGGTGCCGCCGGTGCCGACGCCGGCGACGAAGTGCGTGATCCGCCCCTCGGTCTGGTCCCACAGTTCGGGGCCGGTGGTCTCGTAGTGGGAGCGGGGGTTGTTCGGGTTGCTGTACTGGTCCGGCTTCCACGCGTCGGGGATCTCCCGGACGAGGCGGTCGGACACGTTGTAGTACGAGTCGGGGTGCTCGGGGTCCACCGCGGTGGGGCAGACCACGACCTCGGCCCCGTAGGCGCGCAGGACGTTGATCTTGTCGGTGGAGACCTTGTCGGGGCAGACGAAGACGCAGCGGTACCCCTTGCGCTGGGCGACGATGGCCAGCCCCACCCCGGTGTTGCCGGAGGTCGGCTCGACGATCGTGCCGCCGGGGAGCAGTTCGCCGGATGCCTCCGCCGCCTCGATCATCCTCAGGGCGATGCGGTCCTTCACCGATCCGCCCGGGTTGAAGTACTCGACCTTGGCGAGGACGGTGGCCTCGATCCCCTCCGTGACGCCGGTGAGCTTCAGCAGCGGGGTGTTGCCGACAAGGTCGATCATCGACTCGTGATACTGCACAGTGGTCTCCGCGGGTTCCGGGCGGGTCGTGTCCGCCCACTGCACAGCACTGTAGGGGGCGGGGGCGGGGCGCGGCCTCCCGTGCCTCCGGGCGGGCCCGGGCGATCATGGGGTGACGGGCGTGCGGGAGCGGTTCGGGACGGAACGGTCCGCGGGTCCGGGGCCGGCGTCGGCCGCGCGAGGACGCCCGGTCGGGTCGAGGCGCGGGTGGGAGGCGGGGACGACGGTGACGGATTCCGGATTCGGCAGGGCGTTCGGCAGGACGTTCGACAGGGCGTCGGGGGCGGTGTTCCGGTCGGCCGGGAGCACGGCGGTGGGGACACCGGGCGCCGGACTGATGCGACGGGCGGCCACGGTCGCCGCGTACGGCGGCGGGGGCCTCGGGGTGCTGGGCGGGGTGACGCTCGGGGTGTTGATGACCGAGGCGCTGTTCGCGCGGCGGATCATCGGACCGAACGAGGACGAACCACCGGCGGCCGACGGGATGTACGGGCGCGAGTTCGTCCCGCCGGGACACCCGGCGGCGCCGTGGCGGCTGGGCTTCCTCGGCGATTCGACGGCGGCCGGTCTGGGCGTGTACCGGCCGGCGGAGACGCCGGGCGCGTTGCTGGCCACCGGGCTCGCCGCGGTCTCCGAGCGTCCGGTGCGGCTGCGGAACGTGGCGCTCTCCGGGGCGTCCTCCGAGGACCTGGAACGCCAGGTCTCCCTTCTCCTCGGCACCGACGCCGACGCCCGGGCCGGCACCGGGCCGGGCTCCGCTCCCGGCGGTGACCGGCCGCCGGAGGTGTGCGTGATCATGATCGGCGCCAACGACGTCACCGGACGGCTGCCGCCCGCGCGGTCGGTGGCGCTGCTGGCGGCCGCCGTCCGTCGACTGCGGGAGGCGGGCAGTCACGTGATCGTGGGCACCTGTCCGGACATCGGGTCGGTGGAGCCGTTGGCGCCGCCGCTGCACTGGGTGGCCCGGCGGCTGTGTCGGCGGTTGGCGACCGCGCAGACCATCGTGACGGTGGAACTGGGCGGCCGGACGGTCTCCCTGGGGGATCTGCTGGGGCCCGAGTTCGCCGCCAACCCGCGCGAGATGTTCGGCCCCGACCGGTACCACCCCTCGGCCGAGGGGTACCGGGCGGTGGCGATGGCGATGCTTCCGACGCTCTGCGCGGCGTTGGGGGTGTGGCCGGAGCCGGAGCGGGTGGAGCCGGCGCGCGGGGAGTCGGTGCTGCGGGTCGCGGACGCCGCCGCGGCGGCCGTCGCGGAGAGCGGCAGCGAGGTGTTCGCCACCGGTCCGGTCGGGCCGGGGAACCGCGGCCGGCGGCGGGCGTTGCTCAAGCACCGTCGGCAGCGGCGGG
>NZ_JAJUWS010000048.1 GCF_021390475.1 Streptomyces sp. ST2-7A
CTTTCAATCACGACGCCTTCAACCCGGTGGAACCACAGGTCCTGGAGAGACAGATCACCCACAGCCGTTCATGATCGCGGTTGTGGTGACCCTCTGTGGCCCTGGCACGGAAAGTGATCCAGAGCCAGGATTCAGCCGCCGCCGACACAGGGCGTGCGTGGGGTGGGCCCGTGATGCCGCTACCGCTCTGCCTGCGAACGGTTCTTGGTCGGCGGCCTGTGCGGGTTCTGGTGGGGACCGCGCCCGGGTCCCGCCCTTGCTGACCTCGACCCTTGTGGTCTTCGGTCCTCAAGGTGATTCGCGGTCCCCGCTCGGTCCCCGTGGCTTTGTTCCCGCGAGTGGCGACGGTCCCCGAACGGGGGTTGCTGTTGCTTTGCAAGGAACCGTCCTGTGGTCGGCGGGCGGTGCTTCCCGGGACCGAGTCCCGGTCCCCGGTCCCTGCTGCGGGGACCGGAGTTGCGGAGGGTTGGGCCATGGGCGGCTGACCTGCGGTGATGCTGGTCCGGTGATTCCGTGGTCGGTCCCTGTATACGGCCTCGACCTCGGTCCCGGTGTCTGCGGTCTCCGGTCCCCGCGGGACCGTGGTCCCCAGCGCCCGGTCCCCGACCTCCGAGGGGACCGTGGTCTCGGATGGTCCGCGGTTCCCGTTTCTGTTCGACGGGGACCGCGAGAGTCCGGTCGTCTTCTTCAGCGGCGAGCCGGTCCGCCGCCGTTCCGTTCGAGTGCAGGACTGCTCAGCGGGTGCGTCCTGGGGTCGGGATCGGTGGAGGGGTGGCCACAGCGGTCGGCACCGGAGCGTGCGCGGGTGTCGTGCGGCGTCGGTCGGAGCCGGTGAGGATGACGCGTTCGGTCATCTCGGCGAGGCGGGAGGCGACGCGGTCGCCGAGCGCGGCGCGCAGCTCGGTGATGGGCAGGTTGGTGGTGATCAGGGTGGGGCGCAGGTGCTCGTACCGGTGGTTGACCAGCCGGTAGGTGAGCTCCTCGGTCCAGTCGCTGGCCTTGGCGGCGCCGAGGTCGTCCAGGAGCAGCAGCGGGCAGCGGGCCAGGGCCTGCAGGTCGCGTTCGCCGTCGTGGCCGGATCGGGGGCGCAGGCGGGCGTAGAGGTCGGCGGCGGTGACGGCCTCCCAGCGCAGACGGACCCTGGCGGCGAGGAGAGCGCGGATGGCACCGTACGCCTGGTGGGTCTTCCCGGTGCCGGTGGGGCCGGCGATCAGCAGGGACGGGCCCTCGGCGATGCCCGGGGCGCCGCCCGGCCCGGGGCGACCGGTGCGGGCGATGGTGTCGACCCATGCGGTGACCCGCGGGTGGTCGGCCAGGGCACGGCGGTAGCGGGCGGGTATGCGGGCGTCGGCCAGCTCCAGTGCGGTGACCGGCTCGTCGGCCGGTTCGTCCAGAGGGGCACCGGGGTCGATGCCGCGGGCGTTGAGGATCGCGCTGAGCCGGTCGGCCAGCGGGCCGACGCGCTGCGGCGCGCGGGTGCGGGCGGTGGTCACAGTTCGCCTCCGTAGGCCGCCTCGATGTCGGCCGGGTTCGTCCACGGACGGTGGGCGACGGGGGCGGTCCGGGCGACGTTCATCGCCTCGTGGACGAGGCTGGGCAGGGTGCTGGGGTGCAGGCCCTTGGCGCGGTGGCGCTCCAGCCCGGACCGGATGTGGACGGGATCGATGCCCTCGGTCAGCAGCTTGCCGACCTCACGGCCGAGGTGTCCCAGGACGTCCTTCGGGGGGCGGTGGGCGCAGGCGGTGACGTACTCGCCGATGAGCTGCCGGGCCGAGACGGTATCGGGTGCGGGGGCGCTCGCGCCCCCCGACGGAGTAGTTCCTAGATCCATGATCCTAGGTCCTGGATCCGGACGGTGAGGTGTCACCGCCGCTGCCGGGAGGGCTCCGTGCTGCTTCACGGAGGGTTCCGTGAAACCGTCCTCACCTGCGGCTTCGTCAGCTGAGCAGGGACTCGACGTGGACTCACGTACCTTGCGGGAGCCCTCACGGAGGGTTCCGTGAGGCAGCGGTGCGGACTCCGTGACACCGACCCGTTCGGCAGGCGTGGTGGTGCTCGCCACGGTGCCGGACGGAGCGCCGTGGTGCGGGCAGCCGGGGAGGCGGCTCTTGCTGGGCCGGTTGATCTTCTGGTGCTGGTGCCAGGTGACGATGTGCAGGTAACGCTTGTCATCCGAGCCCTTGTAGCGGCAGATCAGACCGGCGTCCGCGAGCTGGGCGAGGTCCTTCTCGACCTCGGCGGGCGTGTGCTCAGGGCGCAGGACCCACAGCTGTCCGGCGATGATCGCGGCGTGGTCGCGGTGGCGGCCCTGGTCATCGGCCTGGGTGAGCAGGCCGAAGAAGGTCCGCTCGGCGGTCAGGGTAACGGCGGCCAGGGACTCGGAGACGAAGGCTTCGGGCTTGATGGTGCGAATGCGTGCCAAGAGGAGCGGTCCTCACTCGGCGGGCGGTGGATGGGCGTCCACGGCTCACCGTCGGTCGCGGCGGTTCGGACGTGAAGGGGCAGGGAGGTGGCCGGCCACTGGCGCGGGGTGCGCTGGTGGCCGGTCGCGCTTTCCGGGTGTGTCGTCAACACAGCCACACCCGGGACATGCAAGTCCAGCCCTATGCAGCCGGATCTCTGACGGCAGAAATACCGACGGAAAGCGGGCCGTGAAGGGCGGCGCGGAAACGGTAGGGCACGATCGGCGGTTGACCAAATAGTTGCCCCGGGCGCCGCGCCGGAAGGATCACATCGCCAAGCCGTTGACAGGCTTTCGCCGGGGAAGCTACAACACAACACCCGACGTCAGAGCCTCTTTCGAGTGCCGCTCAGCATCACGGCCCCGGGCCCCCGGCTGCGGAGAACCCTCCGCTTGTGTGCCGAGTGAGGCGCAACATAGACCACGATCGCCGGTTAACCAAACCGGCGAATGCAGGCTAGTAATGGAGATATGGCAGCGCGATCACGGGAAATCGACCCCGTAGAAATACGGGCAGCCCGGACCATCAAAATCCTCCGCACCGAGAGCGGCCTCGTGCAGCGTCAGCTGGCCGACCGGGTGACCGCCCTCGGCCGCCCGATGTCCAACACGATGCTGTCCCCCATCGAGCACGCTCAGCACCGCTGCGATGTCGACGACCTCGTCGCGATCGCCGAAGCCCTCCTCGTCTCACCCCTCGTGCTGCTGCAGGGCCCGACCACCCCGTGACGAGGCCCGTCCGGTACCGCCGACCGAGCACGCCCACCACCGAGTCAGGACCCGCCGCCCTTGCACCGACTTTCGCCCACGACCGCGACCGCACACCTCCCGCACACCCCGAGCGGCACCCCTCTGCCGCGCCTCTACCGACCCGAGGAGATCGCCGAAGCACTCGGCTGCTCTGCCTGGTGGGTCAAGGACCGGGCCCGGCGGAGCCTCATCCCGCACACCCGCGTCGGCCGCGCCTACCGCTTCACCGCCGACCACCTCGCCGAGATCGTCCGCCTCCACGAGGAGACACCGGCACGGCCCGCCCCGTCCTCCCCAGCTGTCTCCCGAGACGAATCCCCACAGCCGCGCCGCCATCCCACCACTCCGGTGAACCGCCTGCGGGCCCGGCCACCGCGCCGGGCCCAGTACGACGCCACCGCGTAGCCGCACCCCGACACGCAGCAGACAGAAGCGAAGGAGCCACCGGAAGTTGGGTTTCGCGGAGAAGCGCGGAAACTACTGGCGCGGCCGGTACAAGACCGCGCCCGGCAAGCACCTGACGGTCGTTGACGAGCGCGGCAAGGCGGTCAGGTTCGCCACCAAGGGGGAGGCCCAGCGTGCCGCGAGCGAGGCCGAGAACAGGTACCGGCGCGGCGACTGGCGCGACCCGGCGCTCGGCCAGGAGACCTTCGGCGAATACGCGAACCGGTGGTACGCCGCCCAGGACCTGGCCGCCTCGACCATGCAGAACTACAAGCGCCACATCGAGGAGCACCTGCTCCCCGCATTCGAGGACAAGGCGCTCGCCGGCATCCTCCGCTCGGACGTCGAGCTGTGGGAGAAGAAGGAGAAGACCCTCTACGCGGCCTCCAGCGTCAAGACCTGGCGCTCCACGCTCCACCTGATCCTCGAGGACGCGATCGACGACGGCCTGATCACCTCCAATCCGACGGCCAGACGCCGCGGGCGCGGCAAGCGCGCCGGCCGCTCCCGCGACCGCGGCCCCGAGAAGACCATCACCGATCCTCTCGGCGCCCTGCTGATCGCCGAGAGAGCCGCGCTGCTCTCCGGCCGCGACGACGAGTTCGTCGCCGTGGTTCTCATGGCGTACACCGGGATGCGATGGGGCGAGATCGTCGGCCTGGAAACCGAGTTCACCCGCCCCGGCGCCGTCCGCGTCGAGCACCAGCTGTACGAGCTGGACTCCGGGACGCTGATCCGCTGCCCGCCCAAGGACGACAGCTACCGCACCATCGACATCCCCGACTGGCTCTCCGCCCTGCTCGCCGATCACGTCGCCCGCACCAAGCCGGCACCCTGTCCCTGTCACGACAAGACCTACGTCTTCCGAGGACTGGGCACCGGCCGCACCGGCGGCCACCAAGGCGCGAAGCTCACCGACGTGGCCCGCCGCGCCGGAGTCTCCACCGGCACCGTCTCCAATGTCCTCAACCACCCCGACCGCGTAGCCGAATCCACCCGCGCCACCGTGGACAAGGCCATCACGGACCTCGGCTTCGTCCGTGGCGGCGCGATCTCGCGCAACGCCGCCCACTGGCGCCGCAATGGCTTCGCCACCTGGTTGTTCACCCCCGCAGTCTCCGGCTGGTACCCGAAGAAGGCCCCCCAAGAACCCCGCCCTGTGCCCCTCCTCGGCGAACCACAGCCCGGCATCCCGGCCCGAGGCCGCGGCGCCGCTGCCCGCGCCTGCTGGCTCCCCATCGCCAAGGGCCTCACACCCCACGGCCTCCGCCACACCCACCGCACGATCATGGAAGACCTCGGCACCGAACGCGTCCTCATGGACGAACGCATGGGCCACCTCGACGGCTCCATCTCCGCGCGCTACGCCCACGTCACGCCCGGCATGCGCAAGCACCTCATGCACGGCCTCACCGAGCGCTGGGAGACGGCGCTCGACTCTCGCCTCGCGATGTGCCCGACGTCACCGGTGCGTGTGCTGGATGGCGTACTGCGCGCACGCCAGTAGGAGACGCGGCTCGTAGCTCGGGACTCCGAGTCGCCCCGAGCTACGAGAAGCCGGTCAGGGTGTGCTCCGTAAGCGGAGCACACCCTGACCGGCTTTCAGCGCACCCAGTTCGCTGCTCCCATGACAACGGCAGCCATCGTGCTCCCGAGCGCCAGCAACTTGAGCGGTACACGGTCAAGGGTCACGTGCAAAGGGCCGCAACGAAGCTCGAAGGCGGGCGTGCGCGGGGGCGGCTCGGACGGGTAGGCGGCTTGATCGTCAGGAGCAACGTGAGAGTTGAGGTGCTTGGCCACGACTTCTCCGATTCTTCGGACCTACGGCACATGTCGACCGTAAGTGAGTGGATGGCTCGGTGATTCGAGCGCGCCCACCTTGGAGCAGCTGTTACCTAGCACCGCAAGTCGCTCCGCCCGCGTTCCGCCCTGCTGTCGACTCTGGCCAGTTGCTACAGGCCAGGTCATGCGGGTGTGACCTGCAGTTTCGTTCCCCACTCTGCGGCTTCGAGTCGAGTAGCCGAACGCATCAATCTTTGAAGTCCGCTCTGCGGCTGGCACGTTGCGACAACTAAGGTTGTCCTCATGCGTTCAGTGAGCGATGACGAGTTCTGGTTCGATTCGGACTCCATGGCAGAGCCCTGGTGTCCGCCTGATGCTGCCGAGTTAGCCCGAATACGGGACGAGTTGAGGGAGCTTGCCCGCAATATTGCGAGTCGGACCTCGGCACGTGGTCAGGAATGCCTGGTCAACGGACATAGACCCTCGGCTATGGCGGAGTTGTTCGCAGACTGGCAGCTCTCCTACCTGCACGCCCTGCGACGGGTGCATGAAGCCGCCGAGGTCCTTGCCGCCGAGGCTGCGCTGATAGGAGGGGGAATGGGCGCTACCTATGGTCACCTGGGATCTGCCTGGGGGATCTCCAAGCAGGCAGCGCGTAAGAAGTGGCCCGGCGCGGTCGATGACGGCTCGGGGCAACCAGAGAAGATCACGGTGGAAAGGTACGGCGGGGTCGCCGAGATCACTTACCTCCCAGACCGATGTGCTTGGGGCTGGACTGCTTGCGGCAGTGATGGGACGCGCCGCGAGGCGGAGGAGGTGTATGCCGCCTGGTGGATGACCGTGATCGTGGCCGAGTGCTTCCTTCGAGATCACGTCTCGCCTTGGGGAAACACGGATGTTCCGCGTGCGCTTGGCGATCCAGAGGATTGCTGGTGCTGGGATGACGACGCCTGGGCACAGGAGCCAAGTAACGGCGCGTGAGGGTGGTGCCTTCGGCGGAGCCGTGCAGGGCATGGCGGGCGGTTGTCATCTCTTCCGGGATCGATCCGGCTCCCAAACGGCTCCCAAGAGGGGGCCGGAGACGCGGGAAGGGCTTGATCCTCAGTGAGGATCAAGCCCTTGACCTGCTGTTCCTTCAGTCGGGGTGGCGGGATTTGAACCCACGACCTCTTCGTCCCGAACGAAGCGCGCTACCAAGCTGCGCCACACCCCGAAGCAACGAGGAACACTGTAGCCGACCGGCGCGTGGAGACGAAATCGACTTTCGGGCGGGTGGTCCGGGGGTGGGACCGGGCGGCTCACCCGCCCGGTCCCACCCCCGGTTCAGGGGGTCTCGCGGCGCTCGACGAGGGTCAGGAGCGTCGCCTCGGGCGGACAGGCGAAGCGCACGGGGGTGTAGCGGTTGGTGCCACAGCCGGCGGAGACGTGCAGGTAGGAGCGATTTCCGCCGTGCTCGTGGGCGCTGAGCCCCTTGACCCGGTCGGTGTCCAGGTCGCAGTTGGTGACCAGCGCGCCCCGGAAGGGGACGCACAACTGACCGCCGTGGGTGTGGCCGGCGAGGATCAGCGGGTAGCCGTCGGCGGTGAAGGCGTCGAGCACCCGCAGGTAGGGGGCGTGGACGACGGCGAGGGAGAGGTCGGCGTCCTGCTCCGGCCCTCCCGCGACCTTGCGGTAGCGGTCGCGCTTGATGTGCGGGTCGTCCAGGCCGGTGAGGGCGATCTCGCCGAGCGGGGTCTTGATCCGCCCCCGGGCGTTGGTGAGGTTGGCCCAGCCGGCGTCGTCGAAGGCCTCCTGCACCTCCCACCAGGGGTTGCGGGGCACCCCGGAGGGGGCGGGGTTGCCGTTGAGGCCGTGCCGGCCGCTGACCTGCTCCAACAGGTAGCGGGCGGGGTTGCGCAGCCGGGGGGCGTAGTAGTCGTTGGAGCCGAAGACGTAGGCGCCGGGAAACTCCATCAGCGGGTCCAGGGCGTCCAGCAGCTCGGGGACGGCGTCGGGATCGGAGAGGTTGTCGCCGGTGTTGATCACCAGGTCGGGGCGCAGGCCGGCGAGGGTCTGCAGCCAACGGCGCTTCTTGTGCTGGCCGTGGATCATGTGGATGTCGGAGACGTGCAGGACCCGCAACGCGGACATGCCCGGCGGAAGGACCGGGACGGTGACCCGTCGCAGTCGGAAGGAGCGGGCCTCGAAGCCCGCCGCGTAGCCGAGGCCGGCGAGAGCCGCCGCACCGATGCCGAGAGGAATGCCGTAACGCGCGCGCATGCGTCCCATCGTCGCAGAACGGCGGAGGGGTTCGTGCCCACCTTCCCGCCTCCCGCCCCGGGGCCGGGGTGGTGCGCGGGCCGCCAACCACGGGCGGCCCCGTTCCCGCGCGAAGCAACGCGAGGGGACGCGAGGGGACGGGAAGGGACGGGAAGGGAAGAGGAGAGGGTGGAAAGCTCAGGTGGGTTCCCGGTCCCCGCCGGGCCGGGTGCGGCGGGCGCGGGTGTTCAGGACGCAGTCACCGCAGGTCCCGCCGCCGGGCACGCGGTAGTAGAGGCAGCAACTGCGACGCAGGTAGCCGCCGGCCGGGTCACCGTCGGGGCCGGGCAGCACCCGTCCGGCGGCGTCCAGGGGCGACCGGGCCAACAGACGGAGTGTCAAGGATGTGATGAGGTCGGCGTATTCGGGCACGGTCGCGCGCAGCACGCGGGCGGTGCCGACCAGGGCGGACGCGGTGTTGCCCAGCACGATGCGCGGGGAGAGGCCCGGCTCGACGCGCAGTTCCCCGGCGAGGGGGTCCAAGGCGGAACGGACCGTCCGGTGAACGGCGGCGGCCAACGGGTCGGGGTCGGCCGGGCCGGGTGGATCGGACGCGTAGCGGGGTCCGACGAGCCGCAGCCGCAGGGGCCCGTCGGCGGGCAGGCACCACCACAGGCGGTCGGGGGCGAGGTCGGGAACGCGGCCGGCGAGCACGGCGCAACCGAGGGCCGACGACCACAGCCGGGCGGCGAGACCGAGATGGAGGGTGGAGGCGCCGACCCGGGTGTCGGTGGTGCCGACGCGGCGGCCGATGTCGGCGGCGGTGGCGAGAAGAAGGGGACCGCGCAGCTCGACCAGTGGGCGGGAGCCCGCGGGGTCGGTCGCCTCCGGTGCGGGATCCGGTGCCGGACCCACCGGGGGAAATGGCTCCGGCTGCGGGGTGGGACCGTGGTGGAGGGTGAAGTGGGGGCCGAGGGCGGCGACGCGGTCGAGCAGGGTGCCCGGGTCCGGATCGTCGGAGGTTCCGGCGTGCGGGACGGTCCTCCCCGGACGGGTGGGCCCGGCGGGGGGCGGGGCGCCGGCGGAACGGCGGGGGAACCGGAGGCGTCGGCGGCGCGGATCGGTGCCGGTCACGCGGTGTCCACCGGTCCTCTCCGTCGAAAGCGATCCTCTCGGTCCCGGATATCCTGACCGGGTTTCGCGGCCCGCCGCAAGCCTCCCGGAGCCGAGCCCGCCGTGTGTACGAGCCGCGCACGAGCCGTGGGGGGCCGTGGTCCACCCCCGACCACCCGACCGGAGGGTCATCGCGGGCGCCGGGCGGGTCCTCCTCCCGGCGCGGCGCGCCGGAACCCGCTTGACCCCTTGATCCCACCCCCATAGGAATGACCCCATGAGCACCTTCAAGAAGCGGCTGCAGGATGACCTGACGGCTGCCATCAAGGGTCGCGACGAACTGCGGTCCGCGACGCTGCGCATGACGCTGACGGCGATCACCAAGGAAGAGGTATCCGGGGAAACCGCCCGCGAGCTCTCCGACGCCGAGGTGCTGACCGTGATCTCGCGCGAGGCCAAGAAGCGGCGGGAGGCGGCCGAGGCGTTCGATCGGGGCGACCGGCCGAAGCAGGCCGCGCGGGAGCGCGAGGAGGGCGAGGTGCTGGCGGAGTACCTGCCGCAGCAGTTGAGCGACGAGGAGCTGGACGCCGTGGTGGCCGACGCCGTGGCGCAGGCGCGGGAGGCCGGTGCCGAGGGTCCCCGGGCGATGGGCGCCGTGATGAAGATCGTGAAGCCGAAGGTCGGCGACCGGGCCGAGGGTGGTCGGGTGGCCGCCTCGGTGAAGCGGGCGCTGGCGGGCTGAGTCGCACCGGCCGGCAGCCGGCGCGTTCGGCGTCCTGCCGCGTGTGGTGCCCGGAGGGCGGATCAGCCGTTCCCGCCACCCCTGTTGCCGCCGATGAAGCCGGACCAGCCCTCGTTGGCGTTGCCCCAGTCCCACTCGTCGGGGTCGCCCCAATCACCGGGGTTGCCCCAGCCGCCTTCCCAGCCGCCGTTGTCCTCACCGGTGCCGCCGTCACCGGAGGGCGGGGCACCGCCGCTCCGGTTCTCACTGTTGTCGCCGCCGCCGTTGTCGGCGCCGTCGTCCTCATCGGCCTCGTCGGTGTCGCCGCGTGGGACGTTGACGTGGTTGAAGGATGAGGCCGGCACACCCTCCAGAGCGCCCTCCATGGCGATCTTCCAGATCGGGCCGGCCAGACCACCACCGGTGGCCCTGTCGTAGAACTGGCCCCCGATGGTCAGGTTGTACATCGGCAGGGGCTCGCCACGGTCGCTACCGACCCGCACGGCGGTGGAAACGTCCGGGGTGTAGCCGACGAACCACACGTCCCTGCGCCTCTCGGAGGTGCCGGTCTTCCCGGCGTTGTCCCGGCCGTCGGTGAGTCCCGCCTGTTGGCCGGTGCCTTCCTCGACCACGCCGCGCAGCATCATGTTGATGGTGTCAGCGGTGCGCTGGGACATCACCCGGGCGCACTCGGTCTCCGGGACGGGGAGGCTCTGACCTTCCGCGTCGGTCACCTCGAGAATCGCGATCGGGGCGCAGTAGGTGCCGCGGTTGGCGAAGGCCGCGTAGCCGGAGGCCATGTCGAGCGGGGTCGTCTCGGCCGCGCCGAGGGAGGTCGCGGGGGTGATGTTGAGCGGTTCGCCGTCCCCTCCGCGCAGGCCCATACTGTTGACCAGCTTCTGGGTCTCGCAGAGTCCGGCTTCCTGAAGCAGCAGTACGAAGTAGGTGTTGATCGACAGACCGAGCGCTTCGGTCATGTCCCAGGAGCCGCTGGCGACGCCGCCCTCGTTCTCCGGCTCCCACGTGTCGGTGCCGTAGGGAGTGCCCTCGCAGGTCTTGTAGTCGCGCAGGTCGATCTCGACATCGGTGCCGGTGGAGAAGACCTGCGCGGGGCTCACACCGGATTCGAGGGCCGCGGCGGCCACGAACGGCTTGAAGGTGGAGCCGGGCGGGAAGCCGTAGGTGGAGCCGAGCATGTCGTGGGAGACGTTGAGGTTGATGGTGGTCTGGTTCTGCTCGGCGTCGTTACCGTACGGCCGACTCTGTGCCATGGCCAGGATGTGGCCCGTGCCGGGCTCGACCTGGGTGATGGCGGCCGCGACCTGGTCGTCCGGGTTCACCTTGGCCACCGCGGCCTGGGAGGCCGCGGCCTGGGCGGAGGAACGCAGCGTGGTGCGGATGGTCAGGCCACCCAGATCCCAACGAGCCTTGCGGTTCTCTTTCGTGTCGCCGAAGACGGGGTTGGTCAGGAACTCATGGCGAACGTAGTCGCAGAAGAAGCCCGCTTCCCGGGTGGCGGTGATACAGCCGTTGCGGGGGCTGCTGACCTCCAGCTCCAGATCCCGTCCCCGCGCCTCACGGGACTCCTCCGCGGTGATGGCGCCGACCTGTTCCATCCGGTTGAGGACCGTGTTGCGACGCTTGAGTGCCTCGTCCGGGGAGCTGACCGGGTCGTAGCGGCTGGGGGACTGCACGAGCCCGGCGAGCAGGGCGGCCTCGTGTAGTTCGAGGTCGGCGGCGGGCTTGGAGAAGTAGCGCTGGGAGGCCGCCTCGACGCCGTATGCCTGCTGACCGAAGAAGGTGATGTTGAGGTAGTTCTCGAGGATCTGGTCCTTGCCGAGTTCCTCCTCGACCTGGATCGCGTACTTCAGTTCGCGGATCTTGCGGCCGATGGTCTGCTGGGTGGCGGCGGCGACGGCCTCGGGGTCGTCACCGGCGGCCTCGACGAAGACGTTCTTGACGTACTGCTGGGTGAGGGTGGAGGCGCCCTCGGTGGTGCCGCCCTCCTCGAGGTTGCGGTTGAGGGCCCGCAGGACGCCGCGCAGGTCGATGGCGCCGTGCTCGTAGAAGCGGGCGTCCTCGATGGCGACGATGCCGTCCAGGAGATAGGGGGACATCTCCTCGATGGAGACGACGGTGCGGTTGCGGGCGTAGACCTCGGCGATCTTGCCGCCCTCGGAGTCGAGGATGGTGGTCTTCTGGCTCAGCGGGGGGCGGGTGAGGTTCACGGGGAGTTCGTCGAACCCCTCGATGGTGGTCTTGGCGGCGAGCCCGAGGGAACCGACGGCCGGCAGGGCGAGCCCCGCCAGCACGGCCCCCGCCAACACGCTGACCCCCAGAAACTTCGCCGCCTGCTGAGCGGTGGTCAGCCCACCGCCCGGTCGCTTCGCTCCCATGACCGCCAGCGTACGCGGCGAAACATCGGACAAGCGCCCGGGTGTTCGCCTACTCTGGTCACGTGTCCCACACAATCGCACCCGGGTCAACCCGGGCATCACTCTTTGGAGTGATTTCGTCGCGCGATTCGCGGGGCGCCCCGACCCTCCATGGCGAGGGAATTTGAGGGTCATTCGCGACGAATGACCGCTTTTGTCACCCCGTTATCAGGAGTGCACGTTCACTCGAACGGGTGATGGTGGGCCCTCGCATAGTCCAAACGGGCCATTCGAGATTAGGCCCACCGGGGGTGTTGTGTCGCGCCCACCTTCCGTAACGTCCTCAACCGGCAGGGGTGAATATGCCACTTGCCGCCGTGGGGGAGCCTCGATTCGGGAGAGGACGGCACCGGCATGGGCTGGGTTACCGACTGGAGCACGCAGGCGGCGTGCCGCACGACGGATCCGGACGAACTGTTCGTCCAGGGGGCCGCGCAGAACAGGGCCAAGGCGGTGTGCACCGGCTGCCCGGTGCGCACGGAGTGCCTCGCCGACGCGCTGGACAACCGCGTCGAGTTCGGGGTCTGGGGAGGGATGACCGAACGGGAGCGTCGCGCGCTGTTGCGCCGTCGCCCCACCGTCACCTCGTGGCGGAAGCTGTTGGAGACCGCGAAGCTGGAGTACGAGCACTCGCTCGGCCTCGGCGCCGGGACCGGCCGCACCGCGCCGTCGGACACGGGCGACACCGGGACGGGTTCGGCCCGGGTGGCCTGAGGGGCGATCGCCGGAATCCGGTCCCCGCCGACCACGCGGAACGGTCCCCCGGAAGTCGTGAGCCCGTGATCGACGTTCCGGCCACCCCGGGGCGCCACCCCCGGGGCCGTGTCGGGGGAGGTGCGGGGGCCTCCAGCCGGGAGCGGTCGCCGGGCGGTGATCCCGCCCCGGGGTCCGGGACCCGGGCGCGTCCGGCCCGTGCGTCGACGGCGTCCTACGGTGCCCGACGGCGGTTGCCCGGAAGGGCCACCGGGAGAACACGGGAAACCACGGGAGAGTGGCACGCCGCGTCGGCGCCGCCCGGCGTTCGGCAGCATGTCCGGCTCCCGCTAGAGTCGGCCCATGACCAAGTGGGAGTACGCGACCGCACCGCTCCTGGTGCACGCCACGAAGCAGATCCTGGACACCTGGGGCGAGGACGGCTGGGAGCTGGTCCAGGTCGTCCCCGGCCCCAACAGCGAGCAGTTGGTGGCCTACTTCAAACGGCCCAAGCCGTGACCGGCCGCGTCGAGGCCCGTCTCGCCGAACTCGGCCTGACGCTGCCCGAGGTGGTCCCGCCGGTGGCGGCGTACGTGCCCGCCGTCGTGAGCGGCCGTCACGCCCACACCTCGGGACAGCTGCCGATGGTGGAGGGGACCCTCGCGCTGACCGGTAAGGTCGGCGCCGAGGTCACCCCCGACGAGGCCCGGGAGCTGGCCCGCACCTGTGCGCTGAACGCCCTGGCGGCCGTCAAGTCCGTCGTCGGCGACCTGGACCGGGTGCTGCGGGTGGTGAAGGTGACCGGTTTCGTCGCCTCCGCCCCCGACTTCACCGGGCAGCCCCAGGTGATCAACGGCGCCAGCGAGCTGCTGCAGGAGGTTCTCGGAACCCGGGGCGTCCACGCCCGCAGCGCCGTCGGGGTGGCGGTGCTGCCGCTGGACTCGCCGGTCGAGGTGGAGATCACCGCGGAGCTGGAGGAGTCGGCGGAGGGTTCCGCCACCGGCTGATCGTCCGCCCGTCCGTCCGATCCGGCCATTCTCCCGCCCCGGGACGGTCCGGTGGTCGGACCGGCAGCCGTACATCACGCACACGCCCGTGGGGCCGGTCGAATGTCGACCGGCCCCACGGGCGTCCGTGCGGCGCTCTTCGCGAACCCCCGGCGCACGCCTCGATCCCCCGGTCGCGGCGTGCGCCCCCCGGGCCGTCGGTGCCGGGGCGCAGAATGGGGGCCATGGCCAACAGCTCCGAACACCCCGGGACCCCCCGGACCGCGTCCCCCGCCTCCACCACGCCCCCCGGCTGGGACGAACTGCCCGACTGGGAGAAGCGGTACCGCGCGCCGCGCGTCGGCTTCCCCGAGTGGGCCGAGGACGTCCCCGACCGCTCGCTCTTCGTCTCCAACGTCGGCGGCACCTTCGAGCTGTACACCTGGGACCGCGCCTCCGACACCCGCCGACAGGCCACGAACCGCCCCAACGGCACCGTAGACGGCACCCTCACCCCCGACGGCTCCCACCTGTGGTGGTTCGACGACACCGACGGCGACGAGTTCGGTGTCTGGCGCCGGCAGCCCTTCGCGGGCGGCGTCGACGAGACCGCCGTCCCCGGCCTGGCTCCCGCCTGGTCGGCCGGGCTGGCCCTCGGGCGGGACGGCACCGCCGTGGTCGGCCGGATGACCGAGCAGGAGGGCACCACCGTCCATCTCGTGCCCGCCGGTGGCGAGCCGGTGGAGATCTACCGGCACCGCGAGTCCGCCGGGGTGGGAGACCTCTCCCGGGACAGCCGGCTGATCGCCCTCGAGCACACCGAGCACGGCGACACCATGCACGCCGCGCTGCGGGTCGTCGACCGCGAGGGCCGCACCGTCGCCGAACTCGACGACACCCGGGGCGGCACCGAGCCCCTGGGGCTGTCGGTGTGGGGGTTCTCCCCCGTGCCCGGTGACCACCGCCTGCTCGTCGGCCACCAGCGCGGGGGCCACTGGGCGCCGATGATCTGGGATCCCACCACCGGTCGTTCCGAGGAGATCGGCATCGACCTGCCCGGCGACGTGCACGCCGACTGGTACCCCGACGGCTCCGCGCTGCTCGTCGTCCACGACCACCACGCCCGCGGCGAGCTGTACCGGTGGCCGCTCGCCCCGCTCGGCGGATCCGACGCGCACGGTGGCACGGCGGGTGCGGGCGGCCCACTGGAACGGATCGACACCCCCGCCGGTTCGATGTTCGGCGCCGGTGTGCGGCCCGACGGCACCGTGGAGTACCTGTGGTCCTCGGCCGCCGAGCCGCCCCGGGTGTGCTCCACCGCCGGGGGCGTCGTCCTGGAGGCGCCCGGGCCGTCCGCCCCGCCCTCCGTGCCGCTGCGGGACACCTGGGTGGAGGGCCCGGGCGGTCCGATCCACGTCCTGGTCCAGACCCCGCCCGGCGAGGGCCCCTTCCCCACCGTCTTCGACATCCACGGCGGCCCGGCCGCCCACGACTCCGACGCCTTCGCCGCGCAACCGGCCGCCTGGGTGGACCACGGCTTCGCCGTCGTCCGGGTCAACTACCGCGGCTCCACCGGCTACGGCCGGGAGTGGACGGACGCGCTCAAGCACCGCGTCGGACTGATCGAACTGGAGGACATCGCCGCGGTGCGGGAGTGGGCCGTCACCGAGGGGCCCGCCGACCCGGAGCGACTGGTGCTCTCCGGCGGTTCCTGGGGCGGCTACCTGACGCTGCTGGGGCTCGGTGTCCAGCCGGAGCTGTGGACGGTGGGCGTGGCCGCCGTACCGGTCGCCGACTACGTGACCGCCTACCACGACGAGATGGAGGCGCTGAAGGCGCTGGACCGCACACTGTTCGGCGGCACCCCCGAGGAGATGCCCGAGCAGTGGCGGGCCTCCTCGCCGATCACCCACGTGGAGGAGGTCAAGGCCCCGGTGTTCATCTCGGCGGGGGTCAACGACCCGCGCTGCCCGATCCGGCAGATCGAGAACTACGTGGAGCGGCTGGCCGCGCGCGGCGCCCCGCACGAGGTCTACCGCTACGACTCGGGGCACGGCTCCCTGGTCGTGGAGGAGCGGGTCAAGCAGACCCGGCTGGAGATCGGGTTCGCCCTGAGGCACCTTCCGGCGACGGCGGACTGACCGGCGCAGGCTCGGCCTCCGGGGCCCCGGTCGGGGCACCGGCGGCCGGGCGGGCGGGCCCGGCCGGGTCGGTCGGCGCCGCCGCCCCGGCGGGCTCGGGCCCGGCCGCGTCCGCCCGGGCGTCCCGCTCGATCTCCGCCTCCCGACGCAACAGCCGGTACCACATGAAGATCACGAAGGCCGCGAAGACGAACCACTCGGCGGTGTACCCCAGATTCTGGAACGCCTTGAGGTCCAGCACCGTGCCCGCCGCCGCCTCCGCCGGAACCGCCACCAGTGGCGCCTCCGGCTCCCGCACGGTCAGCCAACCGTCCAACACCGGATACGGCAGCACATTGATCAGGGACGCCGCGCCGACCACGCCCACCTGACCGTCGGGCAGGCCCGTCGGCGCGCCGATCGCGCGCGGCGACTCCGGCGCCTGCAGGATGCCGACCACCGTCACCGGATCCCCGGTCGGCGTCGGCACCTCTTCCGGCACCGCCTCCGTGGGCAGCCAACCGCGCACCACCGGGACGGCGGGCCCGCCGTCCGCCGGAATCAAAGGAGTGAGGATCCGGAAGCCGGGCTCGCCCTCGGCGGAGCGGCGCGGCACCAGCAACTCGTTGGCGGCGTCCCACTCGCCGGTCACCTCGGCGGTTCCGCCGACCGTGTCGGTGGTCGGGGGCAGCAACTCCATCAGCGGCACGGGCACGGCCGAGGCCGCCTCCGTGGTCTGCCGCTGATGCTCCCGATGGCCGTCCACCCGGTCCTCGAAGCGGCTCAACTGCCAGAAACCCATGATCAGACAGAAGGGCACGGCGAGCACGAGGAAGAGGTTGATCGCCCACCAGCGCGGGGTCAGCAGGAACCGGTACACGTGCCCACGGTACTCGGCCGTTTCGCGGCGCCCCGGCCCGGGGTGGACGGATCCGGACGGATCCGCCCGAAACGCACGGGTCCGCCGACGCCGCGCGTCGGGAACGACGCGCCCCGAATCGAAGCGTCCCGGGGGCGCGGGCCGACCCGCGCTCCCGGGACGCTTCCCATCAGCGGTCGGCCAACACCCCGGTGCGGTAGACGGTGCCCGTGCACACGCCCGGCAGGTTGATCCGGGCAGCCCCCGGATCCCCTACCGCGGGCGTGTAGCGCAGCACCGTGCCGGCCTCGCCGGCTCCCTCGGTCTCGTCGTCGCCGACCGCCCCGCCGGAGCCCACCTCACCGCCGGACCCGCCGGCCGGAGCGGTGGAACCCGTCGCCGCGGAGCCCTCCCCGTCGGTTCCGCCGGAGCCGGGGCCGACAGCCGCCCCACCGGTCTCGTCCGGCGCGTCCGTGCCGTCGCCGGTCTCCGGGTCGGTACCGCCGGGCGTCTCCTCCCCGGTCTCACCGATGCTCCCGCCGCCGGCCGACGGCTCGGACTCGATCGGATCGGGTGCGGGTCGTCCCGGCACCGGGCAGCCGCCGCCCTCGACGCCCCGCCGGGGGACCCAGGCGAAGCGCACCGCGTAGCTCTCGCCTGGCAGCAGCACCAGATCCTGCTCCCAGGACTCCGGCGTCGGCAGGCCGGTCGCCCGGTCACCCTCGGTGCGGTCCATCACCTGCACCGGCGCGTCGGTGCCCGCCGCCCCGTACGGCGCGGCGACCAGGTCACCCGCGCCACCCACCCGGCATGCCTCCGCCGAGATGTTGGCCAGCCGGATGACGCCGTGGACGTGTCCCTCTCCGTCGGGGGTCCCCACCTCGGTACGGGCCGCCCCCAGGTGGGAACGATCGCACCGGGGCGAGGTGAGGGCCAGCGCCTCGCGGCGCTCCTCGGGTGTGGCGCCCCCGGCGTCGGCCGCGCCGGCGTCGGGCTCCTCGGCGCCGTCCGGGGTGTCGTCGCCGGCGGTGTCCTCGCCGGCTCCGCCGGAGCTGTGGATGCCCGGTCCGCCGGCGGGGTCGTTGGCTCCGGTGCTCCCACCGGCGCCTCCCTCGTACTCGGCGCCGACGGGCGAGGAATCGGCCGCCCGGGAAGTGGTGGTGGCGTGCAGCACCGCCGGGGTGCCCACCGCCAGCACCACGACCGAGGCCGCGGAGGCGGCCAGGCGGTGACGCAGGCGGCGCCGGGCGGGCACGGCCCGCCGGAGCTCGTGGAGGGCGACCGGGGAGGGGCGCAGGTCCCCCACCGAATCCCGCAACAGGCGTCGCAGCGCCTCCTCGCCCAACTCCGGGGTGGCGGAGCCGGCTTCGGGGGCTTTCCCGGTGGCAACGTCGGCGTCGGCGTCGGCGTCGGCGTCGGCCCGGCGATCGGGGGGACGCTCCGCCGAGGGATTCCCGGTGTCGTGATCCCGGGCGGTCATCCGGCCGCCTCCATGGCGACGCGCAGCGCCGCGATACCCCGGGAGCCGTACGCCTTCACCGACCCCGCCGATATGCCCAGGGTCCGGGCCACCTCCGCTTCGGACATGTCCGCAAAATAACGCAGCACGAGCACCTCTCGTTGTCGGCGCTGCAGGCCGCGCATGGCCTTCACCAGTTCCGCACGCTCCAACTGCTCGTACGCGCCCTCCTCCGCGCTGGCCATGTCCGGCATCGGCTTGGAGAGCAGCTTCAGACCCAGAATGCGGCGGCGCAGCGCGGATCGGGAGAGGTTGACGACCGTCTGGCGGAGATAGGCGAGGGTCTTCTCCGGGTCCCGCACCCGGCGACGCGCCGAGTGCACCCGGATGAAGGCCTCCTGCACCACATCCTCACAGGAGGCCGTGTCGTCCAGCAGCAGCGCGGCGAGGCCGAGCAGCGAACGGTAGTGGGCCCGGTACGTCTCGGTGAGATGGTCGACGGTGGTGCCCTCAGCCATCGTCGCGCCCGCCTCGGCGGTCCGCTGCTCCGGCGGGGCGCCGGGACGCGACGGACGCGTGGCGACCCCCTGCGCCGGCACCGGCGCGATCACGGGAGGATCCCCGGCGCGCGGACCGGGCAAACCGAGGGGGCGCGTCGGGCGGATGGGGGCGACGAATTCGAGGACCTCTGCCACGACTGTTGGACACGCTCTCCCCCGTGTGGGTTGTACGGTGGGGGCGCGTTTTTCCGTGGGCCACGGGTGGCCACCATCCGTACCGCCTCTTTCTTTCCTGCCCATGGGCGTCCCGGCTCCCGTGCGTCGGCGCGCGCCACAACGCTCCGGGGACACAACGAGACGCTCCCCGCGTCGCGTTTGGTTCCCATGGCGACACGGGGAGCGGTCATCGTCTCCCGTGGGACGGATCCGGATCAACCCGTGGTGTCCTACAACTTGATCACGGAATGCGGATACCCCGCATCGAATGGGTGATCGACCGTGGTGCGGAGGCAGCCGAAGGCGTTGCGGTCGGCGGTGCGGGCAGGCCGGGGGGCCGGTGGGGCCGGGAACTCAGCGGCCGGTGCCGCCGTAGACCACGGCCTCCTCGCTGTCGGAGTCCAGCCCGAAGGCGGTGTGCACCGCGCGAACGGCCTCGTTGACATCGTCCTTGCGGGTCACGACCGAGATGCGGATCTCCGAGGTGGAGATCAGCTCGATGTTCACCCCGGCGTTGGACAGTGCCTCGAAGAAGGTGGCGGTGACACCCGGGTTGGTCTTCATGCCCGCGCCGACCAGGGAGATCTTGGCGATCCGGTCGTCGTAGCGCAGCGAGGCGAAGCCGATCTCGGGCTGCCGGCGGTTCAGCGCCTCGATGGCCCGGGGCCCGTCGGTCTCCGGCAGGGTGAAGGAGATGTCGGTCAGGCCGGTGGAGGCGGCCGAGACGTTCTGCACCACCATGTCGATGTTGATCTCCGCGTCGGCGATCGAGCGGAAGATCTTGGCGGCCTCACCCGGCTTGTCGGGGACCCCGACGATCGTGACCTTGGCCTCGGAGGTGTCGTGGGCGACACCCGAGATGAGCGCCTGCTCCATCGGCTCGTCTCCTCGCGGTTCGTTGCTGACCCAGGTACCGGTGAGGCCGGAGAAGGACGACCGGACGTGGATCGGGATGTTGTAGCGGCGAGCGTATTCGACACAGCGGTGCAGCAGCACCTTGGACCCGGAACTGGCCAGCTCCAGCATCTCGCCGGAGGAGATCCAGTCGATCTTGCGGGCCTTCCTGACCACCCGCGGGTCGGCGGTGAACACGCCGTCCACGTCGGTGTAGATCTCGCAGACCTCGGCCTCCAGCGCGGCGGCCAGCGCGACAGCGGTGGTGTCGGAACCACCCCGCCCCAGGGTGGTGATGTCCTTGCTGTCCTGGGAGACCCCCTGGAAACCGGCGACGATCGCGATGTTTCCCGCCTCGACGGCGGCGCGGATCCGGCCGGGGGTCACATCGATGATCCGGGCCTTGTTGTGCACGGAATCGGTGATCACACCGGCCTGGCTGCCGGTGAAGGACTGCGCCTCGTGACCCAACGTTTTGATCGCCATCGCCAACAGGGCCATGGAGATCCGCTCTCCCGCGGTCAGCAGCATGTCGAATTCGCGACCGGTGGCGACCGGGGTCACCTCGTTGGCGAGATCGATCAGCTCGTCCGTCGTGTCACCCATCGCCGACACCACGACGACCACCTGGTGGCCGTTCTTCTTGGCTTCGACGATTCTCTTGGCGACGCGCTTGATGCCCTCGGCATCGGCAACGGAGGAGCCGCCGTACTTCTGCACGACAAGGCCCACGTGTGCTCGCTCCTCAGGGGTCGTGTTCCGCGGCGCCGGGTGGGTACCGCGGTGGCTCGATTTTACCGAGCGGGACACGGCCGCCACCGGGGCACCGCATGATGAGACGCCGCCGGCCGACCGTCCGGGCCGTTCCCGGGCCCGCTCGCCACCAAGCCATGCCCCTTTGTCGAGCGGACACACGAAACGCCGCCGAAACGTGCGGGAGGTCACAACGCGCGAGGCCCGGACCGGTGGTTTCACCGCTCTGCGCGGCCATTCGGCGACCGGGGGTGACGGGATCCCGGGGGCGTCCGAAGCGCGATGCGGGGTGGTGACCGGGCGCTTCGACGGCTCCACCGGGGCTTCTCGGCCACCTCGCGCGGCCGTGCTTCCGGCCCGGCGGGAGAGGCTTCGCATCCTCGGTGGGGGCTTGCGCCGATGCGGTGACGAACGTCCGGAATCGCCCACAGGACCGTCCCGTCGCCCATCCCGATCCCCGCGGCGATCCGTCCGCGTCGTGTGCTCGACACCCGCCACCACACCGAGAGGAGTCCAACGCCCGGGCGAGGTGGGTTCTCAGCCCGGGGGCGGCTCCAGCCCCAGCGGAACCGCGATCTCGGCGGCCATCACCCGACCGGCCTGGCGCTCCAGGTTCTCGTCCTCGACATCGCTGTCGATGTCGAGTCCGTCGAGGTCGGCCAGCGGGGTGTCCAGTCGGACGTGGGCGACCAGGGACTGCAGGGCGCGCAGGGCGGCACCTGCGGTGGGGCCCCAGTTGGAGAGGTAGGAGAACTGCCACCACCACAGCGCCTCCCCCACCCGTCCCTCGCGGTAGTGGGCCATGCCGTGGCGCAGGTCGGTGACGATGTCGGCGAAGTCGTCGGAGATGCGGCAGGGCACCGGGGCACTGCGCGGCACGTACGGGTCGAAGACCTCGGAGTAGACGTCGACCGGGGCGAGGAGTTCGGCGAGGCGCTCGCGCAGCTCGTCCATGTCGGGCTCGGGTCCGGTGTCCGGCTCGTAGCGCTCCTCGGGCACGATGTCCTCGTGCGCCCCGAGGCGCCCACCGGCGAGCAGGATCTGGGAGATCTGGAGCAGCAGGTGGGGCACCGCGCTATCGGGGTCGTCGCCCCTGGCGATCTCGGAGACGGCGACGATGAAGCTCTCGATATGGTCGGAGATCTGCACCGCGAAGGTATCGGGTCCGTCCAGGACGGCGGAACCGGCGGGGGGCACCGGTGCGGTGTCTCCCCGGGGTTCGGTCTCGTCGGCGGTCCTGGTCATCGTCCCGTCAGACATCGAGCAATCGCCTCCCCTCGAAGGCACGCCCCAGCGTGACTTCGTCGGCATATTCCAAGTCTCCCCCGACCGGCAGTCCACTGGCCAGCCGGGTGACGCGAAGTCCCATGGATCCGACCATCCGCGCCAGGTAGGTGGCGGTGGCCTCCCCCTCGAGGTTGGGGTCGGTGGCCAGGATGAGTTCGGTCACCGACCCGTCCGCGAGGCGGGCGAGGAGTTCGCGGATCCGCAGATCATCGGGGCCCACACCGTCGATGGGGCTGATCGCCCCGCCCAGGACGTGGTAGCGGCCCCGGAACTCCCGCGTGCGTTCGATCGCCACCACGTCCTTGGGCTCCTCGACGACGCAGATCACCGAGGGGTCGCGGCGCGGGTCACGACAGACCCGGCACCGCTCGTCCTCGGCGACATTCCCGCAGACCGCGCAGAAGCGCACCTTCTCCTTGACCTCGGACAGTGCCCGGGCGAGCCGGCGCACGTCGGCGGGGTCGGCCTGCAGGATGTGGAAGGCGATCCGCTGGGCGCTCTTCGGACCGACGCCGGGCAGCCTGCCCAGTTCGTCGATGAGGTCCTGAACCACGCCTTCGTACACGGCATGCCTTCCTATGTCGTTGACCGTGAGGCTAGTTGGGGAACGGGGCACCGGCCGGCAGCCGGCCCGGCGCGTCGCTCAGAACGGCAGCCCCGGCAGTCCGCCCCCGCCACCCAGGCCCTCGGCCAGCGGTCCGAGCTTGCGCTCGGCCAGTTGGCGGGCGCTCTCGTTGGCGTCTCGCACGGCGGCGAGCACCAGGTCGGCGAGAGTCTCGGTGTCCTCGGGGTCGACCGCGCCGGGGGCGATGACCAGACCGGTCAGCTCACCGGACCCGGTGACGCTCGCCGTGACCAGACCGCCACCCGCGGAGCCCTCCACGATGGTCTCGGCGAGTTCCTCCTGGGCACGGGCGAGGTCCTGCTGCATCTTCTGGGCCTGCTGCAGCAACTGCTGCATGTCGGCTCCACCACCGGGAAACACGGCTGAACCTCCTGGCTCGGCGTCGTACGTACCCCTTGAGCCTACGGCGTTCGGGCTCCCGCCACCCCGGGGAGAGCGGAGGAACCGGTGACATGGCTCATTCGTGGTCGATCTGCTCGATGATCGTCGCTCCCAAACCCTCGATGATCAGCTCGGGACCGGAGAGGGCCTTCTCGTCGAGGTCGGGGTCGTCGTCGGCCGGAACGTCGTCCTCGATCGCCACCGGGGGGGCCTGCCGCACGACCACGGGGGCCGGGGTCGCCGCCGGGGGCCCGGCGGTCCCCCCGCCGCCGGCGGGGGGACCGCCGCCCGACGGCGGGGAAGCCGGCCCGTCGGCGGGGAAGGGCACGGTCGGTGGGGGCGCCGGAGCGGGGGGCGGAGGCGAGAAGGCGGGCGGCGGAGCGCCCGGCCCCGGGCCACCGTGACGGGGCACGGCCCCGCCCGGAGGCCGGTCACCGGAGCCGGCGATCTCGGTCTCGATCCGCCACCGCACGTTGAGGGTGTCGGCGAGAGTCTGGCGCAGGACCTCCTCGCTACCGCTGTTGACGAAGCTGTCGCGGGCGCCGGCGCTACCGAAGGCGAGCCGCAGGGTGTTGCCGTCGAAGCCGGTGACCTCGGCGTTCTGGCTGAGGAGGATCCAGCTGAAGCGACGACGGCCCTTGACCGCGTCCAGGACCCGGGGCCACATCTGTCGCACCCGGGAGGGGTCGCCGACACCGGCCGTCGACCCCGCCGGGGGCGGAGCGGCGGCGGGCGACGGAGCCACCGGCGGAGGACTCGCGGGGCGGGCGGCTGCGTCCGATCCACCGCCGGAGGCACCCGCGGGCCACGCGCCGGGACGCCCGGCGCCCGAGCCGCCGCCGGCGGCGGTGGGCCAGGCCCCGGGGCGTGCGGAACCGGCGGGCGGGGCCTGCTCGGACACCGGGGGCGGGGTGGGGGCGGAAGCGCTCGGCGGCACCGGGTCGGCCGGGGCCCGGGGAGCGGGCGCCGGTGCCGATGTCTGTGGAGTGGGGGCGGACGTCGGTGCCGGCGGAGCGGAGGGGTGCGGCGCGGGCGGCGGGGCGACCGGGAGCGGCGGAGGAACAGCGGGGGCGGCGGCGAACGTCGCGGCCCCCGACTCCAACCGCTCCAGCCGACTGAGCAGGGCGCTCTCGTCCCCGTAGGCGGCGGGCAGGAGTACCCGGGCGCAGATCAACTCCAACTGCAGGCGGGGCGAGGTGGCGCCGCGCATCTCTCCCAGACCGGTGTTGACCAGATCGGCGGCGCGGCTGAGCCGGGCCAGCCCCAGCGAGGACGACTGGGCGGTCATCCGCTCCAGGACATCGACCGGTACGTCGAACAGACCCTTCTCGGCGGCGTCCGGGACGGCGGAGAGGATCACCAGGTCGCGCAGGCGCTCCAGCAGGTCGGCGACGAAACGGCGGGGGTCGTGACCGCCCTCGACCACACGATCGACGACCTCGAAGGCCGTCGAACCGTCGGAGGCCGCGAAGGCCTCCACGATCGAGTCGAGCAGGGCGGCGTCGGTGTAGCCGAGGAGAGCGGTCGCCATCGGGTAGGTGACGCCCTCCTCGCCGGAGCCGGCGAGCAGTTGGTCCATCACCGACATCGAGTCGCGCACCGAGCCGGCGCCGGCCCGTACCACCAGCGGCAGCACGGCGGGGTCGACGGGGATGGCCTCCGACTCGCACACCTCGGCGAGGTAGTCGCGCAGGGTGCCGGGCGGGACCAGCCGGAAGGGGTAGTGGTGGGTGCGCGAGCGGATGGTCCCGATGACCTTCTCCGGCTCGGTGGTGGCGAAGATGAACTTCAGGTGCTCCGGCGGCTCCTCGACGACCTTGAGCAGGGCGTTGAAGCCCGCCGGGGTCACCATGTGCGCCTCGTCGATGATGTAGATCTTCCAACGACTGGAAGCCGGGCCGAAGAAGGCCTTCTCCCGCAGCTCACGGGCGTCGTCCACACCGCCGTGCGAAGCGGCGTCGATCTCGATGACGTCGATCGAGCCGGGACCGTTGCGCGCCAGGTCGAGGCAGGAACGGCACTCCCCGCAGGGGGTGGGGGTGGGGCCCTGTTCGCAGTTCAGGCAACGGGCCAGGATGCGGGCACTGGTCGTCTTGCCGCAGCCGCGGGGGCCACTGAAGAGATAGGCGTGGTTGACCCGGTTGTTCCGCAGGGCCTGCTGCAGCGGGGCGGTCACGTGCTCCTGCCCGATGACCTCGGCGAAGGTCTCGGGGCGGTAGCGGCGGTACAGCGCTAGGGACGACACGACTCCGACGATATCGGTCCGCACCGACACCGGGCTCCGCCCGGGGACGGGCACACGGGCGATCCACGGCCGTCGTCCGCGCCACCCCTCGGCCGGGCAGGGCGACCGGGGTCCGGGGTCCGGGGCAAGACGACCGGGGCAAGACGACCGGGTCGAGGACGGGGAAGCCGGAGGAGCAGGGGCGTCGCCGGGGAACGACAGGGCCCCCCACGCACCCACCAGAGCCAACCTACCCTTGCTGCCTTCCGGCCCTGGGGGAGTTCAGTTGGATAGCGCCGCGTGAGGGGCTGCGCCCAGCCTACCCGATCACCCGGGCCGTTCCGTCCCGCCCCGGACGGCAGGTCGCGGCGCCGTCGGTCCGGTCTCCCCGGGCGTACGCCGGGGGGCGCAGGGGTGAGCCCGGCGGCTCACCCCCCTCGGGGCCGGATTCGCAAGCACACCCCCGGGTTGTGTATCGTGCTTCGCGGAGGATTCGCCTAGAGGCCTAGGGCGCACGCTTGGAAAGCGTGTTGGGTTCACACCCTCACGAGTTCGAATCTCGTATCCTCCGCTCCAGCCTCACCGGGCTGAACGTAGGGCCCCACCGCTCCGGCGGTGGGGCCCTACGTCGTCCGTGGGTGCAGTCGCGGTCGCCTGCCTGGCCGACGGCTGGCCCGCATCGGTACCGGAGCCGTGGTCAGACCCGTCGGATCAAGACCATCTCACCGCCATCAACTGTCACAAGAGGCCATCAGGGTGAGCGGGTGGCCGACTGCAAGGTGACGAGGGTGCGGGACGGGGCGCCCGCCTACGCGGTCGAGGTCGAGCCGAACCGCAAGACCGGCCGGCGCGGAATCCGGTGAGTGGCTGGCCCTTCCCCGTTCTGGTCTGTACCGCTCCAGCGCCCCGCGGCGCTTCCGCGGTCGGAGGCCGAACCGTCCGTGTGCGCCCTGCCGCTGACCTTGCTGCCGTTCGTGGACACCCCCAGCCCGCGAGGAATCGGGGCCCAGACGTTCAAGGTGGGGGGTGCACCGTCCTGGGCGCAGGATCCCGAGTACTACAGGTGCGCGGGCGGAGCGGACTTGGTGTATGTCTGCCAGATGCCCGAGGACATTGGAATTCGCCGTCCACCCCGGCCAGCCAGAACAGCCCTACAGCGCAGGGGCCGACGCCTACGGGCTTTCCTGGGCAACGAGGTCTGCCTGCCGGCCTGCCCGGCCCGCTGCGATCCGGCGGCCATCTGGCCGGCACACCAGCACTGACCATCCTTGGAGTCACCGGCCCTGCTCTCGGTTACAGCACCTGTAAGCCCTGCTGCCTCTTGGTCAATCCGTATCCACGTCTCGGCCGGGTAGCGAGCCAGCCTCTGCCCCATCCCGCAACGTCCGCCTCATCTCGCGCCACGCAGAAATCACACCGGCGAAGCTCAGCAGCAGCTCCCGGACCTGTGACAGCAGATACCTCACCACAGTCAAGGCGATGACGATGACCGTCGACACGGGGAGAATCCAGCGCACCCGACAGCTCCTCTCAGGCCGAGCCAGAACGGCAGCGCGGAACAACCGGACACCGTCCACACTCCCGGACCGGAAGACCGAAGTCAGCGGCTGCAGGGACACATTTTGTGATCTTGGTCCGGTGTCAGAGGGCTCCGCAGGGCCGGGCCCGGGAACCCGCCACCGTCAACGCTCCCGCAGCGGGAGTCCAGTGTCTGTACCGTGAGAGGTACATTCTTTGATCTTGAGTGGCGGCCTGAAGCATCACCTCGTTACCGGTCAGGCCCTCCAGTGGTGCCGTTATCGCGGTAGTCCGTGTTCGGGCTCAGCGCCCTCCGAGCGGCTTCGTGGACACGTGATCCGACTCCGCCCACAGGTCCCCTGCGGCCTTACGTTCCCCCGCGCAGGCCTGGGGCGCCAAGGCGGTCCGGGGAGCAAGGTCACCCGTGCGGCGAAGGCCCCGGCCGCCGCCGGGCTGAGCGCCTTGGCCACCTGGCTGCTCACCGCCCGACGCTGCCGGACGCCCCGGGCCCCGATCGGTTCGGCAGCGCCGTGGAGACCGGCGAGATATACTTGATGCCATCTTTGATATCTATGGAGGTACACAGATGAGCCGGACCGTGATCGATCTCGATGACGAACTCGTGGCAGATGTGGCCAAGGCCCTCGGCACCAGCACGAAGAAGGAAACCGTCAACACCGCCCTGCGCGAGGTACTGGAGAACCGACGGAGAGCACTCGCACTCACCCGGCTGCGGGCCGCCGCCGCCGAGGGCGCCTTCGACCTGGACCTCTTCGAGGACAAGGGGAACTACCGCCGGTGAACGCCGCCCAGTTCCTGATCGACACCAGCGCCCTCGCCCGGTTCCTGCGCAGCGACGCCGAGCAGCACGGGTGGGACCAGGCTGCCGCCGCCGGGCTGATCGCCACGTGCCCGATCACCGAGCTTGAGTTCTTCTACAGCGCACGTTCCGCCGAAGATCGCGCACAAGGCATCGAAGACATGCGGATGATCTTCAGCTGGGTTCCGGTTGACGATCGCGCCTACACGCGCGCCTGGCAGGTGCAAGAAGCCCTCACCCGGCGTGGGCAGCATCGCAGCGCGGGGGCCGTCGACCTCGTCGTGGCTGCGACGGCCGAACTCCAGGGACTCACGCTGCTGCACCGTGACCGGGACTTCGACTGCGTCGCCGCCGTCACCGGCCAGGCACTCCAGTGGTACGGGCCCGACCCGGGCAAGTAGGCGGGCACGTGGTTGCAGTTCTGGTTGCATTCACCGGCGTTCAACGCTGTTCGGAAGCACTCCTGCCAGCGACTACGCCGCAGGCCAGGACGGGCACGAACCCGGTCGGACGGCCGGACGCAGAATTGGAAAGCGTGTTGGGTTCACACCCTCACGAGTTCGAATCTCGTATCCTCCGCCGTTGCTCTCACCGGGCAATACGTCGAAGGCCCCCGCAGCTCGCTGCGGGGGCCTTCGACGTTGGTGGTCTCAGTTTTGGTCTCAGTTGGCCTCGCGCCCGGATAGTGGACCCGCCCATCACGGTGGCCACCCGGGAGGAACGGGCGAGGCAGGTACGTAGCAGCAGGTCAGTGTCGAGGTTCTCCGTCGTCTTCACGGGGACTCCGTCAAGATGGACAACGTCATCTCCACACCGCAAGGGATCGCCGCATGGCCTCGAACTCGACGCCCCGACACCAGGGCCGTCTCGAACTGACCTGGACCGACAAGGACAAGACGCTCTTGTCGACCGGGGACGGCAAGTACGACTACACCTTCGTCGATCCGACGGGCTATCGGGTCTCCGAGGTTCGTCTCCTCCACGAGATCGAACGGGTCGAGGCGCCGACGCCGGACAATCGGCCGGAGGAACTGCCACAGCCGACCACCGACAACCTCCTGATCACCGGCGACGCGATGCACGCCCTGGATGCGCTCGCCAAGATCCCGACGTACTCCGAGAAGTACGCCGGGAAGGTCAAGCTGGTCTACATCGACCCGCCCTTCAACACCGGCCAGGCGTTCACCCAGTACGAGGACAACATCACGCACTCGATCTGGCTCACGCTCCTCCGGGACCGGATCCGGCAGATCAGGCTGTTGCTCGCGAAAGATGCGTCTGTGTGGGTACACCTCGACCACATGGAGTCGCACCGATGCCGCGTCGTCCTCGACGAGGAGCTCGGGGAGAACAACTTCGTCGCTGAGGTCGCCTGGCAGAAGGCGGACTCGCCACGGAACGACACCAGGCTGCTGTCGACCTCGCAGTGAACCGTTCCGGGTTCGGTAGAGGCTCGATTCCGTGAAAGGGTTTAGTCATGGCACGCCCCTCCTCCTATCCCGTTGAGCTGCGCAAACGAGCGGTCCGTATGGTCGCCGAGGTCCGTGGTGACCATCCGAACGAGTCGGCCGCGCTGCGGGCGGTCGCCCAGAAGCCGGGCATCGGTTCGGCCGAGACCCTGCGGAACCGGGTGAAGCGCGATGAGGTCGACTCCGGGAAGCGTCCGGGGGCGACCACGGAAGAGGCCGCGCAGATCAAGGCGGTGAAGAAGGAGATCGCCGAGCTGAGGCGGGCGAACGACATCCTGAAGGCGGCGGCGTCTTTCTTCGCGGCCGAGCTCGACCGGCCACACACACGCTCGTAGCGTTCATCGACGAGCACCGGGCCCGCTTCGGCGGTGTCGAGCCGATCTGCCGCGTGCTCACCGAGCACGATTGCAAGATCGCCCCCTCCACCTGTTACGCCCACCGCAAGCGACTCCGGGCCCCGTCCGCCCGCACTGTCCGCGACGCCGAGCCGAAGCCGCTCATCCAGCAGATCTTCGAGGTCAACCACCGTGTCCACGGGGCCAGGAAGGTCTGGCGCGAGCTGCACCGCCAAGGCCACATCGTGGCCCGGTGCACCGTCGAACGCCTCATGCGCGAGCTCGGCGTCACCGGTGCCGTCCGCGGAAAGAAGATCATCACGACAATCCCGGACAGTTCCGTCGAGCGGGCACCGGACCCGCTGGACCGCAACTTCGTCGCGCCGGCCCCGAACCGCTGCCGGGTCGCGGACTTCACCCACATCAGCACTTGGTCGGGAGTGGTCTGCGTCGCTTTCGTCGTGGACACCTTCTCCCGCAGGATCGTCGGCTGGTCCGCCGCCCTGTCGAAGGAGACCGGGCTCGTCCCGGACGCCCCGGACACGGCCCTGTGGCAACGCGGCCGAGACGAACATCCGTACCGGGCGGGCAAGTTGATACATCACTCCGATGCCGGGTCGCAATATACGAGTTTCCGGCTCGCCGAGCACCTGGACGCCGCCGGCATTGCGGCCTCGATCGGCTCGGTCGGCGACGCCTACGACAACGCCCTCACGGAGTCCACGATCGGCTTGTTCAAGACCGAGCTGATCAAGCCCGGACGGCCCTGGCGAACCCTTTCCCGGGTCGAACTCGCCACCGCCGAGCGGATCGACCGGTACTGCCACCACCGACTTCACGGTGAAATAGGGCACACCCCACCCATCGAATACGAAACCAACTACTACCGCGCAACCCCGAAACCCCAGGTCACAACCACAATCTGAAGTCTCTACCGAACCCGGAACGGTTCAGCCTGGCCCGGCCCAAAGTGCTGGTCATGTACACACCTGGAGGCGGTGGTCGCGTCTTCGACGTAAAGGCCGTCGAGACCGTCAAGCAGGACGTTCCATGTACCTGGGCCACCTCCCCTGACACCGTTCAGATCACACGCGCAAGGGAAGCCGCAGAGCAGGTTGAGTACCCCTGGACGGTCTTCTTCCTCTCCGAGGTGGGTGCCATCGAGACGGTCGCTCCCGTAATCCAGCAGGGACGTTATGTGACCATCAGCGACGTCCGGAAGGCCATGGCGTCCGGCAAGCTCTTGGTGCTGCCGCTCGACAAGGCATTCCCCCTGCGGAAGTAAATCCCTGAGCGAGAGCGGCCATCCCCCGGCCACCGGTGAAAAGCCATGCGAGACCAGCCGGGGCACGCCCTTAGAATGACCGTCGTGACCGACAACACTCAGCAGCAGACAGCGCCCACCACCGAACTGCCGACCCAGTACGCGCCGGCCGAGGTAGAGGGGCCGCTGTACGAGCGTTGGGTAGAGCGCGGGTACTTCGAGGCGGACGCGAAGAGCGAGAAGCCCGCGTACACGATCGTCATCCCGCCTCCGAACGTCACCGGCTCGCTCCACCTGGGCCACGCCTTCGAGCACACGCTGATCGACGCCCTCACCCGCCGCAAGCGCATGCAGGGCTTCGAGACGCTGTGGCAGCCCGGCATGGACCACGCAGGTATCGCCACCCAGAACGTCGTCGAGCGCGAGCTCGCCAAGGAGGGCAAGTCCCGCCACGACCTGGGCCGCGAAGCCTTCGTCGAGCGCGTGTGGGAGTGGAAGGCCGAGTCCGGCGGGCAGATCGCCGGCCAGATGCAGCGCCTCGGTGAGGGGCTGGCGTGGAGCCGGGACCGCTTCACCATGGACGAGGGGCTGTCTCGGGCCGTCCAGACCGTCTTCAAGAAGATGTTCGACGACGGACTGATCTACCGCGCCGAGCGCATCATCAACTGGTGCCCCCGCTGTCTGACGGCCATCTCCGACATCGAGGTCGACTACCAGGACGACGACGGCGAGCTCGTCTCCATGAAGTACGGCGAAGGTGACGACACCATCGTCGTCGCCACGACCCGCGCGGAGACGATGCTCGGTGACACGGCCGTCGCCGTCCACCCCGAGGACGAGCGCTACGCCCACCTGATCGGCAAGCAGATCAAGCTGCCGCTGACCGACCGAACCATCCCGGTCGTCGCCGACACCCACGTCGACCCGGAGTTCGGCACCGGCGCCGTCAAGGTGACCCCGGCGCACGACCCGAACGACTTCGCCATCGGCCAGCGCCACAACCTCGAATCCATCGAGGTCCTCGACGAGCGCGGCATCATCACCGTCCACGGCCCCTTCCAGGGCCTGGACCGCTTCGAGGCACGCTCCGCGATCGTCGCCGCCCTGCGCGCCGACGGCCGGATCGTCGCCGAGAAGCGCCCTTACGTCCACTCCGTCGGCCACTGCTCGCGCTGCAAGACGACGCTGGAACCCCGCCTTTCCCTCCAGTGGTGGGTCAAGGTCGAGACGCTGGCCAAGGCCGCCGGCGACGCGGTCCGCGACGGCCGGGTCGACATCCACCCGGCCGACATGTCGCAGCGCTACTTCGACTGGGTCGACAACCTCAACGACTGGTGCATCTCGCGCCAGCTGTGGTGGGGCCACCGCATCCCCGTCTGGCACGGCCCGAACGGCGAACTGGTCTGCGTCGGCCCTGACGAGGAGCCGCCCACGGGCGAGGGGTGGACGCAGGACACCGATGTCCTCGACACGTGGTTCTCGTCCGGCCTGTGGCCGTTCTCCACGCTCGGCTGGCCGGAGCAGACGCCGGACCTGGAGAAGTTCTACCCGAACTCTGTCCTGGTCACCGGCTACGACCTGATGTTCTTCTGGGTCGCCCGGATGATGATGTTCGGCCTCTACGCGATGGACGGCCAGCCGCCGTTCCACACGATCGCGTTCCACGGCATGGTCCGCGACGAGTTCGGCAAGAAAATGTCGAAGTCGTTCGGGAACACGGTCAACCCGCTGGACTGGATGGACAAGTACGGCTCCGACGCCCTGCGCTTCACCCTGGCCAAGGGTGCCAACCCGGGCGTCGACGTCCCGATCGGCGAGGACTGGGTCCAGGCGTCCCGGAACTTCGCCAACAAGATCTGGAACGCCACCCGCTTCGCGATGATGAACGGTGCGACGGTGGAGGGCCCGCTGCCGGACGCCTCCGAGATGTCGGCGACGGACCGCTGGATCCTCTCGCGGCTGAACAAGGTCGTCGCCCAGACGGACGCCTACTACGACGACTACCAGTTCGCCAAGCTCGCCGATGCCCTGTACCACTTCGCGTGGGACGAGGTCTTCGACTGGTACGTCGAGCTGTCGAAGACGACGTTCTTCGCGGGCGGCGAGCAGGCCAAGGTCTCGGCACGCGTCCTGGGCGAGGTCCTCGACGTCACCCTGCGGCTGCTGCACCCGATCGTCCCGTTCGTCACCGACACCCTGTGGACCACGCTGACGGGCCAGGAGTCGGTCGTCATCGCTGACTGGCCGAAGGTCTCGGGCTTCCGCGACGATGCCGCCGAGCGCGAGATCGAGCTGGTCCAGCAGGTCGTCACCGAGGTCCGTCGCTTCCGCTCGGACCAGGGCCTCCAGCCCGGCCAGAAGGTGCCGGCCCGTCTGGAGCTGGCCGGCACCGCGCTCGCCCCGCACGAGGCCGCCATCCGCCAACTGCTGCGCCTCCAGCCAGAGGGCGACGGGTTCACCGCCAGCGCGACCCTGCCCGTCGTGGGTGCCACGGCTACGGCGTACGGCGCCACGGTAGTGACCGGCGGCACCGCAGCGTCCGTCTCGCTCGACCTGTCCGGCACCATCGACGTCGCCGCCGAGCGCAAGCGCCTCGCCAAGGACCTGGCTGCCGCCGAGAAGGAGAAGGCCCGGGCCGAGGGCAAGCTCGGCAACGAAGCGTTCCTGGCGAAGGCTCCAGACAACGTCGTGGACAAGATCAAGGGCCGGCTCGCCAAGGCCGACGAGGACATCGCCCGCATCCAGGCCCAGCTGGACAAGCTGCCGCAGCAGTAGGCGCCTGGAGAATGCCCGAAGGGGCCCAGACCAGACGGTCTGGGCCCCTTCGGGTTCTCTTCGGCCTCCAGCACCAGCCCTACGGAATCCCCAGCGCCTCGTACGGGCTCGACAGAGAGAACCCGCGCTGCTGCACGACGATCTGGGCCTGATGGACATCGAACTGCGCCATGTACAGAAGGTCGTCGAGGCGGGTCGGCTTCTGCTCCAGCACGTCGAGGGCGATCTCGGCAGCGCTGTCGTTTCGCTCCAGCCGGTCCCGGAAGAAGTCGAGACTCTTCTCCACGACGAGGCGAGTCATGTCGAGTTCCGAGACCTCCGCATCGGACACTCGGTCGACTCGCGAGTGCACGCGGTACTCGTAGAACGGGCCGGCGACGCAGTGGATGTTGTTGGCCGCCCCTCGCCTGAACCGGCTGGCCAGCAGGTTGACGGCGAAGGCCCAGTCTCCCCACTCGAGCACCCTCGGGTCGTACAGGCCGCATTCGAGGGCCTCGGTCCGCCGGCAGACGATCGACGTCGGCACGTGGTGCTTGCGCACCACGAGGTCCTCGCGACACGGATACGAGGAGATGGTGAAGCCCTCGAAGGCACCGAACATCCACGACATCGTGTGGACGAACGCGGTGTCCGGGTCGGACGCGAGGATCGCCACCGCCCTGTCCGGGTATGACCCTGCCGCCAGAAGGAACGGCTCGGTGGCCAAGCGGTCATCGGCATCCACCTGCATCACGTACTCCAGCCGCGCGGCTGCCAGGCCGGCGTTCCTGGCCGCGTGATGCCCCTGGCGCGCTTCGAGGCGGACGACACGTACGCCGGGCAGCTCTACGCAGGTGCCGATGGACTTACGGGTCGTTTCGTCGTCCGATCCGTCGTCCACGATCACCACCTCGTACGGATGCCGAAGCGGCTGCTCGATGACCGACTCCACGGCCTCGACGAGGTAGTCGCCCGCGTTGTGGCAGGGGATGACGAAGCTGATGCCTCCATGGCCCGTGATCGTCACGAGGCTTCCCGTCCCTTCATGGTCACGGCGACGGCCGAAACGCGGCACCTGCGCACGGCGGTGACGGTCGCGCGAGTCGCTTCGAAGTAGGTGCGCTGCGTGCGCGTGTCCTGCTCGGCGTGGTCGTCCCAGGCCACGGTGGTGTCCCAGCCCTCGTAGATCCGCTCCAGCGCGTGGCTGAGGGTCTCCAGCGTGTACCGGGCCTCTCCCTCGATGTGGATCTGACCGCCATGGGCGTCCGTCCGGGAAATCCCGGCGAAGACCTCCAAGTAGTGCATGTTGACCGATCGGGAGCTCTGCACAGCCCGGGTGAGAACAGCTTCGACATCGTGCTGAGACAGGTAGTGGAGCACGTCCTTGGCGACGAGCAGCCCGAAGTCCTCCTCGACCACGTACTGCTCGATGAGGGACTCCACCACCGTGACGCGCTCCGCCAGGTCCTCGTGCGGCGAGAGCCGCCGGAACAGCGGCTCGGCCGGGGCCTGGTCCACCGCGACAACGCTGAAGCCAGCCTCTGCCAGGGCGATGGTGTAGGCCCCGGCACCGTATCCGAGGTCCAGAGCGCGCCTCGGAATGTCGGCAGGGAGGGAAGTCAGCAGGCTGCGGAACCGCGCCGAGACGGGTGCACGCAGCTCCTCGCCGGTGTTTCGGCCGTTCCGTAACGCGTCCGCGTAGAAGGCGTGGAGGGACGCCCTCGAGTGCTGTACAGGCAAAGGGCACCACCTGAGACTGGAGGGATGAGCGAGGGGAGGCATCTAGGAGTCGGCGATCACGACGGGCCGGCCGGGCGTGAGAAGGGAGGCCGCCAGCGCTTCGGTGACCTGCATCGGCAGCACGTGCGTGGCGAGCGAGCTCCTGTTCTCGGTGCCCCGCAGCCAGTTCTCCATGAGCTGCCGGTTGCTGTCGCTGTGGAATAGCCCGTCGAACGTCCTGACCGACGTGTACTGCTCTTCCGGCAGCAGGGAGGCGTTCGCCCTCGTGGTCAGCCGGGCGAAGGCGTCAATCCGGTCCGCGTTCTGCCCGCGGGGTACGTCGTAGCAGTGGACATGCGCGGAGTAGAGGGTCGACAGCTGTGCTTCGAGGTCGACGCTCGAGGTACGGCCGTTCTTGTTGTAGACGTCGTCCGGGAGGTCACGCCAGCTGCGGATGGACGGCGTCGTCTGCTCGAAGGACAGCGTCCCGACGGTCAGGGTGCGCTCCGACTCGACCTCGACCAGGCGGAACGTGGCGGTGATGTCCGTCTCGCCGAAGGCGTTCTCCAGGATGGCGGAGTGCGGCCAGCGAGGGTGTCCGTCCTCGAACCGGCTGGCGGCCGACTTCGGGATCCGGAGATGCTGGTCGACGGGGGAGGCTCCGAAGGAGCTGACTTCGAGCCGGAAGCGGCGGTCGGGGAACACGAGCTTGTTGAGGGACAGGCACTGCACGGCGAGGTCCACGTAGTGGTAAGCGCCGTGCATCATCATCCCGTAGCCGTACCGGTAAGGATGGTCGTCCCGCGTCTCGTACTCGTGCTGGAGGTTCCACACTCCGCCGGCGGCTCGCAGGTGGAACGAGGTGACGGGGGCCTGCCAGTCCCGCACCCGCTCTTCGAGCGAGCGCAGCACCTCCCCGTTGTGGATGCGGTGGTACCGGCTCAGCGTCATCACTGAATGCTTGGCACCGGTACGACCGGCCTGAGCGATGAGCTCCCGCATGACCTCGGTGATGCGGGACGGCGCGAACCGGCCATCCACCAAGGGCGCTAGTACGGGCTTCTCCACGAGGGAATCGGTGCCATTCTCGACGCAGTAGCGCAGGTACGCTTCGTGCGACTGCACCTCAGTCGCTATGTACACCTTCGTCGGCAGCTCGGGCAGGCGGAGGCGCCGTAATGCGGCTCCGATCAGCTCCGGCTGCTTCTGCTGCGCGGTCGCGCCACGGCCCGACTCCGGTGGTACGGGCCCGACCCGGGCAAGTAGGAGGCGGGTGGTCGCAGTTCTGGTCGCGTTCACCGGCGTGCAGCACCTTTCGGAAACCCTCCCGCCGGCGAACCCACCGCAGGTCAGGGCGCCCCCGTACCCTGCCGGACCCCCTGACGCGGAGTTGGAAAGCGTGTTGGGTTCGCACCCTCACGAGCTCGAATCCCGTATCCTCCGCAGCCGCCTCACCGGGCATGATGTCGAGGGCCCCGACCGCGCGAGCGGTCGGCGCCCTCGACGTGGGGTGCACGGTGGGGCCGCGGCCATTCACGCGCGGGGCCGGGACGGACCGATAGAAGGTACGCGGGGGTCGTACCCTCCCGCCTTCGAGCCCGCCCGCTCCAGCCCGCCCGACAGAACACATGAGGACCCGCCCCTGCCCTGATCTCATCGCCCCGACCCATCGTCACGGCCGGATCTCCCGGATACGGGAGAGGGCGAAGACCCGGTCGCTCTCCCGCAGGTGGCACCAGGCGTAGAGGTGGGGCGGGTCGAGTTCCAGCTCACTGATGGTGCGTATGGTGACGGCTCCGGAGGCCGCCCGATAGGTGATGGTGATCGGCTCGTCCTCATCGACGGCGTGAGCGAGCCGGCGACACTCGTCGGGGGAGAGCCCGGGGGCGCAACCGACCACCAGCCTCTCCGAGGGCGTGAGGTCGTGTGGTTCGGGGTCCGCCTGCTCGGGATCGGACAACAACGCGGCCGCCAGCCTCCGCAGCTCCGATGGGTCAACGGGTTTTCCGACCGGGCCTCGCCGGGCCCCGGCAAGGTGCGTCGGTCGGACGGCTCGCGCCGCCGAGGGCCGCTCGACCCGCAACTCCCCCGCGGCCGTTTCCCCCATGGGCGCGTACCCCTCGGCACGCAGCGCCGCCAGCACATCGTTGGGTGCGGTCGTCGCGACCAGCACGGTGGGGGCCACGCGACGCAGACCCAGCCGGGCCAGCCGTCGGTGTGCTTCGATCTCCGCCACCAGTCCGGCGTCCCTGCCCTGAATGACGCACAGTGCCGAGATCACCCGCAGATGTCCGTGGCGGCGGGCGGTGTCGGTGATCAGATAGGTCAGGGGCTGCGGCAGCGGCCGGTCCGTGAGCGCGGCGAGGTCCGACTCGATCTCCTCGGGGCGGTGTCCGGCGTCCAGCGCGCGACGGATGGAGGAACCGCTGAACCGCCACAAGGAGGCCGCGCCCCGGGCCTCCCGGTCGGCCATCGAGTCGAGAAGCGCCTTCAATCGGCCGGAGGGTGTGCCCAGCACGACCGCGGTGAGGTCGGAGCCGAAACGCGCGGTGTCGGTGGCCGGTGGCAGCAACTGTCGTGCCCGTCGCGTCAACTCCTCGGCGTCCTCGGCATGCGAGTCCGTCAGCGCCTCGCCGAGCGGGGAGAGTGCCCCGCGGACCAGCACGCCGAGCAGGCCGGCCTCCCGGATCGGGGCCGCGAACGGCGTTCCCTCCCGGGCCTCCTGCGGAGTGGCGTCCGAGAACGGGCGGTGCCAGACGATCAGGGGCCCCAGGGTCTGCGGTCGGGCCGCGCCGTGGCCGGCGGGCAGGGACTCCAGCGCGGCGAGGAGGCCCCGGCGTGCCTGTACGCAGCCCGGGTGGTCCTCCTTCCCGGTCAGCGCGGGGAGTGGTCTGCCGTCCCCGTCCCGGGAGGTGGTGGGGGTCGCGGGCAGGTCCCACCAGGCCCGGATCAGATCGGCCACCTGTTCGGCCGGGGCCTTTCCCGTCCACGCGTCGTACGCGGTGGTCACCGTGAAGCCGTTGTCGTCCCGGGCCAGCAGTCCGGCGGCGTCGGCGCACTCCAGCACCAACCGTGTCATCGACTCGTCGCAATCCGCCGCCTTGCCGATCCGGCTCAGCTCCCGGACGCCCACTCCGCCCGTCCGCAGGCAGGTGGGCGGTCGGAGCGCGCACTCCCCCAGGACGGAGATGGCCCGGGTCACGAGATCACCGGCTGCCGCGGCGGTCTCCCGGGCGATCTCCTCCCCGGTCACCGGCGTCACCGTCGGCATCGGTGGCACCGGGTCGAAGGGGGGCCTCCAGTGGGGGCCGCGCAGGGCATGGGCGACCTCGGCCGGCATCCTCGGTTCCCGGTATCCGTGGAGGTCCTGGATGAGCAGTCCCCGCTCCACCGCCCACCGGACGGGGTCCGAGGTCCCCGCTCGCCGAACGCCGGGGGCGAAGGGGGCGCGCGAAACGGACTCGCCCCCACCGAACGCCGCGTACCGCTCCAGCAGTTCCCGGACCTTCGCGGGAGCCCCGGCGATCACGGCCCGGAGTCGCTCCGGCGAGGCGTGGTGGTCGAGCAGCGCGTCGAGACGTCGCTGCTTGGTGGGGGGTGGCTTGAGGCCGAGTCGGGAGAGGACGATCCGCAACTGTTCCGAGGCCACGCCTTCCAGTAGTTCCGCCAGCGGACGGTCCAGGCCCAGCGGCGCCTCCCAGCGATCCCGCAGCCCCGACACCATGCGCAGCCGTCCGGATTCGTCCGGCCAGACCAGCGCGTGGTCCGCCAGGCGGGCCAGGATGTCGTCCATCCCGATCCCGTCGCTCTCCCGGTCGGCCGAGATCGGCGGTTTCCCGGGCTCGAACGGTGTGTTCCGATCCCCGAGGGCGGCGAGTGTTTCCGCCACCTGGAGGCAGGGCAGCGGTAGCCGCCCCATCGCCGTGATCACCGAGCCGGGCCGCTGGAGACGGGCCGCCAACTCGCCCATGGAACGGGGGACGGGCGGGACGGCGACATCCGGACGGCGGAGCAGCAGTCGGTGCAACTGCTCCTCGTCCAGGGTGAGCAGCCACGTCGTCAGCGGTGAACGAGAGAGTGTCGGCATCGGAGTCATCCGCCTGTGTTCGTACCCGTAGTGTCCGGTGAGCCGCCCCGAGCAGCCCGAGGGCGACTGTAGTGCGCGGCGGAGCGGGATTCGGTGATCACTCCGAGGATCCTCCCGTCGGGCGGGTGGGGCGGGCGGTGATCCGCGAGGGCGGGGACCATCACGGAGTCGTTCGAGCCGGACGCCCGGATGGGATCGAACACCTCCTCGCCGCTCCCCTCCCGGGCGGGGCGATAGATCCACTCCGATCGCCGGACCGGCAGATCATGAGGGTCCGCACGGAGGTCTGGATGCCGTGGTCACGCCGACCTCGGACCGCGGTGACCGGTTGGAGGCGCGGTTGGGCGAGTGTCCGCGTGGTGCCCGTGCCTGCGCGATCGCCCTGATCCGGCGGCGTGGGGGGATTGGTGGTGGGATGCGAGGTGCGCTGGTTCACCGGCGCGGAGTGCGGCGAACGGGGTGTGCACGGGGCGATCTCCCGCGCCTACCGGTTCGGCATCCGATGGACTCCGGGTGCCGGGTAACGCCCACGGGGCGGTATCCGGTCCCCGGCGCCCCGGGCTACCGGCCGGTGGGTGTCGGTCCGGGGCGGCGGGGAGGAGCACCGAACGGGACCGGTGACGGCGCGGGTTGTTTCCCGGTGGGCGTGAACGGGCCCGCACGGGGCATCTGTTCGCCACGGTGAGCGCCCGTCCGTCCCGGTACGGGGGCCGTGAGAAACAGGAGAGACACATGCTCGCATTCATAGCCGCCGTGCTGTTCGGCATCGCCTTCATCATCCATGCCACCGGCACGGCCACCGAGGCGATCTTCAGCCCCACCGGTCTGATGCTCCTGGGGTTGACGCTGGTGGCCCTGCACATGGGCGGGGTGGGGGTCGGCCGCACCTCTTGGGGGAGCCGCCGCAGACGCTGACCGATACGACGGACCGATCCGGGTCCCGGGTGGGGGTGCTCCATGTGGAGCGCCCCCACCCGGGGCCCGGCCGCGTTCCGACCGGATGTCGACTTCGAGGGGATGGGGACGATACGGATTATCCGGGCCCCGGGCGCTCCAACCAGGAGAAATCCCATCTTGCCAGAATATTCCGATTGATAGCGGTTTTGTCGGGGGCTTTTCGGTCACACGTTCGTTACGGGGTCGAAGAGGCCCCCTCACCGAGACCGCCGGGACACCGGAAGTGGTCGTCCCCATGGTGTGCCGAGAAGTACGCACGTGCCACCGGGGAGCGCGACCCACCACCGGTATCCCCGAACGGGAGGGACCCATGAGCGGTGAATCGACGGACGCCACCGGACGTGCGCGCGTCGTCGGGCAGGAGGCCGGGGAAGAGGCCTCGGCCACGGCCCGCGTCGCCGGTCAGGCGGCGGAGAGCACGATGGAGACAGCCGGTCGCGAAGCCGGCGCGGTGATGGAGGAAGCCCGGCACCAGGCCGACACTGCGGTCCGGGAACTCCGGACCCGGGTGTCGGAAGAGGCCGGCGAACAAACCCGGCGCGCCGCCGGAACGCTCCGGCGCTGGGCCGATGACCTGGCCGAGATGGCGGAGCACGGACCCGACGACTCCCCCGCCCGGACGATGGTGGCGCAGAGCGCGCGGCGCGGACACCGGGCCGCCGAGTACCTGGACCACAGCGGGGTGGACGGGCTCCTGAACGACCTGCGCCGGTTCGCACGTCGCCGACCCGGCGCCTTCCTCGCGAGTGCCGCTCTGACCGGCCTGGTCGTCGGCCGACTGGCCAGGGCGAGCAGGGAGGACGGTTCCTCCGACACGTCCGGGCACCCGACTCACCCACCGGCCCTGGACAGCGGCCCGGCCCCCGCCCCCACGGGTACCCCGCCCGGCGTACCGGCCGGGGGAGATCTTCCCGGGCCGGTGACCCGGCCCGGGTACCCCGGCCACCCGGAGGCGTGAGATGTCATCCGTTTCGCCGGAATCACGCGGATCGAACGAGGTCGAACCGCCCGAGGAGGAGGCCTCGGTGGGCGAATTGCTCGCCGCGGTGACCTCGGACGTGCAGACGTTGTTCCGCCAGGAGATCGAGTTGGCCAAGACGGAGGTGCGGGAGGAGGCCGTCAAGGCGGGCAAGGCCGCCGGCATGTTCGGCGGCGCGGGGTTCGCCGGCTGGATGGTGGCGATCTTCCTCTCCCTGGCCGCCGTCCTGGGATTGGCCAACGTGATGGACGCCGGTTGGGCGGCCCTGATCGTGACCGTCGTGTGGGCGGTGATCGGCGGCGTGCTGTTCATGGTGGGCCGCTCCCGTATGCGGGAGGTGTCCCCCAAGCCGGAGAGGACCCTGGAGACGCTGAAGGAGGACGCACAATGGGCACGTCACCCGACCGGATGAAGGATGACATCGATGTCACCCGGGAGCGCCTGGCCGAGAACGTGGACCGCTTGGCGGACCGAACCAGCCCCAAGGCGGCGGTCCGCCGTCGGGGCCGGCGGGTGCGGGGAGCCGTGCACGATCTGCGGGACCGCGTGATGGGCACCGCCTCGGACTCCGCCGACACCGCCAGGGACCGCGGCCATCGCGCCGCCGACTCGGTGCGGGGAGGCGCGGAGCACACCGCGGAGGAGGTCCAGAAGGTGGTGGGGCAGGCCGGTGAGGCTCTGGAGCAGGCTCCCGAGGCCGCTGTTCGACACACCCGCGGCAACCCGTTGGCCGCCGGGGTGATCGCCTTCGGGGCGGGACTGCTCGTCTCCTCACTGCTGCCGCCCTCCCGGGCCGAGCAGCGGATGGTCTCGGAGGTCTCCGAGCGGGCCGACGACATGATCGAACCGGTTCGGCAAGCCGCCATGGAGTCCGCCCAACGGTTGAAGGATGAGGCCGGGGAGGTGGGCCGCCAGGCCGGTGAGGAGTTGAAGGAGAGCGCCGGTGACGCGGCCGGAACGGTCCGGGAGGAGGCCCGTGGCCAGGCCGGTCACGTCACCGACCGGGCACGGGATTCCGCCCGACAGGTGTCGGACGAGGCTCGCGGGCAATCCGACTCCATGTGATTCCCCGGAGCGGACCGACGGGGTTCCGCCACCACCGAGCCGATGCGTTCGGGGAGGGGTGGCGGGACCCGGCCCGTCGGGCTCCGGATCGGACTTCGGGGCCCTCCGGGCCCGCCGGGAGAGGTGGCGACATGGCACGGCGATATGTGGGACACGGACGGAAAAGTGGGGCGGAGACCGAGCGGGGGGCGGCCCCCGGTGAGCGCGACACGGACACCACCCACGAACGCGCCGTCGATTCGGCAGAGGGGCGCCCCCCGGAGGGCCCCCGCGGCGAGGAGCCGCCGAAGAGTCCGACCGATCTCCCCAAGCGCTCCTGGAAAGGTGTCTTCAAGCGCACCGCCAAGGAGTTCAAGGAGGACGGCCTGATCGACTGGGCCGCCTCGCTCACCTACTACGGCATCCTGTCGATCTTCCCGGCGCTGCTGGCCCTGGTCTCGATCGCGGGATTGATGGGGACCGATGCCGTTCAGACCATGATTGACAATGTGGGGGAGCTGGCCCCCGGCCCGGCGCGGGATCTGTTGACCAGCATGCTGGAGCAGCTCGAGGGGACAGCCGGCGCGGGCTTCGCCCTGATCGCGGGTCTGGCGGTCGCCCTGTGGTCCGCCTCCGCCTATATCGCGGCGTTCATGCGAGCCTCCAACTCGGTCTACGACATCGGTGAGGGGCGCCCCATCTGGAAGACCCTGCCGATCCGTTTCGGGGTCACCGTCGTGTTGGTGGTGGTGTTGGTACTCATCGCGATCGGTGTGGTGTTCACCGGCACACTGGCCACTCGGGCCGGTGAGATCGTGGGACTGGGCGATACCGCGGTGCAGGTGTGGGACATCGCCAAGTGGCCGGTGATGGTGCTGCTGTTCAGCATGGTCATCGCGTTGCTGTACTGGGCCTGTCCGAACGTCAAGCACGGTTTCCGTTGGGTCAGCATCGGCAGCCTGCTGGCGGTGCTGCTCTGGATCCTGGCCTCGGTGGGCTTCGCGATCTACGTGGCGAACTTCGGGAACTACAACCAGACCTACGGCAGCCTGGCCGGCGTGATCATCTTCTTGATTTGGATGTGGATCTCGAACATCGCGATCCTGCTGGGACTGGAGGTCAACGCGGAACTCGAGCGCTCTCGCGCGATCACCAACGGGTATCCGCCGGACACGGAGCCCTACGTGGAGCCGCGGGACACGCGCAAGCTCTGAGCGTCACCGAGCCGGAGCCGCGGAGCCCGGGAGGGGTGGTGGCCATCGGCCTCCGCCCCCTCTCCGTTTCACCGGGGTACCCCCTCATCTGGTTGAGAAATTGACCCTTCCGTGGGTTTTCGAGCGTTTCGTACAGGTTAGGCGCTATGTAGGCAGCAGAAGGAGGAGAACAGTGATCACTCGAGAGCAGATCCCGGCCGTACTGGACCACCCGGTCCACGACCGTGAGGGCAAGAAGATCGGCGAAGCCAAGCACGTCTTCCTCGACGACGCCACCGGCCGCCCCGAGTGGGTCAGCGTCAAGACCGGCCTCTTCGGGACCAACGAGTCGTTCATCCCGATACACGAGGCCAACCTGGTCGAGGACCACCTGGAGGTCCCCTACAACAAGGACATGGTCAAGGACGCGCCGAACGTGGACGTGGACTCCGGTGGACATCTCTCCGAGCAGGAGGAGCACCGGCTCTACGAGCACTACGGCATCGACTGGGACACCGCCTGGCAGGATGCCAACGCTTCTGGAACCGGAGGCTGGGCCCGCTCCGACCGGGAACAGCGCACCGGAACCGAGATGGAGGCGGACACCGGCGGTTGGGAGAACACCGAGCCGAGGCTCGACGCCGGTATCGGCACCGGTACCGAGGGCAGGGCCGCGCAGGAACCGTCCACCGCCGACTCTCCTCCCGGCTATCGGGGTTCCGGAAACGACGACGCGATGACCCGCTCCGAGGAACGCATGCACGTCGGAAAGGAGCGGCGCGAGACCGGCCGTGCCCGTCTGCGGAAGTACGTCGTCACCGAGGAGGAGCAGCGGACCGTCCCGGTCACCCGGGAGGAGGTCCGGGTCGAACGCGAGCCGATCACCGACGAAAATCGGGACACCGCCACCGCCGGCCCCGAGATCACGGAGTCCGAGCACGAGGTGACCCTGCACGAGGAACGACCGGTGGTCGAAACCCGTGTCGAACCGGTGGAACGGGTCCGGTTGAGCGCCGAGGAGCACACGGACGAAGAGGCCGTGAAGGGTGAGGTCCGCAAGGAGCGCATCGAGACGGATGCCCCCGACGACACCAAGTGACGCGACCGGCGCCCCTGAGCCACGCTCCCGAGCCCCGGCCCCGGCCCCGGCCCCCACGAGGAAACTCCGCCCCACTCGGGGCAGGTTTCCCCTCCATGGGGGTCGGGGCCCCTCTCGTTCCGACCCGAGTGCGCGGACCCCACACCACCGTTTCTTGTTCTTCGCGTCAGGCGGGCAGGGAAGAATCCGTCGACCGTCCATCGCATCCCGCCGGCTCCTCGGCTCCGGGGCCGGGAATCAGGACATCCACCGCTCGCACGTCCAGCCCCCACACCTCCACCGCTTCCTCCCGCACCCGCTCACGCACCTCGTCGAGCGCCTCCGATGAGGGGGCGGATCCGCCCCCCAACTCCACCCGCACGCTCAGGGGCACGATCGACCGGTGATCCCCCGCCCCTTCTCCCGCCCCGTGTGTCTCGAACCATGGCCCCGACCCCCTGCCTGCCATCGGTGAGAGGAAACACTCCACCGCGGTGACACCGTCCATCGCCTCCACCACGGCACGCAGAGCTCGCTCGGCATCGGTGGCGATCCGACTTTCCCACCCCTTCTCCACCGGGCGGGAAAAGCTCCCGGGAACGGGCTCCGCGCGAACACGTTCCATCACCCGCCGGACGACCGCGGCCACGCCCCGGTCCTCCTCGTGTGGCCGAAACCCCGACTCCTCTTCCGGCCGGAACACCGAGTCCGCGTCCACCCGGCGAAGTCCCCGAACCGCCTCCTCCAAGCGGCGTGCCCCCTCCCCACCGCCCCTCTCCGGCTCCGGCTCGGCCGCCTCCTCGCACGCGGAAGCGGGCGGCTGCCACGGGGCGCCCGGGGTACCGGCGGATCCCGGATGTCCCATGTCCCGGCCACTCACCAAACGGTTCTGGAGGGAAAGCCTTCCGATGGGCTTGGGAGAGCCGTCCTCCTCCGGGGGGTTGATCGACGGTGTCATCTCCACGCGCTCATCTCCTCCGTCAACATGCGTCGGGCCCGATGGATGCGACCGCGGACGGTGGGATGCTCCACTCCCACGACCCCGGCGATCTCCTCGTACGACAGACCGTGCAGCTCGCGCAGGATCCAGCACGCCCTCTGATCCTCGGGCAACCGCCCGAGCGCCACGAGGAGATCCCGCATGGCCTCCCGGGCTTCCGTGGTGCGAATCGGAGAGCCGTACCCGCCGGCCGGGACCGCTTCGGGTACCACTTCCGTCCCCGTCAGGGGTGGGCGCGCTCTGATGTGGTTGAGACAGCGGTTGGTGACGATCCGGAACATCCAACTGCGGAAAGCCGCATCACCCCGGAATTCCGGCAGCCTCCGCCATGCCGTCACGAATGCTTCCTGCACGATGTCCTCGGGATCCCCGCCCGGGCCCACCAGCCGGCCGGCCAACCGAAGAAGCTCCGGGGTGTGCCGGCGCACCAGCGTCTCGAACGCCTCCTGATCCCCTTTCGCCGCCTCGGCGGTCAGGCGGGCGTCCTCGCCCGGTCGCCGAGGGAGCGCATCGTCATCACGGAACATGACCTCTCCTTCCGACGAACCTTCGTTTCCTCTTTGGACACCCGGGAGAGTCCATCGTCACGACAAGGTGGAGCACTTCACCCGAATGCCGGAGCCGGCTCCTCGGCGATCACCCGGCCGGGTGATCGCCGAGCCGATTTCGTCGTCTCCGCGTGACGAACGCTCCTCGCAGGTGTCCAAGAAGTGACGGACCGAAGGGAAATGAGGCCGGGCGGGGAACGAACCCGGCCGAGCCGAGAGCACCGGGTGGGAGGGGAGGCGGGCTTCCCCGGGATTGCACGGCGGACAACGAGGTGGTCCGCCCCAACACGGGGAAAGCGGGGAGGGGAGGACCCGCTTCGGCTGCGGGGCCCGGGGAGTCCGGTCGAGCCCCGGCCCGGTACCCGACGGCCCACCGACCGGAGACCCACCGGGCATCGGGCAGGACACCGGCCCGCCCAGCGGGCGCCGCCGAATACGAGAACGACGAAGGAGAGTGCGATGACGACGGAGACGAACATCCCCACCAACTCGCGAACGCCGACGGGAATCACCGTTTCGCCGGAGAGTCCGGCGGAGCCGCGTCCCGCCGTCCCGGTGGTGCGCACGATCGGGGCGGGGGCCACCGGCCCGGGAGCGCCGGCGGTCATGCGTGGTCGGACCTCGATCGCGGCCACCGTGGTGGAGAAGATCGCGGGTATGGCCGCCCGCGAGATCCCCGGGGTGTCCGCCCCCGCGGGGGGAGGTCTCGCCCGAATGGGATCTCTCCGTCATCGCCTGACGGGGAATCGTGAAGGGGCCTTCGTCGGGGTGAAGGCGGAGGTCGGTGAGCGACAGACCGCGATCGACCTGAATCTGGTGATCGAGTACGGCCTCTCCATACCGGAGGTCACGGCGGCGGTGCGGGAGAACGTGATCCTGGGCCTGGAACGCATGACGGGTCTCGAGGTTGTGGAGGTGAACATCGTGGTGGAGGACGTGTTCCTCCCCGAGGAGGAAGTCCTCGAACCGGAGCCGGCCGTACGAGTGGTGTGAGTTCTTCCCGCCGGTGAGTCCGCGATCTCGCCTCGATCACACCCCCGGGGAGAGGGGGACGGGGTCCGGTGGTGGGGAAAGTCGGTCGGCCGTCTCGGCCCACCGACGGCGAGCGCGGCGGCGGTCGGGGATCCGCCTCCCGCCGTCCGCTCTCTCCACGCCGGTCCGATCGCGCGGGGAAGAGAGCGGACGGGCGCGCGCCGGTGCGGCCGGCCCCGTTCCCCGGGGAAGGACTGCTCCGGAAGTGGAGGTGAAGCACGGCCGAAGAGGGAGAGCACATCCATCGTCCCGGGCATACGAGCAGAGAAGAGGACGAACGAGGGATTCCACATCGGTGGGGCGACGGGGTAGGCCATACGATCCCCGGTAACAACCCGTTTCGGTGGAACCGCTCCTGTGAGCAGGACTGATCCATCGGGCAGGCGGGGTGGGAAAGCCACGGAAACCGTTCTCGGGGTTTCGTCGGTTGAGGGAGCGGGCTCGCACTCGTGAGCCGGTGGCGCCGCGGAACCGCGGATGATGTGACAAGGAGCAGCCGTGGTTGGTCATCGCGGAGGGGCAGGCGTCGGAGGCCCCTCATCCGGTACGGGTTTCCCCGCCCCGTCCGAGCCGGCTCCGGGCGCCGTGCCCGGGGCGGAAGCCGCCGCCACCGCCTTTCCCGGTCCGGGAGTGCCCGGGCAGGACGGGGAGTCCGCGGACCCGGTGGGAGGCGTCACCTCCGGAAAACCGGGCGACACGGTGGAGAGAGGCGGGACGGGCACCACGGGGGAGCCCGTGACCGGACACGGGCTCGGGCCCGAGGGCCACGCTCCCGTCGGAGAGCGGCAGCCGATCGATACGGAGGCCCCCGACTCACACCGGAAGCTCTTCGGCCGGGCACTGCGCCGAACCCCCGGGGCTGTGTGGGACCACGACCTCATGGACTGGGCGGCGGCCCTGACCTACTACGCCATGCTGGCGATTTTCCCCATGCTGCTGGTCACCGTGTCGGTGGTGGGTCTCACCGGCCAGAACGCCGTCCCCGAACTGGTGGACCAGCTGGGAGCGGTGGTCCCCGAGGCATCCCGGCATCTGCTGGAGGAGTCCCTGCGGGGCATGGCCGATCAGCGATCGGCGGTGTGGCTGCTGGTGGTGTTCGGCACGATCGGCTCACTGTGGTCGGCGACCAGCTACCTGGGGGTCTTCCGACGGGCCCTGCACACCATGTACGGGGTACGGGACACCCGGCCCATATGGAGGACGCTGCCGCGCATCGTGCTCACCGCCTTGATGCTGCTGGTTCTTCTGGTCTCCAGCGCTCTGGTGCTGTTGCTGACCGGAGGGCTGGCCCGGTTCACGGGGCATCTGCTGGGCATGGACAGCGCCGCGATAACAGCGTGGAACGTCTTGAAGTGGCCACTCCTGCTCTGTCTGGGCGCGGTGCTGGTCCTGATGGTGTTCCGCACCGGCCCACGTCCCACCCGCGACACCCGACGGAACGCGCCGGGTGGGGCCCTGGCGGTGGTCCTCTGGTTGACGGCATCGGCGGGATTCGCGCTCTACGCCTCGAACGCCCCCACCTACAACCGTCTCTACGGCTCCCTCGCGGGAATCGTGGTGTTCCTGGTCTGGCTCTGGGTCACCAACCTCGCCCTCTTGGCCGGGGCCCAGTTCAACGTGGAAGTGGCGATCGCCCGTCGAATGTCCCTCATCGCCCCGGGCATCGAGAGGGTCACCGAGGAAACCACCGACCCGACTCCGGCCCCACCCGGGAGTACCCGAACAGGGCGCTCCGATCCCTGACCGGGCGCCCGGGGAACCACCAGCGCACCACCGGCGGGGGGTGCCTCTATGTCTTTCGTCAAGGCATTGCTGTCGGGTTTGGGGTGGTTCGGGGCTGTTGGGGTTATGCAGCGAGTTCGATGTTCTTCGGTGTCCGGGATTCGTAGAGGGTGCCGTCGCG
>NZ_JAJUWS010000049.1 GCF_021390475.1 Streptomyces sp. ST2-7A
CGACGGCACCCTCTACGAATCCCGGACACCGAAGAACATCGAACTCGCTGCATAACCCCAACAGCCCCGAACCACCCCAAACCCGACAGCAATGCCTTGACGAAAGACATAGAGGCACCCCCCGCCGACGGGCCTGTCCCGGAGGGTGGTGCCGCGGGATGTGGGTGCGCGGGGCGGTGGTATGCGGTTGTACGTGCCGGGGGCCCGGCTGGTGTCGTCCCGGCAGGTGGCCGCTGTCGTGGAAGCGGTGGGGCAATACGGTCGTGGCCCGCGGGATGTGCCGCGTGTACGGGGACACGGGCCCGGGGGAGACGCTCGCCGGCGAACAGGCGTCGCATCTTCTGCCCGGCCGGGTGCCGGTGTGGCGTGCGGTGGCCGGTGTGGCGTCCGATCTGTCGTAGCTTCGGGCCTCCCGGTGTGCTGTTTATCGATGACGCCCAGCGGCTGACGCCGCAGATGGCGCAGTGCGGTACGGGGGAAACGGGCACGGCCGGCAGGCCGGAGAGGCGGGTGGCCGCATAACTCCCGTGCTACCCGGGATATCTGCCAGGCAAGCCGCACCGTACGGCGCTGATGACTCTCCGGCAGTCCGGGAATCTGCTCTCGGAAGGTCTGCAGCCGACAGATAAGGGCCGGACAGACCAGCCGCCGTACGCGCAGTGCGACGACGATCGGGCGGCCGCCGACCGGTACATCCCACACCGTCCGGCGGTGATAGCCGTACACCTTCGCCGTCGGAGCCCCGCACACCGGACATGGCGCCATCACATCCCGGGTGCGAGCCGTGACCACCACCGCGCCACCGCCGTCCACCACATCCTCGACGACCAGCGCCGACAGCCCGGGAGGCACCGTCCCCACAAAGAAGTCGACATCCATCACAAGATCATGATCAGGGATGGCCACCCAGCGTCACCACCGACTACGGGTCGTTGAATTGACGCACCCCCGGTCAGCGGTGGACGTGCGGGGCGTGTGTCCGCGCAGGGGTCGCGTGGGGAAGAGATGTGCCCTCCCCGGACGGGGAGGACACATCCCTGGTCGACGTGTGGCGCTCAGCCCGTCTTGCGGCGGAAATTCCGCTTTCCTCCGGCGGGGTTGGAGCCGCCCTTGGTGCGGGCCGGGACGTTGCCGTGCGCGGTGCGGGACGCGGTGTCGAGGTTTTTGCGGGCGAGTGCCTCCTGGAACTTGCGCTTGGCGTCGTCGTCGGTCGCGTTGTTCTTCGGGATGTCGGTCATGTCTGCCTCCTGGGGTCGACCATTGCGAGGTCGGCGTGTCGCGGGATGGGACTGCGGTTGACGGGCGGTGAGGCACCGCCCGGGGAGGGGTTTCAGCCGGTCACTGGTTCATCGCGCACCTCCTCCGGCATTGTGTCGCGCAGCTCGCCGTCGAGCATGAGCCGGCGGGTGATGCCGATCGACTCGAGGAACGGCACGTCGTGGCTTGCCACGATCAGTGCGCCTTCGTACGACTCGAGGGCGCTCGTCAGCTGGCGCACGCTCGCCATGTCGAGGTTGTTCGTGGGCTCGTCGAGCGTCAGGAGCCGGGGGGCGGGCTCGGCGAGCATGAGGGCGGCGAGGGTGGCGCGGAAGCGTTCGCCGCCGGAGACCTCGCCGATGGTGCGGTCGAGGCCGATACTGCCGAGGCCGAGGCTGCTGAGCAGGGCGATCGCGCGTTCTTCGACGTCCCAGTCGTCGCCGACGACGGTGAAGTTCTCCTCTGTGGTCTCCCCTGCCTCGATGGCGTGCAGGGCGGTGCGGGTGGCGGCGATGCCGAGGGCTTCGTCGACACGCAGCTGGGTGTCGAACGTGACGTTCTGCGGCGGGTAGCCGAGCGAGCCCGCCGTGCGCACGGTGCCGGAGGCCGGGGTGAGCTGTCCGGCGATCAGCTTGAGCAGGGTCGATTTCCCTGATCCGTTGAGCCCGATCAGGCCGGTCCTGCCCGGTCCGAAGGCGACCTGGAGGTCCTCGAAGACGGGTGTGCCCTCGGGCCGGGTGTAGTGGAGGGCGGTGCAGGTGATGGAAGCGGCAGAGGTCGGAAAGCCGGGGTACACAGACATGGGGGGCCTCGCGGTTGCTCGTTCGAACGTGGTGGGGCAACGCATTCGAGACACCGGGGCGTGGCGACGGCAGGAGAACGGGGGTATCGCTACCCGTGGAGGGGGCTCTGCCGGACTTGAGGGGGAGGACCCTGGGGAGGGACGTCTCGCTCATGTCGAGGTCACACACGGACTGACGCATAGCCGATGAAGCGGCGTTTCATGCGGATCGCAGCGGTGTCTTCAAGACCTCAGACGAGCAACGTCCTACTCCGATCGACGACAACAGGGTCACCATACAATGTATGGGAGGGGGGATGAGTTGTCAACGGTGCCCCTTTCCTCGTTCGTTGTTCCGCCGCCCGCCCCCCGGAGCGGGCGGGCGGCGTGCCTGACCGGGGTGGCGTAGCGGCTGGCGGGGTGGGGCAGGCCCAGACGGGTGCGCAGGGTGCCGGGTGTCTGCGGGCCGGCGGTGCGGCGCAGGGCGGGGGCCGTGGTGGTGAGGAAGGCGTCGCCGGGGCCGCTGAGGTGGGCGATCAGGCCGTCGGCGCCGGAGGTCGTGAGAAGGCTCGCCGGCCCGGCGAGCAGGACCACGTCGGCGGTGGCGGCCAGGGCGGGTCCGTACACGGCGACGACGGGGTGGCCCTGCGGCGGACGGGCGACAGGTCACCGATCTGGCCGACCGTCTGGGCATCTGACCCGCCGGCCCGGGCCCAGGGGGAGGACCGTCCGGGGCGGCACCTCGGTCCGATGACCAGACGGACCCCGGGCCGCCGGGGCACCGAGAACACCGGCATCAGCGGCTTCCTCCGCCGACCGCTGCCGTCCCGGCCCGGCGGACCGATGGTGCACCCGAGCCGCCAGTTCGGGTCCCCACCCACCTCCCGCACTACGGTCACCGCACCCGCGCCCCACCGGGAGGAGACCCCCATGCCCAACCCCGTGACCGTGCCGGAGTCGCCAGTACACCCGGCGATCCGCCTGCCCCGCCACGACGGACTGCTGCTCCTCAAACGCCTGGCCCGCCCCGGCCCGGTCTACGTCGACCCCGCCCACCGGGCGCTGTACTTCCTGCTGCCGCCCACCACCCGGGCAACCCCCACCGCAGCCGTGCCGGGATGGCCGATCCACCGGGTCGCCCCGCCTCCCATGGCGCGCACCGCGCCTCCGGGCCCGTACTGGCTCATCCCCCCGACCGCCACCGACCGCTTCACCCACCCCCGTACCCTGCGCTCCGTTCTGCAGCGCAGCACCCCACCCCGTACCCGGGACGCAGCCCCCGGGATGCCGGTGGTCCTCTACCTCGCCACCCCACCCGATCGCGACCCCGCACCATGGTTGTCCGCCTGCCGCGAAATCGCCGCCCACCAGCGCCGGCACGTGGTCGCCGAACTCACCGACTCCACCACTCGCCCCTCCCGCCCCCGTCTGCGACAGGCCCGCCACCTGATCACCACCGGCCACGCCCGGGGCATCGTCACCCACAACCGAGCCATGCTCGCCACCACACCCGAGGCCCACGCGGACCTGGAATGGTGGGCCGACCGCCACGCCGCATCCATCCTCACCGTCTGGAGCCCCGAACCCGGCACACCGGTCCACGACACCCTCACCGGCCGCAACGGCACCCTCATAGCCATCGAGGAGCACCACACCGCCTGGCTGCGCGCCCCACGCGGCGGCCGGGAATGGACCACCATTCCCCACGCCCTGGCTCCCGCCGAGAACCACGACCGGCCCAGCAACACCCGGCGAGTCCGGCCGTGAGCACCCCCCTGCCGCACCCCGCGGAAGTCCGCCGCGACGTCGAACTCGCACTCGCCCTGGCCAACACCCGATCCACCGGACCGGCCGTCGACGCCCTCAAAGCCCGCCTGCGCGCCCACCTGACCGCGCTCCTCGAACCCGCCCGCCGCTACGCCACCCACCTGGTCGACGACCACGCACGCGCCCGGGCCCACAGCACCATCGAGCACGCCACCACCCAACTGAACCCCACCACGGACCAACCCCCCGCCGACCGTCTGCGCCTCCTGGCCAAGGCCACCGACCACCTCGCCCGCTACGCCGCCGCGGCCCCACCGAACCACACCCGGTCGTAGGCCAAACCACCGTGGACGTCCTGCCCTTCTTCGGGACGCTCGCGGATCGCAACGCAGCCCTCGAGGTGGGCCGGGCTGCGGAGCAGGAGACGTTTCCCGACATGGCCCGGCCTCACCCTCTCCGGTCTTCGTGGCACCTCACCGAGGTGCTCCGAAGGGTGACCCCCCGACCCGGGTGGGACCGGGATCGGGATTATCACGGCGTGATAATCGCCCGACCCGGGCGGCGAACGCCTTTCGGAGCGGCCGAGGATCGCAACCACGGGGTCAGCGTCGCCGGCGGCCGCCCTTCGGGGCGGCCGAGGGGCCCTCATGCCGAGGAGGGGCCCTCATGCCGTGGATATGCTGCGGCTGCTCGGTGCCAGGCTGTGGTTCAGTGCGGGGCGGCGGGGCCGTCAGGCGACCGGTGGCGACGCGCGATGACGCGGCGGAGGTTCTCCGATTCGGTTTCGCGGCGGCGCAGTTCGCTTTCGGTGGGGCCGCGGGAGGCGAGGGCGGGGGCGTCGGTGTGGCGAGGGAGCGGAGCCCGACGCCGCAGCGGTCGGTCGCTTTCCACACCCTGGCAGGGGCGACAGGTGCGGGCCAGATGGTCAGCAGGTGGTGCTCGGTGTCGTGGGCGACTTGATCATGAGTGGTGTCCCGGCCCCGGACACAGACACAGATACGCAGCCGATACCAACCCGGCCCCGCCGCGCTCGACAACGGCGGCACCGGTGGCTCCGCCGGCGCGGGCATCAACGGCCTGACGCGCAGCTGCCCGCGCGGAGTGTGCACACCCACGCCGACGTCGTCCCACCCGCTGGTCTCGGAATCCGGAGCAGGCCGGGTGGAGGGCCGGGTGTGGACCGCAGCGAGGGCGGTCACGCTGATCGGCCGGAAAATCCTGTCACTGTCCGATCCCTTTTGGCACCATTCTCTCCAGGGCGCGCTGTAGGCGCTCCATCGTCACGGGGGGATGCATGGAAACCGTTTTTGACAGCACCGAGTTACCGATCGAGGAACGCACCGACGCCTGGCAGGAAACCCTGTCCCGGGCACTGGTCACCACCCACAACAAGTTTCCCGAGGACGAGCCCTTCACGGCCCGGCTGAAAGCCACTGCCCTGGGACCGGCCCAGCTCTCGTCGATGACCTACACGGGGTTGGTCTCCTGGCGGACGCAGGCACTGATCAGGAAGTCGGATCCGGAGCTGTACCAGATCGCCGTCGTCCGCTCCGGACGGCAGGGCATCGAACAGGAAAGACGGTTGGCCGTCATCGACCCCGGAGACATGGTGCTCTACGACAGCTCACGCCCCTTCGAGGCGACTGTCGCCCCCGGCGCGGAACCATCGACATCGCTGGTCCTGCAGTTCCCCCGACGCCTGCTCCCACTGCCCGAGCACCGGGTCGCCGCTCTCCTCGCCCTGCCCCTGCCCGGAAGGAAGGGAATGGGGCGGATGCTTTCCCGGTTCCTGATGAGCCTCGACGAGGACAGCCACGCATGCACGCCCCGGGACAGAGCCCGGCTGGGGGTCACCGGGCTCGACCTGATTGCCGGAGCCGTGGCACACCACCTCGACCGCGAACAGGACCTGCCCCCGGACTCCCGCCAACATCTCCTGTTCCTGCGCATCACTTCCTTCATCCACGAACACCTGAACGCCCCGGATCTCGACCCGGTCACCATCGCAGCGGCCCATCACATATCCCTGCGCACCCTTCACCGACTTTTCAGCCGGCACGGCACCTCTGTCGCGGCATTCATCCGTCAACAGCGACTGCAACGCTCCCGACGGGACCTGGCCGACCCCCGCCTGAACCACCTCGGCATCCGCGCCGTCGCCGCTCGGTGCGGGTTCTTCCACCCGGCGGACTTCACCCGTGCCTTCCACACCGCCTACGGCATGCCCCCGAGCGAGTACCGCCGTTTCGTGCAGCACAACACGGCCGGCACGCAGCGCAAAGAGGGTGGCACCCAAACCCAAGGCCGCGGCGCCGACAGGGACTAGCTTCTCCTCACGCCAACAATGTCGGCCGCCTCACACGGGGACTGTCAGAGGTAGTTGTCTTTCCGGTCACGTGGTCGCTCTGATCGAACAGGGTCGTGGATCGGGTGAGTTGGCGGCCGTGTGTGCATGAAGAAGGGGCCTCCTGAGTAGCTCGCGGTTGTTGAGTCCCGAGCGGCAGGAGGCCCTGTGTCGCAGTTGTACGTGATCTGCCCTGCGGGGTCCAGCTCGTCCACCCAGGAGTGTGACTGCCTCGCCCACAGGTTCGGGAGCGCGGCTGATCATCCGGACCGCCGACCCCGCTACACCTCGGACATGACGGACGAAGAGTGGGCAGTGGTACGGCTGGCGCTGCCGGTGCCGGCGTGGATGGACGGCCGGGGTGGCCGGCCGGAGAGCTACTGCCACCGGCAGATGGTTGATGCGATCCGCTACCTGGTCGACAACGGCATCAAGTGGCGGGCCATGCCTGCGGACTTCCCGCCTTGGGACCGCGTCTACGCGTTCTTCCGCCGCTACCGCGACAACGCGCTGGTCAGGGAGTTCCACGACCGGCTCCGCGACCGCGTCCGCCGCTTGGAGGGCCGGAATGCCGAGCCGACCGCGGGAATCATGGACTCGCAGTCGGTGAAAGCGGACGCCGTCGTCGGCGCCGGCTCACGCGGCTTCGACGGCGGGAAGAAGGTCAACGGCCGCAAGCGGCACCTGGTCGTGGACTGCCTCGGCCTGGTCCTGATGGTGCTGGTCACCTCCGCCGCCACGACCGAGCGGGAGGCCGCCCGCGGAATGCTTCCCACCCTGCGGGAGGCTTTCCGGAAGCTGCGGCTGGTCTGGGCCGACGGCGGCTACACCGGCCACCTCGTCGACTGGGCCGCCCAGAAGCTGGGCCTGACCCTGGAAGTGGTCAAACGCAGCGACGACACCAGCGGCTTCACCGTCCTCCCGCGAAGGTGGGTCGTCGAGCGCACGTTCGCCTGGCTGATGCGCAGCCGCCGCCTGGCCCGCGACTACGAGAGGCGACCGGACAGCAGCGAAACCATGATCCTTTGGTCCATGACCATGGTCATGAGCCGCCGACTTGCCCGCCGCACGGCTACGCGGCCACAGCCGGACCTCGCACGGGCAGCGTGAACCGGCCCGGCCTCTCCTACATCAGCCATCCCCGTTCCACCAGCCGCTTCATCCTGCCGCGCGCGCCCTCGACCCGGGCCGGAACCGAACTGTCCCATCCCAGCACCACCGCCACCCGCCTCGCCGACAGGCTTCCACCGTCCGCCCCCTCGAAGGCGGACATGATTCGCTGATAGTCCGGGCCGAGGACCTCCACCGACACCCCGTCCTCACGACGGGCCACCGTCCTGCGTGGCTCCGCCGTCGGCACCGGCACCTCGGCGACAGCCGGCCCCGCGGCCTCCGTCACGACGGGCGCCCCCTGCTCGGCCAGCGCCTCGAGATACTGTTCCAGGCCGATCACCCGGTGATTCAGCACCTCTTCCGCCTCCGCGAGCGCCACCCGCACCCGCTCGAACTCGGCCCGCAGTTCCTCGACCCGCACCAAAGCGGCCTTCTCACGACTCTCGAGCACCGCCCGCATCGACGCCATCCGCCACCTCCACGTCACCCAGTACGAACAAGACGGCCCAAGCCTGCCTCGACAGCACGGACATCACGTCTGACCTGCAGAAACTCGCACAACAGATTCGGAAAGGAAACGGCTTCTCAGCTTGACCTTTAACCTCGGCGGGCTCGGTGCTCCTTGATCGACTCGGCGCGTTTGACCGTCTTGCCGACGTCGTGCTGTCTGGCGCGGTGCTTGTTCTTCGAGCCTGCGGGCCGTCCGGGGCCTGGGCGTGAGGGTTTTGGTGCGGCTGCCGGACGGGCTGTGGTCGGCCGGATGTTGCGAAACCCCCGTCGTACCCGGGTGGGGGTGAGGCGGCGGGGTTCGGTTGGCCGTTCCCAGGGGCGGCGGAGGTCCTCGGCGAGAGGACGGGCCAGGCGGAGCTGGGTGTGGGCGGCGATGATGAGCCAGGTCCACAGGTCGGCGGTGTCCGCGTGGCGGATCTTCGGGGCTGTCCAGCCGAGGGTCTGTTTCATGAACCTGAAGGTGTGTTCAAGATCGAATCGGCGGAGGAAGGACTGCCACCAGCGTTCCACGTCGGCCGGTGTGGCGGCGGTTGCCGTGCACCACAGCCAGACCGGTTTCGGGTCGCGGTTGCCCGGCAGGCGCTCGACCGTCAGACGGATCAACGTGCCGTGCAGGATGGGGAGTTCTTCCTTCGTGTGCTCCAGCCAGGGGCCGCGGTGGGTGAGCCGGGGGTGCATCCGGTCCCAGGCCATCGCCTCGGCTTTGCCGTAGCGGGTGGTATCCGTGACCGTGATGACCTCGGGGGTGTGCCAGCTGTCGGGCTTGGCGAAGGTCAGGACGCCCCCGTGTCGGCGCGGCCGTCCGCCCTTCGGCCCGCAGCGGGCGGGGCCTGGGTCGCGGAGCATGACACGGTCCGAGCGCAGGCGTCCGACCAAGACGACGGGCAGGTCCGCCAGGGCGTGGGTGAGGTAGGCGATGTCGTATCCGGAGTCCATGACGATCCAGATCTCGGGATCCCCCTCCTGCCACTGCTGGGTCTGGATCAACCGCTCGGCGATGTCGCGTAGTTGGGCGGCGGTGACGGCGGTTGCGTCGTCCGCCGGGCCCAGGCGTACAGCGTCCAGCAGCGCGACCCAGGAGGTGCGGCCGGTCTCCAGAGCGGCGACGAAGGAGTACGGCCAGCCGGGCACGAACTGGTCCCTGCTGCGGTCACCGCGTCCGTAGACGTGGCAGAAGAGCCGGTTCTCGCTGGTCGGGGAGTCGGGACGGAGCCAGTTGCTGACGTCCACCGCCAGCACGATGCGCCCGTCGACCGCCTTCGGCAGCGGCAGGCCCGCCAGCGTGCGCCGCAACCGCGCCGGCTCGGCCCAGCCCCGGTCCAACGCCGCGTACAGGGCGCCGTGCCCGCGCCGATGCTCGACCGCCAGCGACAGCTCGACCAGTGTCTTCACCGGCCCGTCCGCACACAGCACCGCATCCGTGAGCTCGAAGAGCGCGTCCGCGCGGGCGTAAAGGCACTCGTAGAACTCGACACGAAAGCGGGACAAGACATCGAACGCCTCACTTGTGGGCGCGTGGACCGGGAGACTCATACGCAGCGGCCGTTCTCTCATGCTTGGTGACTCGACATCTCGAAGCGTGGAGAACGGCCGCCTCCGCTGTCCCCAGAAGAACCGCAGATCAGCAGGTCGGGTGACAGGCGAGGTTAAACGTCAAGCTCAGCTTGCCTCTCATCGGCGTGACCGCCGCACCTGCTTCCGCCGAGGTCTCCGCCCAGGCACTGAGCTGCGTGACCAGTGCGGGCAGCACGGGTGGGTGGGCAGAGTGCACCGGCTCCGGCCGTTGGCGCGCCAAGGCCGACTGCGTGGGCGAGTCGGACAAGTACACGTCGTGGGTCAACCAGAACGGTGGCACCACCCGTGTTCACGTCCCCGACTGCACTTTCAGTATCCGGCAGGTTGTCGTCGAGTTGGGCTGACGGAGCATCACAAGTAACGTGCGAGTGCGGGGCGCAGTGGAGTTGCGCCCCGCACCCGCACGACATCAAGGGTCCCATATGAACACGATTGAACTGAGCGATCTCCATCAGGGCTATCGGGGTAAACCCGTGCTTCGCGGCGTCAGCCTCTCACTGGGACACGGTGTGTACGGCTTGCTGGGGCCCAACGGGACGGGGAAAAGCACTCTGCTGCGGGTGCTGGCGACAGCCACTGCTCCGCAACAGGGCACCCTGAGGCTGTTCTCGGGCGAGGTCAGCTCGCGGCGCGACCTGCGGGCCGCACGGCAACGCATCGGTTACCTGCCCCAGAGCTTCGGCTACCCTCCCGCTTTCACAGTCGAGGACTTCGTACGCCACTGTGCATGGCTGAGAGAGATCCCACTCGGCCGAATCCCCGAGGAGACCACTCGGGCTCTCGCCCGCGTGGACCTCCTTGACCAGCTGCGCACACCGATGCGCAAGCTTTCGGGAGGTATGGTGCGCCGAGTCGGAATCGCGCAGGCCACGCTGGGTTCTCCCGCCGTGATCCTGCTGGACGAGCCCACCACCGGACTCGACCCCCGGCAGCGGATCCGGTTCCGGGCCATGCTGCGGGAACTGGGTGAAACCGCCTGTGTGGTGCTCTCCACCCACATTGTCGAAGACCTCGCACACAGCGCACCGCGTATCGGTGTGCTGCACGGGGGCACCGTCGTCTTCGACGGCACCCCGGAAGAGTTGACGGACCTGGCCCATGATGACGCCCCGGGGGACACCCCGCTGGAAAAGGGGTATTCAGTGGTACTGGGGCAGGACACGGACCTTTTCACCTCTTCGGGGGCACACGAATGAAAGGGTTCCTTATTGAGTGGCGACGCAGCCCTCTGCGTTGGTGGTCCCTCCCGCTGATCGGTGTCGCCTGCCTTCTCCTCTTTCCGGCGGGCGCATTCACGCCGGACTCCTGGCCCCGCACCTCAGTGGCCACGACAAGCGCATGTCTGCCCTTCATGGTCGCCGCCATGGCACTGTGCGCGGACAGGGCCGCACGTGCCCCCCGTGTCGGTGGTTCCTCGCCCGTCTTCTCGCGCCCGCTCCATCACGCCGCACTGGCCCGCCTTGCAGCGGATCTCTTCTGGCTCCTCTCCGCATACACCGTGCCCGTCCTCATCCTCTGGGCGGTTACCTGGCGAGCCGGGATCCCCGGCACCCCATGGTTCGAATACCCGGTGTTCGGGATGACAGGAATCATCTTTGCCGCCGCAGTGGGGCATCTGGCAGGAGAACTCACACCCGGCCGTTTCATTGGCCTGATCGCGGCCACAGGGGCGCTCGTACTCTTCCTCTTCGTATTCCCCTCCTCCTCCCCTCTCGCGACCATGGTGCCCTACCAGACCATCTCCGTTGTGAGTTCTCATTTCTCTTGCGGTAGAGAGATCGCTCTGACCTGCGAGGATGCAGATGGCTGAGAGATGCCTCGCTATGCTTTCTCCGTGCGGATCAGGACCTTGAGCTGCAGTACCGCAGGCTTGATGAGAATCCCGCAGATGTATTGAGAATTCCGGTAGCGGCCAGGGGTGTCTGCATGCCTTCGGCTGACGAACCCTTGCCGGTGGGCGTCTGTCATGGACTGGGCATCAAGTGTTCCCGACGCGTATAGAGCAGTGGCTGGGGGAGCGCAGATGCCCGCTCTGCGCCCTTGATCTTTGCAAGCTGGTCAGCGTCGGGCGGGCCCGAGAACGCCGTCGTTCAGCCCGACGGGCTTCCAGCGTTGATGGGCTGGGCGCGGGGAGGGTTCGCGGGTGATGATCTGCTCGTTGGCTGCGGTATGGCGGCCGCTCGAGTGGGAGATCGTGTTTCGTGCCTGACTTGCCTGCCCCGAGTTCGACGGGTGTTCGTATCGCCGGTGACCGGTACCAGTGGCTGATCGCGTGGCAGGGTTGTGTCACGGCGGTGCGTGACGCGGCGCTGCGCGTGCCGAACCCGGTGGTGGCGGTCGGTGTTGAGGTGGACGGCGTGGGAAACGTGGATGACGTCGTCTTGTACCGCGAGGAGCCGCCGCACACCTACATGCAGGTCAAGTACGCCGCAGACAGTTCCTCACCCGTCAACGAGGAGTACTTGCTCAAGCCAAGCGACCAGGGCGGCCCGTCGATCCTGCGCAAGGTGGCGCAGGCCTGGCAGCAACTCGCCGGGGACGGCACTCCGGTCGATCTTGCCCTGTTGAGCAACCGGTCCCCGGATGCCGGGGATCCGCTGATCTCACTGAGGGATTCCCGCACCCAGTTGCTCGCACCGAAGGCGGCGCAGCAGGGACCGCGATCGAAGAAGGGGCAGGCGCGCAGCCGTTGGGCCGCCGGTATCGGGCTGAGCGAGGACAGGCTGCTGGATCTGTTGAAGGTGCTGCGCTTCGACCTGGCACGGGACGTGATGCACCTGCATGAGCACTTGCAGATGCTGATGTTCGCTGCCGGGCTGCGGTTCGATGAGGAGGCCATGCACGCCGGCGCGGACTGGGTGGCCCGCCGAGTCGCCGATGGGCAGCGCCGGCTGTCCCTGGCGGACGTCAGGGAGGCGATCCGGTCTCTGCGTCTGGAGGCCGGCACGTCACGGGCGGTGCTTTCCGTCGCCACTTTGAAACCGGACCCGATGGCGGAGGACGCCGACTACACGGTGGACTGGGCGGACCGCTTCGGAGGCGCCTCGCCCTACGTGAAGCGGCGTCCGCTTGCCCCGGCGACCTGGGCGCAGTTGCAGGCGGACATCGAAGCGGCACCGTTTCGGATGCCGCCGGGCACGACCTCCATCGCCGTCACCGGCAGTCTGCGTCTGGCGCCCGCGTTCGTGGTCGGCGCGGCTTTCCGCATGGTGACTGGAGTCGACTTGGCCGTGGCCCAGCGCGGACAGGTGTGGTCGTCCGCTGCCGGGTACGACGCTGTGCTGGCCCCGGAGGTCGACGAGCACGCTCTCGGTCTAGGGCCGGAGCTCGCCGTGGCCATCGCGGTCGCCATCGACCCCACCGAGGATGTGCTGGACTTCCTGCGGGAGCAGCGTGTACCCGTCTCCCGGCTGCTGGTGCTGCGCCCGCCCGGTGGCGCCAAGGACAACTCCGTCCCGGATGCGGCGACGGCCAGCGCCCTTGCCGTCGGCATCCGGGATCTGCTGCGTCGTGCCTGCCGCGCGCATCCTGCGATCCACCTCTTCCAGGCTGGCCCGATGGGCTTGGCTCTGCTGCTGGGTAACCGGTGGAACCGCCTGCGCCCCACCACCGTGTACGAGGACGTCAACGCGCAGCAGGTGTATGAAAAGGCGTTCGTCGTCGACGCGTAAAACCCGCCGCCTCTCCACCATCACGCTGCCCGGGTGAAGCCGTTGTTCAGCGCGCCTCGTGCAGGTCGTGGGGGACCGGGGTGAGGCGGTCACGGGCCGTCAGCCAGCCCAACGCGACAGCGAACGGCAGCGGGCCATGGAAGAACAGCAGCTCCTCCACCGGGGTGGCGTCGCCGAGTTGCGCTGTCCACTGCCGGCGTGACGTCTGCCAGCACTCCCATATGTGGGTGGTGACGGCGGCATGGAGCGCGGAGTCGTCGGGCAGGTAGGCGTTGCCGGTGTCGATGACGAGGTAGGCGCCGCACGGGCTGTTCGCACCGGTGGTGCCCTCGGGCGGGAGGTGGTAGCCGTGTTGGTGTCCCGGCCCGTGGGCGACCTGACCGGTCGTTGCCACGTGGCGGGCGTCGTCGACCATGGAAGCGGCCGATGCCAGACGGACGATCAGCGCGACCCGGTGGCGTTCTGTCCGGGAACTCGTGGGATCTCCACGAGCTGCGGAGGACCGGAGGCGGCAGATGCCAGGTGGTGGCAGAGCCGGCCGTGCTGGCGGAGGCCGAGTTCGGCGCGCAGCGCACTGCCGAGGCTGACTCCGGACTGCGTTTCGTCGGTCAGGCGTCGCCCCAGAAGGAATCCGTCGTGCAGGTGGGCGAGCACGTAGAGCACGACCTCGGGATCCGCTGCTCCCGCTGCCCGGAGTTCCTCGATCTGGGCGTCGACGAGCCGGGCGACGAAGTCGACGACGTCCGATCGGTGTGGGGCGGAGGGCTCGCCTGGCCACAGGACCGCGCGGTCGACGACCAGCGTCGTGCTGTGCGCTTGGCGGGAGGCATGCCTTGAAGGCCACGACCCGCGAGGCCCGCGTGTGGCGTGCCGGATACAGGCTGATCACCACGCCGAAGCCGCGCGGGCGCTGCAGTCCCCATCCCACGACGACCAAGGCCAGCGCACCGGCGAAGACCACGGCGAACACCCACGGCCGGCTGGTCAACTGCTCCAGGATGTTCGGCACGACACCAAGCGCGACGGCCGTGCTTGCTGCCATCACCATCGTGCCGCCGCCTTCCCGGGACAGTGCAAGCCGCCTCAAGTGCCCGAGCCATCTCATGCCCAACCCCCCAACTCTTCGGTCGGAATGCGCTCTTCTGGGAGCGCACTGCGTGCGATCCTGCTCTGCGGGGCGAGCGTTCCATGCCTGCCGGGGCAGATTCCTGACCGCCCCGACGCGCTGCCCCCGGCAGCCGGATCGGCGACAGGCACGGGACAGCACCTCACCCTGAAGATCAATGCGGTTTGATCCGAAGGGCGTTGTCAGTGGGGGCCCGTACCGTGGCAACGAGCAGCCATCGAACGTCCTTTTTCGGCCGCGCACCACAGAGGTGCCGCGTCCGGGGCGTGCACCGGGCTGAACGGCGAGCCCGAGGAGGCACACCGCATGAGGATCGACGAGGCATTCGACGCGCTGCAGAAGACCGTCGACGAGGACATTGAGAAAACGAGGCTGGCCCGCGGGCGCCGGGACCTGTTCAAGGAGGCGCTGCTGAAAGAGCCCGACGTCCTCGAGACGTTCGGATCGGGCTCCTTGAGCCGCAGCACGCAGCTCAAGCCCATCCACGACGTCGACATCGTGGTCGTCTACGACCCGGACGAGCACCCTGAGTGGGGGAGCAGCGGGCCGAGCGCGGAGGAGGCCCTCGAGCACATCCGCTCCCAGGTCAACCGGCTGCTGAGCCAGAACAAAGGCACCCACGCCACCGTGGTCCGACACACCCTGCTGCGCAACCACGCTGTCAAGTGCTTCCTCGACGACCCCGACGACCCGGAGGCCTTCACTGTCGACGTGATGACCGCGCTGCGGCAGCCCGACAACTCGCTGCTCATACCCGAGAAGCTCAGCGCCAGGTGGGTGCCGGCCAACCCCGAATACCTGATCGAACTGGTCGCCGAACACCAGCGTTCCTGGTCATACTTCCGGCCGCTGGTCAGGCTGCTCAAGCAGTGGCGGCTCGACGCACCGGTCGAGGGACGCGTCAAGTCCCTCGTCATGGAGGTCCTCGCCCTGCAGTGCCTACCCATGTCCGGCAACCGCTCCCAGGGGTTGAAGACGTTCTTCACCGCCGCCGCGACCCGGGTCAACGAGGGCGTGTGGGACCCGGCCGGTCTGTGCGGCGAGGTCCAGCCCGACCTGGACCGCCAGGGCCTGTCGGCTGCGTTCGCCAATGCCGCGGACCTGGCGGACCAGGCCTGCGCGGCGGCGGCCGAAGGCGACATCGACGAGGCGTTGCGACTGTGGCAGGAGATCTTCGGCGAGGACTTCCCGGCGCCCGCCCCTGCCTCCAAGACCACCTCGCTGATCGGCGCGCCCGCGCTCATCACTCCCCGCCCTATCAAGGACGCACCCCAGGGATGACGACCGCACCTGCTCGCAGCACCCGCACTTCCATCACCTGGTGGGAGTGCGAACCACGCCGACTGCGACGAGACCAGGAGGAGATCCCCGCCCACTTTCCCCACCTCGTCTTCAGCGACGAGGGAGCGGGAGGATGGGAGGGCATGCTGCCCCGCTGGCCGTTCGACCGGCCCGAGCCCGCCCACCTCGCCGACTGGATCGGCGAGCGCGGCCTCCGGCTGCGCCTGGAATACGGCCAGGCCTACCCCATGGTGGCCCCCCGGATCTTCCCTCTGGACCCGCTGCCCGAACCGTTCGAGTGGACCCAGCACCGCTGGCATGTCAACGGCGACTCCAGCCTGTGCCTCCTGCGCGACGACGTATGGACGGGCCGCGAGTCCGTTGGCGACCTGCTGCTGAAGGCCGCCGGCTGGCGGATCGAGTACGCGCTGATGAAGCACCAGACGATCGAGGAGATGACCGGCAGCGGAATCGTCACCGACAGTCGCCTCGACCACTTCCTGGCCCAGCCCCCGACACCCGCGGACACCACCGGGCACGGTGAGCCGGACACCGCCGGGCAGGACGGTCCCGCGTGCTGATCCTCATCCCACAGGGCGCCGCGACCAGACTCCGCACCGCGGGCCCATCGGGCCGGCTGTCGTTGCGCATCAGCCGGCCCGACGACCTTGCCGTCGTGAGCGGCATCTCCGACGGAGCGGACGGATCCATCATCTCGGTGGATCCCGCACCCGGAAACCGGCTGCTGGCGGGCTGCGACTCCCTTCCCACCGGCTACTGGTACCGGGCCACCGGCGAACTGCACGCGCTCTGGTACCTCCTGCGAGTACGGCGCGGCACGTCCTTGAAGCTCGATGCGTTCAAGGACGCCGTACCCAGCGGTTTCAAGACGCCGGGCGACGGCGGCTATGTGGCCATCACCCACGCCCCCGGCGGGAAGGACGCGTTTCCCGAAAGCGGTTTGCCCGACCTCCTCGCCTGGCACGTCACCCGTGCGGGCATCCAGCCGCTTGAGGTGTCGGTCGAGCCCGAAGTCACCGGGGTTCTGCAGCTCGAGGGCCACTGGCCCGTCGAAGAACTCCGTAGCACCCGCGTCATGTTGATCGGAGCGGGGAGTATCGGCTCGGCCACCGCGCACGCGCTGGCCGGCTACGGCGTCGGCCACCTCACCCTCGTCGATCCCGAGCGCCTCCAATGGCACAATCTCGTCCGACACACCAGCTCCCGCAAACACATCGGCCGCACCAAGGTCACCGCGCTGTCCGAGGAACTCACCCAGCTGCGCCCCGACACGCGCGTGGCGCCCCTGGCCCTGGACGTCATCGAGCACGCCGACCGGATCCGAGCCCTCCTCACAGACACCGACCTCGTCGTGTGCGCGGCCGACGGCGTGGCCGCACGCCGCGTCACCGGCCACCTGGCCCGCCGAGCGGGCCTCACCGCCGTCCTCGCCTGCGTCCTGCAGGACGGAGCCCTCGGCGAGATCCTCCGACTGCGCCCCTGGCCCCAGCACGGCTGCCTGACCTGTCGGCGGCAAACCCTCGCCGAAGCCGGCAGCGTCGACCCCGAGCCCGCTCTGGACGCCGGATACGGCACCGGCACGCGGCACCGGCCGATGACCGCTGTCGGACCTGACCTCCACCTCGTCGCCCACCTCGCGGCGAAGAGCGCCGTCGCCACTCTCCTCGAACGCGCCGGACACCCCGACCAGCGCCTGCCCGGAGAGCACGCCCTGCTCGGACTGCGCCGCCAACCCGACTGGGCCCCGCCCTTCGACCTCCACCGCACCACCGAACTGCGCTGGCTTCCCGCTACCCCACCCAGACCCGGCTGCCCCACCTGCGAAGAGCCATGACCCAACAGCCCGTGGCCGTCGTGCACCTCACTGCCCCGGCCGCCCGCGTGATCACCACCGAACTGCGCACGGCCGACCACACCACCGAGACCGGAGGAATCCTGCTCGGACACCACACCCGTGACACCGTCACGGTCCACCACGCCGGAACTCCCGGACCCGCCGCCGTACGCACCCCCACGTACTTCCTGCGCGATCTCGCGTACGCTCAGGCGCTCGCCGACGCGGCCTTTGCGGCCGACAGCAGCGTTTGGGTCGGCGAATGGCATACCCACCCCACCGGGCGTCCGGTCCCCAGCGCGCGCGACACGGCCACCTACCGAGATCTCTTGGACGATCCCGAGCTGGGCTTCCACAGCGTCATCGCAGTGGTCTTCGCTCCCCGGCAAGGCCGTTGGACGGGGGCCGCCTGGACCTGCCACGGCCGGCGTGTCGCCCCCGTGGAACTCACCATCAGCCCCGTGGACGGGCCGAGGTGAGAAGACCCGCCTCCCCGGCCATGGCGCTTCCGGCCTCCGTGCCGGCCGGCACCCGCGTCACCGCACGACGAACCCGCCATCGCCGCCCGCAGCCCTCAACCCGGCCGTACGCACCCGCGATAACAGTGAACTCACCGCGCAGGCTTGGGCCCGTCACCAGGTCCGCCCACCCAGGCCTCGGCATGGTCTGTGCTTTTCGGCAGAAGGCTCTATTCCCAGCCGTTTTCGGGGTCGCCTGAGACGACCGCCGATCAGCAGAACGGGCACTGCGCCTGGGCCCCGGGGAGTTGATACCTCGCGGCCCTGGGAGGGGACCAGGAGCCCCACGCCCGCGCGCTGTGCGTCACCATGCGCCGTTGGTGTCATCCTTGCCCGGCAGGTCGAGGTAGCGGGCGGCATCGTGCAGGACCTCGGGTGTGACCGCTTCGGTGCCATCGAGGATGGCGATCTGCGCGGCCATGCTGAGCAGCGGGGTGAGGTTCTCCATGAGCCCGTCGGTGATCTCGTAGAGTTCTTCGTCGAGTTCCAGGAGGCTGCCGGGCCGGTGGTGGCACAGCTGGAGTCTTCCGTCGAAGCTGGCGAGGGCTCGGGGCCATTCGTCGGGGTGTTCGGGGCAGCGGGGCGGCAGCCGGTTGACCCACAAGGTGGGTACGGGCCGCTGGCGCAGCGGGGTGGCGTCGCTGGTCCGGCGCAGGGCGGGGATGCGGGTGGTGCGGGCTTCGCGGAGGATGTCGCTGGAGCCAATGCCGCTCCAGAAGATGGTCAGGCTCAGTTCGTCTGCGAGGTAGTCGAAGAAGTCGAAGGTGGGCTGCAGGTCCTCGGTGCGCAGCCGGTCGACGCCGTCGACCAGGCATACCTCCACGTGGTGGGTGCGCATCACGTGCACGGCGGGCCCGGTGAAGTCCTTCATGCGCTGCACGGGCCGGCTGTCGGTGTCTGCGCGGTAGAGGTCCCAGCCCAGGAACGTGGCCAGGGCGGCGGACCAGTCGGCCGGGGTGCCCGGGGTGGGTGGGGCGTTGATGCAGACGACCGGGATGCGGGTGTCGTCGATGCCGTGCAGTTTCTCGCGGCGGCCTTGGTGGCCCATGCCGATGTGGTGCAGCAGGGTGCGTTTGCCGGTGCCGCGGTAGTCGCTGTCGATGGCGACGTGCGGGCCGATCTGGCGGCGCTCGCCGTTTCGCCGGAGCATCCGCCGTGCCAGGTGCAGTCCGCGCTCGATGTCAGTGGTTTCGATCAGGCCGAGGTCGGCGTGGTAGCGGACGCGGGGATCGTTCTCCCGTGCCTCCTCGCTGTCGGCGCAGGAGGGGTCTTGCGGCGGCAGTGGAACCAGGGGCGGGGGCTGGAAGGGCGGTTGCCGCAGGCGGGTGCGCCACCCCAGCAGGGTGGTCGGCGGACCGGCGAGGTCGGGGGCCGGCGGGGCTGGGGGAGCGGGCGGGGACTGCGGATCACGTACCGGTGCTTTCAACGATCCTGTCCTTGCTGGCCACTTGGGCCGTTCTCACCGTCGGCGGGCGGATTGAGTTCGGGCAGTGAGGCGAGGAAGGCATCGACGCTCTGTGCGCTGTCCTGGGCGGACTCGCCGGCGGTGAACAGTTGTGCAGCGGGGCGGTCGAGGCGGCGGAAAGGCCGTACCGATTGTGGATCCAGCGGCGGCATCCCGGCGGCATAGGGCTCTTTGGGCGCCACCGGCCGGAGGCGGGGCGCGGGCAGGGAACGGGCGGAGACAGCGGGCATGTCATCGGGCCCGGGCCCGTCGGTGGCTGTGGACAGCAGACGCTGCGTGGCCCGGGCGATGGCGGCCTCGTCGTGGCGGCGGCCGCCGGCGGCGAGATGGACCTGCAGCCCTTGCTCCCAACTCTCTTCGGTCCATCGGTCGCGTAGGAGGCGCCGGTGGATGAAGGGCACCTCCACCCACGGGTCGCCGTCTGGGTCGGCCCGATGGTCGAACAGCCAGGCGACCTCGGGCTGGTTGGGGGAGTAGTGCACCTCCCAGCGTCCCTGGAAGGCCGCGAGCCCGGACGAGCCGCGGAAGGGATCCAGGGTCCCCTTGTCCAGGTTGTAGGTGCGGTTGTTGATCTGGAAGCCCTTGCGGTTGATGCGCACCCACACGGTCGGTAGCAGCTTGCGGTTCTCGCCCTCGGTCAGCGCCGTGGCCCGATAGCCGCGCAGCGAGATCAGCGCCGCGTACATCTGGTTCGGGGTGAGCTTCAGTCCCGGGGTGAACGGGCTGCGCAGCGCGCCGTGCGGGGTCTGCTGCCAGTGCAGCGCCACCCATTGGTCGAACAGTTCCTGCAGCCGGGCGATCGTCCACAGCGGCTGCTTGCGGACGTGTTTGCCGCGCAGGTCCAGACGGTGGTGGGTGTAGGAGGCCAGGTGCTGGCTGAAGCCGGTCTTGATCGCCAGCATGGCGCGTTCGACGATCGCCTTGTCGACGGGGGTGCGCAGCCGGGCCTCGCGCACCTCGATGCCCAGGGAGTTGCAGGAGCGGGTGAAGTCTGCGGAGACGAACGGGGAGCCGTGGTCGACGACGAGTGTCTCGGGTTTGATGACCGGCCGGGCGGCCGCACCGGCGAACCGCTCATCGGCGGCCAGCAGTTCCGCGAAGGGAAGATCCGAGCCGTCCATAAAGGTTTCCGGGGCCCACCCCGGCCGTACCGGCAGCGGCGCGGTGCTCTGCGCCACGACCTGCACTGTGTCGAAGCTGCGGGTGGCCCGCCCGCCCAGCCACCGGCCCGCACCGGCAGTGCGGCGAAACCGCTTGGGCACGATCAGCGCACCGACGATGCTGCGGGTGGCTACATCGATCGCGATCGTCAGTTCCACCGAGATGACCTGCCCGTCGTCACCAATGGCCAGGACATCCAGTCCGGTGGTGTCGATCTGCACCAGTTCCCCGGGCCACCGTGCCGTGGTCGCCCGTCGGCTGCCGGGCCGGGTCACCGACAGCGGCGGGCCGGCCGCACGCCGGGCCGCGACCACATGCGCATTGTGTGCGGTGATCCCCAGACGCTGCAGCAGCCGGTAATACGTAGCCTGGCTGGGCAGCAGCGCAGACAGGGTGGCCGCATCGGCGTCGGCGAGTTCACGTGCATAGCGGACCCGAACCGTCTGCTGCACGCGGCCGATCAGCCGCGACAGGGTGCCCGGCGACAGCCCCGCTTCGCGTTCGCCGTCCAGGGTCTCCCACACCAGGTCGATCACCCGCTGGTCGACACGTCCGTGCGCGGAGGCGGCGCGCTGGCCACGCCGGTCGATCAGCCCCAGCAGGCCCTCCTTGCGCCAGACGAGGCACTTGCGCTCGACGGTGGCGGGTGAGGTCGGCCAGCCGGCTGCGGTCAACTGGTCGGCCTTGGTTCGGTAGCGCTGTTTGAGGGGATGCAGTTCCGGGTCGAAGGCGGGTTTGGGCCGGCTGGTCGCCGGCACGTTCGGGGCCTGCTGGTGCAGCACCTCCTTCACGATGCGCTCCCACCGGGTGACCTCGCGGCGCAGCGCGGCGGGCAGGGCCTTCAGCTCGTGCCCGCGGTGGGCGACCACCGTGCGGGGAGCCTCACGGCTCAGGACCGCGAAGTCCTTCGCGGACGTCAGCACCGGCTGGAGGATGATCAAAGGCTCGGCCGTGGTGTCCCCGACTGCGGTGAGGAAGACCCGCGGACCGTGAAAGGCGGTCACCAGCCAGTGCGCTCGGCTGAAGGTGATGGTGTCGCCGAGGGCCAGGGTGTCGGCGCCGTCTGATACCGGGACGGGCGGTGCCGCGTCGTGCGGTGCGGTCATCCGTCCTCCCCGAGCCATGCCGTCGACGACGGCGTCAGGAGTCTGGTCATGTCGGTGTGCAGCCGCCGTTTCCAGATCAGGTGATAGGCCAGGTCGATGCCCGCGAATGTGGGCAGCCCAGCCGCGCGCACTCCGGAGCGGATGGTGCGCGCCGAGGTGAAGTGCCGGGCCAGCGCCTCGGCATCGTCCGGGGAGAGCTGCTGTGGGCTGCGGGCGGCGTACAGCAGCTTCAGGTTGTCCAGCTCCACACCGTCCGGCGGCCGCATGACGTGCACCCGCCAGTCGGTCACGGCGGCGGCCCGGGCCAGCAGTTCCTGCCCGGCGTGCCAGGCGTTGGTGAGCTCCTCAGGAGCCACGCAGATGACCTCCCGCCGTCCCGCCCGCAAGGCGACGAAGTCCGGCTGCAGACTCTGTACGCAGCCGTCCCGCGTCCAGTGCAGCTCCATCGGCCCGGCGCTGCGCGCGGCTACCTCCAGATTCCGGTCCAGCAGCATTGCGCAGCGCTGCTGGCGCAGCGAACCGCACGCCAGCGACTGGCCGGTGGCCGAGGCCCAGGCCTTGGTGACGAAGGACCGCCGGCCCGGATACGGCACCGGCATCTGCAGGGGTGCCAGTTGCTCGAACGGCACCTGAGCGACCTGCTCCACCGGCAGTTCACGCTGACGCCCGAACCGGTCGAGATAGCAGACGGTGATCACCTGCTGGTCAAGGGGAGCATCCGGCACGCGCGCCCCTCCATCCGCTCGCTGCCAGGCAGGCCCGCCTCAGACAGACCCGTTCCATGATCCGCCGAGCAGGGTGGCGTCCGCAGCCACCGCAGCACCCGATCACCCGGATGAAGGGCCTAGTGAACGCCAGCCCGAAACCTGAGCAGTTGTGGTCCGCGGGCGGCAAACAGGCGCTGCCGCGCCGCCTCACACGGGCACGGACGGGTCGTTCCAGTCCCAGGGCAGACAGCACCGCTCGACCAGGGACTGCTGCTGTTCGTCGTCGGCGTGGATGAGTGAGGTCACCGGCCGGCCCGGCCCGGCCATCGGCGGCCTGCATCGGTGATGTTGGTGCAGCCACTGTGTCACCGGGATCTGCCACGTCCCGGACGGCAGCTCGAGCGCAGCGGTCAGCTGCGCCAGGCGCTCCAGCAGTTGCGCCTCGGCCGCTGTCCACGGCCCGCCGGGTCGCATCGCGCGCTGCCGCTCGTAGTCCAGCAGCGCACGTGCCACCGCGACGGCCTCCGGGTACATCCACAGCCAGGCCGACTCTAGGTCGCCCTCCGGCAGCCCGGCGCGGTGTGCTCGCCGTGCCCAGCATTTCACGACCTTCGTGCGCCACCACCAGCCGGTGATCGCGAACGCGTCCGCAACCAGGTACGCCCCGATGGGGCCGTGCCGACGTTCGAACCGCTGGTGCTGCCGGTGCGCCCGCGCCACCTGCGCCAGCGGGGCCAGCTCCACGCCGGAGCCGGACTGACGGACGTGGGTGAACTGGCCATGCCGGTCGCAGATCTTCCAGGATTCGGGCCAGACCAGCCAGATCGGCCCCCACCCGCCGCCGCGCAGGGCCGCACACCGGCTGCAGGCCGGGATCAGATAGTGCTCCATCGGATACCACGGCCATTCCCACCTGGCCTGCTGGCCGGGTAACAGGTGGTTCGCGCGCAGATGAGGCAGCGCCCATTGCAGCCTCGGCAGTTCCACATTCAGCATCGCCGCGAGCCGCTCGGCGGCCGGAGCACTCAAGAAGACCTCGGCCAGATGCGGCTGCACCGCCTGTTGCCCCGGTTCTCCCTCGCCCAACTCGTCCAGCAGGAAGGCGATATCCACCCCTTGGGCCGCTGCCACACGCCACAGCAGCGAGCAGTTCGACTCGTGGCCGGCCAGCCGCACCGACACGTGTGCCAGACTCCGGCCCCACACCATGTGGCCCTCCATCCTGCACACAGATCGGCCCCGCGTAGCCGCCACCTGTGCTGTACCTGCACAGTTACCTCGCGCGTGAACACCGACAGGCCGGTTTCGTACGGCGGTTCACCTGATCGTGTGGCAACACCGCGGGCGGGCAGTGCGCGGTCGTTGTGCTGCGCAGTCTTCTGGCAGACCCACTGACCTGCCAGAACTGCGGAGTTGGCCCGTGCAGCTTGATCTTCCCGGCGGACGCCTGTCCAGCAAGCTGTGGACCCGTCAGCGTGATGCCGCGGACTGTGTGCTCAACGCGTTCGCGATGGGACGCACACGACAGCAGGTGATCATGCCGTGCGGTACCGGCAAGACCCACCTCGCCGTCCACATCGCCCACGAGATCACCGCCAACAGTCACAGCCTGACCCTGCTGCCCACCCTGGAGCTGCTGAACCAGACCGCCCGCGTCTGGTACACCGCCGGCCGCCCGGGCCGCTACCTCGGTGTCTGCTCCGACCCGCAGACCAGCGAGCCCGTCCTCGACGGCATCCTCACCATGACAAGCGACCCGGCGCGCCTGGCCCAGGCCGTGCGAGACGCCGACGGTCCGGTCAACGTCTTCGCCACCTACGCCGCGCTGAAGAAGCTCCGCCTGGCCCACCGTGACCATCAACTGCCCCGCTGGGACATCGCCATCGTCGATGAAGCCCACCGCACCGCCGGAGCCCGCAGCAAGGCTTGGGGCGTCATCCACGACGACGACGCCATCCCCGCCCGCCACCGCCTTTACCTCACCGCCACACCCCGCATCTGGGACGTCAACCGGGGCGTCGTCACCGAACCGATCGCCTCCATGGACGATGTATCGCTCTACGGCACCGTCGCCTACCGCTACTCCCTGGCCGAGGCCATCCACGAAGGCAGACTCGCCGACTACCGCATCGCGGCCCCCGAGATCCACCACCCGCAGCTGCGCGCCTTCCTGACAAGCCGCACCAAGCGGGGCGGCCGCACCCCGCAGGCCGATGCTGCGCGGGTCGCCGCAGCCCAACTGGCCCTGCTCAAAGCCCGCGAGGATCACTACATTCAGCGGGCGGTCTCCTTCAGCCGCAGCATCGCGCAGTGCGAAGCCCTCGCCGAAACCCTCCCGCAGACCGCCGCCGTCATCCCCGGAGGGCATGCCGACGGCCTGTGGGTGTCCAGCGTCCACTCGAAACAGTCAAGGACAGTGCGACGCGAGCGCATGAGCCACTTCGGGCAGGCCCCCACCGCGGGGCCCGAAGGCTCGCTCGCCGAGCTCCGCGTCCTGTGCAACGTCCGCCTGTGCGTCGAAGGCGTCGACTTCCCGCTGGCCGACTCCGTACTGTTCGCCGACCCCAAGCAGTCCACCATCGACATCATCCAGGCCATCGGACGGGCCCTGCGTATCGGCCCCGGCATGAACAAGGTCTCCACCTTGATCATCCCCGTTTTGTTCGGTCCCGGGCAGCGCCCCGAGGAGGCAACCTTCGGCACGCCCTACCACCTGCTCCACCAGGTCATGATCGCGCTGCGGGCTTACGACGAGCACTATTTCTACCGCCTGCCGATCAGCGGCCGCCGCCTGCTCATCTCTACCCCCGACTACGCCGTCCGCCCCGCCCGCGCCGTGGAGATCGCCCCCCACCTGATGCTGCGCATCATGGAGCCCGAACCGGACATCTGGGACGCCGGGATGGCCGCCGCCCGGGCCTTCCAGGCCGAACACGGACACCTCGACGTCCCCAGCAATCACATCACCGACGACGGGTTTCATCTCGGCTGCTGGCTCGGCTATCAGCGCGCCCTCAAAGCCGCCGGACACCTGCCTGCGGCACGCGTCGCCGCACTGGCCACCTTCAACATCACCTGGCGCCACGACCCGGCCAGCACTGAGGCCTTCCTCGAAACCGCGCAGGCCTACGCACGCGAGCACGGCCACCTCCTTCCCCACGACGCGCAGGAGACCTATCAGCGCCGCCCTCTCGCGCAGTGGCTCCTGCAGCAGCGCGGCCAGGACGACGCAGGCACCCTGCCCGACCCCTATCGGCGCGCCCTGCGTGACATCGACCGCTGGTGGAACCCCCACTGGTCCGACGCGTGGCAGCGCACTCTGGCGCGGGTCCGCGACAGCACGTCGCCGCCGCTTATCACCCCCGGCCCTCTGCCCGGCGACGCAGACCACGTAACCCGCTGGCTCGACCGACAGTTCGACATGTTCCCCACCCTGGCCAAGGAACAGCGCCAGCAACTGGCGGCACTGCCGTTCAAGGAGAGCCCGCTGGCCCTGGCGCTCCGTCGCACCCCCACCAACCACTTCGCAGGCGGCCTGCGCGCCGCCCGGCACTTCTACCGCCAGCACCACCACTTGCAGGTCCCGCCCGACTTCCACGCCGGCGAAGGCGATCGACGCTTCCCGCTCGGCCCATGGATCACCGACCTGCGTGCCCAGGCCCGCCAAGGTGCCCTCAGCAGCGAGGAGATCGCATCCTTGGACGCACTGGCCATGGAGTGGACACCGGCTTCCCAGCGCGCACAGACGCCGTTGGCACCGCTTCCATCAGCACAGACCCCCGCTGTCGTCACGAGCAATCCCGCGGCTGGGGAGGAACCGGCTCTCCAGGACATTGCCGCGTTGGTGGGTGCGCACGACCCCGTGTTTTGGACGGCCGAGAGCGAGCCGCCACCGGGCCTGGCCCCGATGATCTTCGGCGGGGGCGGCCACCGGACGCTGATCAGCATGCCCGCCGGAGCAGGCAAGACCACCACCATCGCGTCCGCCGTGCTTGAACTCGCCCCGGAAACCTGCCTGATCCTCGGCCCGGATGTGCTCTACCTCCGCAAAGTCGCCGCCACCTGGCGGAAAGTGGGCGACAGGACGCAGGCGGGCCTGGGCTTCGGCCCGCACGGCGGTGCCCGTCTGTCGAGCGCTGCCGATCTGGCCGACTGGATCAGACAGCAGCCGCCCGGAGCGCTGGTGTTCGCCCGCTACGCAGATGCCCGGCTGGTCGCCGACAGCCACCGTCGCCACGACCTGCCTGCCTGGGGACACCTCGTCGTCGAAGAAGCGCACCGCACGGCAGAGGGCATCATCACGCCGGAACACCCCTATGCCGGCATCCACTACGACGACCGCATCCTGGCCCGGCGGCGCATCTATCTGACGGCCACTCCACGCATCCCCCGCCAGATGGCACCCGGACTCAAGGCGCGCGACGTGGACTGGGCGGTTCACATGCCTGCACAAAAGATCTTCGGGAGTCACATCGTCCCGACGAGCCGGCAGGCGCTGGAGGACGAAGACCTGCTGGCGCCCTGCCAGCTGGAGGTGGTCCGCGTCCGCAGAAACCCCGCCTCGCGGCGTCCGCGGCAATGGTCCACCGAAGCCAACGCAACCGCGCAGATCATCGAACGGCTCCGGCTGCGCCGTGTCGCGGTCGTACTGGCCACGAGGGACGAGGCCCAGAAGTTCGGCATACAGCTGGCGGTGGACATGCTCGACGCAGCGATCCTCCTGGAGGGCGACCCGCCGGCAGGGCGGTACGCACACGACCAGCCGGTCATCCGCTGCGTATACAGGAGTTACAACCCGTTGCCCCGCGACCTCGACGCCATCGTGCTGCCGGACCCCAACTGCACCGCCACACAACTCGTCAACGTCCTGCGCCCGCTCATGGCACAAGACGTACGGCGTGTGGCCCGCACCAGGGTCCTCGTGCCGCACGCCGTGGACAGCGATGATGACCCGCCGAGCGACCAGTCCCTCCTCGTCCAGCGCGTCACCGCCGCCTTCTGGGCGCACGACCCCACAGAGCCCATCGCCCCACCGCGCTGAGCAGGGCCGTGACACCTGTCGTCCCCATCACCCCCGCCGCCTCCATCGACCCACGCCGGGGTGAGTGACTTCGCTCGGTGGGGCGGAGACGAGGATCCCCAGTGGGGTCTCGCCGCCGCATTCGCTGCTGCGGCGGATGTTCGCGTCGGGGGTGAACCGCAGGCGGACCAGCTCGGCGCGGGGTGTGCCGCACGGGGTGCAGGTGCCCTCGCGGACGCCGCGCAGTACCTCGGCGTGGGCCTTGGCCATGTGTCTCCTTGGTTGCCTGGGCGGCGGTGGGCTCGTCGGTCCGTCGATCAGTCCGATAACTCTTCAACTTGTTGCGAAGTCTCCCAGTCGCTGATAACTTTGCAACAAGTTAAAGAGTTCGCTAGTGGGAGGGTGGACGGGGTGCTGCAGATCCAGCTGGGAGCCGAGCGGCCCGCTGACACCGGCGACGGGCTGGGACGCGTCACGATCGGATGGCGTCCCGGTATGTCCGAGGACGAAGCCTGGCAGGCAGGGCGCGGCATCTGGAAGTTCAACGCCGACCGGGCTCTGTCCCAGGACGAGGTGCAGATCATCAACACTGAGGGCACGGTACTCGCGGTCGCGAGGATCACCGGGATCTCCAAGCACGGGGACCGCTATGCCCTCGAGGGCGACCTGCTGCGCGGCGATGCGCGGGTGGGCCGGCCCACGCCGAGCCCGCACCTGTCCCGTAACCCCGTCACCTACATCTGAGAGGGCGGATCGATGAGCGACTTCGACGCGATCGACTCGCTGCTCGCCTCTCTCACCCCCCAGTCCGCGCTCCCCGAAGCGCGGGTACGCCGCGGGCTGCGTGAGCGGGCCGGCCTGTCGAAGGCCCAGCTGGCCAGGACTCTCGGAGTGAGCCCCTCCACGGTCACAGGGTGGGAGACCGGCCGGGACCCGTCTGGGGAGCTCAGGACGAAGTACGCCTACCTCTTGGACGGCCTGGCCGCGAAACTCGCACCCCCCGCCCCGCAGCCCGCAGACGAAGCCCCCGCGCCCCCGCCCGCGTTGGACGAGAACACAACGTCTCCGGCACCCGGGCCGGCCGCAGACGACGACATGGACGACGTCGAAGCTCTGGCCGCGCCTGAGCCGTGTGTCCTGTGCGGGCAGCCGGCCCGCCACCAGGTCGCCGGTTTTCCCCAGCACCTCGACCCCGCCCAGTGCGCCAGCACAGCCCCCGTACCCGACACCCCCGCCAAACGGTCGGAGGGCCGCACGGCGAAGCCGGTAAAGGCCGTGCCCGCGGGCCGCCGTGCGCCGACCGCGTCCGACGCCGACCCGTCCGGCCCGACCGCGGCGGCCGTGGCCGAGGCGCTCGAGGCGCACGAGGGCGATGTGGAGGCGGCGACCGCAGCGCTGGTCAAGCGGGCGATCCCGGATGCGATGGCCCTGCTGGACGAGACCCGCAGGGGCGGCCGCTACGCCGTCGTCGCCCACCCCTGGATCCCGGACATCCTGCGCAAGCAGTCCGCGCGCGGCGCCGACCAGATCTGGGAGGCCCGCCCCAAGTGGAGCCGCCCCGAACTTCCCGCAGGCCGACACGAGGTGACGGCCCTGGACATCAACGGCGCCTATCTCAGCGCGCTCAAGACGCACCTTCCACTCGGCCAACTGGAGCACACCACCGGCAACATGCACGACCGCCGCCGCGCCGGCGTCCACCTGATCAACCCGCCCGCATGGGAGCACGGCGCGTACCTGCCCAACCCGATCGGCAACCGTGACGAACCCGGCCCCCTGTGGGTCACCGAACCCACCCTGCGCCTGCTGCTGCGCCTGTCCGGCCCGAAGTACGGCCTGTGCGAACCCCCCGAGATCCACGAGTCGTTCACCTCAGGGGCGACGGAGAGCCTGCTGGAGAAGTTCCGCATCACTCTCAAGGACGCCCGCGACACCGCGATCGCCGCCGACGACGAGGTGACGCTGGAGTACGTGAAGGCGATGTACTCGAAGTTCGTCTCCACGATGGGGGAGTCGAACTACAACCGGGAGCTGTACCGCCCCGACTGGATGCACCTGATCCGGTCGCAGGCCTTCGCCAACCTCTGGGCCAAAGCCCTCAAGGCACACGACGCCGGCCTGACGGTCGTCCGCGTGATGGGCACCGACGAACTCCACGTCGTCGGCGACTGGCGGCGTGTCTTCCCGGAAGGCCGTGGAGTTTCCGAGGTGAAGGTCAAGGACGTGTACGCCGTCGGCGCCGAGCCCGCAGACCCGGCTGCTGCCGGACAGACCGACGAGAACTGACAGGCCAGGAGTTCACGTGCCCGATCGCACCATCGATTTCGGCAAGTACGGCGCCCAAGGCATCAAGGGCCACGAGGCCGTCGCCCGCCGACTCGACGCCCTCGCCGACTTCATCACTTCTCCTGTCACCACCCGGCGCGGCCTTATGGCCCGTCTGCACTACCTCACCCGCACCCCTCACGCCCGCGCCGCCGCCTACGACGCGGGCCTGACCGTCACCGATCGCACCCTGAAGGCATGGCTGGCCGGCACCCGCAATCCCACCAGGCAGAACCTCGCCCGGGTCGAAGCTGCCTACCGCACGGTCCGCCGCCACAACGTCGCCCGCTACCTACTGGCGCGCCTCAACCGCGCTGGCCGGGGCACCCGCGTCGAGATCCACCCGCTCAACCAGTCCGGCGTACGTACCGCCCACCAGCGGGTCGTGGAATTCCGCACCCTCAACATCCGCCATTGGGAGGCCATCATCGACGCCTGGTCCACCGGCGACGACCGGGCCCTAGGCGACGCCTGGATCGAGCAGATCGTCGACCTCGGCTCGCAGTGGGGCCAGTACGAGTACGTCACCAACATCGGCTTCGCCGCCTGAACCGCTGTAGAGGCTTAGATTCGCTGCACGGTCTCATGTGCCGAAGCACGTGCACACCCGTGCGCCGGACAACGATCCCGATCCGGACTGGCCACCTAGATGGAGGAGGGCGGGAGGAGACGGTCCAGAACGGCGTCATGTTCTTGGAACACTACCCGTCCCATGTCGCGCAGTGCACGGGCGAGCTGCAGGTCGATGTCTTCGTCGGTGAGCGGGCCCAGCAGCACTGCGGACGGGTGGGTGCCGGCGTCGTGGAGTGTGGCCAGGTCCATGGCGACGAGCCTGGCGCCGTACAGACGGGTGACAGTGTGTGCGATGCCGAGGCCTGGCCCGTCCATGTCGCCTGCGTACTGCAGTGCTACGCCCTGGTCGACGGCGAGTTGCAGCAGGGCGTGGTCGACGGCGCGCAACTGTCCGCTGGTGCACGCCAGCGGCGTGGTGTGGCCGCGGGCGAGGGCGGATTCGAGGACGGAGGGGTTCTCCACCACGGTGACCGTCTGGGTCGGGTCCAGACGTGGGGGAGTGCGGGTCAGGTCGAACAGGTGCAGCGCGACCGGGGCGACGGCGTCGCGTAGGCGCCGGTCGACCGGTCCGTCGCCGATGGCCTGGACGTGGTGGAGCAGCACGGTGGCGGTGAGCCGGTCAGGGACCACTCCGCTCTGCTCGAGCAGGGCGCGGATCCGGTCCGGCCGTGTTGGCTCCACCTGGCCCGTCAGTTCGGCGACCAGTGTGACGAGTCGGCTGCCGGCGAGGGTGTCGAGGTCGAAGAAGTGGGGGTCACCAGCAGTGTCGTGGGCGAGCTTGGGCAGCGAGACCGGCGGGTCGATCGGCAGCCGTGTCGCCACGGCGGCGAGGGCATCGACCAGCTTGCGCACCCCTGTGCCTTCGTCGACGCCGATCCCGGCGGCGCGCATCCGTGCGACCAGCCCCGGACACGCCGGCAGCTGTGCGGCCGCGTACTGCCACACATCCTGGCGTAGCGCCGCCTCGCTCACGCGCTGCCGCACGCGGTTGATCACCGGCCGTCCCACAGCCTGCTCCACCACAGTCACCAAGTCCTGAGGTTCCAGCCGCAGCACTTGGCACAGTGCTCGCACCGGCACTCGCGCCCCGCGGGCGTCCACCACCACCGCGGAAGTGCCGCGCCGCAGTCGGCCCGCGTCGTCCAGCCACGCCCGCAACGCCGCTACCCCCGCCGGTGGCAGCCCGGTCACCCGCACACTCGCCACGGCCGCCGGATCCGTCCCAGCACACAACCGGTCGTGTACGGCGGCCCACAGCGGGGCCAGCGCCTCATCGCCCGCGACCCATTCCCATGTCGTGCCCATCAGCCGCCCATCCCGCCGTCGAAGCCCAGACCGAGGTCCAGCGTCAGCGGCTGCGCCTCCCCGTGGCCCTGCCACAGCCACGGCACCGTCACACGGTGCTTCCCGCTGGTGATGACCTGGTGAATGACGACCTGCCCGGCCTCTTTCTTGATCACCGGGGTCATCGAGGGCGCGGTCGCCAGCACGTCGAACTCCCACCGGCGCAGCAGTCCCAGCATCTGCCGAAGGTTCACGTCGTCGAACGCCGCATCCAGTTCGTCGATCGACAGCAGCCGCGGCCCGCGGTACTCCCCGCTGTACATCGACCACGCGGCCGCCAGCAGGGGCAGCATCGTGGCCAGGCGCCGTTCCCCGGTCGACAACGTCTCCAGCGGGTTCATGCCACGCGGCTTGACCTCCTTGAAGCGGTCACCATCCCCGTCGCTGAACGAGGAGTGTGTCACCGAGATCGTCCACTCGTGCCAGGCCCGGTAATCGAAGGTGTGCGCGACCCGGTCCGCCCACGTGTCCCCGACGGACTCGTCCATCCGCTGCCGCAGCACGTCATACATTCGCTCGAACATCTCGTCCGATGGGGGACTGTTCACCAGTTCCACCATGGCCTTCGCGTCCGCGTCCTTGCGTACCGACCACTCGACCTTCACGCCCACCCGGGCCACCCCGGTACGCACGTCCGCCAGGGTCTGGCCGATCTGCTGCACCAGTTGCTGCGCGAGATCCTGGCGGACCTGAACGTCGCGCTGCAGCTGGGCGAACATGCTGGTCTTGATGGCCTTCTTGATGTCGGCGCGCAGGTCTTGCTCCAGCTGGGCGACTGCCGCGCGCAGTGCCTCCACCGCTGCGCGCAGGTCCTGGCCGCGAGCGGCGGCCGGGTCGGCGACCTCGGCACGCTGCCAACCGGTGCCCGATATGTTGGTGAGGATGACCTGGCGGTTGAACCGGGCCAGTGCGCTGTTGGCGGTGCGGGCGGCGCCCTCGAGGGTCTTCAGCGCAGCGTCCCGGGCCCGGGATGCTGCGGCGAGCCGGTCCGCCCCCACTCCCGCGCCTGGCCCGGTGGGGCGGTCGGCCAGCAGGTGCCTGGCCCAGGCCAGTCCCGCGGTCAGGTTCGCGGGCCGGCCCTCCGGCCCGGTGGAGATGTCCTCGCCGACCATGGCCAGGCCCTCGTCGACGAGCCGGCCCAATTGGGTAAGGCAGGCATCGCGGTGCTCCTCGGCCGCCTGGCGCAGCGGTGCGACCTCATCCAGCCGCGCCCGGGCCGACGCCGCGTCAGCAGCAGCCTCTTCCTTGGCGCGCTGCAGCTCCTCCACCCGTGCCCGGGCGCGGTCGAGCGCACCGGTGACCTCCTGCAGCGAGGCGCTCAGCTCCTCGTACTCGGCGCCGTGCAGGCGCCGCATCTCCTCGACAGCCGCCTTCTCGCGCCCCGCGTCCACGGCGGTTTGCTCTGCCTCCCGGGCGGCGTCGTCCGCCAGGGTCCGCCAGCGTTCGGCGGTTGCCGCGTCCTGGCGTGCCCGTCCCGCGAGGTCGATCACCCGCGCTGCGGCGCCCCGCCAGGCCTCGACCTGCCGGAACATCAAGGTGGTGTCCTCGCGGTGGGCGCCGGCCGCCTTCGGATCCGTGGGCAGCACGGTGCCGCCGCCCGCGTCGGCTGCCCGGTTCAACGCCCGCAGCGCCTGACGCACGGCCTCGCCGGCCCGGCGGTGCCGCTCGCGCGCGTCGGCCGTGCGCCTGATGGAGTGCTGCAGCTGCTCGGTCGCGTCGTCCTCCTGCTGCTGGGCCGAGAGGACCTGATCCGGCGACGGGAAACCGGCCTGCTCGGCATCGGCGTGGGCCTGGGCATCCTTCGCCTGCTCCCACCGGGCGTGGCTGGCGGCCGCGGTCCCGGCCGTTTCCCGTGCAACACCTTCAGCCGTCCGGGCTGCGGCCAGTGCCGCGGCCGCCACCTGTTCGGTGTGCCGTGCCTCCTGGGCCAGCATCTCCAGCGCGCTGCGGCGCCGCGCGGCAGCCGCGTCCAGGGCGTGCAGTGCCTGCGCCAGCCCGCGTTCGGCCAGGCGGATGTCCTGAGCGGACCGGTTGCGGGTCTCCTGCAGCGCCCGGAGAAGGCCCTGCCACCTCTCGCTGGCCTGTTCCCACCCGGCGGGGGAGGGGAACCGGTCCCGCTCCATCGCGGCGGCGTTCACCCGGGCGCGAGCACGCGCAGTCTCCTCGCGTGCCCGGTGCAATGCCCCCTGCGCCTGGTCGAGTTGCTGCTCCAGGTCGGCTACGTGCCGGAGCCGGGCGCGTTCGCGGGCACTTCGCCCGATGAACCGCGCCTGGTAGCCGGCCGGTGCGACCGCGGTCGCCACCGCGATCGTGACCTGATCGCCCGCCGACGGATCCAGGGGAATCGACCGCAGCAGCTGGTGGACCCGCTCGGGGGCGATCCGGCCCTGCGCGTCGGGCCGGAGTACGTCCGCCAGACTCGTCCCCGACGCCGCCGCAGCTCCAGGTCGCAGGGTCACATCCCCTGCCACCGCCTGCCCGTCGGCACGCACCAGGGCGTCCAGCAGGCCACTGACCAGCAGAGCACCCTCGAGGCGATCTCTGGCCTCGTCCGTCAGGTGTCCGGCGAAGTCCACCAGCGCCCACAACGGGGTGCCGTCCACGGGCTGCCGGCTGCGCCACAGCGGTGCAGGTGGCACCGGCGCCGCCTGCTGGGCCCGCTCCAGCTGCTGCTCCAGGTCACGGACCGTTTCCTGCGCGAATCCCGCCGCCTGGTCGGCGGCGTCCACCACACGCTGGAGCCGCCCGGTGGCCGCTGCGTGCGCCCGCTCCAGGGACACCTGGATCTGCGCGACTGTTCGCGTGGCGTCGACCGTGGCCCCGTCCCCGGCCGGCTCCGGCACCATGCCGACGTCAATCAGTACCGCATCGCGCCGCCACACGCCGACCAGGCCCTGCCACTGTTCCCAGGCCGCCACGGCCGCCGATCCGGCCCCGTCCGTTGCCTCCTGAGCCTGCGCGACGGCGGCCTCCGCCTGTGCGACCTGCCGTAGGTGCGTCTCCTGGTGCTGCTCCCGGGCCTCCTTCCCGGCCGCGTCCTGCTCCCGGGCCTCCTCCTGCGCCCCGTGCAACGCCTGCGAGGCGTGCTCGGCCGCGCCGCGTTCCTGCTCCCAGAGCGTGCGTGCCTGTTCCCATGCCCCGGCCGCCTGCTCGGCCACCGCACGGTCCGCGACTGCCTGCCGATGGTGCCCTGCTGCGTCGATCCTCGCCCGCGCCTCGCCCGCGACCTGAGCGAGTCCGGCTGTCAGCTGCCCGACGGGCAACCGCTCCCCGTCGCCGCGACTGTCCCGCACGAGCAGCTCGAGGGCGGGACCGCGCAACTCCACTGCCGTGTCTGCCCACTGGCGCATCTCTTCCAGCAGCGTGTCCTCGGCCCGCGCACGCGTCCTGCTCGTCTGGTCGGCCGTGGCCCGGTCCGTTTCCTCGACCGCTTCGGCCTCGCGTAGATCGGCCGCCGCCGCGACTTCCATTCCCTGCGCCGTCGCATGGTCTCCGAGCGCGGCTTCTACCTTCCGCATCTGGGAGATCCGGGTGTCCACCCACGCCAGCGGTGCCGCGCACGCCTCGTCGACCACGCCTGCGGCCACTGCCGCGGCCTCGGCCGCCACCAGCCGCTCGTCGAGGGTGAGCAGTCCCTCCAGGGCCGCATCCGCGCCCAGCCGGCCCCCCACTACCCGCAAGGGCCCGGAAACCGCCGACACGGCGCCCTGCGCCGACCGGACGCCATCCGCCGACTCCCGGGCGACGCCCTCAGCCCGGGAAGCCTCGCCGCCGACCTCGTCCGACCGTTTGGCCGCCGTGCGGGCGGCAGCGGCCAGTTCGACCGCTCGCTGCTCACGCTGCGGAAGGACCGCGCCCGCGTGCCCGCGCAGCTCCTCCTCCGCCGCGTTCTTCCGCCCCTCCAACTCCCCGATCTCGGCCCGCGTCCCGGCCAGCAGCTCCACGGCCTCGGCTTCCCGCACTCCGGCCTGCTGCGCCTCCTCACTCGCCTGGCGCTCCCGCCTGGTCTGAGCGTCGAACCCGGTGTTCGCTGCGATCAGCGAGGCGGCCTCGACCACCGCCACCGCCTCCACATACCGGCGATACGCCCGTTCCGCGCCCTGCAGCAGCTTCTCTTCCGCCCGGGCACGCTCCAGCTGGTCCTCGAGCTCAGAGATCCGCTCCATCGCCTGAGCGATCACCGTCAGCCGCTCACCGTCCAGCGCAGGCAACGCGCTGGACAGCAACCGGCCCATCTCCACCGCGGAGATCGCCTCCGCCGTACGCACACTGCGCAGGCTGCGCAGCACCCCCACCAGCGCGTCGAACTGCACCTCGTCCAGCGGCGTGAACAACTCCTCGCGCACCGCCCGCCGGTAGTCGTGCTCGTCCCCGACCGCCCGCAGATGCTCCGACAACCGAGCCCGGTTCGACGCCGCGGACGAAGCGCTGGAGGTGAAGGCCTGCCCCTGGCAGGCAGCCAACTGTGCTGCGAGGTCACCGATCCGCACCGGCTCCCGGTCCACCTGCAGCCGCAGCTGCTCCCCGACCCGCCCCCGCGCCAGGAAGAAGACCCGGTGCACCGCCTTGCCCACTGCTCTCAGCCACAACCCGGTCGTCACATACTCCACAGCCCCGCCATCGGCGCGCCGACCGTACTCCAGCCACCACACCCCCGTGCGGTCCTGCTGCTCGTCCCGGTCGGTGTGCCGGCTCAGCAACGTCCCCGCCGCCTTCCCTGACACCGACAAGGCGGTCTGCGACACATCCGCGTCCAGCAGCACCGTGACCAGCATCGACGCCGACAAGGACTTCCCCGACCCGTTCGGCCCCGCGAGTGTCAGCCACCCGTTGCCGAACAGCAGCTCCTCCTCTGCCCAGGCCCAGGAGTTCACCACCCCGGCCCGCGTGGGCTGCCACCGGCCCTCCGCGACCGGCACCCCCAGCCCGACGTCACCGGCCCCGACGGGCCCGTTTCCGGCGATCCTCACATGTCCCCCTCACCCGTCTCGGCACCAAACGCCCTACCGGGCTCCGGCCCCGCCGCGCCGCGGGCGGCGTGCGCCACCCGCACCCGCCACAGGTGCACTCCCGGCGTCGCCTGCCACTGCTCCGTCTCACCCACCACCGGCACCAGCAGCCGCGCGGCCGCCAGCTCACCGATCGCTGCCCGCGCCAGCGCGGGAAGCTGCGCCTTGTGACCGGCCGCCCAGTTCGGCATCACTGCCCGTACCTCCTCCAGCAGCCCCACCACGTCGCCCACCTGTACCACCGAACCGGCCCGGTCCCGCTCGGACAGATGAGCCAGCAGCGCCAGCGCGGCTTGCCGCTCCATCCGCCGCCCGTTGGGGAAGTCCATCGCGGTTCCGAGCCCACTGGGATCGGTGACCTCCCACCAGTCCCGGCGCACTGTCACCCCGAGCCCCAAGCCGGCCAGTAGCGCCAGCCCCCGCTCCCTGCCGGCCAGCGTGTGCAGATACGCCGTCCCCGGTGTCTGCTCGTCGAAGGGATCCACGCCCGGGTCGTCCACCAGCCGCCGCAGCGCCTGTAGCCGCCGTTCCTCCACCGACGCCGCCTGGTCCGGCTCCGGTGCTGCCGGGTCGAGCAACGAAGCGGTCGACAACGCCGCCGCGTGCTCCTGCGGGGGCAGCGCGTCCAAGCCGAGCAGCGCGGGGGACAGCGACGAGAACCGCGCCGCCAACCGGTCCCTAGAAGCCGTCACCACAAGGTCAGCGTCCTCGTCCACCACGACGCGCTCCAGGTCGGAGTCCGCCTCCACCGATCCCTCGGCCTCCAGCACCTGCAACGCGTCCACCAGATTCTGCCGGTGCCAGCGGGCCTCCTGCTTCGGCGTCCCCTCCCCGGCCACCCACTGCACCCGCGGCAGCCCACCCGAGGCGGCCTCCTCCGCACATACCTGCGCGAGCGCCTGCATCAACTCCCGCACGCTCAACCGCGGACGCCGCCACAACTGCTCACACACCAGACACACCAGCACCAGCGCCTCCTGCGACAGCAGCACCGGACGACCCCCGCCGCGGACCACCGAAGGCCCCCGGTCACCAGGGATATCCACACGCCGCTTGTGTAGCCGGACCAGCTGCGCCACCTCCAGCACCTCGAACGTCCAGCCCAGCTCCGACCGGAACAGCCCCGCCAGCGCGGCCTGCCCCTTCACAGCTGCCCGGTACAGCTCCGGCTCTGCCTCGGCCTGAAGCCGTCCTCGATCCACCAGCATCCGGGCCGCATCCCGCAGATCGGCCTCCAGCACCTCGCCGCTCATGCCGCCCCCCGCGCGATCGCTTCGTCGGCCCGCTCGCTCGCATCGACACGGATACGCAGATACGGGCCGGTCAGCACCCCTTCGGCCAACTCCACCCGGACCTGCCGGTCCGCCACTCCCGGCCGTACCCGCACCACGACGTTGGCTCCTTCGGCCACCGCGGACCCGAACCCCAGCGCAGGGTCGAACTCCTGCAGCGCCGCCTCCACCGCCCGCAGCAAGATCACCGAAGCATCCGCGGCCAACCCCGCGAAATGCTCCAGCCCCACCTCTCCAGGCGTCACCAGCACCCGGGCAAACCGGCGGCGCAGCTGCGCCTCCTCGCGTGCCCGCGCCAGCGCGTCCTCCCGGTCCACGGTGGTGTCCGCCAGTTTCCGGGGCCTGCCCCCAGGCCTTCCCACCCGCTCATGCTCACGCAGCGTCACCTCTATGCGGTGCACCGTGAGCCCGGCTGCCGCCACCGTCGCATGCGCCACGTCCTCCTCGGCTGGCCCGATCTGTGCGTGCCACGCCGGCCAGTCCCCGAACGCCGCCCCGTACACACGCCGCGCCTGCTCCTCGCCGCCCTGCCGGTGCAAGCTACGCGCCACAGAGCGGAAGTCAGCCCCCAGATCCGCCCCCCGCCTCCTGGCCGCATACCGCCGGTCGATCGCGATCAGGAGCGTGTGCACAGCACCGGTCGCCGAAGCGATCAACCGGTAAACCGTCCCGTCAGGCGTGAACCACGCCTCCAAGTCGGCCAAGCGACGCATCCGCTCGTCCACCCAGTGCTGCTGCTCGGCCGGATCCACCAGCCCCGCGTGCGCGGCCGCGGTTTCCACGACCGGACCGTGGCCCACCTCCCGCAACGCAGCCAGCGCGTCCCCCACCCGCCGCAGCGCCCGCCCGTACTCCCGCGGGAACTGCCGCAGCGCCTCGAGCACCCGGTCCCGGTTCTTGCCGAACACGTCGTCGTCAGTGACATCGGACTGGACCATCTGCGCCAGTGCACCGTAGAAGTCGGCCGTCACGCGTTGGAGTTCGTCGATCCGGGTCCGCACATCATCGAGATCACCCGTCAGCAGCCCAGGATCACTCTTGAAATGCTCCAGCATCCGGCGGACCGTCTGCTCGACACCGTCCAGCAGCCGGCTCGGCAGCTGCAGTGCACGACGGGAGTCCAGCACCGCTGCCCGTACGGCGGCCACCAGCGCCCGGCCCCGTAGCGTCAACGCCCAGGCCTCCTGCCGCGAGATCACCCCGCGATAGTTGCGCACCGGTGCCGCATAGTCCCTGAACGGCTTGGCGAGCTCCCACTTGGCCAGTTGCTCAAGCGACGACAGCAACTGCTCCTCGGCCAGCCCATCGTGGTACCCCACGGTGCGCAGTTGCTCGAGAATCTGAGCCGGTGTCCACATCGGGCCGCGGGTAGACAATTCCTCCAACGCAGCCAACAGGGCCGTATAGCGTTCCCGCACCAGATCCTCGGGTAGAGCGAACACAGTCCAGTCGCTGGACAGAACGCTCCGCCACCACTGTCGCGATTGATCCATACCGCCCCTCGCCTCGTCCGCTCCCCACGCGTACAGGGCTTCCCAGTCTGAAGGACACCACTGACAGATCTCCCACGAACCGGAATAACAACCGTGCTCCACGAGACGCAAAGCACCACCCACCAGCACTTTGCCGTCGGCGGCCTACCGAGGTGTAGCAGGGGCCCTGCTTCTGCTACACCGCCCTCTGTTCCGAGTTGCGCCGCGATATCACACCACGCCGTGTCCAGCCGAAGCCCCTGGCGCCAACCACCTGCTGGCGGCGGCACCGAGCCTGGTGATCGGCAAGTGGGCAGCGGCAGTCCGTGCGGACGGCCGCGGCGAGCCGCTGACAGCCCTCCCCTCCTCGACCCTGGCAAACATCCGCAGCCCGCAACATGGGGAGCGGTTCGCGTAGGCGCACGGGGGAGTACCTGGCGCACTGGCACCGTGTCTGTCCTTCCCCCTGAAGGCACTGTCAGTTGGCGGGGCTTCCCGCGGGGTGGCATCGGCGGGCCTTGCGCCCTGACCCGCACGGGCAGGGCGCGTTCCTGGCGACGCTGCGTCCGGGGCCGTCCGGCACCTGAGGCCGGCTGTGGCTGACCGTGCCCTGCCCGCGGCTGCGCCAGCGTTGCAGCGGAACGGGAAAGCTCCCGGCACGTTCGAGCACCCACGGGCCGACCGCGCTGAAAGCCTCGTCCTGCGAAGCAGCGGAGAACTCGCGGATCTCCTGCTCGGTCCCCTTCAACAGCAGTCCGGCAACGGTGGGGTAGCTCTTGCCCCGGAAGGCCTTCAGCCCCTGCAGTTTGAAGATGTCCTTGGCGAAGGCCGCCCCCGCAGCGAGTGCCGCGCCCGTGACCACATCTCCCTCGCCCCCGTCGTCGATCCGGTTGAACAGCCGCACGAGCACGTTCTCCCAGTTGCTGACGGGCAGCTCCTGTTCACCCGCCAAGGCCTCGGCGAACCGTTCTCGGATCTCGCCGGCCTTGCGGTAGGAGAACTCATCCGCCTGGCCACGGTGCTCGAAGTGCAGCGTGTAGACGCCGGGCTGCAGTCCCGACTCATGGGCGAACACTGCGTGGGTCGATTCGAATCCCGCGAACCGCACCACGGTATCGCGCACCATGCCTTTGCGGGCCTCGTCTCCCAGCCGTGAGCGAGGCGAGAACAGATACGGGCATACCTGTGCCGCATACAGTGCGCAGACCTCGTGCACCGGTGCCTCGCCGCTGATGACCGTCGCAGGCAGCGGTTTCTCCTGGAAGACCATCTGCCAGCGCAGTTCATCACCAAAGGGCAGCCCGCACACCGCACACCAGTCGAACGCGGCCAAGGCCAGCTTCCGCCGCTCGCTGATGGATCCGAAGTCCACCTTCTGCGGGCCACGGTCCACCGTTGCGATCACCGGATAGCTGCGACGATCGACCGCCAGATGCTTCATCCTGCGCGGCAGGTCGACGATGTCCTGCGGTGCATGCGTCACTTCCAACCCCCTACAACCGGCGCCAGCGCATGTGCGACGCCACCCCTGGAACCGAAGGAAATCATGCACGGCCGCAAGTGGACACGTCGGAGGGCGGCGTACGAGTACCAAGCCCGTCGGCACGCTGCATCGCACCGGCGAAGTTCAGCCACCACTCCCGGTATCCCTGCCATGGCCTTCGTACGCTCCGTTACGATGAGCGGCACGATTGGTGGCACGTGACACGGACAGGCCCAGAACGGGCCTGCCCTGCCCCGGGCCAGGTGATGTCGCACAGACGTACGCCACGGGACGGGGCTGGCTCCGCTCCGGACTGGGTCTGGCGAGACGGCGTCCGGCCTACGGGGGTGCGGGCGGGATGCGTGGGGTGGGCAGTGCGGACCGACTTCGGGGACCTCGTCGTGGACCAGGCCATCGTCCACGTAGTGCCCAGGCGCGCTCAAGGCGAGGAGCTCTTTCCACTCCAGCTCAGCCAGACGTTCTGCCGCCTGGACGAAGACGTGCGCTACGAACTCCAGGGCAAACTGCGTGACGTCTTCGCCCGTCTGGGGCGCGAGGTCATTGAGGACCCGGAACTCAAGTCCCCCCTGCCCGACGCGGTCCGCGCCTTCCTTGGCGCTGAACAGGACCTCGTCCAAGTCTCCGGGGAGCTGGCACACGCACTGCGCGATAGCCAAGGAGGAAACAACCCGGCCGGGCTTCTCTTGGTCGCCTCCGCACGCCTGGACAGCCAGCAGGCGCTGCTGATGGTCAAACTCGAGCACGAGACCGGCATGCAGACCAACGAGATCGTCACCGACGGCCTGCGCACCTTCGCCATGCAGTACCTCGATGACCTCCTGCTCACCCAGAAATCCAAGGTGTACAAAGTAGCCCTCTTCTCCGAAGAGGGGCTGGCTGAATCAGGGCTTCAGGGATGGGCTGCAGACCCCCAGACATCGGGCAAGGACGTTGCCCGCTTCTTCCTCGAGAAGTTCCTGGGCTGTCGGCATCAAAACGACCCCAGGGAACTGACCCGCCGTTTCCATGACACCGCGATGAACTGGGTCAACAGCCGCTGCACGGACTCAGACACCCGTATGAACTACGTCCTGGCCACTATGGTGGAACTCCAGAGCCCTACCCCGACACTGGACCCCACGGAGTTCATCCGCACCCACTTGCGCGACGCGCACCAGGCCGACCTTGCCGCATTCCTCGCCGAAAACGACGTCCCTATCGGCACCTTCGAGAAGAACACCGAACTCATCAGTAACAGGCTCCAGAAAATGCGGGTGGACCTGTCCAACGGTGCCTTCCTCGTCGCCCCGGTAGAAGCCATGCAGGACGGAACCATCCAAGTAGAGGACCTCGGCGACGGCCGGACGACAGTGACAGTCACCTCGACCATCACCAAGACCAGCAGCGGAGCAGCAGCGGGCCGCCCTCCCAAACCACCCACTCAGCGCCCTGAGCTGCCCACCCAGGCCGAGACACTTCCTGGATTCGAGACAATCCACGCCCTCCCCAAACAAGCCACGCCTGCCCACAACGGACACGCGCTCCCACCGGCCCAGGCGTGATGTTCCGCGGCACCCTCCCCAACGCTTGGCTGGGTCAGCCGTGCCCCTGAGCGCCGATGAGGCCTTCCAGCGCTATCAACACGAACGACCCCGCATCGAAAAGGCAGCCGAGGCGACCAAGGCACACCTGGAGCATCACACCGCCCTCCGCGGGATCGCCTGCGAGGTGACCGCCCGCGCCAAGGAGGTCAGCAGCTTCAACACGAAGATGTACCGCAAGGGCTACACCGACCCCTGGAAGGAAATCACCGACAAGGCCGGCGTACGCGTCATCGTGCCCCACAGAGGTCTGCTCGACCCCGCCCTAGAAATGATCAAAGACTGCCTCGACGTCCGGTGGGTAGAGGACGACCGGGACACTCCCGGCGACGAGGACCGCCTGCGTTACCCCCGCCTGCACGTGCAAGCCGTCATGGTCGGCGGGGAAGAAGACCCCGACGGCAACCCGTACGACTGTGAGATCCAACTACGCACCGAGGCAGTCGACTTGTGGTCACGCATGTCCCACAAGCTCCTGTATAAGCCCGGCGTCACCCCACCCCCCGATGTCAGACGCTCGCTGTACCGTCTGATTGCCCTGGTCGAACTATTCGACCTCGAGGTCGAACGGGGGGTAGAAGCCATGGCACAGCACCCTGACCTTGCACGCAGCAACCACCTCCTCAACACGGCCGAACAGATCTACCGCACCTTCACTGACCACCCCTACAGCACCGACCTGTCCCACGAAGTCATCGACACCCTCTCCCAGACCATCGACGACACCACCGCCTACAGCGAGCAACTCACCCAGTTCACCGAACGCTTCCGCGAGCGTCTCGAACGTGCCTACACCGAGTACGGACCCACCAGCGCCCTCTTCCTCAAGCACGGCCGCTACCTGCTGGCCAGCCAACCAGAAAGCCTGATCATCTTTGAACGGCTATCCCAGATCCGTTCCCGCTTCGGCCTGCACATCGCCTGGAAGAACAGCGAGCTACCAGACAGCATGATCACCGACATGGCCCAGATCTGGGGAGTCGCCCTATGACGGGCCCAACACAGCCCGAGCCGCCGGCCCTCGCGGCCGCCACCGCGATGTTCATCGAGGTCCTCGTGGTCGGCATCGGCGCGCTCACCGCAGCCGTGCTCCTCCTCGTTGCTCTGATCGGCCCAGCTACCACGGCCAAACTCGCCCCCCTAGCGGGCTCGTCCGCGGTGGTCGGAGCAGCGCTCGCCGCCGCCTACGCCCTGGGCATCCTCATCGACCGGGCAGCCGATACCGCCCTCACGCCGCACCGCCGTCGGCTGCGCACCCGCTTCTTCCCCTCCAACACCGCTTACGCCCAAGCGCGCTTAAGCCTGTCCGACTTCCCGGCCCTGGCCGCCCGCGCAGACTACGCGCGCTCCCGTATGCGGATCTGCCGTGGATGGACACTTAACACCCTGGCCCTGACTCTCACCGCGGACCTGGCCATGCTGCGCTACTCCTTCGAACACCGCCTGCTCATCCTCTGCGCCACCACCGTTTTCGGCCTGGCTACCGCCTTCGGCTTCTACCGTGCCTGGCGTGCTCTCACCGCGACGGGCTATCGCAAACTCGCCGAACAGACCGCCACGCCCGCGGCCAGCCAACCAATGCCCGCCCAGCCTCAGCCCGGTCCTGCATCACCCTGAGGCATCCGCCTGCGTGTTCGCTGTTTTGCGGCCGCTGTGCACCCAGAGCGCGCGACGATGAACTGTGATACCGGGAAATGAGCCTGCTGAAGGAGGCCGTGGAAAGAATGGCGATCGGCGCTGACCATGTACACAATGCGGCCACGGTCCGCCATCGGCAGCGGCAGTTCGCGCCGCTGTCCGAGTTGCATCCGGACCTTGTGACCAGGGCCGACACCGTCCTGCTGGACGAGTTGTTCTACGCGACCGTGGACGAATGCCCTGACCCCCACTGCCGTCCGCTGCTCCTCGACCGCGTCGTCGACGATGTGTGGTCGACACGCAAACTGGTCGACTGGGCATGCTTCATCACTTCGGAGACGTATTGCGGGCTTCCCGCGGAGCTCGTGGATGAAGAAGCGTCGGCGGATACTGTTTTCCGTCCCTCGGTCACCTTCCGTCGGCTCGCTGCGGAGTACCACAACTCAAGGGCGACCAACGCCATTTACGACGCGTGCACAGCCGCGGAGCTCCGGGAAGCGGCGGACACCGCCGTTGCCCTGGTCGACGGACTCCAGGTGTGGGGAGCGGACTTCCTCTACCAGTGACCTCCCCTCTGCCCCGCGGCGGTCAGCCGATTCTCCCAAGGAGCACCTGATGGCCACCGATCCCAGCTCTGTCGTCCCGGACACCTGCACGCCCAGGGCCGGCATCTTCCCGCCCGTCCGCCGTACGCTGCGCTCCGATCAGCAGGCGGCGGTGGACAGTGGGGTACGCGGTCTGAGGAAGCCGGGTTCGCGGGGGCACATGGTATCCGCGTGTGGCACGGGGAAGACGCTGATCGCGCTGCGGACGGCCGAGGCTCTCGATACCCGGTTTCTGCTGGTGGTGGTGCCGTCGAGGGATTTGATCGGCCAGTGGGCCCGAGCCGCCCGTGCGGATGGCCGGCGTGAGCCGTTGATGGCCGTGTCCTCACTCGAGGCACACAAGCATCCCGTGCTGGCCGAGGCAGGGGCGGTGTCCACGGGGTCGGGGGAGTACCTGGCGTACTGGCTGGCCCAGCGTGCCAAGAAGAACGAGTCGGCGACCGTGTTCGTGACCCTCGACTCGCTTCGGCGGATCGAGGAGATCCAGCACTCGGTCTTCCCGGCTCCGGTCTTCGATCTCGCGATCGTGGATGAGGCGCACCGCACCGCGGGCAGTTGGGACAAGGAATGGACGGTGATCCATGACTCCTCCCGGATCCGCACGGATCGCCGTCTGTATCTGACCGCGACGCCGTATGAATGGGAGGCGCCGCGCCTGGCTGAGGCCCCGGATGCCCGCCCGCGCCCGAAGCGGACCGCGTCGACCGCACCGGCCTGGGAGTCCCCGTCCCTGATCGCCTCGATGGACGATGTGAAGGTGTTCGGCCCCCGCCTGCACACCTACACCCACGCCCAGGCGATCGAGGACGGCGTCCTGGCCGACTACCAGCTCCTCGTCCCCACTATCACCGATACCGACCTGCGCATGGTCCTGACCGACCCCGGCGGCGCGCACACCGGCTTCGCCCCGACCGCGCGCCGGACGACCGCTCTGCACCTGGCGGTCCTCAAAGCGATGACCGAGCACGACCTCAAGCATGTGATCGTCTACTTCCAGCAGGTCGCCGACGCCGCGGACTTCGCCCGCCAGTTCCCCCACACCCTGCGCACCCTCCCACCCGAGCAGCGCCCCTCCTGGGCCGGCACCCTGTCCGTCTCGTCGATCAACGGCAACCACACACCTGACCAGCGCGCGAAACTCCTCGACAACTTCGCGAACGCCGACCGCGCGGTGATCACCAACGCCCAGGTCCTATCCGAGGGGATCGACCTGCCGGCCGTCGACGCGATCGTCTTCGCCTCACGCACCGAGAGCGTGCGCCGGATCGTCCAGGCCCTTGGCCGCGCCCTGCGCAAACCCCCCACCACCAAAGTGAAGACCGCGAGCCTGGTCATTCCCGCTTACACCCCACCCGACTCCGACCCCACCGACCTCCTCGACACCCCCTACGAAGCTCTCTGGTTGATCACTGCAGCACTGCGCCACCACGACCAGACCATCGCCGCCCGCGCCCCACGCAAGACCACCGCGCACCGCCTGGACAGTGCCACCCACCGCCTGATCACCCGCCGATTCCGCTTTGACTTCACCCTCGCCCCCTACGCGATCGCCCAAGCGATGGACCTGCTGGCCTGGCCCTCCACCGGCGCGGTGCTCTCCGCACCCCGCCGCGCCGGCCTGGCCGCCGCCACCCGCTACCACACAGAACACGGCCACCTGAAGGTTCCGGTCGACTACACCGACGCCTACGGCTACCGCCTGGGAGCCTTCATCGCAGGCCAGCGCACCGCCCACCGCCGAGGCACCCTGACTGCCGACTGGATTGCTGAACTCGACGCACTCGGCATGATCTGGGACGAGCACGAAGCCGCCTTCGAGGGCAACATGACCCTCATCGAGGCCTTCCATGCCGAACACGGCCACCTCGCCATCCCTGCCCAGGATCCCGGCGGCCAGTTCCTCGTCGACCAACGCGGCCTCGCCCGCAAAGGCCGGCTCCCCAAGCCCCGCCACACACGTCTGACCGCCCTCGACCCCGACTGGCTCCTCCCGCACGGACCCGACTGGCACCGCAAATACCACCTGCTGGCCCGCCACCTCCAGACCGGACACGACCCCGCAACTCTGCGCCGCGACACCGTGATTGACGGCGTGAAAGCTGGCACCTGGCTGCACCGCCAACTCACCACCTGGAGCACTCTCGACGACGGCCAACGCCACCTCCTGGCCCGCCTCGGCCTCACCCCCAACCACATCACCCTGACCACGACGAAGACCACCACCCCCGCCACACCCAGCACCCCCAGAACCAGGAAACGCCGCTCCTTCGAGCAGACAGCCACTCTGCTGCGCGCCTTCGTGGAACGGCACGGCCGTCCTCCTGGCGCCCGGGAGGGGATCGACGTTGACGGAGAGCGCGTGATGATCGGCCCCTGGCTCTGCAAGACTCGCACCGCCCAGAAGAACGGCCAACTTTCCCAGAACAGAAGCCAGTTGATCCAGAGCATCCTCCGCGAAGCAGACGCCATTCCTCCGGAAGAGGAGCACCCCGGATTCTCAGAGATCCCGTAACTTTTCTGCTCGCAACTCCACTAAGGAAGCACCCAGGAAGTGCTACTGTGTGGAGACTCCCCTCCAGCAGGGGGGAGACACTCAGGTTCAGAGGGAGCGTCCCTCGCCCAGAGCGCGACCCGTATCCGCACCCGCGTGATTCCCGCAAACCCAAGCAGCCCTGACGCACCCTCACCGCTGCAGCTAGCTGCAGGAGTTCGCGGAGCGAACTCCCCTGAGAGACCGCGGAGCGGGATCTCAGCCGGCCACGAAGTGGCCGGCTTACGTCACGGAGTGACGTAGTGTCAGCGATGCGGAGCATCGCGATGTATCCGTCGCGTAGCGACGGCGCGTCGTCTTCGCGGAGCGAAGC
>NZ_JAJUWS010000050.1 GCF_021390475.1 Streptomyces sp. ST2-7A
TGAGCGGAACGCTCACCGGCCCCCGGGTGCCGAACCCGTTCGGGATCAGCGGGTGCGCCAGGCGTCGATGATGGTTTGTTCGGTGGTGTTGCCGTCGGTGTCGGTGAGGTGGGCGCGCAGGGAGACGGAGCCCCCGGCGGCGGGGTTGTGGACGGTGAAGGAGCGCTTGTCGTGCTTGTCGGTGGCCTTGCCGGTGACCTTGACGGTCTTCCAGGTCTTCCCGCCGTCGAGGGAGACCTCCACGCGCAGGGACTTGGCGTTCTTCCCGGCGGCGGCGCCGACGACGGTCAGGGGGACGCGGGTCTTCTTCCCGGCCTTGGCGGTGCTGTCCAGGGCGAGCTTCGGCTGGTAGCGGACCGCGGAGATCGGCAACTCCGTCTCCTCGCCCTCCGGCGGGGCGGCCGAACGGAAGGTGTGCGCCGTCTCCACTCGCGAACTCACCGCTCCGTAAGGGGTGTCCGCGCGGCTCAACGAGGTCTCCAGCCGGTAGTCGGCCGCCTCCGCGGGCACCTCCAGGAACAGGTAATCGGCCGGTTCCTCCTCGTCGATCAACACCTCGCCGTTCCGGTACAGGGTGGTGCGGGCCGCATCGAAGGAGGTGAATCCGTCGTTGCCCCGACCGTCGGCCAGCGGAGCGAGCCCCCCGAAGATGAGGTCACCGTCCCGCAGGAGGCCACCGGCCGCCGGGTTGGGTCCGAAGACGCCCACCTGAAGCGTCTCGCTGTGCTTGCTCCCGGCGGGACGCGACCGGTACGGGGTGGCGTAGAAGGACCAGTCGTCCTCCTCGTCCCACTCCCAGACCTCCTGCATCCACTTCTCCGCGTCCCCGGCGACATTCACCTCGACCGTGGTGGGCAGCTCGCGGAACCAACCGAGACCGAAGGTGAAGCCCTCGGGCAGCGTGCTCAGCGCCCCCTCCCGCCCCGGAGCGGGAGAGCCCACGCGAGTGGTGATCCGGGCGAAGTCCCGACGGCCGAAGTGCCGGGTCAGATCGGTGGGCAGCCGGCCCTCCTCGCGCAGGAACACCTGGTACTCGGTGTCCAGGGACGGCCGGATCCAGTGGGCCCCCACCGTGCCGGCGGCCTCGACGCCGTCGCCGACCTCGCCGGTCTGCCCCAGCCGGACCGAGAAACCGTCCAGCGGGAAGAGCGCGCCCCACGAGTGCACGTCCTCCCACGACTCCCCGTCCTCATCCCGCTGGACGCGCAGCTCCAGCGCGGCGTCGAGGAGTTCCCCCACCGCACGGCGGTCGTGGACCGTCAGGTTCACCGGGGAGGCGTCGGCGGCCGAGTGCGTCAGCACGCTTCCCTCGGTCTCCTCGTTCATCTCCAGGGCCGGGTGCAGCAGCCAGGAGAACTCCGGGGTCTCCCCGTCGTCCACCGGCTCCCCGTTCTCGTCGAGCTCGGGGAACATGAAGGTGTCCACCAGCCACTCGCCCTCGGGCACCCGGGCGACACCGACGCTGCCGTCGGTGCTCTCCGGGTCGGGGAAGAGGAACTCCATCTCGAAGGTGAACGGGTCGACCGCGATCGTGTCCCACAGGGGCGTGGGCTCCCCGTCGGAGGAACGGTGGTCCACCCGCAGGTCGTACAGGCGCGGCTCGCGGTACACCATCCCGGCGGTCCGCACCTCCTGCCCGTCACCGGAGGCGGTGAGGAACAGGCTGTACACCCCGACACCACCCGCTTCGACGCGGGGGTCGGCGGTCACCTCGACCGCGGCGGTGCCGCCGGCCGGGACGGTGATCGTCTCCTCGGAGAGCGAGAACATCCCCTCCGGCGCCGGCCCGCCCTCCGGGCCGATCGCCTCGGTGGCCGGCTCCAGGGTGACGTCCTCCCCGCCGAGGTTGCGGTAGACCACCTCCCGGCTGATCGGCTCCGCCTCCTCGTGCGGCCAGACCGCCGTGCCGAAACTCACCGACCCGGACTCGACGATCACCTCGGTGGCCAGCGCCCGCTCGATGTCGATCCGCCCGCTGCCCTGGCGGTGGGCGGGGGTGTCCGCCAGGCCGACGGCGGAGCCCATCAGCACCGCCTTGATCTCCTCGGCGGTCAGTTCCGGCCGGGCCTGCGCCAACAGGGCGGCGGCGCCGGCGACGTGCGGGGTGGCCATCGAGGTCCCGGAGATCGCGAGGTAGCCCTCCTCCACGGCCTCCTCCCACTGCTCCAGCAGGCTGCCCGACGCCGCGGCGGCGGCGATGTCCACACCGGGGGCGGTCACGTCCGGCTTGAGCGCGCCGTCCCGCAGCCGGGGGCCGGAGGAGGAGAAGTCGGCGACGGTGTCGTCACGGTCCACCGCGCCCACGGTGAGCGCGGCGTCGGCGGTACCGGGGGAACCCAGCCTTCCCCGACCGGTGCCCTCGTTACCGGCGGCGATCACGAAGAGGCTGTCGCTCTCGGCCGAGAGACGGTTGACAGCCTCCTCCAGCGGGTCGATCGTCATGCCCGCGTAGCCGCCGAGGCTCATGTTGACGATGTCGGCGCCCCGCTCGACCGCCCACTCCATGCCCTCGATGATCTCGGAGTCGAAGCCCCAACCGTCGTCGTCCAACACCTTGACGTCGAGCAGGTCGGCGCCGGGGGCGACGCCGGTGAAGCGTCCGTCGGACTTGGCGCCGGTGCCGGCGGCGATCGAGGCCACGTGCGTGCCGTGGCCGAAGAGGTCGCCGACCTCCGGGGCGTCGGAGAAGTTGACCTGCTCGACCACACGGTCGGCGAGATCCGGGTGGGAGGTGTCCACACCGGTGTCCAGGACCGCTATGGTGACGCCCTCGCCGTCCAGCCCCAGCTCACGGGCCGCCGGGACACCGATCTGTTCGGTGCCGCGGTCCAGCAGGGCCTCCCGCACGCCGTCCAGTGCCACGGCGCGCACGCCGGGGGCCAGTTCCGCCCCGACGGTCTCGTCGCCCGCCTCGACGGTCAGCGCCTCCCACACCGGGGGAACGGTCTCCTCGACGAGAGTCAGGGCCTCGGCGTCGATGGTGTCGAATTCGGTGCGCGCGTCGGCGTCCACCTCGGCCCCGACCGCCTCGCGGGCCTCCGCGCCGCCCTCGGCGTCCTCCTCGTAGAGGACGATGACGGGCAGGCCGTCGATCGCGTCGTACTCGGGCCGGGTCAGTTCGGCGGTGTCGAACAGGCGCCGGTCCAGGGTGCCGTCGGCGACGGCGCCGGCGATGTCGAGCGGCAGCACCAGGGTGCCGTTCTCACTCGGCACCGTGCGGATCGGGATGTCCCTCCGGCCCTCGGCGGGGATCAGGCCGGTGGCCCGCCCGTCCGGGCCGACCACGACGCGGTCGCCGGTGATCAGGGTGACCATCCGGGGCGTCCCCGCCGGGGCCGTGTCACCGGCCGGTGGAACCGGGCCGGTCGGCCCGTCGGGCGGTGCGGCGAAGGCCGGGCCGCCGAGCAGCGTGCCGGCCAGAGCGGCGGCGAGGAGGGCGGCGGCGGATCGCGCCGGGCCCGGTCGGCGGCGCCCGGAACGGGTCGGCCGCGGTATCGGATGCGGGTCGTGTGAGGCGTGCGAATCGGGCAACGTACCCCCTTGTGACACGGGACCTGTCGGTCCCGAAGCGGGGGGAAGCCCCGTGCGTCCCCCCACGCGTGGTCAGAAACCTACGCAGCGGAACGGGGCATTCAGCAGGGGGTATCGGGGGGTTTTCGGTGGGGGAAAGGTGCGCTGGTGGTGAAGTCGCCGGAATTCACGACGAGTTGATTCGGATCTTCACGGATGTGAAGGGCCCGGGGGCCGGTGAGTGGAACGCTCACCGGCCCCCGGGTGCCGAACCCGTTCGGGATCAGCGGGTGCGCCAGGCGTCGATGATGGTTTGTTCGGTGGTGTTGCCGTCGGTGTCGGTGAGGTGGGCGCGCAGGGAGACGCTGCCTCCGGCGGCGGGGTTGTGGACGGTGAAGGAGCGCTTGTCGTGCTTGTCGGTGGCCTTGCCGGTGACCTTGGCGGGCTTCCAGGTCTTCCCGCCGTCGAGGGAGACCTCGATCCGCAGGGTCTCGGTGTTCTTTCCGGCGGCGGCGCCGACGACGGTCAGGGGGACGCGGGTCTTCTTCCCGGCCTTGGTGGTGCTGTCCAGGGCGAGCTTCGGCTGGTAGCGGACCGCGGAGATCGGCAACTCCGCCTCCTCGCCCTCCGGCGGGGCGGCCGAACGGAAGGTGTGCGCCGTCTCCACCCGGGTGGAGACCGGGGCGGCGGTGTCGGTGCGGTCCGTCACCGTCTCCAGGCGGTAGTCGCCCTCCCCGGCGGGCACGTCGAGGGACACGTAATCGGGCGCCTCGGGTACCCGGGCCACCTCCTCGCCGTTCCGGTACAGCACCGTCTCACCGTGGTCGTACAGGTTGAAGCCCTCATGGCCCGCCCCGTCCACGAGGGGAATCATCCCTCCCTCGATCGTGTCGCCGGTCCGGATGAATTTCCCGAGGTCCGGAGCCGGACCGAAGACCCCGACGTTGAAGGTCTCCGTGCGCGAGGAGCCGGGCCGCAGGTCGGGGTGTACCGCCAGGTGAAAACTCTCGAAGTCCCACGAGGAGTTGATCTGGAAGGCGACCTGGGACCAGGAGAGGCCCTCGGGGCGAATGTGGACCTCGACCTCCGTCGGGAGATCCGGAAAGCTCAGGGAACCGAAGCCGAGCCCGTCGGGCGAGGTGGTGAGGAGGCCTTCCCGGTCCGGGGCCCAGCTCCCCACCCGGGTGGTGATCAGGGCGAAGTCCCGCCGGGTGCTGTGCTGGGTCACCCCGCTCGGCAGCCCACCGGGGTGCATGATCACGGACTGGTACTCGCGGGCCCCGTCCGGCGTTCCCCACAGTGACCACGCCGAACCGAGAACCTCGACGTGCGCGGGTGTCTCCCCGGTCTGGGCGGTACGGACCGTGATCCCGCCCGGGAAATAGGCACTCTCCTCGATCAGACGGTCCTCCGACTCGGCCCGCAGACCGATGCCGAGTTCCAGGTGCTCGGCCCGACGGTCGTGCACGGTCATCCGCACCGGTCGGGTATCGGCCGCGGAGTGGACCAGTCGGACGTCCTCGGTCTTCCCGTCCAGTTCCAGCCAGGGGTGCAGCATCCAATCGATCGTGTCGTCCCCGGTCTCCCCCACCATGGTCTCGACGAGCCAGAGTCCTTCGGGCAGACGGATCCCACCCACGTGCGGTTCCTCCGCCGGGTTCGGTTCGAGGAAACGCATCTCCGAGGTCATCGGATTGAACGCGATCGTCCCCCAGCCCTCGGTGGGCTCCCCGGCCCGGTCCAGGTGCTCGACCCGCACGTCCACCATCCGGGGCTCCATGTACAGGCTGCCGGCCGTGCGGACCTCCCGCTCCCCGTCGCCGGCGGTCACGAACGCGCCGTACACGCCCGCGCCCTCCTCGCCGAGCCCGGGGTCGGCGGTCACGTCGACGGTCGCCGTTCCGCCGGCGGGCACGGTCACCTCACCGGAGTCGAGGGTGAACATGCCCTCCGGGGCGGGAGAGTCGTCGGGGGCCATGGTCTCGAGGGAGAGCGCCAGGGTGACGTCCTCCGTGCCGAGGTTGCGGTAGGTCAGTTCGCGGGTGACCGGGGAGATCTCCCCGCTCTCCCACGGCACCAGGCCGAAGCCCAGGGAGGTGGGTTCGGAGATCACGTCGGCGGCCAGGGCGCGCGGGACATCGACGCGCCCGCTGCCCTGTCGGTGGACAGGGGCGTCGAGCCCGACGGCGGAGCCGACGAGCACCGCCTTGAGCTCCTCGGCGGTCAGTTCGGGGCGGGCCTGCGCCAACAGGGCGGCGGCGCCGGCGACGTGCGGGGCGGCCATGGAGGTGCCCGATCCCGGGAAGTAGCCGCCGGTACCGACCTCCGCGGCCATGATCTCCACACCCGGCGCGGTGAGGTCCGGTTTCGGCGCACCGTCCCGGAAACGGGGACCGGAGGAGGAGAAGTCCGCGACGGTGTCGTCGCGTTCCAGCGCGCCGACGGTGAGCGCCGCCTCGGCCGTACCGGGGGCGCGCAGGGAGGAGGTGAACGGACCCTCGTTGCCGGCGGCGACGACGAACAGGGTGTCGCTCTCCGCCGAGAGCCGCTCCAGGGCCTCCTCCACGGGGTGCACCGCGTCCGTCACGAAGTAGCCGAGGCTCATGTTGACGATGTCGGCGCCCTGTTCGACCGCCCACTCCATGCCCGCGATGACGTCGGACTCCAGGCCGCCGCCCATGTTGTCCAGCACCTTGACGTCGAGCAGGTCGGCGCCGGGGGCGACCCCGGTGTACAGCCCGTCGGAGGCGGCTCCGGTACCGGCGGCGATGGAGCCGACGTGCGTGCCGTGGCCGGCCACGTCGCCGATGTCCGGGGCGCCGGAGAAGTTGATCTGCTCGACGACGCGGTCGGCGAGGTCGGGGTGGGAGGCGTCGATGCCGGTGTCCACGATGGCGATGGTGAGGCCCTGGCCGTCCAGCCCGAGTTCCCGGGCGGCCGGGACCCCGATCTGCGCGGTGCCACCGTCGAGGGTCGCCTCCACGATGCCGTCCAGCGTGACGGCGCGCACGCCCGGGGCGAGGGAGGTGCCGTCGAAGAGGTCGCCGTCGTGTCGGGAGGCGTCCCGTGCGTTGCCGCCGGCCTCGACGGTCAGCGCCTCCCAGGCCGGGGTCGTGTCCTCCTCGGTGAGGGTCAGGGCCTCGGCGTCGATGGTGTCGAGTTCCACCCGGGCGTCGGTCCCCACCTCGGCGTGCAGGGACTCCCGGGCCTCCTCCGCGAGAGGGCCGTCCTCCTCGTAGCGGACGATGATCGGCAGGCCGTCGATTCCGTCGTACTCGGGTCGGGACAACTCGGCGGTGTTGAAGAGGCGTTGGTCCAGGGTGCCGTCGGCCACGGCCTCGGTGACGTCGTGCGGCAGCACCAGGGTGCCGCCCTCGCCCCGCAGGACCCGGACCGGGATGTCCTCCCGGCCCTCGGCGGGGAGGACCCCGGAGACGGAGCCGTCCGGATTCACCAGCACGCGATCGCCGGTGATCAGGGTCAGAATGTCGGGCGTCGCCGGGTCACCGGCGAACGTGCCGGTCCCGGGCGGCCCGTCGGGCGGCGCGGCGGAGGCGGGGCCGCCGAGCAGCGTGCCGGTCAGGGCGCCGGCGAGCACCGTGGCCAGAAGGCCGAGGCGGCCGGCGCGGGAGCGGCGACGCCCCGGTACGGACGGTGGTGGTATCGGGCGCGGATGGTGCGCGTCGTGCAACGGACTCTTCCCCTCGTGACGCGGGACCGGACGGTCCCCGAGGTGGGGGGAGGCCCCGTGCGTCCCCCCACGCGTGATCCGCAACCTACGGTCCGGAACGGGTCGTTCAGCAGGGGATCGATGGGGGCGTTCGATGGGGGAAGGGTGCGCCGGCGGTGAAGGCGCAGGTGATCGGAGCGTGAGAAAGCGCTTGCTCAGCGCGAGGAGGGCCACCGAAGACGGTGGCCGGCGGGCGGCGGGCGTGGAAAGGGATCAGCGGGAGCCGAGGGCCAACAGGATGGCGAGCACCATGGCGACGGCGATCACCCACCCGGCCCGGCGCAGCATGGCGCGGACCGCCCCCGCCTCCTCCTCCGGCGAGGGCTCGCGCAGGTCGGACCAGAGCATGGTTCCGATGCTGCCCGGGCCGAGGGGGCGGCGGCCTGAGTACGGGTACTCAGATTCCGGTCGGGCCCGCGGGTCGGGGCGCTGCCCGGGCCCGACGGGTGCCGACGCCGGGTCAGGCCGGCCAGAAGCTGGTGCGCCAGGTGTCCGGGCCCGGGGCCGGCAACCGGCCGGGCACCGTCCGCGCGGGGTCGGACCACGGCGTGGGCCCTCCCGCGCCCTCTCCGGTCCCGGTGGCGGCGGAGGCGGCGGCGGCGCGTGCCCGCACCACCGCCAGGGCGGCGGCCAGTTCCTCGGGGGTGGGGTCGCCTCGCAGGACACGGATCACGGTGTACCTCCGGTGCTGATGGAACGGGCGGGGAAAGAAACGGGGAAACGGACGGAAGGGGGAGCGTGGATCCGGACCACCCCGGGGGGCGGGACGGGGGAGCGGGCGGCTCCGCCCGCTCCCCACCGCCCCGGTGTTCCCCACGGGGTGCCCGGGGTGCCCGGGGTGCCCGGGGCGGCCGGCCGGCCGCTCACAGCGGGATGTTCCCGTGCTTCTTCGGTGGCAACTGCTCCCGCTTGGCGTGCAGGGTGCGCAGGCCGCGCACGATGTGCCGGCGGGTCTCCGAGGGCATCACCACGGCGTCCACGTACCCGCGCTCGGCGGCCACGTACGGGTTGAGGAGGGCGTCCTCGTACTCGGCGGTGAGGCGGGCGCGCAGCTCCTCGCGCCCGGCGTCGTCCTCCACGGCGGCCAGGGCGCGCCGGTGCAGGATGTTCACCGCGCCCTGCGCGCCCATGACCGCGACCTGCGCGGTGGGCCAGGCCAGGTTCAGGTCCGCGCCCAGGTGCTTGGAGCCCATCACGTCGTAGGCGCCGCCGAACGCCTTGCGGGTGATCACGGTGATCAGCGGCACGGTGGCCTCGGCGTAGGCGTAGATCAGTTTGGCGCCGCGCCGGATGATGCCGCTGTACTCCTGATCGGTGCCGGGCAGGAAGCCGGGCACGTCCACGAAGGTGAGGACCGGGACGTTGAAGGCGTCACAGGTTCGCACGAAGCGGGCGGCCTTCTCCGAGGCGTCGATGTCCAGGCAGCCGGCGAACCGCATCGGCTGGTTGGCGACCACGCCCACCGGCCGTCCCTCCACTCGGCCGAAGCCGGTGACGATGTTGGGCGCGAACATCGCCTGCGTCTCGAGGAACTCCCCGTCGTCCAGGATCAGTTCGATGACCCGGTGCATGTCGTAGGGCTGGTTGGCCGAGTCCGGGATGATGGTGTCCAGCTCGCGGTCGGCCTCGGAGACCTCGAGGTCGGCCTCCTCGGGGAAGGCGGGCGCCTCGGAGAGGTTGTTCGAGGGCAGGTGCGAGAGCAGCGCCTTCACCCAGTCGATGGCGTCCTTCTCGTCGCCCGCCATGTAGTGCGCCACGCCGGAGGTGGTGTTGTGGGTGCGGGCGCCGCCCAGTTCCTCGAAGCCCACGTCCTCCCCGGTGACCGTCTTGATCACGTCCGGTCCGGTGATGAACATGTGCGAGGTCTGATCGACCATCACGGTGAAGTCGGTGATCGCGGGGGAGTAGACCGCGCCGCCCGCGCAGGGGCCCATGATCAGCGAGATCTGCGGCACCACCCCGGAGGCGTGGACGTTGCGCCGGAAGATCTCGGCGAACAGACCGAGTGCCGCCACGCCCTCCTGGATCCGGGCCCCGCCGCCGTCGTTGATGCCGATCACGGGACAGCCGGTCTTCAGCGCGAAGTCCATCACCTTGACGATCTTCTCGCCGTACACCTCGCCCAGCGAACCGCCGAAGACCGTGAAGTCCTGCGAGTACACGCACACCGGACGGCCGTCCACCGTGCCGTAACCGGTCACCACGCCATCCCCGTACGGGCGATTGCGCTCGATCCCGAAATTGGTCGAACGATGACGGGCGAATTCGTCCAACTCGGTGAAGGAACCCTCGTCCAACAGCAGTTCCACCCGTTCCCGGGCGGTCAGCTTCCCCTTGGCGTGCTGCTTCTCGACCGCCCGCGCGGAGCCCGCCTGCGCGGCTTCCTCCGTCCGCCGCCGGAAGTCGGCGATCTTGCCCGCGGTCGTGTGGATATCGGGCCGGATTTCCTGTTCGGGCACGGGCTGCGGCTCCTACTCGTCCTCGGGTGGCTACCGATCCGTAGGTTAGCGTCGCGGAAGCTCTCCGACAGTGCGGCGTTGGACACACCGGGCGGGGACGAACGGACCCCATTCGATCCCTCTTACCCTCTTGACCATGACACCACCCGCCGACGGGCGCTGGACCGATCTCGACCGCCCCCCGCTGAACGCCGGCGCGCTGCGCCGCGCGCTCACCGCCCCCGCCGGTCCCTGGGCCGCCCTGGAGGTCCTGGAGAGCACCGGCTCCACCAACGCCGACCTCGTCGAACGCGCCCGGGCCGGCACCGCCGTCCCCGGCACCGTCCTGATCGCCGAGGAGCAGACCGGTGGACGCGGTCGGCTGGGCCGCAGCTGGAACGCCCCGGCCCGCTCCGGCCTCTTCCTCTCCGTCCTGCTCTCCCCCCGGGCCCCCGGCGAGCGCTGGGGCTGGCTCCCGCTGCTCGCCGGTGTCGCCGCCGCCGAGGCCCTGGCCCGCGCCGCCGGCGTCGACACCGCCCTGAAGTGGCCCAACGATCTGCTGATCACCGTGGAGGGCGAGGAGCGCAAGGCCGGTGGGATCCTCGCCGAGCGCGTGCCCACCCCCGCCGGGGAGCCCCTGGTCGTGCTCGGCGTCGGTATCAACGTCAGCCTGCGCGCCGACGAACTGCCCGTGCCCGGCGCCGGGTCCCTCGTCCTGGCCGGGGCGCCCGGCACCGACCGGGACCCGCTGCTGCGCGCGGTGTTGCGCACCCTCGCCGATCGCCTCCGCCGATGGGAGGAGGCCGGCGGCGACCCGGTGACGAGCGGGGTCAGCGGCGCGTACACGGCGGGCTGCGCCACCCTCGACCGCGAGGTGCGGGCCGAACTGCCCGGCGGCGACGAGGTGATCGGCCGCGCCGTCGCCCTGGACGGGGACGGCCGGCTGGTCATCCGCACCGGGGACGGCACCCGCCGGGCCGTCTCCGCCGCCGACGTGGTGCATCTGCGCGCCCGTCCGACGGGGGCCGGGCAGGGATGAACGACCCACGCCGCCGTCCGGACGGCCCCGGCGTGACGCACCGCACATCTGCCGTAGGGTGGTGCGGTGACGCCGCGCGCAGGGTGCGGTGGATCGGAACGGCAGGGGCAGTGCACAGCGGAGCGACCTCCACCCGGACCCCCGTCCGGCCGGCGCGGACGGTGGGTCGCGATCGTGGCTGAGCCGGAGCTCCCCGAGGGGGCGGGAGCCGGATCGTCGACGGCCGGGCCCACCGAACCGCCATCGGTCCCCGGGGTGTCCCCCGACGCCCCGGCCGACGCCGACGGCACGCCCGCCCCGACCGACGCGGACCCCGAGCACGGCACGGCCCCGTCCGACGCCCCGCCGCGGGGCGACGGGGACGGTGCGGCCGAGGAGGGCGACGACACCATCGCCCTGCGCCTGGAGCAGCTGATCATCGGCTCCGAGCGGCAGTACACCCCCTACCAGGCGGCCCGCACCGCCGACGTCCCGATGGACCTGGCCTCCCGCTTCTGGCGTGCCATGGGCTTCCCCGATGTCGGGCAGGCCAAGGCGCTCACCGAGGCCGACGTGCTGGCGCTGCGCCGGCTCGCCGGTCTGGTCGAGGCGGGTCTGCTCAGCGAGTCGATGGCGGTGCAGGTCGCCCGGTCCACCGGTCAGACCACGGCCCGGCTGGCGGACTGGCAGATCGACTCCTTCCTGGAGGGGCTGACCGAGCCGCCGGAGCCCGGCATGACCCGCTCCGACGTGGCCTACCCCCTGGTCGAGCTGCTGCTGCCGGAGCTGGAGGAGTTCCTGGTCTACGTCTGGCGCCGTCAGTTGGCCGCCGCCACCGGACGGGTGTTGCAGGCCCAGGACGACGCGGAGATGGTGGACCGGCGCCTCGCCGTGGCCTTCGCCGACCTCGTCGGCTTCACCCGGCTGACCCGCCGGCTGGAGGAGGAGGAACTCGGCGAGCTGGTCGAGAACTTCGAGACCACCGCCGCCGACCTGGTCGCCGCCCGGGGCGGTCGGCTGATCAAGACCCTCGGCGACGAGGTGCTCTACGCCGCGGACGACCCCGCCATCGCCGCCGCCATCGGTCTGGAACTGGTGGAGACCCTGGCGGACGATCCGAAGATTCCGCAGATCCGGGTCGGCATCGCCTTCGGCACCGTCACCACCCGCATGGGCGATGTCTTCGGCAACACCGTCAACCTGGCCAGCCGACTGACCTCGATAGCGCCCAAGGACGCCGTCCTGGTGGACGAGGCGATGCGCGAGGAGCTGACGGCGGTCGGCGCCGCGCCGCACTCGGAGAAGGAGGCGGACGAACGGCCCGCCGGAGTCGCCCCGTACCGCTTCGGGCTGCGTCCCATGTACCGGCGGCCGGTGCGCGGCCTGGGCGTGGTCGAGCCCTGGATCCTCTCCCGCCGCTCCTGAGTCCGAGTCGTCCCCGCCCCGCCGGTCCCCGTCCGCCCCCGGACACCCCTCCGCCGGCCGCCCCCGCCTCCGGGGCGGACCGGCGTCGTGCGATGATGCCCCGGTTCGGTGAGCGATCGTTAACCGGAGGCGGATGTGACGGACGGGACGAACAGCACGCGCGAGGGTGCCGGGAGCGGCACGGACGCCCTCGGAGGGGGAGGCGACGGGGTCGGCGCGCCCGTCCGGCACGGGGAGTGGTTGGAGATCCGCCGGCACGGCGCGGTGGCCGAGCTGGTGATGGACCGCCGCACCGCCATGAACGCCGTCTCCACCGCCTTCGCCCGGGACATCGCCGCGGCCTGCGCCGCGCTGGCCGCCGACCGTTCGGTGTCGGTGACCGTCCTGTCCTCCTCCCACGAACGCGCCTTCTGCGTCGGCGCTGACCTCAAGGAGCGCAACTCCCTGAGCGACGCCGAACTGACCCGGCAACGGCCGATCGCCCGCTCCGCCTACACCGGCGTGCTGGAACTGCCGATGCCCACGATCGCGGCCGTCCACGGCTGGGCGCTGGGCGGCGGCTTCGAGTTGGCGCTCTCCTGCGACCTGATCGTCGCCGACGACACCGCCGTGGTCGCCCTGCCGGAGGTCTCGGTCGGGGTCGTGCCGGGCGGCGGCGGCACCCAGCTGCTGCCCCGCCGGGTGGGCGCGGCCCGGGCGGCCGAGCTGATCTTCACCGCTCGCCGGGTCGAGGCGGAGGAGGCCCGCGAGCTGGGCCTGGTGGACCTGCGGGTGCCCGCCGGCCGGGCCCGGGCCGAGGCCCTGGAGCTGGCCGACCGGATCGCGGTCAACTCCCCGGTGGGTCTGCGCGCCGCCAAGCGGGCCCTGCGCACCGGCTGGGGCACCGACCTGCGCGCGGGGCTGGAGATCGAGGACGCGGCGTGGCGCACGGTGGCCTTCTCCGGGGACCGGGCCGAGGGCGTGGCGGCCTTCAACGAGAAGCGTTCGCCCCGCTGGCCGGGGGAATGACCCGGGGAGCGGGCCGGAGGCGACCGGTTTCCGGGTCGTGCGTCCCGGCCCCGGGGGCGCACAGGGCGCGCGCAGAGGCACAAGGGGAGCGCGAAAGCGCCTTCCCGGCCATAACCTTGCGACATGAACGAGGACCGTCGGCTCCGGGCCGTCACACGGTTGGCGGAGGGACTGGCCGGAACCACGGGGCTTCCCGAGGCCGCCCGCCTGGTGGCCGAGCACACGCGTGAGGCACTGGCGGCGGATTCCGTCGCGGTCCTCCTCGCCGACGTCGCCCGCCGCCCGCGTCCCGGGCGACGTCCGGTTCCGCTGCGTCCGCTGGCCATAGCCGGGTCGCCCGGGGCCGGCCTCATCGCCCCCGGCCGACGCCCCGATTCCCGCCGGGCCACCGTGCCCCTGCCCGTGACCGACCGGCTGCGCGGTGAACTGCGCGCCCGTCGCGCGTCCGGCGACCCGGCCTTCGCCGATGCCGACCTGGAGCTCCTGCGTGCCATCGCCGCCCTCGCCGGAACCGCCCTCATCCAGCAGGAACGTCTCGACGAGGCCCACCGGCTCGCCCGCACCGACGCCCTCACGGGCCTGGCCAACCGGCGTCTCGCCGACGATCGCCTCGCCGAGGCCCTGGCCGAACACCACCGCGAGGGCACCGTCGTCTGCCTGGCGGTCTTCGACCTCAACGGCCTCAAGCAGGTCAACGACACCCTCGGTCACGCCACCGGTGACCGCCTCCTGCGGGCCTTCGCGGACCTGTTGACGGAGACCGCCCGCCGCCTGCCCGGCGCCCTCGCCGCCCGCCTGGGCGGCGACGAGTTCTGCGTCGTCACCATCGGGACCGGCGGCGACGAACTGCTCGCCGCCGCCCGGCACATCTGCCGTCGCGCCGCCGCCCCCGGCTTCGCCGGCATACCCGCCCCGCCGCCGCCCGGAGGCACGACGGGACGCGACGGAGTCGGGGGAGGCGGCGAGGCGGGCGGGGGCACCGCCGGCGGGGGCGACGCCGGGGCCCGCACCGGGGAACACGGCATGGAGGGGGGGAGTGCCGAGGGCGACAGCCCCCCTCGACCCGCCGCGGCCCGACCGGCCGCGGCCCGACCGGCCGCCGGTACCGCCGCGGCCCGTGCCGGCCGGATCGCGGGCGGCACCGGCGGCACCGGCGGCGCCGCCTGCGGCCTCGCCGGTACCGACGAGCCCATCGGCCCACCGCTGACCGCCCGCCGCCTGCTCCGCCTGGCCGACGCCGCCCAGTACCGGGCCAAGACCGACGGCCTCCTCGAACCCGTGGTCGCCGGTCGCGGAGCCGTCGGCCGCGAGGTGGTCCGGTTGGCCGACGCCGCCGCTCCGCGCACCCCCGATCGTCGTGCGCTGCGGGGCGGGGCCGGACCCCGGGCGGCGGTGCGCGCCGCACCACGTGACGGGCCGCGATTCACCCCGTAGGGTGCGTGAATATGTCCATGCACACCGTGGTGGTGAACCCGGCCGGCACGACGCCCGCGGACGTCCTCGCCGTCGCCCGGCACGACGCCCCCGTCCGCATCCCCGACCGCACCCTGACCGCCGTCGCGGCCTCCCGCCGGATCATCGACGAACTCGCCGCCGGTCCCGACCCCGTCTACGGAGTCTCCACCGGCTTCGGCGCCCTCGCCGTCCGGCACATCGCCCCCGAACTGCGGGTCCGGCTCCAACACCACATCGTCCGCTCGCACGCCGCCGGTATCGGTCCCCGGGTCGAGCGGGAGGTGGTCCGGGCGCTGATGTTCCTGCGCCTGAAGACCCTGTGCTCGGGCCGCACCGGCGTCCGCCCCGTCGTCGTCCGGGCCCTCGCCGACCTGCTCAACGCCGGCATCACCCCCGTCGTCCACGAGTACGGCTCGCTCGGCTGCTCCGGCGACCTCGCCCCGCTGGCCCACTGCGCCCTCACCCTCCTCGGTGAGGGGGAAGCCGAGGGCGCCGACGGCCGGGTCCGCCCCGCGGCCGACCTCCTCGCCGAGCACGGCCTCGCCCCTCTCGAACTCCACGAGAAGGAGGGCCTGGCGCTGCTCAACGGCACCGACGGGATGCTCGGGATGCTCCTGATGGCCTGCGCGGACCTCGAGATCCTGCACACCGCCGCCGACATCACCGCAGCCCTGACGCTGGAGGCGCTGATGGGCACCGACCGTGTTCTGGACCCCGCGCTGCACGCCCTGCGGCCGCACCCGGGTCAGGCCGCCTCCGCCGGGATCATGCGCCGCGTGGTGGCCGGCTCCGAACTCCTCGGCCACCACCAGGACGACGAGCCGCGCGTCCAGGACGCCTACTCCGTGCGCTGCGCGCCGCAGGTCTCCGGTGCCGGCCGGGACACCCTCGCACACGCCCGCCTGGTCGCCGAACGCGAACTCGCCGCGGCCGTGGACAACCCGGTGGTCCTCTTCGACGTGCTGGACGAACCGGACGCCGCGCGGGTGGACAACCCCGACCGGGCGGGCATGGGGCGGGTGGAGTCCAACGGCAACTTCCACGGCGCCCCCGTGGGCTACGTGCTCGACTTCCTCGCCATCTCCGTCGCCGACCTCGCCTCGATCGCCGAGCGCCGCACCGACCGACTGCTGGACCGCCGGCGCTCGCACGGCCTGCCCGCCTTCCTCGCCGACGACCCCGGCGTGGACTCCGGCCTGATGATCGCCCAGTACACCCAGGCGGGGTTGGTCTCCGAACTCAAGCGGCTCGCCGTGCCGGCCTCGGTGGACTCCATCCCCTCCTCGGCGATGCAGGAGGACCACGTCTCGATGGGCTGGTCGGCCGCCCGCAAGCTGCGCACCGCCGTGGACGGGCTGGCCCGGGTGATCGGGATCGAACTGTGCGCCGCGACCCGGGCCCTGGAGTTGCGGGAGGCGGCGGAGGGCCGGCGGCCGGGCCCGGCGGCCCGCGCGGTGGTGGAGGCGCTGCGCGCGGCGGGTGCGCCGGGGCCGGGGCCCGACCGTCACCTGGCGCCGGAACTGGAGGCGGCGACCGGGTTCGTCCGCTCGGGGGCGCTCACCCGGGCGGTGGAGGGGGTCACCGGACCCCTGGCGTCGACGGGGGAGTGACCCCGGGGCGGTGCACGGGGACCGGCCGGCCGGGACGGGCTCTGCCGGCCGAAAACGATCCCCTGATCGGGTTGATGATGTGACAGATGTCACGTTTGAAAAGCGGTTGATCAGGAGAGAGGAATCCGGCGGAACGGATCATTCCGATCCGGCACCCGAGGGGGCGTGGCGAACCGATCGGCGTGCGGAAAGGGACGGGGAGCGAACCCCTGTCAGTCGGTGGGCGCCCGTGGCGCCGACGGTCCGGGGCCCTCCACGGACTCGCTCACCGTGCCGATGCCGGGCGTGCCCTCCCCCGTGTCCGGCCCGGCATGGGCCGACGGCATCAACCACACCCCGCACAACACGACCGCGGACACGACGCCCGTCATCAGGGGGCGGCGATCGGACATACGGCGGTGCTCGGCCACGGGTGCTCCCGGGTAGTGCTGAGGTTCGCGGGCGTGGTGGGCGATGTTACGGCGCGTCGCGGGTCGCGGGGAAGACACGACCGGGGACGGGCATACCCTCACCCCCATGACAACAGAGGAAATCGGCCGGGTCAGGGTGCGCATCGATCTGCTCCTGGAAGTGGCCGATATCGAGCGCCTCACCCGCATGGCGCTGGCCCGTATCAGCGCCGACGAACTCCTTCCCGACGAGGAGCGCGGCCCCGCCGGCGAGGCGGTCAGCCGTGACCCGGCGGAGGCCATCGCCTACCTCGTCGATCCCATCGAGCTGGTCGACGGCCTACCCGGCGTGGAACTGGCCCGTGCGTCCTGGAGCAGCGAGACCGTGGACGCAGACGACGAGGGCGGCTGGCTCGACGACGAGGACGACGAGGACGAGGGCTACGGGGACGACGACGAGGACTACGCCGACGGGGGCGGGGAGGAGCGCGACACGGTCGACGCGGAAACCCGGGAACCCCACCGTGACGGCAACGGCACCGAGACGTACGACACGGGCTCCCCCGCCCCCGGCGGATACGGCCGACTCAACGGCAGCGCCTGATCATCGACCCCGGCGGCCCGACCCCGTCCGGCCACGCGCCCGTGGCCGGATCCGGTCACGCCGGCCCGAACGCTCCCTCCCGGACGTGGTCGGCCGACCGGCGGCGGTGTCGGCGAGGGCGATGATGGTGGCAGCGATGGTGACAGTGCCGGGAACACCGCCCGCCGCTCACCCCGCCTCGGCCGCCGTACCGCCCGTCCCGCCGACCGTCGGTCCGTGCCCCGCCCCGCGCTGCCGCCCCCGCTCGCCCAGCGCCATCAACCCGTAGGCCACCCCGAACGCCGAACCGAGGAACACCCCACCCCACTCCTCGCCGGGCAACGCCGTCGCGGCGAACAGCACCGACAACGGTGCCCCCGCCCCCAGCGCCACCATCAGCGGCCGCCGTGCGAGAAACACCTCGAAGGACGTGGGCTCACCGGGGCGGGCGACTATTCGGTCAGCGGCCCGGTAGACCCGGACCGCTCTCCGGCCGAAAGCGATCATGCGGGCAGCCTAGCGGCCCCGCCGACCGCCCGGAGGCCGCTTCCCGCACGGCCTCCCCGGGCGTCCGGAGAGGCCGTCACCCTCACATCGGGGACCAGTCCCGGCGGGCCGGACCGGCGCGCATCGACGCCGCCCACGAGCCCCATGCCTCCACGGGGCGCCTGACACCGGCCACCGGCCGCACCGCCGGAAAGCCATGCCCGGAAAGCCGTGCCCGGCCGGCCGGCGCCCGACCGAGACCTCCCGGGCGGGCTCCCGCCGCAGCGGCAGCCGGCCGCCCCACCCGGGCCACCACGGCGCCCCCGCGCAGCAGGAAGACGGCGTTCTCCCCGCCCCGCGCCGACCGCGCCCCACCGCCGCGCACGCCTCCTCCAGCGCCCGCCGCGCGTCCGCCGGGCGGTCGGCGGTGTTCCGGCCCTCCCCGGCCCTCGGCGTCGTCGCGGCTGTCACGTCAGGCGGGCCCGCCACAGCTCCTCACACGGCCAGTTCCGCGCCCATTCGGCGCTCAGGTAGTCGTACTCCCGATGGGTCTTCGCCGGGGCTTGGATCTCCACCAGATCCTCCACCTCGAAACCGCAGGAGCGCAGCAGCCGCAGCATCTCCCCGTGCGGGAGGGTGAACTCGAAGGAACGGCCCCAGTCCAGTCGGCTCGTGCCGAACTGCGGGCGCAGCAGGCGCGGGCCCGCCGGGCCGTCCTCCGCCGCGCACAGCGCGAACAACGGCGAGGGGCGCAGGAAGACCAGCCGGCCGCCGGGGCGCAGCACCCGCGCCGCCTCCGGGATCCAACGGTGCGGATCGCACCACAGGGAGGCGCCGTACTCACTGATCGCCAGATCGAACTCCCCGTCCCTGTACGGCAGTCGCTCGGCATCCCCGTGCACGAGCGGGAAGTCGGGGCCGAACTCCGCCGCCATCCGACGGGCGACCTCCAACTGCTCCTCGGAGATGTCGACACCCGTCGGGTGGGCGCCGGCCCGGGCCAACCAGGCCGAGACGTACCCGGTGCCGCAGCCCAACTCGATGGCCCGCTTCCCGGCCACGTCCGGCGGGAACACCGCCAACTCCGACTCCGGCGTCCGCCACAGGCCCCAGCGTGGCTCGGACGCCGCCCAGTGCTCCCGCGCCAGGGGACCGTGATCGGCCACCCCCTTGTCGTTCCAGTACGCCCGGTTCGCCTCGACGTGCTCCGCCCGCTCCTCGTCCGTGGTCATCAACCCATCGGACCCCACCGCCCCACCCTCCACAACCGATTTCCTCACCGCCCGCGTCGTCGGCGGGACGCTCGCGATCTCGGACGAGTCCACCGAGCTGCGGTTCGTCGCCCCGGGGGAGCTGGACGACCTCCCGATGCACCACACCCAGCGGCTCCGCCTGAACCACTTCCTGGAAGGACGGGAACGGCCCCACCTCGGATGAGCGGGTCATCCGGGGCGGGGCCGTGGAGACGGGAGCCCGGGGGCACGGGCCCCGAGGGGGTCAGTCGCCGGCGGGGGCGATGCCGATGGGGCAGGAGCCGCCCTCGGACCGGTCACCGAACTTGACGCCCGTGCCACCGATGCCGCAGTAACCGCCGGGGTTCTTCTCCAGGTACTGCTGGTGGTACTCCTCCGCCGGGAAGAACGTCCGTCCCTCGGCGGGAAGGATCTCGGTGGTGATCTCGCCGTGCCCGTTGGCGGCCAGCACCCGCTGGTAGGCGTCGCGGGACTCCTCCGCGATCCGCCGCTGCTCCGGCGAGTGGGTGAAGACCGCCGAGCGGTACTGGGTGCCGGTGTCGTTGCCCTGGCGGAAGCCCTGGGTGGGGTTGTGCGCCTCCCAGAAGACCTTCAGCAGCTTCTCGTAGGAGATCACCGAGGGGTCGAACACCACGCGCACGGTCTCGGTGTGCGCGGTCATCCCGGAGCACACCTCCTCGTAGGTGGGGTTCGGGGTGTGGCCGCCCTGGTAGCCGGCGAGCGTGGTCCACACGCCCTCGGTCTGCCAGAACTTCCGCTCCGCGCCCCAGAAGCAGCCCAGGGCGAGGTCGGCGACCTCCAGGCCCTCGGGGTAGGGGCCGAGGAGGGGGTTGCCGAGCACGACGTGCTTCTCCGGCACGGTGAACAGCGGTTCGGAGCGCCCGCTCAGGGCCTCCTCCGGACCGGGAAGTCGGGTCTTGGAACCGAACAGCATGAAGGTTCTCTCCTCACTGGAGGCCGATGGCCAGGGCACGGAACGCCGCGTACTCCCGGGCGGGGTCCGGGCTGTTGACCCAGGGCACCGCACCGACATAACCGTCGACGGCCCACACGTGTTCCGCCGCCTCCCCGAAGCGTTCGGCCCGCACCAGGAACCACAGCAGCAGGTGCCGGACGTGCGGCTCGACGGGGTGGCCGGGTTCGGCGTGGTGGATGGCGAAGCGCGCGGCCTCCACCGCGTCGCTCACCACCTTCCCGGTGAACACCGACGGGGAGAGCGACATCTCCGGCAGGTGCTCGTGGACGGCGAACAGTGGCAGCGCGGGCAGCAGGCTGCCCTCCGGCGCGGCGGCGGCGGCGCTCTGCGCGAAGCCGTACGCCTCGTCCCGCGAGCCGTGCCACTTCTCCGACCAGTGGGTGAGGGCGGTCAGGTGCGCGCCCATGTGGTCGGGGCGGCGGCGGGTGATCTCCGCCCACACCGCCTCGAAGTCGGGGCGGCGGTAGTCGAGGCCGCGCGCGACGAAGAGTTCGGTGACGAAGGGGGTGGGGTCGTCCGGCGCGAGGCGGGAGGCCTCGGCGCACACGGTACGGGCCTCCTCCAGGATGATCCGGTGGTCGGCGGAGCCGGTCTCGGACATGGCCTGCCAGACGAGGAACTGCGCGTACACCTGGGCGCCGCCCGGGTCGCGGGGCTCCTCGGAGCGCCAGTTCCGCAGCCAGCCGGCGTCCCGCCGCACACCGTCGGCCGCGCCCGGGGCGCCGGCACCGCCCGTCGCCGGCCCGTTGTCGGGGGCGCCGGCCGTGGTGCCGTGCTCGGCCCGCCAGCGTGCCAGCTCCATGGCCGCCGCGCCGGCGACGGACTGCACGCGCTGCCAGCGCAGCTCGTACTCCTCGGTGAGGGCGAGCAGGCGGCCGACCGGGCGCCAGTCCTGCGTGTTCGCGGACTCCTCCAGCGCGGTGACCAGGGCGTCGTCCGGGCCGGGCAGGCGCAGGTCCAGCTGTTCCACCGGGACGGGCCCGCCGGTGCGGGGCCGGGCACCGGTGGGTCGGTCGCCCTCCTTGTCCAGGGAGACGCCCTCGCGACGCCCGCCGGGGCCGCCCGCGCCCGTCCCCGCACCGGCGTCCGGCCCGAAGCCGCCGGTGGGATCGCCGCGTCGCGCGTTCTCCGCCGCCTGTTCCAGGCGCTTGCGCTCCTGGTATCTGCGGATGGCGGGGGCGCCGAGCACGCCGAAGATGGCGGTCAGGGCGATCAGGAGCAGGATGGCTTCCATGGGGTGCGGCTCTCCCGGGGTCGGTTCCGGTGGGCTGACGGTGCGGGCCGGTCATTCGGGCGGGTGGACGGGCGGGTGTGCGGACGTGGACGACGCGAACCACACGAACGACCAAGGACTCTACGGAGTCGCGTCCCCGGTGCCACCCGGGGGGCGGCCGACGGGGCGGCGCCGGATCGTCGGCCGTCCGTTTCCACCGTACGGCCGACTACGGTGGGGACATGCACGAGCAGCCGAGTCCCCACTTCGAAACCCTGGCCATCCACGCCGGCCAGGAGCCCGACCCCCTGACCGGGGCGGTGGTGCCGCCGATCCACCAGGTCTCCACCTTCAAGCAGGACGGTGTGGGTGGCCTGCGCGGCGGCTACGAGTACAGCCGCTCCGCCAACCCCACCCGGACCGCCCTGGAGACGAACCTGGCGGCGCTGGAGGGCGGCTCCCGCGGCCTGGCCTTCGCCTCCGGCCTGGCGGCCGAGGACTGCCTGCTGCGCACGGTCCTGTCGCCGGGCGACCACCTGGTGATCCCGAACGACGCCTACGGCGGCACCTTCCGGCTGATCGCGAAGGTCGTCGAGCGCTGGGGCGTGGAGTGGTCGGTGGTCGACACCTCCGACACGGAGGCGGTGCGGGCGGCGATGCGTCCGCGTACCCGCGTGGTGTGGGTGGAGACGCCGTCCAACCCGCTGCTGGGCATCACCGATATCGCGGCGATCGCGGAGATCACCCGTGAGGCGGGCGCGCGCCTGGTGGTGGACAACACCTTCGCGAGCCCGTACCTACAGCAGCCGCTGGCGCTGGGCGCGGACGTGGTGGTGCACTCGACGACCAAGTACCTCGGCGGCCACTCGGACGTGGTGGGCGGCGCGCTGGTGACCTCGGACGCGGGACTGGGCGAGGAGCTGGCGTTCCATCAGAACGCGATGGGCGCCGTCGCCGGGCCGTTCGACTCCTGGCTGGTGCTGCGCGGCATCAAGACGCTGGCGGTGCGCATGGATCGGCACAACGCCAACGCGGCGCGCGTGGTGGAGATGCTCGACGCCCATCCGGCGGTGCACGCGGTGTTGTACCCGGGGTCGGAGTCCCACCCGGGCCACGAGGTGGCGGCCAAACAGATGTCGGGCTTCGGCGGGATGGTCTCGTTCCGGGTGACCGGGGGCGAGGAGGCGGCGGTCGCGGTGTGCGAGCGCGCCCGGGTGTTCACCCTCGGGGAGTCCCTGGGGGGCGTGGAGTCGCTGATCGAGCACCCCGGGCGGATGACGCACGCCTCCACGGCGGGGTCCGCGCTGGAGGTGCCGGCGGACCTGGTGCGGCTGTCGGTCGGGATCGAGGCGATCGACGACCTGCTGGAGGATCTGACCCGCGCGCTGGGCTGATGGTCGCCCTCCCGGCGGGAGTCGGGGAGGAAAGCGCGGAGGCGGGCGTCGACCGGTGGTCGGCGCCCGTCGCGGTGTGTCCGTGCGCGTCCGCCTCCGAGCGTCGGTCGGGCGCGGTGCGGGAGTGCGCGGTGTCGGCCGGCCATCCACCCTCCACCGGACGGGTGTCCGACGAGGAGGCCGATCCCCGGGGCCGGGGACGCGGCACGCCGTCGGACGGTCGCGCCGAGGGGGTTCGGCCGGTACCGGCCGGCTCCCCGGGCGCCCCGCGTCCCGTGCTCGCACCGGACGCGGGGCGCCGCCGGGTGGAGCGCCACCGGGCGGGGCCGGGCCGGCACGTCGTCATCGGGGCGGGGAGCGCGCGGAGTCGGGGCGGGCGCACCCGAGGGGCCGGGTTCAACGGGTGAACACGACCCCTCGGGTCACATCCTCGGCGCCGCGCCCCTCACTCGGGGAGGGTGTAGTTCGTCTGCCAGCCGGCGACGGCGGTGTTGAACCGGGTCAGCAGGACCTGGAAGGTCTCCTGCTCCTCGTCGGTCCAACCCTCGGTGAGCAGCGACATCAGCTTGCACCGTGAACGCCGCACCTCCGCCAGGCGTTCGCTGCCGCGCTGCGACAGGCGCAGCACGACCGCCCGCCCGTCGGCGGGGTCGGCGGCCCGGGTCACCAGGCCGGCGTCGACGAGCGGCGCGACCTGCCGGGTGACGGTCGAGGAGTCGATGCCCATGCCTGCGGCGAGGGCCTTCACCCCGGTCGGTCCTTCCTGGTCCAGCTTGCTGAGGAGCAGGTAGGCGGCGCGGTCCATCGAGTTGCGGGCCGGGCCCAGACCCCCGAGGCGGGTCTGTTCGGCACGGCGCGCGAAGACGGCGACCTCGTGTTGCAGGGCGTCCAGCAGGGGAGGCACCGCCCGTGGATCGGGGTGCTCACCCGAGCCGGCCGGCGGGGTGGAGGAGTGCTGGGGTGCGGTGGATTCAGGCGTCATATCCGGGATGTCTCGCAGAGTTGCGGGTGAGGGTCAGCCGTGGGGGATGGCGCGCGGGATGTGGGCCACAGGGTACGCGCACGGACGGGTGCACGTGCACCAATGGGTGAACCCTTGACGGCCCCGTTCGGGCCCCGTCGGAGCGGTCCCGGCGCCCCGCGCGGCGCCGGGGGCATCGTCGGCGCAGGTGGGGCGCCCGGGGTGGTGGACGGGCCGGTTCGGTGGACGGGGGGTGACCGTCGCGGAACCGTTCCGGACCGTGACGAAAACGGTGCACTGGCCCACCGGGCGAACGTCGCACGCGCCGTCGTAACACCCGGGGCACGTGCTGCCAGACTGGCGACATGAACGTGAATCTGCGCGCGGGCGCCGACCCCGCCCGATCGGTGGGGCAGCCCTCGGCCGGTACCGGTGACCCCGGGACCGATGTCGGGGCGACCGGTTCGAACACCCCGGCGGGGTCGGACACCGCCACCCCCGGAGCGACCGGCGATCCCTGCGACGAGAAAGCCTCCGGGATCCCCGCCGTCCCCGACATCAAGGACGTGTGGCGGGCGCGCGAGATCCTGACCGGCGTGGCCCGGGTGACGGCGATGGAGGGCAGCCGTCACCTCTCCCACCTGGTCGGCTCGGCGGTCCACCTGAAGTGCGAGAACCTCCAGCGCACCGGCTCGTTCAAACTGCGCGGCGCCTACACCCGCATCCACGGCCTGACGCCGGCGGAACGGGAGCGCGGCGTGGTGGCCGCCAGCGCCGGCAACCACGCCCAGGGGGTGGCCCTGGCCGCCTCCCTGTTGGGGGTGGAGTCCACCGTCTTCATGCCGGCGGGCGCCCCGCTGCCGAAGATCGCGGCGACCCGCGAGTACGGGGCCCGGGTGCTCACCCGGGGACAGGTGGTGGACGAGACGCTGGAGGCGGCGCGCGAGCACGCCGAGCACACCGGCGCCGTCTTCATCCACCCCTTCGACCACCCGGACGTGGTCGCGGGGCAGGGCACGGTGGGGTTGGAGATCCTCGAGCAGTGCCCCGAGGTGCGCACCGTCGTGGTGGGTATCGGCGGTGGCGGGCTGGCCGCCGGCGTGGCGCTGGCGGTGAAGTCGCTGCGCCCGGACGTGCGGGTGGTGGGGGTGCAGGCGGAGGGGGCCGCCGCCTACCCGCCGTCCCTGGCCGCCGGTCGGCCGGTGGCCGTGGCCTCGCCGGCGACGATGGCGGACGGCATGAAGGTGGGACGTCCCGGCGAGGTGCCGTTCCGGGTGATCGCGGAGTTGGTGGACGACATCCGGTTGGTGTCGGAGGACGCCCTCTCCCGCGCGCTGCTGCTGTGCCTGGAGCGGGCGAAGCTGGTGGTGGAGCCGGCGGGGGCGGCGCCGGTGGCGGCCCTGTTGGAGGAGCCGGACCGGTTCGACGGGCCGGTGGTCGCGGTGCTGTCGGGGGGCAACGTGGACCCGCTGGTGCTCCAGCGCACGTTGCGCCACGGCATGGCGGCGGCCGGCCGGTACCTCACGCTGCGCCTGCGGTTGCCGGACCGGCCGGGGGTGCTGGCCGCGCTGTTGGGGACCCTCTCGGGGGTGGACGCCAACGTGCTGGCGGTCAACCATGTGCGGACCGACGCCCGGCTGGCGGTCGACGAGGCCGAGGTGGAGGTGTGGCTGGAGACGCAGGGACCGGAGCACCGGGAGCAGGTGGACGTGGTGCTGCGGAAGAGCGGGTACCACGTCCTGGCGTGATCCGTCGCCCCGCCGCCCTGCGGCAGAGGGGGCGCCGGGGCGGAAAACCGGGGGCGATTGTCGGTGGTGGGGGCTACGGTTTTCCGGGTGGGATCCGTCGGGACGGGGGTGCCGCGCCGGGGACGGCGCCGCCGTGCCGACGGGCCGCGCGCGGGGTCCGTGCCCCGGGCCGGCGTGTCGTGTCGGCCCGGTGCGGTGGGGGTCGGCGTGGATGGGAGCCCGACAGGGCTTTCCCCGATGTGTGTTCGGGGTGTCCGCGTGGTCATATGGGGATGTTCCGGGCATCGGGATGTCGATGCCGGCCGATACCGGTCGGCGTTCGTCGGGGTTCCCGGATGTGGCGGCAAACGCGATACATCGCGATATGCTGAGCCGGTGTCCCACCGGCCCGACACGCCCCGGGTACCGGTGTGCCCCCGCACGTCCCGTCGGTGAGGGCCACGTCCCCCACGTCTTTTCGTCCACCACCCGATCCGCGGGTCCGACACCCGCCCTCACCCCTCTTCCGGGAGTTCACATGCCAGGCGCCATCCACGCCGAGGGGTTGGTGAAGACCTTCGGCGACGTCCGCGCCCTGGACGGTGTCGACCTCGACGTGCCGCAGGGCACCGTGCTCGGCCTGCTCGGGCCCAACGGCGCGGGGAAGACCACCACCGTTCGGATCCTCACCACCCTCCTGCGCCCGGACAGCGGGCGCGCCGAGGTCGCCGGCATCGACGTCCTCACCCACCCCAACGACGTGCGTCGCTCGATCGGTCTCTCCGGCCAGTTCGCCGCCGTGGACGAATACCTCACCGGCCGCGAGAACCTGCGCATGGTCGCGCGCCTCTACCAGCTGTCGGGTGCCCACGCCCGTCGTCGCGCCGACGAGCTGCTGGAGCGCTTCAACCTCGCAGACGCCGCCGACCGCATCGCCAAGAACTACTCCGGCGGTATGCGACGGCGCCTGGACCTGGCCGCCGCGCTGGTCGTCAGCCCGCCCGTCATGTTCATGGACGAACCCACCACCGGCCTGGACCCGCGCAACCGCCAGGCGCTGTGGGAGGTCATGAAGGAGCTGGTCGCCGGCGGCACCACCCTGATGTTGACCACCCAGTACCTGGAGGAGGCCGACCACCTCGCCGACAGCATCGCCGTCGTCGACCACGGTCGGATCATCGCCCGGGGCACCTCCGACGAGCTCAAGCGCCGCAGCGGCGGGGACGTGGTCGAGGTCATCGCCCGGGACGCGACCCGACTGGACGAGACCCGTGCCATCCTGAACCGCCTGGGAGACGGCGAGGCCGGTGTCGACACCCACACCCGTCGGCTGACCGTTCCCGCCGTCGGCGGCGCCAAGCTGCTGGTCGAGGTCATCCGCGAACTGGACGCGGTGGGCATCGAGATCGACGACATCGGTCTGCGCCGCCCCACCCTGGACGACGTCTTCATCTCGCTCACCGGCCGTACCGCCGAGGACCCGGGTCTCACCGGCGACGGGGACGCCGCCGATGAGGGGGACACCACCGACGGATCCGACGGCGGGAAGGGCCCCGACGGGGCCGCGAACACCACCAGCCGGGGGAAGGGCACCGCGCCCGCCGCCGGCGGCGGGGCCATCGCGCCGGCCGCCGCCCGGACCTCCCGGAACACCGAGGAGGGCCCGCGATGAGCACCACCGTGACCGGCGACACCACCACCGCGACCGGCCCCCGCCCGGTGGGCGACCAGCGCGTCGGCATCCGTCAGGGGCTGCGCGACTCGCTGGTGGTCATGCAGCGCAACCTGCTGCGGATGATGCGCATCCCCGAGGTCGTGGTCTTCGGCCTCATCCAGCCGATCATGTTCGTGGTGCTGTTCTCCTACGTCTTCGGCGGCTCGATCAACATCCCCGGCGCCGGCCTGGACGCGGACGCCTACCGACAGTTCCTGATGGGCGGCATCTTCGCGCAGACCGTCACCTTCGCCACCGCCGGCGCGGGCGCGGGCATCGCGGAGGACATGCAGAAGGGCATCATCGACCGCTTCCGCTCCCTGCCCATGTCCCGGGGCGCCGTCCTCACCGGCCGCACCCTGGCCGACCTGGTGCAGACCGCGCTCATCCTGGTGGTGCTGACCATTGTGGCGCTGCTGGTCGGCTGGCGGATCAACGAGGGCGTCCCCTCCGCGCTGCTCGCCTTCGGGCTGCTGCTGCTCTTCGGCTACGCCTTCACCTGGATCGGCGCCCTGATCGGCCTGTCGGTGCGCAGCCCGGAGGCCGCCACCTCCGGCGGGCTGGTGTGGCTCTTCCCGCTCACCTTCGTCTCGGTGGCCTTCGTGCCCTCGGAGGGCATGCCCGGCTGGCTCCAGCCGGTCGCCGAGTGGAACCCCTTCAGTGCCACCGTCCTCGCCGTCCGCGAGCTGTTCGGCAACCTGCCGCCCGGCTACCAGGCGCCCGACGCGTGGCCGATGCAGAACCCGGTGCTCGCCTCGGTGCTGTACTCGGTGCTGGTCATCCTCCTCTTCCGCACCCTGGCGGTCCGCAAGTACAAGACCGCCGCCGGCTGAGGCCGCGCCCGGTCCCCGGGCCGGTCGGGACCCCGTTCCCGACCGGCCCGGGGGCGTCTCCGCACCCTTCCCCAACCCCTGTACCCGGAATGGGGGTTCACCGCCGACCCGGCGTTCCTCCGGCGGAAAACCGACCCCTCCGCGCCGCGTGACGGACCCCTCGGAGGGGAACGGCTCAGATGACGCGCCCCGACCCCGCCCGGCCGTGGCGGGACGGGTCGATCACCGCGCCGCGCCACCGCGCCGCGCCGAGTCTCCGCCCACCCCGGGGCCGCCCCAGCCGGCTGTCCCGGGGTCACCGGCGGACAGGGGGAGGAGCCGCCATGACCGTCACACCCGGGCCGCCCGGCACGCCCCACCGGCCCGTTCCCCGCACCCTGGAGGAACTGCCGGCGCCCCGCCGCGAGGACGTGGAGCGTCTGTTGACGCGCGTCATCGAGGACGAGGTCCGCCTCGCCGGCGACGGAACGGACGCCGGCCGGCTGCTCCGCCTCGCCCGTTCCTCCGTCGACCGGATCCTCACCCCCGCCGCCGAGGAGTGGCGGGAGTACCTCCGGGTCGAGGAGGAGGACGCCGCCGGACGGTTCCGCGAGCGTCTGGACGGCCGGACCCTGGCCGCCGTCACCGCCTCCACCCTGTGCGCCACGGTCGTGGCGCTGTTGCTGCTGAGCTCCACGGGCTCCGGCTCCGGCTCCGGCTCCGGCTCCGCCGGCGTCGCGCTGACCGGCGCGTTCATCGTCGCGCTGGCCTCCGTCGTCGGCTTCCTGCTGCAGGCCGCCGTCGCCCACCTGTGGGCCTCCGAGTCGCGGGCCGGCGTTCGCAACCAGCCGGGCGGCGTCGAACAGCTCCGCCTGGCCTGGCTCAACGCCGTCGAGGTCCGCGGCCTGAACCCCTGGCTCGCCCAGCAGCGCGCCGTCGTCGCCCGCGGCGGGACCCGCCGCACCCCCGTGGGCCGGGCCTCCCACCGCCCGCCGGCCCGTGACCGCAGCGGCGTCAGCCGCACCCGGGGCGTGCTGGAACGCTCCTTCGAGCGCCTGCCCGAACCCGTGGAGCACTTCCCCGGCCGGCGCGAGGAGCTGACCCGCATCACCCGACTGGTCAACCGCGACCGGGCCGGCACCGACACCCACCCCACCATCGTCGTCCTGCACGGGCCGCCCGGCACCGGACGCACCGCCCTCGCCCACCACGTCGTGCACGAACTGCGCTCCCTGTTCCGGGGCGCCTGCTCGGTCGACCTGCGCGGCGGAAGCGAGGACCCGATGTCCACCCGGGCCGCCGCGCTGTACCTGATGAACCGGCTCGGCGCCCCCCGTGACCAGGTGCTGCAACGAGAGGGCGGTGGACGGGACGGCGACGAGGAGCCACCCGGCCGCCTCCTGGACCGCTACCGGCAGCACCTCGCCGGCCTGCCGGTGGTCATCGTCCTGGACGACGCCGCCGACCCCGAGCGGGTCCGCCCACTGATACCGCACCGGTCGCCGGCGCTGGTGCTGGTGACCACCTCGCGCCCGATGGACCCCGCCGATCTCCTCCCGCCCGGCGACGGACCCGGCGGCGCGGCCGGGCCCGATCCCGCCGACCGGATCCACCACATCGCCCCCGCGCCACTGACCGGTGCCGCCGCCGCCGAGCTGATGCGGGCGGCACTCGGGGGCCGTCGCCCCGCCGGTCCGCCGGACGATCCCGGCGCGGCCGGGGACCTCGAGCGCCTCGCCGCCGCCTGCGCGGGCCGGCCGCTGCTGCTGCGCCTGGTCGGCGCCGCGCTGGAGCACCGCCCGGCCGCCGACCTCGCCCGGGCCCTGACGACCGGCGACGGCAGAGGCACCGACAGCGGCGCCGACACGGGCAGCGGTCCGGCCGGTCCGGCCGCCCCCGAGGGGGACCCGACCGAGCGGGTCCTGACCCTGTGCGCGGAACACCTCGAGGAACCCGCCCGCCGCCTGCTGCGCCGCCTGGCCGTGGCCGGCCGTGCCGCCGTCGGCCCGGCCGCCGCCGTCGCCCTTCTGGACACCCAGCGCGCCGAGGCGGTCCGCCGCACGGAGGAGTTGGCCCGGGCCGGATTCCTGCAACCGGCGCGCGGCGACCGTCACCGCCTGCACGAGTCGGTGCGCCGCTTCGCCCGCGCCCGACTCAACGAGGAGGAGACCGCCGAGGAGCGCGCCGCCGCCCGCGAGCGCCTCATCCGCAGCTACGCGGAACTCGCCGACACCGTCATCCGGCTCGTCGACGGCAACACCACCACCCGCACCGACGCCCTGCCCGGCGCCGCCGGTCGCCACGGCTTCACCTCCCTGGCCGCCGCCCTGCGCTGGCTGGACGAGGAGGCCGACTTCATCACCGCCACCCTCCGGCACGCCGACCCCTCGGTGGACCGCGAGGCGATGCTGCGCCTGCTCGGCGCCCTGGGCGATTGGTGCCTGCTCCGCGGCGACCTGCACCGACTCGGGGAGCTCAACGCCATGGTCCGGGCCCTGGACGAGGAACGCTTCACCCGCTCGGTGCGCTGGCGCACCGGCGTCGCCGAACGCCAGCTCGGCGAACTGGACAAGGCCCGGTCCACGCTGACCTCGGTCGTCGACCTCTACCGGGAGGACCGCAACCGCGCCGGCGCCGCCCGTGCCCTGCGCGACCTGGGCATCACCCTCCAGCACCAGGGCCGACTGCCCGAGGCCGCCGAGCGGCTCGGCGAGGCGCTGGAGACCCAGACCGCCGACGGGTTCGCGGCCGACCGCGCCTGGACCTTGCACGCGCTGGCCGCGGTGGAGCGCGAGCGCGGCAGGGTCCTGGCCTCCGGGCGGCTGCTGGAGGAGGCGCTGGAACTGCACCGCTCCGGCGGCAGCGTGCACGGTGAGGCGTGGACCCGCTTCCAACTCGGGCAGACCCTGCTACGGCGTGGCCGGACCGCCGACGCCGAGCGGGAGCTGGCCGGGGCGGGCGACCTGTACGAGCGCTCCCGCGACCCCCGCGGCGGCGCGTGGGTGCTCACCGAACTCGGCCGCGCCCGCCTCTTCGACGGGGACGGCATCGGGGCCGTGGAACGGCTGGAGACGGCCCTGGGCCGCCACCGGGAGACCGAGGACGTCCGGGGCGAGGCGTGGACCCTGCACCACCTGGGCCTGGCCCTGGAGGAGATCGGCAACCCGGCCGAGGGGGTTCGCTCGCTGGAGCGGGCCCGCGGGATGTTCAACCGGATGCCGGACATCCACGGTCTGGCCCTGGCCCGCCACCACTCCGGGCGGGTCACCCGCGACATGCGGGCCGAGGCCACCGGCTCACTGCGCAACAGCGGCTTCCCCCGCCAACTGCTGGTCGACGCCCGCCGCGACTTCCGCCGCGCCGGCGCGCCCTACGGCGACGCCTGGTCGGCGCTGGAGCTGGCGGTGGTCGACGCCGGCAACGAGCGCGCCGGGCAGGCGCTGGAACTGGCAGACGAGGCGTTGGCGGTCTTCGCGGAGGGATACGGCGAGGGCGTCCCGGACGCCCGCGGCACCGACTGGGCGCGCTTCCTGCGCTGCACCCTGCTCCCGCTCGCCTCCCCCGGCGGACCGGAGGTCGGCGCGGTCGTCGCGCAGGAGGAACTGGAACGGCTCCGGCGCGAGGACCACCCGCTGCGCGACCCGGCGCTCGCGGACGCGGTGGAGTCGTTCGCGGTGATGCTGGGGCGCGACCGGGGCCCGGAGGAGGGGTGGACGGCGTGGCGACTGGGCATGGTGCCTCGCCGGGCCGCCGGCGAGGTGATCGGCGTCACCGGCTGAACCGGGCACGCCGGTGGACCCGCCGCCCGGGGGCACGCCGACGGCCGGGTGCGGGCACTCCGATGGATGCCCGCCCCCGGCCGTCGGGACGCCGGTGTGCCCCGCCCGGGGGGCGAGGGGCTCAGTCCCCCCGCTCGTCCCGCCGGGCGTCCAGACGGTTGAGCCGCCCGCTCATCGACCGCAGCAGGATCCACACCACCGCGCCGAGCGCGGCGAAGACGGTGAACCCCAGTACGCCGGGGGTCACGGTGAACTCGTTCAGCTCCCGGGCCGGCTCGGCCAGGAACGTCGCCAGGGAGATCGGGTCGCTCATGGGGCCATTGTCCCGGGTGCCCCGGGAGCGGCGGACCCCCGGTCGGTCGGCAGGTCGGTCGGCAGGTCCCGGACCCCCGCGAACAGGTCGGACTCCGGAAAGGTGGTGTCGACCCGGCTGCGGGCCAGTTCGTACTCCTCGGTCGGCCACACGTCCTGCTGGACCTCCAGCGGCACCTTGAACCAGCCACCGTCCGGGTCGATCTGGGTGGCGTGCGCCAGCAGCGCCTTGTCACGGACGGGGAAGTACTCCGCGCACGGCACCCGGGTGGTCAGCTCCCGGTCCGTCCGCTGGAACTCGTCCCAGCGGCGCAACCACTCCCCGTACGGGGAGTCCATGCCGCGCTCCAGCATCGCGTTGTGCAGCGCGAGGGTGCGGGGTCGGTTGAAGCCCTGGTTGTAGTAGAGCTTCAGGGGCTCCCACGGCTCCCCGGTGCCCGGGTAGCGCTCCGGGTCGCCGGCCGCCTCGAAGGCGACCATCGAGACGCGGTGCGTCATGATGTGGTCCGGGTGCGGGTAGCCGCCGTTCTCGTCGTAGGTGGTGATCACCTGCGGACGGAACGAGCGGATCAGCCGTACCAGCGGCTCCGCGGCCTCCTCCTCGTCCAGGAGCGCGAAGCAGCCCTCGGGCAGTGGTGGCAGCGGGTCGCCCTCCGGCAGCCCGGAGTCCACGAAACCCAGCCATTCCTGCCGCACGCCCAGGATCTCGCGGGCCTCCGCCATCTCCTTCGCCCGCACCTCGTGGATGTTCTCCTCGATGTACCGGTCGCCCTGCAGGCGTGGATTGAGGATCGATCCGCGTTCGCCGCCGGTGCAGGTGACCACCATCACCTCGACACCCTCGGCCACGTACTTGGCCATCGTCGCCGCGCCCTTGCTCGACTCGTCGTCGGGGTGCGCGTGCACGGCCATCAACCGCAGTTGCTCTGTCAAGACTCGGTCCTCGCCGTCTCACTCCGGGATACGCCTTCTATAGTGACCGATGGAGAAGGCTCCCCATTCCCGCTTTTCCGGCGCTTTCCCCGGTTCGCGGGATTCGGCGGCCGGAACGGACCGGGGAGGGCGCGGGAACACCGTCCCGCCGGGAACACCGGGACCGCCGGCCACATGCCGTACCGCCGGTCACCCACCGGAACACGGGGAACACACACCACACCGGGAACGCGAGGAATCACGCATGACGTCCGAGAGGCATCCCGGGGCGGCCGGGACGCCGTCCACCGCCCCGTCCGGCGGTGCCCGACCCGCGCCCCCGCCCGGTCGCTACGGACGCTCCGCCCCCGACGACGCCCGCACCGACCGCAGGCTGCGGGTGGTGGGCGCCGGCCTCGGCGCGCTCCTGCTGGCCTTCCTGGTGTGGACGGGGATCTCCGTGATCGGGGGGGAGCGGGTCACCGGCACCCTCACCGGTTTCACCGTGGTCTCCGACGAGGAGGTCGAGGCGGTTCTCCAGGTCCGCAAGCCCGCCGACGGGGTCGGGGTGTGCACGGTGCGTTCCCAGGCGGAGGACGGGCTGGAGGTCGGCCGGGCCCAGTTCCGCTTCGAGGCGGAGGGCGAGGTGGAGCTGCGGGCGGTGACCGTGCGCACCACCCAGCGCGGCACCAGCGCGGAACTGCTCGGCTGCGTGCTCGCGGAGAACTGAGGTCCGGGGCGGGCCGGCTCCCGCGATCCGGCCCGGGCGGTCCGACCCACGCGGGCCGGCGGCGCGGCCCGGTGGCCCGACCGCGCGGAGCCGGGCGCCTCCCCGGTGGGGGAGACGCCCGGCCGTGGCGCGCGGGGTCGGGGCCGGATCACCGGCCCGGGGACGCGCTCTCATCGTGCTTCGGGGAACCCGGCGGTTCCGGGCGGCGGGAGGGACGGGGTCGGGTCAGGGCACCCGGAGCAGGCGGTTGGGGCTGCCGCTGCCGGGGTTGGAGATCCGTCCGGTGGTGGACAGGGAGACGAGCCGGGACTCCACCTGGGCGGGGGAGAGGCTCGGGCTGCCACCGAGGACGAGGGCGGCGGCGCCGGCCACGTGCGGGGCGGCCATCGAGGTGCCGGAGATGGTGTTCACCGCCGGGTTGGAGGTGTGCCAGGGGGCGGCGATGCTCTGACCCGGGGCGAAGATGTCGACGACCGTGCCGTAGTTGGAGAAGGAGGCGCGGCTGTCGGAGCTGGTGCTCGCGGCGACAGTGATGGCCTGGGTGACCCGGGCGGGGGAGGAGTTGCCGGCGTTGGCGTTGCTGTTGCCGGCGGCGACGACGTAGGTCACGCCGGAGGCGATGGAGTCGCGCACGGCCTGGTCGATGACGGTGCTGGCGCCGCCGCCCAGGCTCATGTTGGCGACCGAGGGGCCGGAGGCGTTGCGGGTGATCCAGTTGATGCCGTTGACCACGGACTGGACGGTGCCGGAGCCGGAGTTGTTGAGCACCTTCACGCTGACCAGGTTGGCGCGCTTGGCGACGCCGTACGAGGTGCCTGCGGCGGTGCCGGCGACGTGGGTGCCGTGGCCGTTGCCGTCGGAGCCGTTGCCGCCGAAGGCGTCGTAGCCGAAGCTCGCCCGGCCGCCGAAGTCGTTGTGGGTGTACCGGATGCCGGTGTCCACGACGTAGATGGTGACCCCGGCCCCGGCCTGGTCGGGATAGGTGTAGGAGTTGTTGAGCGGCAGGGCCGGCTGGTCGATGCGGTCCAGACCCCAGGAGGGCGGGTTGACCTGGGTGGCGGTGGTGTGGACGACCTCGTCCTGGACCACGGCCTCGACGGCCGGGTGGGCGGCGAGCTTCTCGGCGTCCGCCTCGTCGGCCTCGATCGCGACGCCGTTGAGCACCGCTTCCCAGGTGCTGGTGATCTCGGCGTCGAAGTTCTCGGCGAGCTTCTCGGCCTCGGGCGATCCGGCCTCGACCTCGTCCTTGAAGATGACGATGTAGCTGCCCTCGACGGCCTCGGGGGCGTCGGCGTTGAGGATGACGCCGACCGGTTCCTCGGCCGACGCGGCGTGCGAGGTGGCGGGCAGGATACCGAGACCGAGGGCGAGGACGGCGGCTCCGGCCACCGTCAGTCGAAGTCCGGAACGGCTCAGGGGGGTGCGCGGCACTGACATCGAGGGTCCTTCCTCAGCGTGGTGCGCGAGTGGGGGGACGGGCGGGTGGTGCCTGTGCCCGGAGTGGCGGACCCGGGGACCCATCTGGGGCATGGGCATGACAAAGCAATCCCGGTGGCGTCCGAGGTGACGGACGTCCCGCCGGGGAAAGATTCGCCCCGTCACAGGAATCGCGCAAGGGGGTCGGGAGTCATGAACCCGTAATTCACACGGCTGTGACACCTTTCACGCGACGGTGACGCGGCGGACCCGAACCTCCCGAAGCTGTGGGCGGGTTGGGGAAACCGACGCGCCGTCGGGGATCCACCGGTCCGCTCCGTGGCCCCCGCCGACGCCTCCCACCAAGGCGTCGGCCGGGTCGGGCTCCGGGCGGGCGGGGGACGGGCCGGCTTCCCGGCCGGCCGGGGGCGGACCCCGCGCGCCCGCGAATCCCCGGAGCGTTCCGGGAACGGGATCCCGCCCGGGTGAACGGTTCCGACACGCCCGGGGCCGCCACTGTTCCGATGTCACCCACCCGCGCCGCTCGGCCGGACGCCCACCGGCGACACGTCGATCGGGCACTCTCCGTCATCCACGGCCACCGGAAGGTGTCCGTCCCGGGTTCGCGGGGGGAACGGATCACGGCGCGGGGACGAATGGCGGGTTGCCGGTTTGCCGGCGACGCCGCAGGGTAATTCTCCGGCGACTCGATCGCCCTTCGGTACGATTGATGTTTCGCCCACCCGGGGCGTCACCGCCTTCCGGGTCGGGCCTTGTTTGTATTCCGCCGAAAAGTTCCTAGGAGCTACTTGTGACCCAGACCAGCGAGAGCGTCACCTGGTTGACCCAGGAGGCGTACGACCAGCTCAAGGCCGAGCTGGACCACTTGTCGGGTCCCGCACGCACCGAGATCGCCAAGAAGATCGAGGCCGCCCGCGAGGAGGGCGACCTCAAGGAGAACGCGGGATACCACGCGGCCAAGGAAGAGCAGGGCAAGCAGGAGGCGCGCGTGCGCCAACTGGAGCACCTGCTGCGGACCGCCAAGGTGGGCGAGGCCCCGGCGGACACCGGCGTGGTCGCCCCCGGCATGGTCGTCACGATCGCCTTCGACGGCGACGAGGACGACACGATGACCTTCCTGTTGGCGTCCCGGGAGTTCGCGACCTCCGACATCGAGACCTACTCCCCGCAATCGCCCCTCGGCGGCGCGGTGACCGGCAAGCGAGCCGGGAACGAGGCCCGATACGAGTTGCCGAACGGCAAGATGGCCATGGTCAAGGTCATCGACGCGAAGCCCTACCAGTCCTGAGCCCGCCACCGGGCCGTCGGCCCGGTCCGACGCCCGGTGGCCTCCGGGCGCCGGGAAACAGTCGGGCCGGGCCCGCGCCGGTACCGGGCCCCGGAGGGGGTCTCCGGCAGGATGGGTCCATGGCCAACCGACTCGCCGAAGAGAGCTCGCCCTATCTCCTGCAGCACGCCGACAACCCGGTGGATTGGTGGCCGTGGTCGCCCGGGGCCTTCGAGGAGGCCCGCCGCCGGGACGCGCCGGTCCTGCTGAGTGTCGGTTACGCGAGCTGTCACTGGTGTCACGTGATGGCCCGCGAGTCCTTCGCCGATCCGGATGTCGCCGCCTACCTCAACGAGCGCTTCGTGGCGATCAAGGTGGACCGCGAGGAGCGGCCCGACGTGGACTCCGTCTACATGGACGCCGTGCAGGCCGCCACCGGGCAGGGTGGCTGGCCGATGACCGTCTTCATGACCGCCGAGGGTGAGCCCTTCTACTTCGGCACCTACTTCCCCCCGGAGCCGCGCCACGGGTTGCCGTCCTTCCGGCAGTTGCTGGAGGGGGTGCACACCGCCTGGACCGATCGGCGCGAGGAGGTGGGCGGTGTCGCCGGGCGCATCGCCCGTGACCTGGCGGGCCGGGAGGGGGTCCGCGACTTTCCCGACCCACCCGGGCCGGCCGAGCAGGCCGCGGCGCTGCTCCAACTGAGCCGGGAGTTCGACATGGCGCGCGGCGGGTTCGGCGGCGCGCCGAAGTTCCCGCCCTCCATGGTGCTGGAGTTCCTGTTGCGCCACCACGCCCGCACCGGCGCGGCCGGCGCGCTGGGGATGGCGCGCCGGACCTGTGACGCGATGGCGCGCGGTGGCATCCACGACCAGCTCGGCGGTGGTTTCGCCCGGTATTCGGTGGACGCGGAGTGGACTGTCCCGCACTTCGAGAAGATGCTCTACGACAACGCCCTGTTGTGCCGGGTGTACACCCATCTGTGGCGTGCGGACGGCACCCCCCGGGACCGCCGCGTCGCACTGGACACCGCCGACTTCATGATCCGCGATCTGCGCACGGCGGAGGGCGGCTTCGCCTCCGCGCTGGACGCGGACAGCGCCGATCCGGCCGATCCGGACGGGCCGCACATCGAGGGCGCCCACTACGTGTGGACGCCGGCGGAGGTGCGCGAGGCACTGGAGGGGCTGGACGAGGCGACCGTGAACGCCGCGCTCGACCTGCTGGGTGTCACGGAGGAGGGCACCTTCGAGGAGGGCCGGTCGGTGCTCCGCCTGCCCCCGCCCGCCGGTCCGGCCGGCGGAACCGGCGCGTCCGGCGACCCCACCGACCCCGGGCGCGCCGCCGCGGGGGAGGACGACCCGGCCGCCGCCCTGCCCGCCGAGGTGCGCCGCCGGCTGCTGGCCGCCCGCGACCGCCGGCCGCGTCCGGAACGCGACGACAAGGTCGTCGCCGCCTGGAACGGCCTGGCGATCGCCGCCCTCGCCGAGGCGGGAATCTGCTTCGACCGCCCCGATCTCGTCGAGGCCGCCGAGGGGGCCGCCGATCTGATCGTCGGCCGACACCTGGATGCCGACGGTCGACTGACGCGCACCTCGCTGGGAGGCGAGCCGGGGCGCAGCGCGGGCGTGCTGGAGGACTACGCGGATGTCGCCGAGGGCTTCCACGCCCTGTACGCCGCGACCGGTGAGGTCGCCTGGTTGGATCTGGCCGGTGTCCTGCTCGAGGTGGTGCTGACCCGGTTCCGGGACGCCGACGGCTCGCTGTACGACACGGCGGATGACGCCGAACGCCTGATCCGGCGTCCACAGGACCCCACGGACGGTGCCGCCCCCTCCGGGTGGACGGCCGCCGCCGGGGCGCTGCTGACCCATGCCGCCCACACCGGTGACGCCCGGTACCGGGAGGCCGCCGAGCGGGCCCTGGGGATCGTCTCGGCCCTGGCCCCCCGGGCGCCCCGCTTCGCCGGGTGGGGCCTGGCGGTGGCCGAGGCGGCGCTGGACGGTCCGCGCGAGGTGGCCGTGGTGGGGCCGCCCGGCGATCCGCTCCGGACCGAACTGCACCGGGTGGCGCTGCGTTCCACGGCGCCGGGCGCGGTGGTGGCGCTCGGCGAGCCGGACGGCGCGGACACGGACACCGCGCCGCTACTGCGCGATCGCCCGCTGCGGGAGGGGCTGGCGACTGCGTACGTGTGCCGGAACTTCGTCTGTTCCGCGCCCACCACCGATCCCGCCGAGTTGGCGGAGCGGCTGCGTCCCGACGGCACGCCCTGACGCCCGGACCGACCGGTCCCGGCGTACGACCGCGGCCCCGAACCCCCGCGGAGGGGTTCGGGGCCGCGGTCGTACGCCGGTGGTGCGCGCCGGGGATCAGCCGGTGCCGTAGGCGACCAGTGAGATCCCGACGTAGTGCACGACGAACGCCGCGAGGGTCAACGAGTGGAAGACCTCGTGGAAGCCGAACCACCGGGGGGAGGGGTTGGGGCGCTTGAGCCCGTAGACGACCCCGCCCGCGCTGTAGAGCAATCCGCCGATCACGATCAGGATCATGACCACGATGCCGCCGGCGCGCATGAAGTCGGGCAGGAAGAAGACGGCGGCCCACCCCATGGCGAGGTAGCAGGGGGTGTAGAGCCATCGGGGGGCGCCCACCCAGAAGACCCGGAAGGCGATACCGGCGGCGGCGGCGAGCCAGATGCCCCACAGCAACATCTGTTGGCGGCCGTCCTCCAGCAGCAGGATCGTCAACGGGGTGTAGGTACCGGCGATGATCAGGAAGATGTTGGCGTGGTCGAGCCGGCGCAGCACGGCCATGGCCCGCGGACCCCACCGCCCCCGGTGGTACAGCGCGCTGACCCCGAAGAGCAGGCAGGCGGTGAGGGTGTAGACGGCGCAGGCCAGTCGCCCCTCCGGGGTCTGTGCGAGAGCGGTGAGCAGGATGCCCGCCACCAGTACGGCGGGGAACATGCCGGCGTGCAGCCAACCCCGCAGCCGGGGCTTGATGAACTCCATGGCGGCGCCCGGCGCGATCTGCGACTCGTCATCGGCGGACCGGCCCGTCACGGTGACCGTGGCCGGGGGCGCCCCCGGGGAGTCCGGAGAGGAGGGGCGCGCGGGGCGCGCGCCCGCCGGCTGCGGGGGTCGGGAGCCGGCCGTGGGATCCGGGGCATCGGTCATATGTCGATGCTAGCCACGGAACCCCGGGTATCGCCCGGGGGGCCGCCCCTCCGACGCGAGGGGTCTCGGCCCCCTGCGCGGCCGGGATGCCGGTGGGCCCGGTGGCGGGCGCGGTTTCCGCGTCCCGTCGGCACGAACCACCCCAATCCTCCCCTTCCCGTACCCCCGGGGCGTGTCACGGCCGCGTCCCGGTGTGACCGAACCCACGTCGCGGCCGGGGCCGGGAGGGGTCGGGAGGCGGGCGCCGGTTCATGCTCCCGGCGCGAGTGGCGATGCTCACCTGAGCCGCGCTGGACACAGACGTGAACAGTTGGGAAACTCAGATGAGCGTGGTCGATACCGAATGAGCGGCAGACGCATTCGGATCGCAGCCCCCACGGGGCCGACCCAACCCTCGAAACCCTCATCTGGAGCGATACCGTGGCGCCCACCCCGACGGCCCCCACCAGCACCCCGGTTCCCACCCGCCACCAGGAACTCATCGCCTGGGTCGACGAGATCGCGGCCCTCACGCAGCCGGACCGCGTCGTGTGGTGCGACGGATCCGAGGAGGAGTACCGGCAGCTGTGCGAGCAGCTGGTCTCCACCGGAACCTTCACGCCGCTGAACCCCGACAAGCGGCCCGACTCCTACTGGGCGGCCTCCGACCCGACCGACGTCGCGCGGGTCGAGGACCGGACCTTCATCTGCTCCGAGCGGGAGGAGGACGCCGGCCCCACCAACCACTGGATGGCACCCGACCGGATGCGGGAGATCTTCAGCGGCTCCGAAGGCCTCTTCCACGGTTCCATGCGCGGCCGGACGATGTACGTCGTCCCCTTCTGCATGGGCCCCCTGGATTCCCCGCTCTCGGCGCTCGGCGTGGAGATCACCGACTCCGCCTACGTGGCCGTGGCCATGCGCACCATGACCCGGATGGGTACCCCCGTGCTGGAGCGGCTCGGCGAGGACGGACGGTTCGTGCGGGCCGTCCACTCCGTCGGCGCCCCGCTGTCCGAGGGCGAGGCCGACGTGCCGTGGCCCTGCAACACGACCAAGTACATCTCGCACTTCCCCGAGACCCGCGAGATCTGGTCCTACGGCTCCGGCTACGGCGGCAACGCCCTGCTCGGCAAGAAGTGCTACGCGCTGCGCATCGCCTCCGTCATGGCCCGCGACGAGGGCTGGCTGGCCGAGCACATGCTCATCCTCAAGCTCACCCCGCCCGCCGACGACCCCGCCGCCGGTGAGCCCGTCTACATCGCCGCCGCCTTCCCCTCCGCCTGCGGCAAGACCAACCTCGCCATGCTGGAGCCGACGATCCCCGGCTGGAAGGTCGAGACGATCGGCGACGACATCGCCTGGATGCGCTTCGGCGAGGACGGTCGGCTGTACGCCATCAACCCCGAGGCCGGCTTCTTCGGCGTCGCGCCCGGCACCGGTGAGCACACCAACGCCAACGCCATGCGCACCCTGTGGGGCAACTCCGTCTTCACCAACGTCGCCCTCACCGATGACGGCGACGTGTGGTGGGAGGAGATGACCGCCGAGCCCCCGGCCCACCTCACCGACTGGCGCGGGAACGACTGGACGCCGGACTCCGACACCCCGGCCGCCCACCCCAACGCCCGGTTCACCGTGCCCGCCGCCCAGTGCCCGACCATCGCCCCCGAGTGGGAGGACCCGCGCGGCGTCCCGATCTCCGCCATCCTCTTCGGCGGACGCCGGGCCACGGCCGTCCCGCTGGTCACCGAGTCCTTCAACTGGCGACACGGCGTCTTCCTCGGCGCCAACATCGCCTCCGAGAAGACCGCCGCGGCCGAGGGCACCGTCGGCGAACTGCGTCGCGACCCCTTCGCCATGCTGCCGTTCTGCGGTTACAACATGGGCGACTACTTCGGCCACTGGCTGGAGGTCGGCGCCAAGGCGGACCCGGCGAAGCTGCCCCGCATCTACTGGGTCAACTGGTTCAAGAAGGACGACGCCGGCCGCTTCGTGTGGCCCGGCTTCGGCGAGAACAGCCGGGTGCTCAAGTGGATCGTGCAGCGGCTGCGCGGGGCGGCCGACGGGGTGACCACCCCCATCGGCGTGCTGCCCACCCCGGCCGCGCTGGACACCGACGGGCTGGCCCTGACCCGCGACGAGTTGGACTTCCTGCTGGAGGTGGACCCGGAGGAGTGGCGCCGGGAGGCATCCCTGGTCCCCGGCCACCTGGAGCTCTTCGGTGACCGAACCCCGAAGGAGCTGTGGGACGAGTACCACGCCCTGGTCGACCGGCTCGGCTGACCGACGGCGGGCGCGGGCCGCGCGGAAAGACCCCACCTCCGCCCCGCCGCGACCGGTGAACCGGCCCCGCACAATGGCGTGCGGGGCCTCCGGCGTGTCCGGGGCGGGAACGCCGCCGGACGTGGCGGACAGTGGTGATCGGTGGTGATCGGTGTCGGCCGGTCTCCGTCAGTACTGCCCGTAGCCGTCGAGGAAGTTGCCGATCCGGGTGATCGCGTCGGTCAGCTGCTCCACCGACGGCAGGGTGACGATCCGGAAGTGATCCGGCTCCGGCCAGTTGAACCCGGTGCCGTGCACGATCATGATCCGCTCGGCCCGCAACAGGTCCAGCACCATCTGCCGGTCGTCCTTGATCTTGTAGACCTGCGGATCCAACCGCGGGAAGGCGTACAGCGCGCCCTTCGGCTTCACGCAGGTCACCCCGGGGATCGAGGTCAGCAGCTCGTGGGCGGCGTCGCGCTGCTCCCGCATCCGGCCGCCGGGCAGCACCAGGTCCTCGATCGTCTGCCGTCCGCCGAGCGCCGCCGCCACGGTGTGCTGCGCCGGCATGTTGGCACACAGCCGCATGTTCGCCAGGATCGTCAGACCCTCTATGTAGCTGCCGGCGTGCGCCTTGGGACCGCACACCGCCATCCAACCGCAGCGATACCCGGCGACCCGGTAATTCTTCGACAACCCGTTGAAGGTGAGGGTCAGCAGATCGGGGGCGACGGCGGCGGTCGGGACGTGCTCGGCGTCGTCGTAGAGGATCCGGTCGTAGATCTCGTCCGAGCACAGCACCAGATTGTGGCGGCGGGCGATCTCGGTCAGCTCCCGCAGCATCTCCACCGGGTACACCGCACCGGTCGGATTGTTCGGATTGATGATCACCAGCGCCTTGGTGCGGTCGGTGATCCGACGCTCGATGTCGGCCGGGTCCGGCAGCCAGTCCGAGGACTCGTCACAGCGGTAGTGGACCGCCGTACCGCCGGCCAGCGAGACCGACGCCGTCCACAGCGGATAGTCCGGGGCCGGCACCAGAACCTCGTCACCGTCGTCCAGCAGCGCCTGCATCGACATCTGGATCAGCTCGGAGACGCCGTTGCCGAGGTAGACGTCCTCCACCGACACGTCGATCCCCCGCGTCTGGTAGTGCTGCTGCACCGCCCGCCGGGCCGACAGCAGTCCCTTGGCGTCGCCGTAACCGTGCGCGGAGCCCACGTTGCGCAGGATGTCCTCGAGGATCTCCTGCGGGCACTCGAACCCGAAGGCGGCGGGGTTCCCGGTGTTCAGCTTCAGGATGCGGTGACCCGCGGCCTCCAGCCGCTGTGCCTCCTCGAGCACCGGTCCCCGGATCTCGTAGCAGACATTGGCGAGCTTCGTTGACTGGGTCACCTGCATAGCGGTCACCATACGGCGGGCCGGTGGCGGACGCGCGGTGTTATTCGCCACTCGGACGGTCCCCGGGGCGCACCGGCGCTCCGTTGACCAGCCGCGTGCGGGCTGTTAAACAGCAGCCATGGCCATCGCGACCGCGCTCGACCGTCTGGGTGGAGAGAGAGTCGACCACCGCTTCAAGGGCCTGCCGCCGAACGCCGCCGGACGCACGGTCCGGGAACTCACGGCCGAGCGGCGCAATCTCTACCGGGGTGGCTTCACGACCCCGATCCTCACCCTCTCCGCCGAGGCGGTGGAACACAACCTGCGCTGCATGGCCCGGTACGCCGACCGCCACGGCCTGGAGTTCGCCCCCCACGGCAAGACCTCCATGGCCCCCCAGCTGTTCTGGCGCCAGGTCGAGCACGGCGCCTGGGGCATCACCGTCGCCGTGCCGCACCAGGCCCGGGTCGCCCGGGACTTCGGCGTCCAGCGGATCTTCCTGGCCAACCAGCTCGTGGACGTCGCCGCCCTCGGCTGGCTGGCCGGGGAACTCGCCGCCGACCCCCACTTCCGCTGCGTGGTGTACGTCGACTCCGTGCGCGGCGTGGAGCTGATGGACCGCGCCCTGCGCGGGGCCGGGGCCCGCCGCCCGCTGGAGGTCGTCATCGAGCTGGGATCGGACGGAGCCCGATCCGGGGTGCGGGACACCGACACCGCCCTGGCGGTCGCCGGCGCCGTGGACGCCACGAGCACCCTCACCCTGGTCGGCGTCGCCGGTTACGAGGGCGAGCTGCCCGAGGCCGACGGCGCCGGGGTGCGTGCCTGGCTGGAGTCGCTGAGCGCGCTGGCGCTGACCCTCGACCGGGCCGGCCGCTTCCGGGACACCCCCGAGATCATGATCAGCGCGGGTGGCAGCGCCTGGTTCGACGCGGTGGCCGAGGCGTTCGCCAAGCTGCCCCGGTTTTCCCGCCCGGTCTGCCGGCTGCTGCGCTCGGGCGCCTACATCAGCCACGACGACGGCCGCTACCGGGAGGTGACCCCCTTCAACCGGATACCCGAGGAGGGCTTCCTGCTGCCCGCCTTCCGGCTGTGGGCCCAGGTGGTCTCCCGCCCCGAGCCGGGGCTGGCCCTGATCAACGCGGGCAAGCGGGACGTCGCCTACGACCTGGGGCTGCCCGAGGTGCAGGTGGTGCGGGACACCGCGGACCGGATGCGTCGCGCCACCGGTGTCACCGTCACCCGGCTGGCCGATCAGCACGCCTTCCTCGACTGCTCCGGGAGCCCCGAGCCACCCGAGGTGGGGGACTGGGTGGGGCTGGGGATGTCGCACCCCTGCACGATCTTCGAGAAGTGGCCGCTGATCCCGCTGGTGGCGGGGGACGGGACGGTCAAGGACTACATTCGCACCTTTTTCTGAGCCGGCCTCCGAGTCGGGGGCGCGGAGGCGGCCGGTGCCGGTCGGCCGGAACCCCGGCGCCGAGGACGGGGAGTGCCCCGGGGACCGGGGGTGTCCCGCCCGATGGCCGGCGGTGTCGGCCCGGGCCGTCCGGGAGGCGGTGGCCCGACGCGGTGGCCGGCGTTGTCGCGCCGGGCACCTCCGAACAGTGGTTCCCGGGGTTCGGGTGATGTTCCGGGAACGGTGTGTTCTCGGCCGGCCGGCGGGGGTGTGGGGGCGGTGGACCCGCCGCCGGTGGGACCGTATCGGCCGATCGCCTCCGCGCCGGGGAGACCCCGCACCGCCCGTCCGCCCGCGGCCGCGTTCCTCCGGGCGCCTCCGCCGGTTCCGGGGCCCGGGGCCCGGCGTGTTCGGTTCCGGCGCGGCTCCCGACCCGATCCGTCGGTGGGGTCGTCGGTCGACGGGAGGGGACGGGAGAGGGGTGGGGAAGTCGGCCGGCGCCGTGCCTCCCGGGGCCTCCCGGGAAAAAACTTGCCTCCGGGGTGCGACATCCGAGGGGGGCTCGCGCATCTCCATGGTGAGGACGGAACGCCGCGGCCATCGGGGGCCGGTCGCCGGGGAGCCGTCCCGGCCGGTGGACCACCACCGGTCCGGTACCGCCCGCCGGCCATACGGCCGGGGGCGGCGAAGAGGGTGAAGAAGGGGACAGGGGGACCCATGAGGCAACGGGACAGGGAGAGTTACCACGAGTTCATCCGCGTACGCAGCGGGCCGCTCTACCGATCGGCCTGCCTGCTGACCGGTGGGGACACCCATCTCGCGGAGGACATGGTGCAGGAGACCTTCGGGCGGATGTACTCCGCCTGGAGCCGGCGTTCCTGCATCGAGAACCCGGTGGGCTACGCACAGAAGGTGCTGATACGGGCTCATCTGACGCATCGCCGCCGTCGCAGCAGCGGTGAGCGGCCGGTGGACGGCCTACCCGACCACGGTACCGAGGGGGAGGACACCCCGCTGCGGGTGACCCTCCTGACCGCGCTCTCCCAGCTCTCCGCCGAGGACCGGGCGGTACTCGTCCTGCGCTTCTGGGAGGACCTGAGCGTGGAGCGGACCGCCGAGGTCATGCGTACCACCCCGGGAGCCGTACGCAGCCGCAGCGGCCGGGCGCTGACCCGCCTGCGCGCCGTGCTCGGCGCCCGGGACATCACCGAACTGACCGCGTAACCCGTCACCGCAGGGAGGGCGAGAAACATGAGCGCACACGACGAGAACACCTTCCCCGCCGGGGGCGGGGAGGAGAAGGACACCCCGACCGGAAGCGGGCGGCGGGACCCGAGGCTCCCGGCCGACCCGGAGCGGGGGTCGAACCGGGTCCCGGAGGCCGATGACATCCACGGACAAAAGACCGTCGTCGGTACCCCCGGGTACGGCGGGGCGCGGAGCACCACGGGCTCGGACGAGCCGGGCGGCCCGGAGACCGAATTCGAACAGAGGCTGGCCGACATGCTCCGACGCACCGGTGACGAATTCCGCCCCGACACCCCGAAGCTGATGGAGGGTGGCCTGCGGCGCGGCCGGGCCCGGGTGTGGCGCAGGCGGGCCGCGATGATGACCGGTGCGGCCTCCCTGGTCGCCGTCACGGTGGCGGCCATATCCCTGCCCGGCGGTGACCGCTCGACCCCGGTCGCCGCCGACATTCCGCGAACGGGCGAGGACATGGTGGAGACCCTGTTGGCGATGCTGCCCGAGGACACCGCGATGGAGAGCTCCGAGGGGTTCGGCCCGGACCTCCACCCCGAGCCCGTCGTCTGGATGCAACTGGAGGACGGCCCCGGTTCCCTCGACGTCACCCTCGCCCTCGGCCGCACCGTGGAGGAGGGCGGGGACGGTCCCGTGGACTGCGCCGCCCGGGAGGAGTTCGAGGAGGCGGGGGAGGAAGTCGAGTGTGAGGAGCGGCGGCTGGCCGACGGTTCCGTGCTCTCGGTGGCCTCATGGGAGGACGCCGTTTCGTCGGTCGACATCGTCGGGGGCGAGGGGTTCGCCACCCGCACCCTGGAGGCGACCCTCCGGGGCCCCGGAGGGTCCGACGGCGAGGGCCCCGGCGGGCGCCAGGTGTTCTTCTCCATGACCAAGGACGTGGCGGGGCCGGAGGAGTTGGAGGGGTACGCCTTCCCGATCAACCGGGACACCCTGGAGGAGGTCGTCCTCGCGCCGGTGTGGCAGGGGGTTCTCGACGAGGTGGACGTCCGGCACGGCCCGCCCGCCGAGGGTGACGGGACCGAGGACGACGGGGAGGAGTGGGAGCCGCCGACCGCCGAGAAGGCCGCGGAGGTCCGTGAGCACCTGGCCGGTCTTCTCCCCGAGGGGATCGACATGACCGAGCACCCGGGGGAGCCGGGGTTCCTGCCCGGTGTGGTGCTGGACGACGGCGACGGCGCCGTGCGGGCCGACATCGACTTCGGACCGGAGGGTTACCTCGTCGGCGGCGACGATCCCGCCTTCGGTCTCGACGACCCGGTATCCGACTGCGTCGAGGAGTCCCGGACCGACGGCCTGCGGGTGGCGGTCTGCACGCTCTCCGACCCCGAGTACACCTCGGAGACCCTGTGGTGGGCGCACGCCATGCACCCCGACGGCTTCCGCGTCGAGTTCACGGTGATCAACGCCCCCGACCACGGTGAGGAGCCGATCCGGGAGGACATGCCGCTCTCGACGGACGACCTGGTGCGCGTCGCGACCGACCCGGGCTGGCGGGAGGTGATGGCGGCCGGGGAGTGAGGTTCCCCGGAGCCGGGCGCCGGGCGCCCGGCTCCGGGCCCTCGGCACCCGGGCGGCTCGGCCCTCCGGTCCCGGGGGCCGCCCCCGAGCCGGGCCACCCGCGCCCGGGGCGGGGGCCCGCGACCGGGATCAGTTGATCTCGATGCCCTCGATCACCACGTCCTCTGCCGGCTTGTCGTTCGGGCCGGTCTCGGTGGCGGCGATCTCGTCCACCAC
>NZ_JAJUWS010000051.1 GCF_021390475.1 Streptomyces sp. ST2-7A
CGGTGGGCGAGCGCGCCGTGCCGCACCACCAGCAGCAGCCGGGCCCCGGCGGGGACCGGTCGGCCGTCGACGACGCCGGGAGCGGCGGCACGCCGGGGCAGCACCGGGGACGGCGCGACCACCCGCAGCGCCTCCCCGGCCAGGGCGGCCCGGTCGTCGGGGTCGTCGGCCCACGCCCACAACCGCGCGTCGGCGCAACGTGCCACCGCGCGGGGCAGCAGCGCCACGGTGGTGGCGACGGCGGCGGTCGCCATCGTCGCCCGCAGCGCGAGATCGGGGGCGGGGCCCCCGGCGATCGGACACGTACCGGCCCGGGCGGGGGTGGTCGGTCCGGCGGCGTTCCCTCCGGCGACGCCCGAACCCGTCCCGGACGATCGGGAGTCGAGGGCTCGGAGCGAGGCCCGCCCGGTGGCGCCCGGTACCGGGTCGACCGCCTCGTCGACCGCCTCGGTGGTATCCGGTGACAGCGTGCCGAGCGGTACCGCGCCGGTCCGGGCGGGGTCGGTCGGGGCGGACCCGTCGAGCAGGTCGGCGAGTCGGTCCGCCGAACGGCGGGCCCGCGCCACGGCCCGCCGACCGGCGAGCGGCCACGGTGACGGCAGGTGGGCGCGCACCGCGTCGGCGGCGGCCGCGAGGGCCGCGTCGGCCAACCGCCGGGGGTCGCCGTCGTGGTCCAGCAGGGAGGCGGCGGAGACACCCGCGAGTTCGCGGGCCAGATCCACGACGTCCACCTCCCCGCCCTGCGCCAGGGGCGCCAACCGGCGGCACAGCACCTCCCGCCGCAGGGCCCGGGTGCGTTCGATCCCGGCCGTGCCGAGCCGGTCGGCCAGGTGCCGGCGGCCGGCCCGGTGCTCCCCGCCGCTCTCGTCGAACAGGGCTCCGGAGCCGACGAGTTCGCGGGCGACCGCGCCGGTGGTGCCCTCGCCGGCGCGGTCCAGCGACAGGCGGGTCAGCGCCTCCCGACAGGCCCGGGTGCCGTGGACGATCACGGTGCCGCCGAGCCGCCGGACCGGGGCGCGTCGGCCGAGGGCCAGCAGCAGGAAGAGGAAGGGGTGGGAGGCGAGGTGCACGCGGCGGTCCCGGGCCCGGGCGAACGCCCGGTACCGGGCCGGGGGCTTCGGCGGCGGGCCTGCGGGAACGGGCGCGGCCTCCCGGTCTCCGGAGGGCCGGTCCCGACCGGCTCCCTCACCGACCGGGACCGGTGCGGGCCGGCCGGACCCGTCGGGACGGTCACCCGTCGCGGTCCCGGCCGGCACCGTCCGTGCCGGATCGGCGCGGTCGGGGCGCGCACCCCGGGCCCCGCGCGGCCCGGACGGGGCGGCGGACGGTGTCCCGTCCGGTGCCGGGGGGCCGGCCGGCACGGTGGGGACCTCCCCGCCGAGGGGGCACCCCCGGTCGGACGGCACGGTGGGGGCGGGTGGTTCGGTCATCGGATGTGCACCTCCATCCCGTCGCCCGGCACCGGCCGGTAGCGGCGGTCCCAGTACCAGAGCAGCGTGCGGCGGGCGCCCCACGCCCGCAGTCGGCGCAGACCGTTGTGCGCCACCAGCCGTTCGTCCCGCACGACGCGGGTGCTGTGCCGGCGGGCCCGGTTGAGGAGGATCACGTCCTCGTCGCCCTCCTCCAGCGGAATGCGCGGCGTGCCGCCGCAGCGGACGTACAGGTCGGCGGTGAGGGCGATGTTGTGACCGTGGCACAACACGTATGGCGTCAGGTATCCCGACTCCCGGTGGGCGCGCCGTCGGCGGCCGTACACAGCGGTGATCCGCAGGACCATCGGCAGGAGTCGGCGCTCGGCGGGGCCGGATCGTTCGTCGCGGCGGGGCGCGCTGCGCCCGCAGACCGGATCGGCGTCGGTGGTCAGCCGGGCCCGGAGGCGGGCGGTCCGGTCCGGCGCGGGCAGGCAGTCGGCGTCGGTGCGGGCCGGCAGGCGCGCCCCGGCGCCGATGGCGTACCGGAAGCCGGTGTCGGCGGCCGAGCCGGCCCCGGGTTCCGGTTCGACGACCACGTGCACGGGGAACGGCGCGGCGGAGGCGAAGCGGCGGGCCACGTCGGCGGTGCCGTCGACGGAGGCGTTGTCGACGACCACCAGCGCGAAGTCGCGGTCGCGTTGGGCGGCCAGGGCGGTGAGGGTGGCGGGCAGGCCGGTCTCCTCGTCGCGGGCCGGGACCACCACCCACAGGGCGGGCGCGTCCCCGGACGGTGGTTCCGGTGGTTCCGGTGATTCCGGCGTCGGGTCGATCGGCGGACGGGTGGTCATCGACGGTTCCCCTCCGTCCTTCGGCGGTTCCGGCGTTCCAACAGTTCGGCCGCGAGTCGGGAGGCGGCGGCCCGGTCCGGTTTGCCCGACCGCCCGGAGCGGGGGACGGCGGCGAGTACGACGGCGTCGGGGCGGGCGCCCGCCATCCCGGCGAGCGGGGCGCGCAACGCGGCCCGCAGCCGCGCCGGGTCGGCGCCACGACTCGGCTCCACAAGGGCGACCAGCCGTTCCTCACCCGCCCGGTCGTCCCCGCCGCCCGGCCCCGCGCCGGCTCCCCCGGCCGCGGGAACACCCACCAGGACGGCCACCTCCACGCCCGGCACGTGCAGGGCGGGCTCGTGCAGACCCGGATAGATGTTCTCGGCCCCGCGCAGCACCATGTCCTTCAGCCGTCCCTCCAGCACGACGCGCGGTCCGCCGTCGGGTCCGGTGTCCAGGCGGGCCCGGTCGCCGGTGCGGATCACCGGGTCGGGGCGTTCGCCGAGGCAGCGGACCCGGCCGGCGGGCCCGGAGAGCAGCAGCTCGCCACCGCCCGCGTCACCGCCGCCGGCGTCGGTCCACACGGTGACGCCGGGCAGCGGGGCACCCACGAGGTCGCCGGGGGTGCCGGAGTCCTCGAAGGCCGTCTTCTCCGCCTCCTCCACCGCCGCCACGGGGAACATCTCGGTCAGCGCGTACACGCCCGTGACGGTCCGGGCGCCGGCGCGGCGGGCCCGGCGCATCAGCGCCGCCGGGACCGGGGCCGATCCCGCCCACCCCCGGCCCGTCAACCGGGCTCCCCGGTCCAGGGCGGCGCGCAGCGCGGGGGGCGTGAGGTAGGTGTCGGCGGGTTCCAGGCGGGCCAGTTGGGCGGCGAGCGCGGTCGGCCGCCGGGCGGGCAGCGCGACGGTGGCGCCGCGTGCCAGGGCCGGGGCGAGCACGAAGAGGGTGCCGCCGAGCACCGGCCGGCCGGGGGTGGGGTCCACCAGGTCGGTGACCGCCGTCAGGGCCGCGTCCAGGGAGGCCCGGTCGTGGACGACCGCGCGGGGCCGGGTGGTGGTTCCGGAGGTGAAGACGATCACGGCGTCGCCGTCCCGCGCGTCCCCTCCGGGATTCCCGCGCGTCGGGACCTCGGCACGGGGCGGGGTGCCGTCGGGGTCGTCCAGGGCGGGGGCGCAGCCGGGGAGGCGACGCCCGACGGTGGCGACGACGGGTGCGAGGTCCCCCAGCGGCGGCAGGGCGAGGCCGGCTCGTCGGGCGAGGCGACGGGCGGGACCGGCGACGGCCTGCGCGGCGGCGTCGGCGACCACCAGCGCGGGCGGCACGAGGGCCAGCCGGGCGCGCAGCACCTCGGGGCCGGCGAACGGGTCGAGCACGGCCACGCGCAGCCGCAGCCGGTGGGCGGCGAGCAGGACGGCCAGGGCACGCGGGCCGGGCCGCACGGCGACGCCCAGGGTGTCGCCGGGCCGCAGTCCGCGCCGGCGCAGTCCGGCGACGCAGGCGTCGGCGAGGTCGGCGAGGTCACCGCGCCGGGCGGCGATCCGGGTGCCGCCCCGGGGTCCGGCGGTGAGCACGGCGGGTCGTTCGGGGGCGGCGCGCAGCACGGCGGGGACGCGGTCGAGGATCATCGCGGGTCCTCCCCGAGCGGGCCGGCGCCCCGGTCCAGGTACCAGCGGGCGGTGCCGGCGAGACCGTAGGCACGCAGTCGGCGGGTGGAGTTCTCCACGACCATGCCGCGCACCCGGGCGATGCGATCGGTGTGTCGGCGCACCCGGTTGAGGAAGAGCCGGTCGGTCGGCGAGGGGCGGCGCGGCATACCGCCGACGGCGGTGTAGAGGTCGGCGGTGACGGCCATGTTGTTGCCGGCGTGCATCCGGTAGGGGGCGCGGAAACCGTGCCGGCGACGGTGGGCGGGGCGCAGCCGGCCGAAGAGGGCGGCGAGGGCCACCAGGACCCGGAAGCCGGCGCGGCCCAGCGGGCCGTGTTCGTCGCGGCGGGCGAGGATCCGGCCACAGGCCAGGCCGGCGCCGGGGGCGGTGAGCGCGGCACGGGCGGCGGCGGTCCAGCCGGGGCGGGGCAGGCAGTCGGCGTCGGTGCGGGCCAACAGACGCGCCCCGGCGGCGATGGCGTACCGGAAGCCGGTGTCCACGGCGCAGCCGACGCCCTTCCGCGGCTCGTGGAGCACCCGCACGGGGAAGGGGGCGCCGGCGGCGAAGTCGCGGGCGACGCGGGGGGTGGCGTCGGTGGAGGCGTTGTCGACGAGGACCAGGACGATCCGGGTGTCGTGCTGGGCGGCGAGGGCGGCCAGGGTGTCGGGCAGCCGGTCCTCCTCGTCCCGGGCCGGGACGATCACCCACAGGCGGTCGGCGGCGTCGGCGGGCACGGCGGGCGTGCCGCCGACGGCACCGGTCGGTATCCGGGAGGGGGTCACGACACCTCCCACACGGCGGTCATGATGCTGACGCCGCCGCCGAGGCCGACCAGCAGCAGCCGGTCCCCGGTCCGCAACCGCTCCCGCACCCGGTCGAGTTGGACGCCGATCGTGGCCGCCGCGACGTTCCCCAACTCCGGGACGGTCACCACCAGGCGGTCCTCCGGAACGCCGGCGATCTCCGCGAAGCGCCGCAGGTAGGGCATGGTCACCTGGTGCGCCAGAACGTGCGTGAAGTGTTCCCCGACGGCGTGCCGCCGGGCACGGTCCAGCAGGGCCGGGCCGATCTTCTCGAAGGTCTCCCGCAGGAGTTGCCCGTCCCCGGTGAACCAGGTGTGCTCGTCGCCGCGCGGCAGGCGGGAGCCGCCGCCGGGGATGCCGCCCAGTCGCCAGTGCTCGGAACGGGTCTCACCGGCGATGTCCAGGATGCCGCCGCGTGCCACGGGTTCCAGCACCACGGCGGCGCCGGCGTCGCCGAAGGTGTAGCCCGCGAAGCCGGCGCGGAACTCCGCGAGGTCGCGGGGGCGGCGGCGCATCACCCGGGTGGGGGTCTCCCCCACCACGACCAGCGCCCGCCGGCCGCGCCCGACCATCAGGAACGCGCGGGCGAGGTCGATGCCGTTGAGGAAGCTGTTGCAGGCGTTGGTGACGTCCAGCGCGTGGGCCCGCGTGCCGAGTTCGTCCTGCACCACGTGGGCGGTGGCGGGTTCGGCCATGTCGCGGGTGGCGGAGGCGAAGAGCAGCAGGTCGATGTCGGCGGGGGCGAGTCCGGCGTCGTCCAGGGCGCGGCGGGCGGCCCGGACGGCGAGGGTGGAGGCGTACTCGTCGTCGGCTGCGACGCGACGGGTGCGGATGCCGGTGGCGCGCTCGAGGAGGCCGTCGGGCAGGGGCAGGCCGCTCGCGGCGGTGATCCCGGCCTGGAGGTCCGTGGTGGTCAGGACGTGGTCGGGCAGGGCGGAGCCGATGCCGGTGATGCCGATGCGGGCGGGTGTTCCCGCCGGTGGGTTCGGGGCCCGGTCGTCCCCGGGCGCGCCGTGATCGTGCTGATCCATGGCCGGAAGTGTGCGCCGCCGGCCGGGGTCGCACATGGGTTTTCGTACTCATCCCGGTGGTGGGCCCGGACGGGGTGGGGGTGAGTACTCGCGCCGGGCCACCCGCCCCGGTGGGGCGGGTGCGGCACGGGGGACGGGTGGGAGGCGGAACAGCCGGTCGAACACCGTATCGGGAGCGGTGCGGGGAACAACCCGGGGACCGGCGCGGGGACCGGCGCGGGAGCGTGCCGGGAATCCCGGCACGACGGCCCGGGCCCTCGCGCCGGCTTCCCGGCCGGGAGGACGCCGATCCTCCCCGCCCCGGAAACGCGGCGTGCCGCGGGCACCCGGTGGGGTGCCCGCGGCACGCGTGGGATCGGCTCTCGGCCGAGGAACCCGCCTGGTCGGACACGACCCGCGGTGTGCACCGCGGGTCGTGTCCGATCGGGATACGGAGACGTCAGGCGTTGACGCAGACGTTGCCGAAGGCGGGGTTCAGGACACCGATGATGTCGATGGTGTTGCCGCACACGTTCACGGGGATGTGGATCGGCACCTGGACGACGTTGCCGGAGAGGACGCCGGGGGAACCGACGGCGGCACCCTGGGCCTCGCTGTCGGCGACGGCGGTGCCGGCGGTCCCCAGGACGGCGATCCCGGCGGCGGCCGCGAAGGCGGCGGACTTGGCCATGCGAGACATGTGGTCTCCCTGTCTTGACGGAGTGTTCAGCTTTTTCACGGGCTTCGGGTTTCCCCGATCGGTTCTCGCGAACCTGTGCCGACTAACGACGCCGACACATGGATGTTTCGTGCCCGAAGGCCCGAATGGTCGCCGAACCACCGATCTTTCACTCTTTCGGCGGAGCGAGATCACCCCTCGGGAGGGGAATAGGGGGATGCCACACCAACCTCCGCGCACTCGTTCCGCGCCACCCGCGCCCCCTGCCCCGGCCGTTCCCGGACACCCCCGATCGCCCCCAACCATCCCGGAGAACCCTCCCGTTCCACCATCGGGACAACCGCGTTCGGGGTCCGTTCGACCCGCCACGGGGTGGGGACGGGACGGCGCAACCGGGACGGGCCGACCGCCCACTCCGCTCGGAACCGGGGATACCGACCACCCACCGGGTACGCCACCGCCGCGTCGCGTTCCCCGGCACCTCCGAACGGCCGGCGGCCCGGGGCCGCCGCACGCCCCGACGTACTTCCGGGGGCGTCCCGTACGGAACACCCCCGGAAGGAGGAGGACGGTCCCCCGCCCTTTCGCCGGCCGGTGTCCCCCACCGATCGGCGAGGGGACACCGGAGCCGACTCACCAGTTGGCCTTGATCCACTCCGCGATGTTCCTCACCGTGGCGCGGGTGAGGTCGATCGCCCTCTGACCCACCTCGAGCAGGGCGGTCTCGATCAGCCGCTCCAGGGCGGCGAGGGCTCCGGCCCTCGCGGCCCGGGTCACCTGACCCATGAACTCACTGTCCCGCATGGCCTGCGTTCGCACGGCTCCGCGGATCTGCATTTCCGACATTTTCGTCTCCTCCGTCAGAGCCCGACATCACGAAAATCGAAAACCTTGCGGTCGCGGCGGGTGTCCCACACCACGATGGTGCCCGCCGAGCGAACGTCGGAGACGCTCACCCGCTGAATGTCGCCCATATCCCCGATGGCGTTCCGGAAACGACCACTCGCGGACAGATCGATCTTGTTCACCACCACGCCGAGCAACTCCACCAGCCCGTACCGGAAATTCGCCGAACAGCAGATGACCCGACAGTTGTCCCTCAGCCGGGAGAACACCTTCGAGAATTCCGGATGCTCCCGCGACAGCGTCTCGCACTCCTCCCCGGTCAGGTAGCCGTTGAAGATCACGTGGCCGGGGGTGGTTTCGAACCGTCCGTCCGGCGGCGAGAACCCGCAGTCGTCGTACGTGCGGGTTCGGAACCACTCGGCGTACGGGGCCAGGAACACCTCCTCGAAGTAATCCGCCTTGGCCGTGATCCTCGGTGCCAGTTCGGGGCCGGGGGCGAAGAACCCGGTCTTCCGGTCCTTGGCGAAGATCCAGGGCGGCGGGGCCAGCATGTCCACCTTCGTCAGGACGAGGGTGAGTTTCCCCACCAGGGCCCTGCGCGTTTCGTCCCCGGCGGAGTCGAGGAGCCGCTCGAGGACATTCAGGTCGTACGTCACCGAACGGCTGTCCGCGTGCAGGGCCCACAGCACCACGTCGCACTCCGTCAGGCGTGTGCGGTAGAGCTCCAGATATCCCCGGTCCGCGGTGGCCGACTCGCCGAATCCCGGCATGTCCCAGAAGACGATCTCGTGGCCACGCTCACCTTTCATCCGAACGGGCTCCGGCTCCTTCGTAGTCGGGGTGATGTCCCCGACCTCCAGTTCGGTACCGAAAAGCGCGTTGAGAAGAGAGGACTTCCCCACCCCGGTCTGTCCGACGATCGCCACGGACAGGGGCCGGGAATCCTCCGCCTCGACAATTTTTTTCACCCTGTCCCGGATTCGCATCCTGTCGATTCGATCCATCACACTCCCCCGGTTCGCACGGCTCCGCCGTGCCGGACCCCTTCGCCGCACCACTGTCCGATTCCGGACCCCACGCCCTCTTCCGAAAACCCGGGAGCGACGCACACCGCATGGCGTTCGAACGTTCTCGGCGGTGTCGAATGTGGGACCACAACGGAACGAGCGGCACGGCTCATCCGGTTCAGAGGGTAGGGACGATCCCCACCGATCACCCGCTCATGCGAGGGAGTTCGACCCACCACGGCGGCGCCGACGAAAAGCGTGGCGTCCCCGCCGGTGCCCCGGCCCCCGAACGGACACGGGGATCGTGGCCGACCCTCCCCGTCCGTCGGTGCCGGCGGCTACGGTGTGGGCGTGGAGCGGGACGAACTCTTCGGAAAGTTGGCCAAGTTGCGTCGGGCGGTCTCGAAGGGGCACCGCGCGCCGCACAAGCCGTTGATGCTGCTGTGGTTGATCAACCGATTCGCCGAGCGGGGCACGACGGAGGTCGCGTACGAGGACCTGGCGGGACCGCTGAGGGGGCTGATCGAGGAGTTCGGCCCACCGGCCGCCTCCCCTGTCGACCGGCCCGCCATGCCGTTCGTGCACCTGGAACGCGAACTGTGGTGTCCCGTGAAGGGAAACGGGGAGCCGATCCCCGCCGGTGGCCCCCGGACCGACCGCGCCCTGCGGGGTTGGGCGGCCCGGGGGCGTCTGCTCCCGGAGGTCGAGACGCTGCTGGCCGATCCGGCGATCCGGGCCGAGGCGGTCGGCGTGCTCATCGACCACCACTTCACGCCCGCCTGGGAGGAACCGCTGTTGGCCGCCGTGGGGGGCGGGTTGACCGCCCTGGAGACGGACCTGGCCCGCATGGTGATCTCCTCGCGGGCACACCCGCGCCGGGACCCCCGCTTCGCCCTCGCGACCCTGAAAGCCTGGGCGCGGGCGTGCGCGATGTGCGGTTACGACGGGCGGATCGACGGCCTGCCGGTCGGACTGGAGGCGGCGCACATCAAGTGGCACAGCCATCTGGGGCCGGCCACCCCGGACAACGGGCTGGCCCTGTGCGCCCTGCACCACGGCCTCTTCGACCGCGGCGCGCTGGGCCTGACACCCGAACCCGAGCCCCGGATACGGGTCTCCCCCCGCTACACGGCGAGCGGGACGACGGGCCGCGCCGTGCTGGACCTGCACGGCGCCCCGCTGCGGCGGCCGGAGGACCCGAAGGCCCGGCCGGCCGCCGAGTACCTCGCCTGGCACGACCGCGAGGTCTTCCGCCGAGCCCCCGCCGGGGCGGGCGTCACCACCGCGTGAACCGGGGCGCGCCCCCGCCTCTCCCGCCCGACGGCGGGGGACGGCGACAGGGACGGGGGCGCGCCCCGGACGGGTTCACCAGCGGTCGTGCACCTGCGGCCGGATCCGCCGGTCGTACAGGTCGCGCACGGCCTCCAGCGTCGCGTCCGGCAGCGGCGGGAGGTCGGCCGCCGCCGCGTTGGCGCGGGCCTGCTCCGGGGAGCGCGCGCCGGGGATCACGGTGGTGACGCCGGGCTGCTGGACGATCCAGCGCAGCGCCGTCTGCGCCGGGGTGGCGCCCTCCGGGGCGAGGGCGGCGAACTCACCCGCCGCCTCCACGCCGGTGACGAAGTCCACGCCGGAGAAGGTCTCGCCCCGGTCGAAGGCCCGGCCCTCCCGGTTGTAGGTGCGGTGGTCGTCGGCGGAGAAGGTGGTGTCGGCGGTGTACCGGCCGGAGAGCAGGCCGGAGGCGAGCGGCACCCGGGCGATGATCCCGACCCCGGCCTCCCGCGCGGCGGGCAGGACCCGCTCCAGCGGCTTGAGGCGGAAGGGGTTGAGGATGATCTGTACCGAGGTGGTGCCGGGCCGCGCGATGGCGGTCAGGGCCTCCTCGCAGGTCTCCACGCTGACGCCGTAGCGGGCGACGCGGCCCTCCTCGACGAGGGTGTCGAGGGCGTCGAAGACCTCGTCGGAGGAGTACACGGCGGTGGGCGGACAGTGCAGCTGCACCAGGTCGATGGTGTCCACGCCGAGGTTGGCGCGCGAACGGTCGTTCCAGGCCCGGAAGTTGTCGATGGTGTAGTGCTCGGGGAGCTGCTCGACGCGGCGGCCCATCTTGGTGGCCACCATCACCTCGACGTCGGGGTTCTCCCGGCGCCAGGCGGCGATCAGGCGTTCGCTGCGGCCGTCCCCGTACACGTCGGCGGTGTCCAGGAAGGTGACCCCGGCCTCCGCCGCCGCGTCCAGGACGGCCATGGCGTCCTTCTCGCTCACCTCGCCCCAGTCCGCGCCCAGTTGCCAGGTGCCGAGTCCGATCACCGATGCCCGCTGTCCCGACCTGCCGAATTCGCGCTGTTCCATGTCGGGCATTCTCGCAGTCGGGGTGTCCGGGACCGGACCGCCGGCACGATTCCGGCGGTTCCGGAACCCCCGGTCGGGCCGGTATCCGCCGCGTCCCACCCGCCCCGGGGGCCCCGGCCGGACCTCCCCGTACCCGCGCGGGGGCTCGGCCGTATACGGATGGTCGGCGAACCCGGTTCGGACGGCGACCGTGCCGGCCGCGAAGCGATCCACCGCGCCCCGGACCCCGGCGTGACGACGCCCGACACCGCCGAGCCGTACGACAACGGCCGCGACGCGCAGGCGGCCGGGCCCTGCTCGGCCGGCCGATCCGGCCGGCAGCCCGCCCCGGTCAGCCGCGCAGGGCCCGGTGGACGGCCGCCGCCACGGCCGTGCCCAGCCCCACCGGCACGGCGTTGCCGATCTGCCGGGCGATGGAGGTCCGCGAGCCGCACCAGCGGAAGTCGTCCGGGAAGCCCTGGATGAGCGCCGCCTCCAGGTGGGTGATCGGACGGTGCTCGGTGGGGTGCAGGTAGCGGCCCTTCTCCGGCTTGTAGAACTCGGTGCGGATGGTCACCGAGGGCCGGTCGGCGTGCAGTCGGCCCATCACGTCCCCCGAGCCGTTGCGGTGGTTGTCCCAACTCGGCGTCGACAGGTACGTCGCCGGGCCGGGGACGCGCTCCCACCCCGGCTCGTGCGAGAGCCGGATCCGGCCCGCGCGGTCGGTCTTCGCGTACACGCCGGTCAGGTGCTTGCGGTTGCCGCCGGGCGGGATGGCGGCGTAGCGGGCCAGGGAGAGCGGCTCGGGGTTGCGGCGCAGGTGCAGGGCGGTGGTGGGCCACCAGCCGTCCGGGCTCGGCGGCAGTTCCTCGCGCAGCGGCAGGGCGGCGCTGCGTTCGAAGATCGGTGCGACGGTCCGCCACGGCGGCAGGTCGGAGCCGCGACCGGGACGGGCCCGGGTGGCCTCCGGGTAGCGCAGCGCGTCGAGACCGGGCAGGTCCTTGCGGACCCCGATCACGATGGCCCGGCGCCGGGTCTGCGGCACGCCGTGATCGGCGGCGTTGAGCAGGTAGCGGCGTCGGCGTTCGGCGAGGGTGTCGGTCTCCTCCGCGCCGGGCGGGTCCACCAGCCGGTAGTCCGCCAACTCGCCACCGGGGCGGGTCTCCACCTCCAGGTCGTGGAACTCGGGGGAGGTCAGGAAGCGGTCCACGTTCTCGATGACGAAGATCTTGGGCCGGATCACCTCGCTGACGATCCGCACGTAGTGCCGCCACAGCTTGTTGCGCGGGTCGTCCGGGTCGCGCTTGCCCAGGCCGGAGAAGCCCTGGCAGGGCGGGCCGCCGAGCACCACCTCGGCGGCGGCCTCCTCGCCGGTGGGCTGCCAGTGCTCGATGTCGCCGGTGTGCACGTGGCCGCCGATCCCGGCGTCCCCGCCGTGGCCCGCGTCCTCCGGGTGGAAGTTGGCGGCGTAGGTGGCGGCGGCGTCGGGGTCGCGCTCGATCGCCAGCACCGAGCGGAAGGCGGGACCGGCGGACTCCGGTCGGCCGGCGGGGCGGAAGGCGGTGAAGCCCCGGGTGAACCCGCCGCAGCCGGCGAAGAGGTCGGCGATGGCCACGGGCTCGTCCACGGACGGGCCCCCGACGGCACCGGGCGCGGGAGCGGGTTCGGCGACGGTCATGGCCCGGAGTCTAGCCGGCACCCGCTCCTCCGCTTCCGCGCCGACCGGCCGCCCGCGGCGCCGGCGGGAGCGCGCGGACCGACCCGGGAGGCGAAGCCGCGGCGTGGCGTGTGCCCCACCGACGCCGCTGCGACGTGCCGGCGGGAAACGGCTCACCGTCGGCTCCACCGCACGCTCCCCCGACCGAAACCCCGTGCGGAGTCGTACGGACACCTGATACCCACACCAGGACGACAGGGGATACGGAATGACGATCCGCCCGGGTGCGATGAACGGCTTCTGCTGGATGGACCTCAAGACCCGCGACACGACCGGCACCGCCCGTTTCTTCTCCGGGGTATTGGGCTGGCGCTTCGCGGTGGACGAGGAGGACTGGCGCAAGGCCGTCAAGATCAGCGTCGACGGATACCCGATCGGGGGCGTGAGCGACCTGGCGAACCCCGTCTATCCACCGGAGACCCCCGCCCACATCGCCTACTACCTGGCGGTCGAGGATGTCGATCGCCGTATCGAGGCGGCGACGGCGAACGGCGCCCGCCTCGTCCTGCCCCCCTTCGACGCGGGCGATCAGGGCCGCGTGGCGGTGCTGATCGATCCGGTGGGTGCCTCCATCGCCCTGTGGCAGCCGTACGACTTCGCCGGATGGGAGTTCCCGCCCGGCATGGCGGGGACTCCCCATCGCATGGTTCTGGCCTGTGCGGAGCCCGCGCGCGCCCGACGGTTCTATCGCGGGACGCTGGGCGTCCCCCCGGACCACGCCGACTTCGTCCCCGCGTCCGACCCCGGGGGCTCCGCCCCGCGATGGGAGCTCTCGGTCGGTGTGGACGACGCGGACGGCGTGGTCGCCCGCGCGCACGACCACGGTCGGGCCCCGGTCGTCCGGGAAGATGAGGCCGGTCGTCGCGTCGTGTGGCTGAGCAGCCCGGAGGGGCTGACCCTCCGGGTGCACGGCCCCGGGTAACGGCCCGGTCGGCGCGGGTCCGCGACCCGCCGGGGGAAACGCGCCGAGGCGGGGGTGGGGGCGAGGGCCGGGAGGCGTACGCCGGGACGACCGTCGCCGGGGTCAGTCCCCCTCGCGGCAGGCCAGCACGACGGCCGCGACGCTCGCCGCGACGTCCTCCGCCGACTCGTGCTCCCAGAAGCGCAGCACCGTCCAGCCGGCCTCGGTGAGGGCCTGTCCGGTCCGGAGGTCGCGGGCCTTGTTGCCGTCCAGCTTGCGGCGCCACCACTCGCTGTTGGACTTCGGGCTGGTGGCGTGCTCGGGACAGCCGTGCCAGAAGCAGCCGTCGAGGAAGACCGCGACCCGGGCGCCGGGGAAGGCGATGTCGATCTTGCGGCGGGGCAGGCCCGGTACGGGTCGGTGCAGGCGGTAGCGGTGTCCCGCCGCGTACAGCAGGCGCCGCACGGCGACCTCCTGGGCGGTGTCGCGCACGGCCTGCCGGCTCATCCGCGCCGAGACCTCCGGCGAGGAGGGCACCGGCCGCGCGGGTGCGGCGGGCGCGGGGGCGTCGGGGTCGGGGTCGGGCACGACGGTCGGGGGTCCGCTCCCCCGCTCGATCCCGTCGCCGCCGGCGGGAGTGGTGTCGGTCTCGCCACCAGGGGCGGGGGCGGGGGCGTCCGTTGGTTCCGTGGGGTCCGGGCCTGCCATGCGAACATCCTGCCGGCCCACCGGCGACGGCGGGGTCCGTCCCGGGCCGGCCGGCGCGGACGGTGAACCCGGGGGCCGCCCGAAGCGTATGTTCTGCCGTCACCACCCGGCCGGTGCACCCCGGTCGGTGCCGACCGGCGAGTTCCGAGAGCCCTGCGAGTCCGGAGAACACGTGAGCACCACACCCGAGACCGACCCTTCCCGCCCGGCCGTCCCCACCCCGCCGGCCCGGCCGTCCACCGTCGGGGAACCGGCCGTCCCGAACACCCCCACCCGGCGTCTCGCCCGGCTGATCACCGACCTCCTCGCCCCCGTCCACCTGGTCATCGCGCTGCTGCCGGTGATCGGGCTGCGCTCCGGGGACGGCCTCGACGGACTGGTGCGCACCCTCCCCGCGGTCGTCTTCTGCGGCGGGTTGCCGCTGCTGGTGGTGTTGGTCGGCATCCGGCGCGGGGTGTGGAGCGACCGGCACGTGCGGGTGCGCGAACAGCGAGCCGTGCCGCTGCTGATCACCCTCGGTTCGGTGCTGGTGGGGTTGGGCGTCTCGGCGGCCCTCGGCACGCCGCGCCCGGTCCTGGCGCTGATCGTGGCCATGGTGACGGGTCTGCTGGTGACGATCGCGGTGACGGCGTGGTGGAAGGTGTCCGTGCACGCGGCCGTCGCCGCCGGGGCGACGGCCGCGCTGATCGTGGAGTTCGGCGCGCCGGCGTGGGCGTTGCTGCCGGTGACGGCGGCGATCGGCTGGTCGCGGGTGGTGCTGCGGGACCACACCCCGGCGCAGGTGATGGTGGGCACGGTGCTCGGTTTCGCGGTCGCCGCGTCCGTCTTCGCCCTGCTGCGCTGAGGCCCGTGGCCCGTCCCGACCGTCGACGGTTGGGACGGGCCACGGGGATCGGGCCCGGCTTCGGGGCCGGCCCGGATGTCAGCGCTCGACGGGTTCGCCGAGGAGTTCGCGCATCCGCGTGATCTCGGCCTCCTGACCGTCGATGATCTCCCGGGCGAGTTCGGCGGTCGGTTCGTGGGAACCGTCCGCCAACACCTGCCGGGCCATCTCCAGCGCCCCCTCGTGGTGCTCGATCATCAGACCGAGGAAGGCGGTGTCGAACGCCTCACCGTCGACGGCGGAGAGATGTGCCATCTCCTCGTCGGTCAACATGCCGGGCATGTCGTGGCCGTCGTGGAGCCCGTGGCCGTGGTGGTCGGCGTCCGTCTCCTCGGCGACTTCGACGCCCCAGCCGCGCAGCCAGGCGGTGAGGGTCTCGATCTCCGGCCCCTGGGCGGCCTCGATCTCCTCGGCGAGGGCCAGGACCTCCGGCGAGGCGGCCCGGTCGGGGGCCAGTTCGGACATCTCGAGGGCCTGCCGGTGGTGGGGGATCATCTCGCGGGCGAAGGCGATGTCGGCGTCGTTGTGTCCTTCCCGGGGCTCCTCGTCCCCGGTGGTCGGGGCCGCGTGGCCGGCGTGGTCGGTAGCCCCGTCGTCGGCGGCGCCGCAGGCGGTGAGGGTCAGGGCGCCGGCGGCCAGGGCCGCCGAGGCGAGAAGGCGGCCGAGCGGCCGGCGGACGGGGAGGCGGGGGGAACGGCGTGTCACACGCATGGCGGGGAACTCCTGCGACGGGTCGCCGCCGGACGCGCGGTGGAGCGCGAACGGCGGACGTGGGAACGGGGAAAGGGACGCGACGGCGCCGGGCGCCGGCCACGAGGGACCGACCGCCCGGGGGCGCTCCTACACCCGCAGGAGTTGGAGTTCGCTGAGCGAGGGCGGGGCACGCCGGTCGAGGAGCGCGCACGGCCGGACGGCGGGCGGCGCCGCCGAGAGAACCGGCACCGGGATCGAGCCGGTGGGGAACGGCGGGGCGGGCGCGAGGGCCACGCCGGCGGCGTGACAGGTGACCTCGGTGCGTTCCGCGTGCCCGCAGGGCTCCCGCACGTCGGCGGCCCGGTCGGGGGCCGAGGGATGCCCGGGGGTGCCCGGAACGGCGGTGAAGGGGTGCGCCGCACCCTGGCCGTGGTGGTCCGCGTGCCCGGTGGGCTCGGCGCTCCCGGTCCGGGGGTCGTGACCGGCATGACCGGGACGCTCCCCGCCGCCGACATGGTCGACGTGTTCCACGTGCCGGGCGTGGTCCGCATGGCCCGCGTGCCGGGCGTGGCCCGCGTGCCCGACATATTCGGCGTACCCGGCGGCATACCCGGCGTGGTCCGCGTACCCGGCGGCATACCCGGCGTCCGGGTGGGCGGCGGGGTGGTGGCCCGGCGCCGTCACGGCGGCGTGCGCGAGGGCGGCGGTCCCGATCCCGTGCAGCAACAGCACGCCCAGCAGCAGCGGCAGCACCCGGATCGCCCGGCGCGTCCGGGTCCACCGGGACACCCGGAGCGCCACGCCCCGTCGTCCCGTTCCGCTTCGCCGCCCGCTCACGTCGCCATCCTAGGCACCCGGACCTCCGACCCCCGGCCCACCCGACCGGGATGCGGACGCTCCCGGACCGATCCGTTGCCGTACCCATCGATCCGGGCAGGGGCACTCCGACGGTGGACGGTTGTCACCGACAACGTCCCCGGCGGTGCCCCGCCGGGACACCGGACGCCACGGATCGGAAACGCGAGGGAGAACGGATGAGCCCGCTGGGAACGGTGCGCCGGCGCACGGCCGAGGGCGTGGACCACCTGCGACGCGCGGCGCGCGGGCCGGGCTGGGAGCGCGACGACGTCGTGCTCCAGTTCAAGATCGTCGGCGCCACGGTGGTGGCCTGGCTGATCGCCTCGGCGGTCCTGCCCTCCTCGGTGCTCACCTTCGCCCCCTTCACCGCCCTGCTCGTCCTCCAGGGGACGGTGCACCGTTCCCTGCGGGTGTCGTTGAAGTACCTGGCGGCGGTGGTGGTCGGGGTCAGCCTGGCCGCCGCCTTCGGCGTCACGGCGGGGGTGCACGGCTGGTCGCTGGCGATCCTCATGCTGCTCGCCCTGGCCGCCGGCCGGATGTGGCCGCTCGGCAACGAGCGCACCCAACTGCCGGTGGTCGCGCTCTTCGCCTTCGCCGCCGGTAACGGTGACCCCGACTACGGGCTCGATCTGCTGCTGGCCGTCGCGTTGGGAGCGGGGTGCGGCCTGGGCTTCGCGCTGGTGCTGTCCCCGTCCCCGCACCGGCGCGGGGACGCGGAGGAGGCCTGCGAGGACCTCGCCCGGCGGGTGGCGGCCATGCTGCGCTCCGTCGGGGAGTCCCTGGCGGAGAATGCGCCGGCGGAGGAAACCGTCCGGCGGTGGGAGCGCCAACTGCGCGACCTGGAGGCCCGTACCCGCACGGCCCGGTGGGTGGTCTCCGAGAGCGAGGACGCCGCCCGGTTGGCACCGATCCGGCCCCCGGGGCGGGCGGGCCGCGCCTCGGGGGCGACGGCGCCGCGCCCGGACCCGTCGGCCACCGACCTCGCCGCCCGGCACACGACGGTCAACGTTCTGGAGCGGGTGGGCTTCCGCGCCCGTTCCATCGTGCGCGGCCTGACCTACGCCGTGCAGAGCGAGCACTACGGTTCGCTGGCCCATGACTTCCTCACCCCCTACGCCGATCTGCTCGCCGACACCGCCACGGCCGTGGAGCGCTTCGGCGGCGGGGAGCCGGAGGACGACGCGGAGCGGGACGAACTGGAGGCGGCTCTCGGGGCCGTCCGCACCCGGTACGAGGAGCTGATGGAGCGCTGCCGGCGGGAGAACCTGGACGCGCCGGGCGAGTGGCCGCTGTACGGGGCTCTGCTCTCCGACGCCCATCGCGTCACCGACGAACTGGAGCACCCGGGGCTGGTGTGAGGGACCCCGTCCCGGGGCCTTCGGTCCGCGCCGGATGCCGAATGCCGAATGTTGGATGCCGGGGAGGAATCGGCCCGCCGGCCGCACGGGAGTCCCGTGTGGCCGGCGGGCCCCGGAGGGTTCGGTGTGGCCGGCGGGCCCCGGAGGGTTCGGTGTGGCCGTGTCCGCCCCGCCGACGGCGGGGCGGACACGGTGTGCGGGTGTCAGACGCCGGCGGGTGCGGCCATCCGCTTGGCGTAGTCCGCCATGCCGGTCCAGTCGAGGGCGACACACGGTTCGTCGCCGACCACCCAGGCGTCGTGCCCGGGCGTGACCTCCATGAAGTCCCCGGGGCCGTACTCGGCCTCGTCGCCGTCGTCCATGACGATCTTCATCCGGCCACTGACGCAGTACCCGGTGTGGGCCGCCTCGCAGCTCTCCGTGCCGACCATCGGCTTGACGTGCTTCGACCACTGCCATCCCGGTTCGAAGACCGCGCGGCCCACAAGCCCGTGGTCGGTCTCGATGAGGTCCAGGTGTCCCTTGTGGTCCTCGAAGGGGCGGACCTCGTCGGCCGATTCGAAATTCCTCTTGACGATGGTCATGATCATCCGCCTCCCGGCGGGATGGTTGAACAATCCCGAGTCCACCTTCCAGGCTACGCCTCGACGCGCCTACCGCCCACCCTCGACGGTGGTCCCGGGAGAGGGACGCCCGGCCCCGGAGCCGGGCGTCCGGGAGAGCGGGTTCGGGCCGCTCAGTTGTACTCGACCTCGCAGGTGGCGTCGGTGTTGTAGGGGGTGAAGATGCCGTCCGGGTTGTCCCAGAACAGCCACACGTACAGCGAGTAGGCGTCGGGGGCGTCGTCCCCGTTGAACTGGTCCTCGATGAGTCCCGCCCCGTTGTCCTCGTCGTCGGTGTCCTGCTCGTCGAGCTGCTCTCCGGTGTCCCGCTCCTCCGGCGGGCTCTCGAACTCCTGACCGAACAACTCCGGCGGGTCCTGCCCCTCGTCCGCGACGATGTACTCGACCGCGCCCAGTCGCAGATCTCCCGGCTCACCGTCCGGATCGGGCAGGTAGACCAGTACGGGCGGTTCCTCCTGGTTCACCTCCTGTCCGATGTAATCCGGGTTGTAGTAGTGGTAGCCGATGGCGCCGTCGTCGGTCTCGACGCACTCCTCGGCCTGCACGTAGCCGTCCTCGATCGCCTGATCCACGTCCTCGTACGGCTCCATCGCCTCCCGGAGGTCCTCGATCTCCTGCTGGGTCTGTTCGTCGAGGCCCTCCTCGTCGTCCTGGGCCGCGGCCGAGAGTGCCGGGCCCAGAGCCAGGGCGGTGGCGCCGACCAGGGCGATCGTCGAACGGCGCAAAGAAGCTGATGTCATCACAGACCTCACCTTTTCCAGAGGGGATTCGAAGGGGGAGTCCGAAGGGAATCGGTGCCGGGGAGGGAAGATGGAACCCGGTCGTGGCGCTGCTCGCGTCCACCCGAGGCATCCCACCGGCGGACGGGCCTCCCGGAACGATGCCGGGGCGGGTCACCCGCCGTCCGCCACCCGGGGGCATCTCCCACACGAAGGCGGCGGTGCGGCGGCGAAGGCCGTCGTCCTCAGAATACGTTCCCCCCCGGACACCCGCATGCGCACGCAGCTCACGGCTGTGAGCTGCGAAAACACCGTGGGAACCGGGCCCGGGGAGCGGGGTGCCGACCGGCCGCGGCCGTCCCGGTCCCGCGGTCGGTCGGTGTCGATCGGTGTCGATCGGTGTCGGCAGGGCACCCGAACCGTCCCGGTCCGATGTCAGACGCCGAACATCTCCCGGCACCCCTCCAGGCCCTCGATCCGCACCCCTCCCCCGGCGGGCGCGTCGGCCGCGCGGGCCGTCCACGTGGCCCGGTCCAGACGCAACCGGCGCAGGGTGCGACGACGGCCCGAGACGGCCGCCGACTCCTCGCCGTCCTCCCGGTAACCGAGGCGGCGGGAGACGCCGAGCGAGCGGGGGTTGTCCGTCATCGCCGAGGAGGTCACCGCCAACGCCCCCAGTTCCCCGAACGCCAGATGCAGGACGGCCGCGCGCATCTCGGTGCCGAGGCCGGCGCCCTGGTGGGCGAGGCCCAGCCAGGAACCGGTGGAAGCCTCGCGGGTGACCGCGAAGTCGCGGCCGGTCAGGTCCATGCGCCCCACCGGCCGCCCCTCGTGCAGGACCGCCAGTGCGAGGGTCCAGTCCTCGGACCGCCACTGCGCCAGGGTCCCCAGCACGTGCCGCACGGTGGCCCGGCCCCGTTCCAACGGCGGCGCCGCGCTCCACGGCACGGAGAACGGCATCTCGTCGTCCCGGTGCACGCCGGCCGCGGCCACCTCGGCCAGACCTTCCAACGTCTCCGGGTCGGGGACCCGCAACTCCAGGCGCGGCGTGGTGATCCGCAGGTCGTACAGGGGTTGGAAACGGTGCGTCATGCGAGGGGATCCTGCCGGACGGGGGCGGGCCCCGGCCAACGGTTTTCGCGTACCGTTCGCCGGGGCCCCGGGGCGACTCCCGTTGTGGTGTGGGGGGATGCGGGCGTGCGGGCGGGTCAGCGGAAGGAACCGGTGTGTTCCTCCGACGGGGTGGTGTGGACGCTGCACACCACGCGCTCCGCTCCGGCGGGCGCCGGCTCGGGGGTGATCACCAGATGCGGCGATCCCCGTTCCGCCGGGGTGACGCCGAAGTAGTCGGCGAAGGAGGACTCGCACAGGGCGTCGCGCGCCGCGTCGTCGGCCTCGCCCACCGCGTCGTGGACCCCGATGACCTCGTAGACGTGCGGTTCCTCGCAGGAAAGGGGGTCCTCGTCGACGGTGTCGGCCCGGCCCCAACAGTCGCCGACGGACAGCTCACCGGCCGCCGCGTCCCCGGCTCCCCACTCCCCGGCGTCGAAGTCGTCGGCCGCGAACTCCGGCGGATCGGACCACTCCTCGCCACCACAGGCCGTGGTGGTCAGCCCGACGGCCACGACGACGGCTGTCGCCGCCAACCAACGCTTCTTCCGTGTGCACATGCGCACCTGCCTACCGGCCGGTCACGTCCCGGTGGGCCGTTTGCTCCGATCCGGAGCACATTTCACGCCCCTCCCGGTGAGGGCGCCACGGCCGGCCCGGTGGCGGGCCCCGCGCTCAGCCGATGGAGAAGGGGGAGGTGTGTTCCTCGCTGCGGGTGGTGTAGGCGCTGCACACGATCCGGTCGGACCCCATCTCGACCGGCTCGGGGGTGACCAGGATCATCGGCAACGGCTGGTCGTTGTACGAGACGCCGAAGTACTCGGCGAACAGCCCTTCACAGATGGCGTCCTTGGCATCCTGCTCCGCCCGCATCCCGTCGAGTCCCTCACCGCCCTCCGGCGCCTCGAAGCCCTCGTGGACGCCGACCACCTCGAAGACGTGCGGTTCGGTGCAGGAACGGGGGTCGTGGTCCACCGTGGTCCCCCGGCCCCAGCAGTCCCCGACCTTCAACGGCTCACCGGTGCCGAAGTCGTCCCAGCCCACCAGATCCCCCGGGTCCCCCATTTCCTCCAGATCCTTGAGTGCTTCCTCGAGTTCGGCCTCCCACTCCGCCGCGTCGAAGTCCTCCGCCACCGGAGGTGCCGCGGCGGGGCTCTCCGGCCCGCTCGAACACGCCGTCGCTCCGAGGCCGACGACCACCACGGCGGCCGTCACGGCCACCCAACGCTTTCTTCGTGTGCACATGCACACCTTGATATCGGGAATCCCCATCCCCGGGCAGGGGTTCACCACAGCCCGTGACAGAACCCGGAAGAACCGGCGATCGGGAAGTCACATGAATCGTGGCAGTAGCGAACCATCAACGCCCCGGGGCGGGTTCAGCCGCCCGGACCGCCGACCCGCCCGGCCCGGATCGCGTCCAGCAGTGCGGCGAACGCGGCGGGCTCGGCCACCACCACCCGCCCCGGCACCTCACTCTCCCGCACCGCCACACCGCCGACCGTCGCCGCCACCTCCACGCAGTTGTTGCCGCCGGCACCGCAGAAAGAGGAACGACGCCAAGTGCTCACTCGCTGCTGCATGAGCCCTCACAAGTCTCGGACGATCGCATGAATGAAGTCCCGGGATTCCTCCTGAGGGAGCGCCGAGGCCTCCATCAAGTCCAGCAGAGAACGGTAGTTCGCCAACGGTGTGGGAGCGTCGGCGAAGTAGCTTCCGTGTGCGGTGTCGAGTTGAACGGTGTCGAGCGCTCGGACAGGCCCTTCGGCGTACAGGATGGATTGACCGGCGCCATGGAAGCTCCCCGCCCTGAAGGGGATGACGAGCAGGGTCACGTGTTCGCGTTCGGTGGCCTCGACGAGGCCTCGCAGTTGAGACCGCGCCACCGCACGACCTCCGAACTCCATCCGCAGAGCCGCTTCATGGATGATCCCCACGTAGGGGACGGGGTCCTCCCGCTCGATCACCTGCCGACGCGCCATGCGGTGGGCGACACGCAGCTCGATTTCCAACCGGGAGAGCGGCGGGACCACGAGATTGAAGAGGGCACGGGCGTGGTCCTCGGTCTGGAAGAGGCCGGGCAGGTGGACGGTCTGGGCCGTGCGCAGGCGATGGGCATGGTGCTCCACCTCCGAGACATCGAGAAACCCCTCGGGAATTTTCCCCCGGTACTCCTCCCACCAGTGCCGAGCCTTGCGTCCGACGGCCATCTTCGCCAGGGCTTCGATCAACGCGGGCTCATGGCACTCGTAGTGGTGAGCGAACCAACGGACACGGTCCTCACTGATACCGGTGCGACCGGCTTCGACGTTGGAGAGCATCGTGCGATCCACACCCAGTCGCCGGGCTGCCTCCACCAGTGAAATTCCGGCTTGTTCTCGCATGCGTCGGATCTCCGTTGCGAGCCGTCGACGGCGCCCGGTGGGCACGTTCCGTTGAGCCATGTCACCCCTCTTCATGCGGCGGACAGTCTGGCAGCGCGTCACCTTTTGGACCAACCAAGCCCTCACGAGGTCACCCGTTTAGGGAATAGGACTCACAGGTGAGTCACAAATACTCTAAGTTGTGACTCAGTTACCCGCGTCGGTACTCCCGAGGGGAAGTACACCGTTTCGCCCTGCCCGCAGGCACGGGAGACGACGGCAATGACACCGCTCGATGGCCGCCCCGGGGACCCGCCCGTCCCTCTCATCCGCTCGGGAGAGATCCATGTCGCACACCCCCTCCCCCTGTCCCACCCCCCGTACCACCGCCCCTCCCGAACGGATCGGGTTCGCGGAGCCGTGGCGGTACGAGCTGAACCTCCCCCGCGATCCCCGCGTCCCGGCGATCGCTCGCACCACACTGCGGGCCGTGCTCCGCTCCCACGGTCTGGACGAACTCCTGGAGCGCGCCGAGTTGCTGGTCTCCGAGCTGATCACCAACGCGGTGTGCCACACCACCGGCCCGGCCTCACTCGCCCTGCGGTGGACCCACCCCGCGCTGCGGATCTCCGTCCAAGACACCGACCCGAACCCCTCCGCCGCCCGCGCCCCCGCACCCACCCTCGACGCCCGCCGGGACGCCCTCGACGGTCGCGGCCTGCTCCTGCTCGACGCCCTCGCCGACCGCTGGGGCCGGCACGTCATCTCTTCTTCCAGCCCTTCCGACCCCGGCACCCCGCCCGGCAAATCCGTCTGGTGCGAACTCTCCCTCCCCACCCCCGCCGCGACGGCATGATCCGACACCGTTCCGATTCGACCGGTCGGACCCGCCCCACTCGGGAGTGTGTTCGGCCGGCGCGTCACGGCACGCATCGCCGGCACCCCATCCCGTACCGTCGGCTCCGGAAGGCCCCGGACGCCCCGGAGAGGCCGGAAAGCGGGAGCAGCGGGAGGGCAGCACATGCGTCGGGAAGACCTCACCACCGGGGACCTCACCACCGGGGAGCGGCACGAGGTGTTGCGGGTCATCGCCGACCGCTCGCGGGACGACGGCGGCCCGGGCTCGCGCCGTGACGGCCTGCGCCTGGCCCTGGTCATCGAGGGCGGCGGGATGCGCGGGACGATCTCCGCCGGCATGGCCCTCGCACTGCACGAAGCGGGCGTGGCGAGGGTCTTCGACGCCGTATACGGGGCCTCGGCGGGAGCCATCACGGGCGCCTGGCTGCTCAGCAACACCCCGGAGAACCTGGCGGGATGGGCCGACCCCCTCTACGCGAGGGCGATGATCCGCCCGTCCAACCTCTGGCGTCGCCGTCCCATGGTGGACGTGCACCACCTGATCGAACACCTCTACCCCGAGGTCGCCCGGATGGACTTCGACTCCGTCCTGGCCAACCCGGTGGAGTTGCACCCCCTCGCCACCGACGCGCACTCCGGCCTCTCCACCGACCTGCGTCCGTTCCTGACCGGGCCGGCCGAACTGCGGCTGGCGCTACGTGCCAGCGCCGCCCTGCCGTTCCTCGCGGGCCCGCCCGTCCGCCTGGGCGGGCAGGTCTTCTACGACGCCGGCCTCGCCGAGTCCATCCCCTACCGCACCGCGCTGGCGCAGGGGGCGACCCACGTGCTGGTGCTGCGCTCCCGCTCGGCGCCGATGCCCTCGCCGGTCGCCGGTGACCGGGGGTCCGTACGCCCCTCCTTCGGGGCGCGGCTGATCACCTCGACCGCTCTGCGGAGCTACCCCAAGGCCCTGCACGACGCCTTCCACGCACGTGGGAGCCGACTGTCGGAGGACGACGCGCTCCTCGCGGCCTACGACCGGTCGGGCCTGCCCACCGGGGCACCGCCGGTGGAGACGGCGACCCGGACGGAGCCCGCCGTCCTCTCGATCCGTCCGGCCCTGGACTCACCCCGGGTCGGACGCCTCACCCGCGACGGGAAGACGCTGAAGGCCGCCCTCGAAGCGGGCCGCACGGCCGTCGAACGCCTCCTGTCCTGAGGTCGCGGAGGGTTGACGGCTCGTGTCCGACCGCATCGAACGGCCGTGCCTCCGCACGGGCATTGACTGCGACGGAGTGCACTCCCGGTCCCCGGCCGACGGTCAGGGGACGCCACCGAGCACGGCGTCGCCCCAGACGGGTTGTCCGCCGGTGCCGCAGCGGATATCGGCGTTGACGTGCGACCGGAGTTCGGCGGCGCCGCTGACATCCACCGTGACCCGCTCCGTGTCGTACTTGGTCAGCGCGATGCGGTCGGTGGCGGGCTCGTTGTCCACATGGACGCGGAAGTGGTGGATATCCCCGGGATGAGCCTCCAGGGTGACGCCGAGGGTGGCCTCGAACGTGTCCCAGGCGCCTTCCAGCGCGTAGGCGATCACCTGCTCGCCGAGGCAGAGGTGCTCGACGCGGACGCTGTACTCGTAGTCCGTCCCGACCAGGTGGACGGCACCGGTCCTCGCCGTGCCGTGCGCCGGCTTCAGCTCCGACAGGTAGCGAACGTCGGGCTCCGAGGCCGCCCGTTCCCGCCCCTCGTCCGCTTCCGGGTCGTCCCGCCCCTCGCCGTCAAGGGCCGCGTCCTCCCGCGGCGCCTCCCCGTCGGGGGCGGACGCGGATGGCGAGGGCAGTCCTCCCGGCGTTCCATCTCCCTCGGCGGAGCAGGAGTTGAGGAACCACCCGGCGCCGATCGCGGCCACCACGATGCTGACCACGGCGAGGAAGACATCCCGCTGTGTGACCTTGGAACCCGGGTTGCTCGGTGTCCCCCCACCCATCCGTCATCCCCCCGGTGACCATCGCCGTACCGAGAGTACGGGCCCGCTCACCATGATGTCATCGGGGCCAACAGCCGTGAGTCATCCGGGGATTCCGGCCCCCGGTCACCGAGGGCCGGGCGGCGGGACGGCGGTCGTGCGCCCCGGACCGGTGAGGCCCATAGCGAGCACGGTCGGCTTTCCGGGCGGACGTCTACCCCGGCGTCCCGGTGTTCCCGGTGTCCCGGGTCATGAGGACGGCTCCGGAGTCCTCGGGGTGGGGGGCGGCGGTGAAGCCCGGCGGAGGCCGGAACCCCTCGGCCACGGCACTCCGCCGCACCCGGATCTCCCGCAGGCGCGGGAAGGCGGAGGTCCGGCTCCCGTCGTCCCCGGGAGCGGGGAGGTCGCGCCACCACAGGTGGGTCAGCCGCTCCGGGACCAGGTAGGTGCTCAGCTCCTCCGGTCGATGGGTGCCGACGAGCTGCACCCGTGCCCGGCCTCCGAGGTCGCGCAGCAGCCGCAGTTGTTCGTGGGTGTGGACGCTGATGTAGAGGTCCTCGTCGTCGAGGTCGGCCAGGATCTCCCGCGCGTAGCGTTCGGCGTCGAAGTGGTGCCAGTTCCAGGCCAGCTGGCGTCGCAACCAGAGGGAGGGGTGCCGCCGGTAGCGGGCCAGGAGCGGCAGGGCGGCGTCCGTGCCGATCTTCAGCGCGGTGACCACCACCGCGCCCGCCTCCTCGTCCGTCAGCCCTTCCGGTCCGGGCAGCAGACCGAGGAGCAGTGCTCCGCCGTGGTGGGCGAGGAACCTCGCCTGCCGCATGTCGGTGGGGGGCAGGAGCCGGGCCACGGCGTCGGTCACCCGGCGGCGCGTCCCGGGGTCGAGTTCGGTGGCGTGGGCCACGCAGTCGGCGGCCAGCAGGACCCGGCGGACGATCCGCCCCTCGGCCTCCTCCACCGGGGGCGCCGACGGGAAGTTCTCGCCGGCGCCGTCCAGCAGCCCTTCCAGTAGGCGGACGCGTTCGGCGGGGCGGCCGAGGGCGACGGCCATGCGGATGACGTCCTCCCACCGGTCGCGGTGGGCGTTGTCCAGCAGAAGGGGGAAGTCGCCCTCCTCCACGGCGGCCCCGGCGCCCAGGTGGTCCTGGAAGATGCGGTGCACGAAGTCCAACCGGCCGGGGACGGGTTCGCGCAGCAGGCCGCAACGTTCCAGCAGGTGGCGCAGGACGGTGTCCCCGTCGGCGGACACGTGGTGGGCCATGGCCGGGAGGACGCGGTCCAGTTGGGCCACGGCGTCGGCGCGGTCCATCTCGGCGCGGTCGTTGCGGATCATCCAGTGCGCGAGGCGCTGCAACAGCCGCACCAGCGCGTCCCGGGACAGTCGCCCCCCGGCCCCGAGGGTGGTGTCCACACCGCGTTCGAGGTCACGGCGTTCGAGCAGCATGGAGAGCGCGGCCTCGTAGAGGTCGCGGCGGTCGGTGGGCAGGAAGCCTTCACGGTCGCGGTGCAGCGCGCACAGCAGCCCGCACATCAGCGGGTTGACCGCCAGCCGTCCGAGGGCTTCGGTGGTGCGGATGGCGGTGACCAGGGCGGTGCCGAGGGCGGGGTCGGCGTCGGCGGCCTCGTGCCAGCGGGTGACGAACAGCTCGATGTCGGTGCGGGACATCGGCGCGAGGGAGAGTTCGACGAAGCCGCGTGCCGCGTCGCGGTCGGCGAGCCACGCCTCCCGGACGGCGGAGGGGCGGGCGGTGACCACCCAGGGGTTGCCGGGGTAGGTCGTCATGAGTTCGCGGATCCAGCGGCGGACGGTCTCCCGGTCGCGTTCGGGCACCTCGTCCACGCCGTCCACCAGCAGCAGCGCGCGGCCGGCGCGCAGGACCCGGTCGGCCCACCCGTCCGGTTGGGCGGTGGCGAGCGGGCTGCCGACGGCGTGCGCGAAGCGGTCGGGGCTCGGCGGCCGGCCGTCGATCACCACGCGGCGCAGCGGCAGCACGAACGGCACCCGGCCGACCAGGTGATCGAGGCCCGGCGGGTGGTCGCGCGGGGGGCCGAGGTGGGTGCGGGCGGCGGTGACGGCGAGCCACTGCACGAGCGTGCTCTTGCCCGAGCCGGCGACGCCGCGCAGCAGCACCCGGTCCCGGCCGGCGAGGGCGTCCTCGGCCCGCAGCACGAGGCCGGAGGGGTCGACGGATCCGGTGGCACCGGCCGGGGCCGTCGGGTCATCGGCCTCCGCCTCCGGGGCGGTGACCTCCAGCGGAACGTACGCGGCGTCCAGCTGCCATTCGTGCCCGTGGCCGAGGTCCAGGCCGTGGATGGTCAGTTCACCGTGGCGGGCGATGACGTGCCGGGCCCAGCGCGGCTCGAAGTCGGCGTCCTCCGCGCGCCGGTCGCCGATCCGTTCCAGCAGCAGGTCCATGGTCCGGGTCGCGCGGTGCAGCGTCCGGGTCTGTTCCACCTGTGCGCGGGCGACGAAGGTCGAGCGGGTGGTGAAGAAGTGCAGGACGTGGACGCAGCAGGTGTGCAGGAGGGTGTCCCAGCGGGCTTCGGCGTCGGCGGACAGGTCGCGGGGGCGGGGTAGCCGGGCGGCGAGGGCCTCGGGGCCGAGCCGCACGGCTTGCACGTCGTCCATGTCCACATCGCCCAGCGCGTGCAGGGCGCGGACCAGGGCGTCGGTGAGTTCGGCGGCCGTCTCGGCGGAGGGCGCCTCGACGGGGCCGGCCGCTCGTCCGGCCCGGCGCACCAACACGGCTGCGAGCTTGCTGAGTTCCGCCTCACCGAGGGTGCGACGCTCGCCCCGGAAGGAGACCAGGGAGGCCAACCGCACTGGCCGGTCCACCAGTTCGGCGCCCGGTCCCTCCTTCACGAACAGCTTCCCGATCAGGGGCGCCAGCGCGCCGGTGGCCAGTCGCAGCGCGACGGAGGAGGGCTCCATGCGGGCGATGCTAGGCGAACTCTCCTACCGGGCAACGGTTTTCCGCGAACCGCCGACCGGGCGCCGCCCGGACCCGGACGGCGGGGCGGAGTCGCGTTGGGCGAGGAGGATCGCACCGGCGATGAGCAGGCCGCCGAGGAGTTGGCGGGGCGTGAACGCCTCGCCGAGCACCACCCACCCGAGCACCGCCGCGACCAGCGGACTGACCAGGGCGAGGAAGGAGACGGCGGAGGCCGGGAGACGTTCGAGGCCGCGGAACCACAGCACGTAGGAGACCAGCGCGCCGATCACTCCCAGGTACAGGAAACCGCCGAGGTTGGCCCCGGTGACGCGGTCCGGCAGGCCCTCTCCGATCAGGAGGAGCGGTAGCAGGACCAGACCGCCCACGGTGAGCTGCCAGCCGGTGAACGGCAGCACCCCCACCCCGTCGGGCCTTCCCCACCGCTTGGTGAGCACGATGCCGCAGGCCATCGAGACCGCTCCGCCGATCGCCGCGAGGACGCCGACGGCGTCGAGTTCGGCGGTCGGTTCGAGGACCAGGAGCGCGACGCCGAGGACGCCCAGCGCGCAGGCGACGGCGTGCGGGAGGCGGATGCCCCGGCCCAGCAGCGGGATGCCGATCAGCAGGACCAGCGCCGGTTGCATGGAGAGCAGCAGCGCCGCCACGCCGCCGGGCAGCAGGTACGCGGCGACGAAGAGGAGCGGGAGGAACAGGCTGATGTTGAGGACGCCGAGGACCACGGCCCGCCACCACCACCCGTCGGTGGGCAGGACCCGGGTGAACACCAGCAGGACCAGTCCGGCGGGCAGGGCCCGGGCCACGGCGGCGAGCAACGGGCGGTCCGGCGGGAGGAATTCGGTGGTGACCAGATAGGTGCTGCCCCATACGGCGGGGGCGAGCGCCGTCACGCCGGTGTCGAGCAGGGGTCGGCGGCCCTCGGACACGGGTCGGCCCTCCTTCGGGGTCGTGGGCGGGGTCCGGGGGGCGGGGCCGGTTCGCCGAGGACGCTCCCCGCTCCCCGCTCCCCGGCGGGCGGGATGGTCCCGGTTCGGCGCGGACGGCGGTCAGGTGCGGACGGCCGAGCCGGGGGTGCCGGTGGGAGGGGCCCCGAAGGGGACTCCGTACCGGTCGGCGAAGGCACGTCGTCCGAGGGGCAGTCGGCCGGGTGGGCGCCGGGTCTCGGCCGGGAACCCGACGGGGGTCAGCAGCGCGATGGCGAGGTCGTCGCGGTCGGCGACGCCGATGACCTCCTTCACCGCCGTCTCGTCCCAGCCGTTCATCGGGCAGGTGGCCAGGCCGAGGGCGGTGGCGGCCAGGAGGGCGTGGGCGGCGGCGAGCATCGCGTCCTTGACCGCGTACTCGCGCAGCAGACCGCGTGCGGCGAGGCCACGGCGGTGGGCGCGTTCGGAGGCGAGAAAGTCCTCGGCGGACGCGGCGCTCCAGGCGCCGGCTTCGCGGGCGGCGCGGTGGATGTCCTCGCGATCGGTGGGTCGGTCCGCACAGTCGGCGACGAAGACGAGCATCACCGGTGCCTCCCGGGGCTGCGACTGCCCGCCGGTGGCACGGACCAGACCCGCGAGTCCGGCGGGATCGGTGACGGCGACGACGGAACGGGCCTGACCGTTCCAGGCGGAGGGGGCCCGAAGAGTGAGGTCGAGGAGGTCGCGCAGGAGGTGGTCGGGGACGGGATCGGGGGCGTAGTGGCGGATGGCCCGCCGGGTGCGGATGACCTCGGGAACGCCGAGCGGCGCTGGGAGAGGAGTCGGGACGGGCGTCGGATCGGCGGTGGGGCCGGTCCGGGATGCGGATAACGAACCGGGGGAACCGGGATTCGACATCATCAAACCTTTCGGCATCGAAATATACGACGATGCGAGAGTAGCCCGGTGCTAACCTGTCGTCAAACAATTCGACGTCGAAGTTTTTCGGGAGGCGTGATGCGGGACGCGGTGGACGGCATCCTCGACCGGTGGGCGCGGGCCCGGCCCGACCTCGACGCCTCCCCCATGGCCGTGATCGGCCGGATCTCCCGCCTCTCCCGCCTGCTCGGGCAGGCGGTTCGGGAGCATCTGGCCGAACAGGGCGTGGAGCCCTGGGAGTTCGACGTGCTCGCCACCCTGCGCCGGACCGGCCCCCCGTTCACCCTCTCCCCCGGCGAGCTGGCCGCCTCCGCGATGATCGGCGGGGCCGCCCTCACCCACCGCGCCGATCGCCTGGTCGAACGCGGCCTGATCACCCGCGAGGTCGATCCGGACAATCGCCGCCGCGTCCTGATCACCCTCACCACCGAGGGGCTGGAGCTCGTCGACCGACTGGTGACCGGCCACGTCGCCCACGAGGATCGCCTGCTCGCCACCCTCGGACCGGAGGACCGCGAGATCACCGCCGACCTGCTGCGCAGACTCCTGATCTCCCTCGGCGACACCGGCGACACCGGCCGTCCGGGCGCCTGACCCCGGTCCGGCTTCCGGAGCGGTTCCGGTCCGGCGACGGCACGGCCCAACCGCCCCGGGGAGTTCAGGCGCCCGCGCCCGCACCCGCACCCGCGAACAACTCCGCGAGCACCCGTGTCGCGCCCGCCGGTTCCCGCCCGAGCAGGGACGGCAGGTCCCCGCCCGTGCCGGCGAGGAAACCGGCCGCGATGGTGGAGGCCGTTCCCACCAACATCGGCACCTGGAAGGCCGCCGCCCCCGACGCGGCGACCCGTTCCCGCGCACCCGCCAGGGTGCCCGGCTCGTACCGCACACCCCCACCCATCAGGTCGGCCACCTCCCGGCCGCCGATCGCCTCCGGCCCGACCAGTTCGTACACCCGCCCGGCGTGCGGGGACCGCGCCCCGCCGTCGGTCGAGGCCGACTCCGCCTCGATCGCCACCCGGGCCGCCGCCTCGGCCAACTCCCGCCGGGCGACCGCCGCCAGACGCCCCTCCCCCAACGGCGCGGTGATCCGGCCCTCCGGGTCCGGGGCGGCGAGGGCCGCCAGGAGTTCCGCGTACAGGCCGTTGCGCAGGATCGTCCACGCCGCGCGCCCCTCCCGGAGCCGGCGCTCGGTCCAACGGTGCGGCAGCGCGTACGGCAGGTGGTCCCCGGCCCCGGTGAGCGAGGTGTACACGACGCGCCGGACGCCGGCCCGTTCGGCGGCGTCGATCGCGGCGCCGTGCCGCGCGATCACCGTGTCGTCCTCGCCGTACCCGGCCGAGACGAGCAGCAGCGTCCGAACCCCGGTGAACCCATCGCGCAGGGAGGCCGGGTCCTCGAAGTCGATCCGGCGCGTCGGCAGGGTCGTGGGCAACCCCTCCGGGCGCCGACTGCCCGCGATCACGTCCCGCCGGCCCGTCAGACGCTCCACGATCGCCCCACCCAGTCCCCCACCCGCTCCGGTGACCATCAGCACGGCATTCCTCCGCTTCTCCACCGATTCACGGTGGTTCCCATCGGCAACCCACTCATCATCGGTAACCTCGTTCCACGGCGTAAGGAGGCACTTCGATGTCGGAGACGCACACCGGGGTAACCACCCCGCCCATCGACGGGTTCGGCCGGCCGGCCGAACCCGTCCTCTCCTGCGGCGAGGAACACGAGGACTGCGGCATCCGCGACGTCCTCGACCGCATCGGCGACAAGTGGTCGGTGCTGGTCCTCGTCGAACTCGCCGCCGGGACCCGCCGCTTCCGCGAGCTCCTGCGCGCCGTCCCCGGCATCTCGCAGCGGATGCTCACCCTCACCGTGCGGCGCCTGGAGCGCGACGGTCTGGTGCACCGCACCGTCCACGCCACCGTCCCGCCCCGGGTGGACTACGTGCTCACCGCCATGGGACACGGCCTGACCCTGCAACTGAAGGCGCTCGCCGACTGGTCCGCCGGCCACCGCGAGGCCATCGCCGACTCGCGGCGCCGCTGGGACGCCGCGCACCCGGAGGCCGACATCCGCTGAGGCCGGGGCCCGATACGGTGGGGGCGTGTTCTCCCCCGAGGGTCCGACGTTCCGCGAACTCGCCGCGCAGGCGCTCTCCTCCACCGAGCGCGGATACGACCTGCTGGCACCGAAGTTCGACCACACCCCGTTCCGCACGCCGGACCGGGTGGTGGACGCAGTCGGGGACGCGCTGTGGCGGATCGGTCCGTTCGGCACCGGCCTCGACGTGTGCTGCGGGACCGGCGCCGGAACGTCGATGCTGCGCGGGGTGTGCCGGGAACGCGTGGTGGGGGTGGACTTCAGCGCCGGGATGCTGGAGGTCGCCCGCGAGACCGTGCCCGAGCCGCCCGGCGCCGTCCCGATCGACTGGGTGCGGGCCGACGCCCGCCGCCTGCCGTTCGCCCCGAAGGGCGCCTTCGACATCGCGATCTCGCTCGGCGCCTTCGGGCACTTCCTGCCCGCCGAGCGGCCGGGCCTCTTCGTCGACGTGCGGGACGCGCTGCGGCCCGGCGGGCGGTTCGTCTTCCCCGTGGCCGCGCCGCTCCCCCCGACCTCGCGGGCGTTCTGGCTGCTGCGCGGCTTCGACGCCGCCATGCGGGTGCGCAACGCGCTGTGGCGGCCCCCGTTCGTCATGTACTACGGCACCTTCGGGCTCACCGACGTGCTCGCGGACCTGCGGCGGGCCGGCTTCGAGGTCGAGGCCCCGGCGCTGACCGCCCTCGGGCACCGCCCCGACGGCTCTCCCCGCTGCCGCCTGGTCGTCGCCACCCGCCGCTGAGGGTCGGTGCGGCGGTCACCCGCCGGGCTTCGCGACGGGTGGCGGCGCGGTGGCCGGCGGCGCGGTGGCCGGCGACGCGCCGGCCGGCTCGTCGGTGTCGGTACCCGGCGGGGCGGGGCGGTGGATGGCGCAGGACAGCAGCGCGCCCACCGCGCAGGCCGCGCCCAGCAGCACCCACACCGGGGTGTAGTCACCGAAGGCGTCCCGGGCGACGCCCGCGAGGAAGGCGACGATCGCCGCCCCGACCTGGTGTGTCGCGGCGATCCAGCCGAAGACGATGGCACCGTCCGCGCCGTGCAAACGGCGACAGAGGGCGACCACGGGCGGCACCGTGGCGAGGTCGAGGAGACCGAAGGCCACCACGAACACCATCGTGGCCGGGGTGACCGTCGCCGCCATCACCACCGGCAGCGAGAGCAGCAGGAGCCCCCGCAGCGCGAAGGTGACCGCGAGCAACCGGCGGGCGTCCATCCGGTCGGTGAGCCGGCCGGCGATGACGGTGCCGACGACCGTGAAGACGCCGATGAGCGCGAGCAGTCCGGACGCGGTGCCGGCGGGCATGCCGTGGTCGTGCGCGGCCGGGACGAAGTGTGTCCACATGATGCCGTTGGTGGTGGCCCCGCAGATCGCGAAAGCACCGGCGAGTACCCAGAAGGGGGTGGTTCCGGCGGCCCCGCGCAGCACGGTCAGCGCCCGGCGGGCCGCGCCCGGCACCGGAGGCGGCTTGGGGACGAAGGCGGGGCTGCCGTAGGGGCGTCGTCCGAGGTCCGCCGGGTGGTCGCGCAGCAGGAGCACCACGAGCGGGACGACGGCCAGCGCGAGCAGCGCGAGGCAGGCGAGCGCCGGGCGCCAGTCGTGGCGGGCGATGATCCACGCCAGGCCGGGCAGGAACACCATCTGTCCCAGCACGCTGCCCGAGGAGAGCAGGCCGGTGACCAGCCCCCGGTGGGCGACGAACCAGCGGTGGGTGACGACCGCGCCGAGGGTCATGGACAGCGAGCCCGTGCCCAGCCCGACCAACAGGCCCCAGTAGGCGACGAACTGCCAGGCGGCGGTCATCGCCGTGGTCAGCAGGGCGCCGGCGGCCACGGCGGCGAGGGCCGCGACCACCACGCGGCGCAGACCGAGGCGGTCCGCGACGGCGGCGGCGAACGGCGCGGTCAGGCCGTACAACACCATATTCGCCGAGGCGGCCAGCCCGATCTCGCCCCGGGACCAGGCGAATTCCCGGTGCAGGGGGTCCTGGAGGAGACCGGGCACGGTGGAGAAGGCCCCGGCCACGATGATCGCGGCCCCCGTCACGGCGGCCACCCACCAGGCCCGGCGGCCCGCGTCCGGGGGGCCGGCGGGTGGATCGGCGGGCGGATCCCCGGAGGGTCGGGGGTCGGCGGCCGGGGGATCGACATCCCGGGGGGCGCGGTCGGCACTCGTCGTCATGCCCCACATCCTTCGAGCGGCCGGGAAACGGAACCACTGGCCGGATGGACACACTGTGAAAGAATCCGGCCATGGGTGGAAACGGCGTATCCGAAGAGGGTGGTCCCCGGCGGGCCGCGCCGGGGAGCCCCGGCACGGGAACACGCGCGGGGAGACCGCACCGGGTGGTGGTCCTCGTTCGACCCGGGCTGATCCCGCTGGAGGTGGGGATCGTGCACCGCCTGTTCGGGACGGCCCTCGACGCGGACGACCGCCCGTTGTACGAGGTGGTGACCTGCGCCCCGGAGGCGGGGGAGATTCCCACCGACACCGACTTCACCCTCCGCGTCGGGCGGGGACCGGAGGCCCTGGAGGACGCCGACACGGTGATCGTCCCGGCGGCGGAGGACGACTACGGCCCGCAGGAACGGGGCCGGCTGGATCCCCGGGTCCGCGCGGCCCTCGCCCGGATTCCGGCCGACGCCCGGGTGGCCTCGATCTGTACCGGCGCCTTCGCCCTCGCCGCCGCCGGTCTCCTGACGGGGCGCCGGGCCACGACGCACTGGAAGTCCTGCGCCGAACTCCGCGCGCTGTACCCGGAGATCGACGTCGATCCCGATGTCCTCCACACCGAGGACGGGAACGTGCTCACCTCGGCGGGGGTGGCCGCCGGCATCGACCTGTGCCTGCACATGATCCGCCGCGACCACGGCGCGGAGGTGGCCAACGTCGTGGCCCGCCGCACGGTCGTCCCGCCGCATCGGGAGGGCGGCCAGGCCCAGTACATCGAGCATCCCGTCCCCGAGCCCGGCGGCGCGTCCACCGCCCCCGCCCGCCTCTACGCCCTGGAGCACCTCGGCGAACCGCTCACCCTCGGGGAACTGGCCCGCCGGGCGTCGATGAGCGTGCGCACCCTCAGCCGCCGGTTCAAGCGGGAGACGGGGGTGACGCCCGTCCAGTGGTTGACCCACCAGCGCATCCAGCAGGCGTGCCGCCTGCTGGAGCGCACCGACATCCCGGTGGACGCGATCGCGGCCCGGACGGGATTCGGCACCGGCAGCGCCATGCGGCAGCACTTCCGGGAGACCCTCGGCGTCTCACCGCGCGCCTACCGCAACACCTTCCGGGGCACCGCGTAGCCGGCCGGTCTCACGCCGCGTCGGTCGTCCCGCCGACCGCCACGATCCGTTCGACCGCCGCCGTCACGAGTTCTTCGCGCTCCGCCTCCGTGAAGACCTCGGGCAGGGTGAGCTGTTCGACGATCAGCCAGTTCAGGGCGAGTATCAACAGCTTGACGGCCATGGCGTCACCGGGCAGGCCGGATGCCTCGTGGTAGGCGAGGTTGGCGTCGATGTCGGCCCGGACCCGCTCGGTGAGGACCTTCCGCAGTTCGGGGCGACGGGTGGCCTCGCCGACATGCCCCACCGGCGTTTCGACACCGTCGTCATGGGACTCGGCGCCTATCGGCCCGCCCTCGACCACGGGATCACCAACCCGTACGCCCACCTGCGGCAGTACGTGGTCTCCGGCACCCTCGAACCCGACATCGATCCGGCCGTCACCGTCGTCCCGAACGACCCGATCGGCCTGATCCGCGAACTCAAGCGGGAGGAGGGCAACGACTCGGACATCTGGCTCTGCGGCGGGGGCAGGCTCGCGGGGACCCTCCTGCCCGAGATCGACGAACTGGTGATCAAGAGCTACCCGGTGGTCGCCGGCGCCGGGGTCCCGCGCTTCGACGGCGTCTTCGACCCCACCCTCTTCGACGTCGACCGGCGCACCGCCTTCTCCCACGGTGTCACCGCCACCCACTTCACCCGCAGGCGGTGACGGTCCCCTTCGCCGAGCCGCGGGACCCCGGAGGGGACGGGAACGGCGCCACCCGCCGACCGGCGGCCCCGCTCGCCCCGGAGGGATCCGAACACACGAGTCGAGGGTGAATGCCACCCGTTCGGCGGGTCGGGACCCTTTCCCTCCGGCACACTCCCGGGAGGGAAGGCCCCGGTGGGGCGCGGCCATGGGCGAAGCGGGGGCGGTGGGGCGGGGTGGACGTGACCGAGCGCCGCGCGACCGAACACACCCCTCCGGACGAGGCGGGGCCGGACGGGACGGATCCGGGCGTCGGGGTCCCCGGCGTCCCGGCCCCCCGCACCCGCGCGACGACGGAGGAGCCACCGAACGGGCGCCGACACGACGGCGGGCTCGACGGGCTCCACGAGCGGCGGCGGGACACCGGGCCGGCGCGCGCGATGCCGCGACACGTGGCCTGCGTGATGGACGGCAACGGCCGCTGGGCACAGCGGCGCTCGCTTCCCCGCACGGCCGGGCACCGGGCTGCCGAGACCACCGTCATCGACATCATCGAGGCGGCCCGGGCCGCCGGTGTCGAGTGGCTCAGCCTGTACGCCTTCTCCACCGAGAACTGGAACCGTCCCGACCCCGAGGTCGAGTTCCTGATGGGTCTGGTGCGCCGGGTCGTGCGCAAGCACGCGCCCCTGCTGCTGGCCCGTGGCATCCGCTGTCGTTTCCTCGGGGCGGGAGATCCGCGCATCCCCCGCGAACTGGCCCGGGACATCGAGGACCTGACGACACTGACCGCCGGCAACCGGGGGATGACGCTGACCGTCGCCTTCGACCACGGCGGACGCCGGGACATCGTGGAGGCCGCGAGGTCGCTGATCCTCAGCGGGACACCCGCCGACGAGGTGACGGAGCGGCTCTTCGCCGATCACCTGCCGTTCCCCGACACCCCCGATGTGGATCTGGTCATCCGCACCTCCGGCGAACAGCGCATCTCCAACTTCATGCTCTGGCAGGTCGCCTACGCCGAGTGGGTCTTCCCCGAGATGCTCTGGCCGGACTTCCGGGCTTCCGACTTCCTCGGCTGCCTGCACACCTACCGCCACCGCGACCGCCGCTTCGGCGGCGTTCCGCCCCGCACGAACGGAGACCGCCCATGAGCGCCGACACCACGGGCACCGCCGACGAGGCATCGCTGTTCGGCCCGGACTCACGGTTCCGCGCCTTCTTCGACGACCCGCGCTGGGCACTGGCCATCATCCGCGCCACCGTGCTGGAGGCCGCCCATCCCCAGGTCGGCGCGGCCCTCGCCGAGAACTCCACCTTCGTCACCCACCCCTGGCGGCGGCTGCGCAACACCTTCCTCAGCATGCGGCGCATGTTCGACGCCGACCCGGTGGTCCGCGAACGGGAGGCCGCCCGGCTCAACCGACTGCACGCCCGGATGAGCGGCTCCGACTCCCGCGGCCGGCCCTACGACGCGATGGACCGGGCGACCCGGGCCTGGGTGGTCGCCACGCTCTTCGAGAGCGCGGTCACCATGTGCCGGCTCAGCGGCCAACCGCTCGACCGGGACACGATGGAGCGGATGTACGCCGAGTACCGCGGATACCTCGCCGCGCTCGACGGCGACGCCACCGAACTCCCCGAGGACCTGAACGACTTCTGGCCGTACTTCGACTGGGTCGTCGAGAACGAGCTGGAGGACACCGAGGCGGCCCGCGTCATCCTCTACCGGCTCTTCGACCACCTTCCCGCCCCACCGCTGCTCGACGGCGCGCCGACCCTGTGGGCGGCGGGCCGGGCCGTCGTCGGTCCGCTCCTGGGCGCGATCACCGTCGCCTCGCTTCCCGAGTCGTACCGGCGCCGGGCCGGCCTGGCCGAGACGCCCGGTGCCCCGACCCTCATGCAGGGTGCCTACCTCACCGCCGGGCTGACCCGCTTCCTGCCGGCGGACTGGATCAACGCCGACAGCATCATCGAACTCCTCTCCCTTTCCCCCGACAGTGACGACCCCCGCGCCCGGACCGCGGCCGCCCTGCGCTCCCGCGTGAAGCGGGCCTCGGCCCTGTTCCGTCTCCTCACCCCGCTGAGCGGCGACCTTGCCCCCGACCCGGCACCTTCCGCGGACACGGGAGAGGGCCGGCGCCCGGCGAGGGAATTCTTCCGCAGGGTGTTGGACCAAACCGGCGACGGCTGGCTCGACTGGCCCGACCTCGCCGCCATGGCCCGCGAGCTCTCCACCCGCCTCGACCTGGACGAACCCGAGGAGACCCGGCTCTACGACGCCTTCGCCGCCTGGTGGCGCGAACTCCAGGCCGCCCTCGACACGAACGGCGACGGCCGTATCGACGCCGACGAGTACGCCGCCGGCGTCCCCTCCCTCGCCGGACCCGCGCTCATCCGCGTCGCCGAGGTCCTCTTCGACGCCACCGACAAGGACGGCAACGGCACCATCGACGCGGACGAGTACCGGGCCCTCTTCCGCACCGCCTTCCACCGCGACCTCACCACCACCGATGGCACCGCTGGCACCTACGGGCGGAGTGCCTTCGTGGGCGACTTCCTCTCCTTCATGTCGGGGCGCCGCGCGAGCGCCCCGTACGACCCCCTCCTCACCGACGCCTGACACGCTCGCGCACCCGGGCCGCGACCGCCGCACGCTCCCGCCGGCCCGGGGCGCTCCCCGGAGGGGCGTGGCAGTGCGGTCCCACCCCGGTGGCACCGGATGACCGCCCCGCCGGGGCCGGCGGGGCGCCGGGGGAATCAATCCCTCCGCCGGTCCGCCGATCCGCCGGCGCGTCGAACGGCTCAGGGCTCGCCGGGGCCGGCGTCGTGGTGGTAGCGGGTGCCGGCGGGCAGGGGGAAGTCCTGGCGCCACAGGTCGCACAGCGCCGTCGCCAGCGCCCGCTCCCCGGCCGGGTCGGCGGGCAGCGGCAGGTGGAGGGCGCGCAGCAGGTCGAAGCGGTGCAGGTCGAAGGCGCCGTGCACCGTGACCGCGTAGGTGGTGGCGGAACGCAGGGCCGCCCGGTACGCCCCCACCGCCGGGACCACCGGCACCAGGGCCAGGAGCGTCCACCACCCGGAGGGCCACAGCAGGGCGAGCGAGAGCGGCGCGCAGAGCGACATGACGGTCGCCAGTCCGATCGACTGGTCCAGGGCGTCCCGCGCGTCGTCCACCAGGGACCGGGCCGGATCCCGCAGGACCGAGTACAGGCGCGGCCAGGCCACGGCGGCGTCCCACCCGTGCACACGTCCCGCCGAATGCTCCATGGCCGTCAGGAGGTTACCCAGTGCCGTGGGCCTGGTCGGCATCGCCCCGGGGGGAAATCGGCGCCTCAGCCGGGAGGCGGCGGGCCAGGCCCGGGCCGTGGCGGCCTCCCGCTCGGCAGGGGTGAGAGTGGGGAAGTCGGCCGGTAGACGCGCCTGTTCGGTCAACGCCTCCCGACGGCGTTGCCATCGTGCCGCCCGGTGGCGGCGCAGCCACGGCCACGGCGGCCCCTCGCGCCAGAGGGTGTGCAGGGAGAGCTGAAGGGATTGCAGGAGGAAGGCGGGGACCAGCAGCGCGAGCACGAGCACCAGCGACTCGCCGACCCCCAGCGACCCGGCCGTCTCCCACGCCCGGGAGAAGTCGGGTTCCCTCCCCGGTGCCCCCGCCCACACCAGTACCACCAGCGGCAGGGCCCCGGCCAGCACCGGCAGGTAGGCGACCAGGAGGAACCGCGAGCTCAGCACCCCGGTGACCCGACCGGCCACATCGGTGAGGTTCATCGCCGGCGCCCCCGGAAGGCGGGCGGTATCGGGTGAGCACCGGGCCTCACCGGCCTCACCGCTCGACCATCCCGACGCCGTGGTCCTCGCAGACCGGCGCCCCGGGGCGGAACAGCGTCTCCGTCCTCCCGCACTCCGCTTCCGGACAGGCGTAGGTGACCGTGCGCGGGCGCCCCTCCCCCTCCCCGAGCAGGGCGTGACCGGGGTTCCGGTCGAAGCCCATCGGCGGACTCCCGACGGGCCCCCGGGGACCGATGGGGCCGTGGTCCTCGACCGCGGCCATCACCACGGCCGGGGTGGTGACGCACATCAGCGCGCCTCCCACCCGGACCTCCACCCAACGGGGGCGCCGATACCACCGGCGGTTTCCCTCGACGGTTTTCAGGATCCGCTCACAGCCCTCCTTGAAGGAGACGGCCTCGGGAAGATCCACCTCCACCACGTCCCCCGGACGGGGTCGCGCGGGCGCGTCGGGATGGGCCAGCTCCTCGAATCGGTTCACACGGCTCCCTCCGGAAACGGGCTCTCGCTCTCGACCGGCCGTTCGCGCCACGGGGAACGGGCGTCGGGCGGACCCGACGAGAGGGGGCTCCCGTCCTGTCACCCCGCGTCGCGAACGGGTCATCAGTCTCCCCGACGGGTCCTCGCGGTGTCCGCCGGTTTCTCCCACCCGCCGCGACCCCGGACCCCGGTCGGGCACGGACGGCTCCCGCCCCGGTGTCCGTCGCGCGCGATGGGGTCTGGTCGGTCGGGCCGTCCCCGCCGGGGCACGGACGGGAGAGGCGGGATCCGTGGAGGTCGTGCGGTGACGGAGACGGGAGGGGCGCCGAAGCCCGGGCCGCGCGGGGGCGCCGGGCGGCGCTGGTTCCAGCGGCACCCCTCGGCCACACCCACGAGCAGGACGCCCCGGACCACATCCGGCGTCTGACGCCCGCGGCCGAGCCCTACCGCGCGTGGGCGGCGTTCTCCTTCACCGCCCGGTCGGGCCGGGCGCACGAGTGCGACCTGTTGATCGGCGTGCCGCGCGGTCTGTGCCCGGTCGAGTCGAAGGGCCACCCCGGCCGGGTGGAAAACACCGGTTCGACGTGGAACTTCCACGGCCGGGACCGGATGCGGACGATCGAGAACCCTACGCGCACCCCCCGGCTGGACGGCCGCACGGTGGAGGTGATCCCCGGCGACGGCGAGCACCTGCACCCGGGCTCGGCCCTCACCGCCCCCGCCCCGACCGACGCCGCGGCCTGACCGGCGGGCTTCCGAGGGGAGCGGGCGACGCGAGGAGCGGTCTCCGGAGCGCGCCGCACCGAAACCCGTCGTTCATTTTCCCGGTTTTTCCTCATCGAGATCGAATACGATGGTCAGTTCGGAACAGTAGGCGTCATCGCTCTCCGAATACCCCGGCCCTCCGGCGGTCCCGGGCTCACCCTCTTCCGTACCCACGGGCGATACCCGGGAAGCCCAATGAGTGAATCCCCCTTGATGCCTCTCCTCGCAGCGGAAGTCGACTCTCTCGGAAACCTCAAGGACTCGAAAACGAGTGGGGTCCGTCAAAATTTCGGAGTAATGAACAAAAATATCTCCGTCAACCTCTTCCGCTTCGATCATCCCCATCCCTTCTCCCTGCTCCAGATATTTACCCTTCCGATCACCGGCACACCCTCTCCATCGAACCTCTCCCGCTCACCCCGGAACCCGGGGATTCCATCGGAATATCCCGGCCCGTTCACGAGCCGAATTCTCATCGTCCACGGGCATGCCGGCGGGGATCGCCCCCCGCCCCTCCGGCACGGTGTCGGAGGCGGCGTTGAAACGCTGACATCCCTCCACCGCGAGGATGGCCAGGGCGCCGAGACCGAGAAGCACACCCGCAACGATGAGACGGGTCCAAGGTCCTCCCATGACAAACCTTCCCTTCACGTGGAAGTCCGTACACATTCAACGCTGTGAGAACATGACCGAGAAGAAGAGTTTCACGTCGGGAGTTCTTCGAGGCCGAAAACACCTTACCCGCCCGGGGCCCTCCCGGCGCGTCTGCGGAGGGATCCGATCCATCCGATTCGAATCCTCCTGCCGAACCCCGCCATCACGGTCTCCCGGGTTCGTAAACGCGACTTCGCGGGGTTCCGGTGCTCGGTGGTACTCCACACGGCCACACCTCCTCGCACCGGTGTACCCTCCCGGACCGCCGGCGCCGGGAGAGGCCCCGGGTTGTCGTTCGACGCACGATCGGATTGCCGATCAGGTCATGTCCCGGAAGCGGGCTCGGCGGAGAGGTGACAGTCCACAGTCGTGATCCGATTCGACGGGTGAGCGTCTCGAAAGAGGCGAGGCCCCGCGGGCCCGTCCCCACCCCCGGCGGGGGCGGTCAAGGGCCGGGGCGGCGGGGGACGCCGCCCCTTCGCCCCGGGCCGAAGGCGATCCGGTAGACGTCCGGCAGGTCGATCTTCCCCTTGGCCCGCCGCGTCATGACGCCGAGGTCGACCAGCTGGTCGATCAGGCCGGGCATCCTCCGGGTCGTACGGGCCGCTGCCGTGGTGGTCCTCCGCCAGGGGTGCGCGGCGCGGGCAGGATCGGCGGGGTGGTGCCCGAGGTGGCGCACGGACCGGCGGGACGCTCCTGCGTGGTCACGCGATCACCGTAACGGCGCAACTCCCCCGCGTACGGGGGTTCGTGGAGCGGGACGACCACACCGGGGCTCATCCGCCCGCCCCCGGGGTGGTGAGCGGGACGGTGAACCACACCCACTTCCCCTCCGGGACGCAGGTGTAGCCCAGGGCGGCTGTCATCTCCCGCAACAGCCACAGACCCCGACCGCTCTCGGACTCCCACCCGGGCACCAACACGGCGGGCACCCGCCGGGAGCGGTCGAAGAGCCGAACCCGAACCGTGTCGCCATCCCGCCGCACCTCCAACCGGCACCGTCGATCGGCCACATGGGCGAGGACATTGCCCAGCAGCTGTGGTTCGAGTTGCGGGACGGGATGCGGCAGCCCCGCACGCTCACCATCAGCCGGCTCGCTGACCTGCTGCGGACCGACGAGAAGGTGACCTCCGTCGCCCGCCTCTACGCCACCGACCACCTGATGAGCCCGGACCTGCCCTTCTCGGATGTCCTGACCCAACCGATCGAGCCCGAGCACGTCCCCCACCTGGCCGCCCTGCACTACAAGGACTCCTGCCCGCGGGTGCGCAGGCAGTGGGAGGAGACCCGGGAGTGCAGCGGGAGGAGGACCGGACCAGGCAGCGCCTCGACATCCCCGTGCCGCCCAAGTACAAGTCCTCGGACTTCCTCAAGCCGTCGTACCGGTCACACCGGGGGAAGCCGGACGTGCCGAAGGAGCGGTTCATCTCCTACCCGGAGGCGAGCCCGGAGAACGTCCCGTCGCTGTTGCTCGGCTGGGCCGGATGGGACCACTCCGAGCAGGCGCTCGCGCTGATCGGCCTCATCGACCACCGCGAACAGCAGGAGGCATGGGACACCAAATCGTCTACTGCCCCTGCTGGCCGGGTTGCACGAACTGATGCCGTGGGTGTCGCAGTGGCACCACACGTACGACCCGGAGTGGGAGAGCGTTCCGGCCGACGACTGCGGTGCCTACCTGAACCGGCAGCTGTCCCGGCACAGGCTCACCGATGAGGACCTGACCGCCTGGCCCCGAAGAAGACCCGGGGCCGCCGGCGTGCCGCCCCGAAGGCCGCTGAACAGGCCGCCCCTCGACGAGGACTGAGCCGGGCGAGGGGGGCGGGCCGGTGGGTCGCCGGCCCGCCTCCCTTGAGGGCTTCGGCGTAGTCGGCTGACGTCCGGTTCTCGGGGGAATGACCGGTCGGAGCGAGGTTCACACACAGCAGACACGAACGACCGTGATCATGGAGCCCTCCACGCTCCGCGACCTTGGGCTGTCCGTGCCTCTCGATACGTCGTCCCCGCTCCTCCGCGCTTTCGGCCGATTCGGAGCGCATCCGCAAGTGACCGGAAACGGAGTTCTGGGTATGCCGAAGTGCCTCGTGCGAATTTCGTCCCTTCGAGGTTCACGGAACACTTCGTTCACTCGTGTCCACCCCGGGGAGACGGCATGCTCTGTCCTCCACCGGGACGAGCTCCTTGCGTGCGAGTGGGGAGAAGTCACCATTCCACATCAGGTCTTCCCGAGGAGCCCGGCACGGTCATCGATTCACTGCTCTTCGAGAGACTGGAGAGGAGATGCACCCCCGAACCGCCGACATTTGTGAATTCCCGCACGCCGCATCCGGGTAGCCGGCCATTCGCATGGAAGGGGCGATAGACGTGCATGCACTTCGTCGCGAAATGAGTTCCCTTGTCGAGGCGATTCACACTATATAGGCAGAAATTCTCCCGATATCGACAGAATTGGACTTCCCGCTCAGCTCGATGGAGTTCGACCTCGCAGAGAAGCACACAAGACTGTTTTTGGTTATTTCGAGGTCACAGATCGGGTCGACCGAAAATCGAGTGAAGGAAAACTCTTCCACTCTCCTGAAGATGAGCTCCAAAGACACTTCGTTGCATTTATCTTTCCGCCACTCCAGCGGTGGATTTTTCGGAAATTTCGACAGGGCGAGAATTACATGCAGGTCCGGCCCGCATTCCCTCATTGAAACTTCACCGATTTCCACCCTGTCAAGCGGCGGGAGTTCGGGTTCGTAGAGACGGGTAATCTTCTCCGGATAGTCCAGAGCCGAAATCCAGTCCATCGATGAGTCACCTCCGAAAATTAGGGCATCGAGTCACTGCGCAGGATTTCCGTCGACCAAGAAGGCGATAAAATTAACGGCATCCATGCCTGCATTCCCAGGGCATAGACCACCAAGGACCGGAAAATACCGGGAATATTGCATCGGTCGACCGCAATCGACGCAATATCGTTCGCAGTGTCGGGTAACGCACAGGTACGCAACTGTGCTATCCCCGCTTCCCTGGCTTCGAGAATTTACCCACTTCACTCCTTACAGACCTTACAGATCTACTCGGTGGCCCCGACATCACCACCGATCAAGGCGATCTCTGGGTTGATGTATCCGCATAAGCGGAAATACGTGCGACATACGCAGCATATGCCACCCCGTGCAGATCCATGGAGTCTGATTTTGCGGAAAATCGAACAGTGCCTTCCTTACTCATCTCGAAATCACAAAAAGAGACAGGCGAAAATCGAGTGAAGGAAAAATCATCGACTTCAACGAAGTGAAGATCCAGTAGCACTCTGTTGAACCCCTCGCGCCACCACTTCATCGGTGGATTGTCCGGAAATTTTGACAGGCCGATGAGGAGTCGCATGGTCGGCCCACTCCTACTCATGGAGAACTCGCGAATTCGCACCCCCCGAAGCGAGGGAGGGGAGTTGCGATAAATGCGGAGAATTCCTTCAGGGTTATCCAGGACGGAGATCCACGACATTGTCAATCGCCTCTAGTACTCGTAGTGCTGAGCAGTTCCGGGGACTTTGCCCGTCCGAGGATTATCAAATGGCCTGACATTGAAATGTGGCCCTTGATCGCCAACCCCTCCTTCTCCGAAGCGATGACCGGCGGAATGATCCTGAATGATAACCCTGTCTCCACGCTTTCGCTCGAATACGTATTCACGAGTTTGCACTATCGTCCCGTCGGGATTCTTCAGCTTTCGCCCACTGCGATCCTCCATGGGAATCTTTCTGATTTCATTCGGTTGCTGCCCCGTGGGAATTCCAAGGTCACGTTTCGCCTCCCTGAAGGCCGCACTCCGACTTGGAAGAACTTTATTCTTTTCGGGCTGCGAGGAGGGCTGATAAGCACTCAGCCCGAGTGGGTCGGTCCAGGTGGTGGGGTTGTGGGGGTAGGTGTGGGGGTTGGGGGCGGGGGCCGGGGCGAGGGGGGGGGGGGTGGTGTAGCGGGCGGGGGTGGGGTCGTAGTGGCGGTGGAGGTTGTAGTGCCAGCCTGTTTCGGGGTCGGCGTATTGGCCGGGGAATCGGAGTGGTGTGGGGGCCGTCCCCGGGGTGTGGCCCCAGAGGGTGGTGACCAGGGATGTGGTGTGGCCGGTGTCGGGGTCGGTGAGGTGGGTGGGAGTGCCGACGAGGTCGGTGACGATGGCGGCGAAGCGGTGATCGATCTCGCCCTGATCGGCCTTCGCGAGATCGTCTCCGGCCCCGGCGTCGCCGTCCATGCGTCGGGTGGTTTGGGTGAGGGGGTGCAGGCCGGTGTGGTCCCAGGTGGTGACGGTATCGGGCCCGGTGCTGTCGTGCGTGGTGTGGTGTTCCTCGATGAGGGTGGTGTCGTGCCAGGTGAAGCGCACCGTCTCCGCGAGGCGGCCGCCTGTGTGGTGGCGGTGTTTGGCGATGCGGCGGCCGAAGGGGTCGTAGAGGTAGGTCCACACCGTGCCGTCGGGGGTGACGGTCTTGGTGAGGCGGTCGTGGGCGTCCCAGGTGTGGTGCCAGGTGTCGGGGGTGCGGGAGATGCGGGTGACGGTGCGGCGGATCACCCGACCGGCCGCGTCGTAGG
>NZ_JAJUWS010000052.1 GCF_021390475.1 Streptomyces sp. ST2-7A
CACCCGCCCGCCCTGCTCCCGGGAGCCCCGACCGCGTCGGGGAACCCGGCAGCGGGGGAGCCGGAGCCCGCCGGGACCCCGGTCGCCCCGCCGATCACCGTCCCCACCACCGCCCCCACCACCGCCGGGAACGACATCGCGGACGGGAGGCCGGACGAGGAGTCCGGCGCGGCCCGACCGAATCTTCCGCGTCGCCGCCGTCAGGAACACCTGGCACCGGAACTCCGGGAGGGCCCGCCCCGTCGGGAGGCCGACTCCGGAGTCGCCCCCGACGGCGGGCGGGGCGGACACGACCCCGGTCTGATGGCCGCCTTCCTCCGGGGCGTCGAGCTCGCGGAACAAGCACAGCCCCCGGGCGCCACGGGGAACGTCAAGACCGCCGATGCGGCGGACACCGACACCGCCTCCGCGCCCCCCACGTCCCCCACCGGGAACAACCGAGGAGAATCAGTCGACCATGGCGAGTGAAACCCCCGCCGGCGCGAACACCGATCTGTCCTGGCTGCTGACCGGCCTCGTCCAGAGGGTGCCGCACACCCGCAGCGCCCTGCTGCTGTCCAGCGACGGCCTGGTCAAGGCCGTCCACGGACTGGACACCGACGCCGCCGACCACCTGGCCGCCCTGTCCTCCGGCCTGTACTCGCTGGCCCGCAGCACCGGTGCCCGCTTCGGCGACAACGGCGAGGTCAAGCAGGTGGTGGTCGAACTGGAGACCACCCTGCTGTTCGTCTCCACCGCCGGACAGGGCGCCTGCCTCGCCGTGCTGGCCGGCCGCGAGGCGGACGCCGCCGTCCTGGGTTACGAGATGGGGATGCTCGTCAAGAGCGTCCGCCCCGTCCTGGCCACACCGGCACGCCAGTCCGCCGGACAGTGAGCCGATGCCGGAGTCGCACGGGGAGAAGCCGTGGATGGACGAGAGGGCCGGACGTCTCGTCCGTCCCTACACCGTCAGCGACGGACGAACCCGTCCGACCTCGGAGTTCAACCTCCTGACCATGGTGATGGCGGCCGAGGGGGAGCCCGCGGAGTACCCGGGACCGGACCACTGCCGAATCCTGGAACTGTCCCGACGCCCCGTCTCGGTCGCCGAACTCGCCGCCCAGCTCCGGCTTCCGGCCACCGTCGTCAAGGTACTCCTCTCCGACCTCGTGGACATCGACGCCGTGACCACGAGGGATCCCGCCCCCGGTGCTCCCGACCCCACCGACCCAGACCTGTTGGAGGCGGTCCTGCATGGACTCCGCACACGGCTCTGATCCGTTTCCCACGGCAGTGAAGATCCTGGTCGCGGGCGGCTTCGGAGCCGGCAAGACGACCTTCGTGGGCGCCGTGAGCGAGATCGAGCCGCTCAGCACGGAGGAACTGATCACCCGGGCGAGCATCGGCACCGACGATCTCGAGGGGGTGGAGCGGAAGTCCACCACGACCGTCGCGATGGACTTCGGGCGGATCACCCTGGGCCCCGACCACGTGCTCTACCTGTTCGGCACCCCCGGGCAGGAACGTTTCTGGTTCATGTGGGACGAACTGTGCGAGGGCACGCTGGGAGCGGTGGTCATCGCAGACACCCGCCGACTGGAGGACTGCTTCGCCGCCGTCGACTTCTTCGAACGCCGCGGACTGGGCTTCATCATCGCGGTCAACGAGTTCGACCACGCCCACCGGTACACCCCCGAGGAGGTGCGCGAGGCCATCGACCTCGACCCCGGTGTCCCCGTGGTGATGTGCGACGCCCGCCGGGCGGCCTCCGGTACCGGGGCACTCATCACCCTCGTCCAGCATCTGATCGAACGCGGGAGCAAACATGCCGATGTCGTACGACCCCGTCACCCACCTGTTGCTCACCCCTGAGGACGTCGACGCCCCGCGCCGGGTGGCGCGTCTGCGCGAGTTGGGCGTTGGTCGGGAACCGCGCCCGGAGTTCGACGCCTTCGCCCGACGTCTGGCCGCGGCCGGCGGGGCACCGTTCGCGATGGTGAACCTGATCGACGGAAAGGGGCAGTACTTCGCGGGTCTCCACACCCCGGAGACCGACCGGCCGCCGACTCCCGGCGCCGATGAGGAGGCCCTTCCCGGGCGGGTGATGGAGCTGGACCACGGCTACTGTCCGCACGTGGTGGTGCGCCGCCGGGCGCTGGTGCTGGAGGACGTCCGCGACTACTCGCGCTTCGCCGGCAACCCGGTGGTCGACGCGCTCGGCATCCGCGCCTACATGGGCGCGCCGATCACGGATCACTCGGGGATGGCGCTGGGCACCGTCTGCGTGATGGCCCGCGAGCCGATGTCCTGGGGCAGCCGGGGACTGGGGACCATCAAGGCGATGGCCGACGAGATGTCCGTGACGATCCGGCGCGGGGTGCCGCCCGTCGACGCGCGGGGCCGGTCGGGGAGCTGATATCGGCGGCGGGCCCCCGTGGCGGTCGACACCGTGCGGTGCCGTGCCGGGCGGTGTGCCGGGTAGGGCCGGGTTCCCCCGGGGACGCGGCGCCGCCGGATCCCCCGAGGTCCGACCGTGCCGTGGCGCCCGGCCGGTGGGAAGGGCCGCGCGGGCGGCGTGCAGGCGTCCCGGCCGCCCTCACACCGTGACGGGCAACTGCTCCGGGGGTCCGGGCCGCGCGTAGTACCACCCCTGTGCCGAGTCACACCCCAACTCCCGGAGCCGGTCGGCCTGCCCGGAGGTCTCCACGCCCTCCACGGTCACCGCCAACCCCAGGGTGTGCGCCAGTGACACGATGCCGTCCACGATCTTCAGATCCACCGGATCGGCCGGGTGGTGCTGCAATCCCTCGGTGAAGGAACGGTCCAGCTTCAACGTCCCGGCCGGCAACCTGCGCAGACTCGCCAGATTGGAGTAGCCCGTCCCGAAATCGTCCAGCGCTATACCCACCCCCAGCTCCGAGAGCTTGCGCAGCGGCTTCAACTCGTGGTCGTCCGCCCGCACCATGGCGCTCTCGGTCACCTCCAGACACAGGGCCTCCGGTGCCAGGGAGAACTCCTCCAGCACCCCCACCGTCTCCTCCACCAGATCCGGGTGGTGCAACTGGCGGGGGGAGAGATTCACGTTCACCCGCAGCGGCTCGCGGCCCCCCCTGCCCTCGTCCTGCCACTCACGGGCCTGGCGCACCGCCTCGCGCAGCACCCAGCGGCCCAGCGGCACGATCAGGCCGGTGTGCTCGGCCAGCGGGATGAAACGGTCGGGCCCCAGCACGCCGTGCCGGGGGTGACTCCACCGCACCAGCGCCTCGGCCCCCTCCGTCCGCCCGTCCGCCATCCGGATCAGCGGCTGGTACTCGATGAAGAACTCGCACCCCTTCAGCGCGCCCGGCAGGTGGTGGGTCAGGTGGTGCCGGCTGATGGCCCGGGCGTCGGAGTCCGGATCGGCCACCGCGTAGCGGTTACCGCCCTCGGCCTTGGCCCGGTACATGGTGATCTCGGCGCTGCGCAGCACCTCCGAGGAGCTGAGTTCCCGCACCTCGCCCTCCACCACGCCGATGCTGGTGCGCACCATCAGTTCGCGCCCTCCGACCTCCACCGGCGAGGAGAGCGCCTCCAGGGCGCGCTGGGCCATCCCCACCACCTCGGCGGGGGAGGAGGGGTCCGGCACCATGGCGACGAACTCGTCGCCGCCGATCCGCGCCAGCAGCCGACCGCGCCCGGCCAGCGCCTCGTCCAGCCGCTCGGCCACCGCGATCAGCAGCTGGTCGCCGACGGCGTGTCCCAGGCTGTCGTTGACCGCTTTGAAGCCGTCCAGGTCCAGGTAACACAATCCGACGCGCCGGTACCCGCTGTCGATGGAGAACCCCTGTTCCAGGCGCTCGAAGAACAGGGCGCGGTTGGGGAGGTGGGTCAGCTCGTCGTGGGTGGCCTGGTAGCGCAGCCGCAGGTTGAACAGTCGGCGCTCGGAGACGTCCTCCATCATCGCCAGCATGTACTGCGGCTCCCCGTTGGGATCGCGCAGCAGCGACACGGTGAGATTGGTCCACAGTACGGTGCCGTCGGTGCGCGGGTACGGCTTCTCCACCCGGTAGTGGTCGCGTTCCCCCCGCATCAGCTCGCCCTGCAGCCGCCAGACCTCCGGCGCGTCGTCCGGGTGGGTCCAGTCCCGCACGTTCCGGCTGCGGATGTGGTACTCCGAACCGCCCAGCATCCGGGCCAACGACTCGTTGAAGTCGAGGATCCGCCCCTCCATGTCGGCGATCCCGATACCCAGGGCCGCGTCCCGGAAGATCGCCCGGAACCGGGCCTCGCTCTCGTGCAGCGCCCCGGCGATCTCCTTCTGCGCGGTCAGGGCGGCCCGCGAGAGGGTCTCCTGTTCGCTGCGGGTGCGCTCCTGGAGGGCACGGGCGAAGCCGGCGGCGATGGCGTGCTGGAGGCGGGATGAGCGCACCCGTGCCTCCTCGATCTCCAGCCGGTGGGATTCCAGGCAGTAGAGCAGGAGGTAGGCGTCGATGACGCCGAGCATCCCGGGGAGCGAGTCCGCACCGGTGCAGTGCGCGCGCACCAACTCCTCTCCCACCCCCTGGCCGGGGCCGGGGTCGAAGGGGTGCGAGTGCAGGGCCGCGGTCAGCCGATGGGTCAGCTCCAGCAGGAGGTCGGCGAACTCCTCCCGGGTCATCGAGGTGGCCGTGGAGGGGTAGATGGCGCGGCACCAGATACGGGCGAACCGCTCCGGTCCGTCCGGGGGCTCCGCGGCGCCGTCGGTGTCCGTTCCCCGCGGCGCCCCCGGGTGGGCAGGTGTCACGCCGTGCGTCCCACTCCCGCGAAGCCCGTGAAGACCACGGGGTCCTCCTGGTCCAGGGATCCCTCCGGCCGCCACTCGGGCATGGGCACCAGACCGGGGTCCACCAGCTCCATGCCCTCGAAGAAGGCGGTGACCTCCTCCCGGTTGCGCATCACCAGGTTGTTGCCGCCCTTGCGGTAGACGTCGGTGACCGCGTCGCCCTCCTCCTCGGTGCGCGGACCGGTGTCGGTCGAGGCGTGGGTGAGGATCAGCAGGCTGCCGGTGGCCATCGCGGCGCGGTAGGTCGCCATCGTCTCCAACGGCTTGTCGGCGTCCTCCACGAAGTGCAGCAGGGCCACGAGCAGCAGCGCGATCGGACGGTCGAAGTCGAGGAGTTCGCGGGCCTCGGGGCTGTTCAGCACGGCCTCCGGCTCCCGGAAGTCGGCGGCCAGGACGCGGGTTCGCTCGTCCTCCTCGAGCACGGCCCGGCCGTGCGCGACGGCCACCGGGTCGCGATCCACGTACAGTACCCGGGCCTCCGGGTGTGCGGCGCGGGCCACCTCGTGGACGTTGCCGAAGGTGGGTATCCCCGACCCGATGTCGAGGAACTGGGTGATCCCCCCGTCCACCGCGTACCGGACCGCCCGGCGCATGAAGGCGCGGTTCGCCTGCATGATCTTCGGCAGGCCCGGGAATGCCTTCATGGCCGCGCGGGCGGCGACCCGGTCGGTCTCGAAGTTGTGGGATCCGCCCAGGTAGTAGTCGTACATTCGCGCGACGCTCGGTACGGACAGATCGATTCCCTGCGGGGCCCAGTCGGGTCGCTCCATCAACATCTCCCGGAGATCGGTGATTTGGAGTCCGGGCAGAGCGTACTGACCGGTGGGGCGGGTAGGGAAGCAAAGCGGGGGTGAAGGTTCCGCCGATGGGGAGATCAGTGGGCATATGCGCGGGTTTGCCGGGTGTGATCCGGTGCTTGCCGCGGACGCCCGGGGCGACCCCGGACGATCCCCCCGACGCCCCGATCCACCGCCCTTTCCGGGCCGTTCGCCTCCTCGGCGCGGTGTGCGGAAGGTGTGCCCGGCATGTGCCGCAAGCCCCCGCGAAAGTCGGGGAGTTCCTCCCGGACGCCGTACCGCCCCGATCCCGGGCGCGGGGATCGGGGCGGTACGGGGTGCCGCGTTCCGGCGGTGCGACGATCCGGCTCAGATGCCGACGCCGTTCTGCCGGAGATAGGCGACCGGGTCGATATCGGTGCCGAAGCCCGGGCCGGTCCGTACCTCGAAGTGCAGGTGTGGGCCGGTGGAGTTGCCGGTGGAGCCCGACCGTCCCAGCCGCTGCCCGGTACCCACGGGCTGACCGGTCGACACCGAGATCGCCGACAGGTGCGCGTACTGGCTGTACCTGCCGTCGTCGTGACGGACGATCACCTCGTATCCGAAGGATCCGGACCAGCCGGCCGAGACGACCTTCCCGGAGGTCACCGAGCGCACGGTGCTGCCGGTGGGCACGGGGAAGTCCACCCCGGTGTGGTAGCCCAGGGACCAACCACTGCCCCGGGTGCGGTACGACGCCCCGGTGGCGCCCTCCACCGGGGTGGTATGGGAAACCTTGGCGGGAGCCGGGGCGGGGGCCGGCTTCTCGACCGCCGCGGGCTTCGGGGCGGGCTTCCCGGTCTGTGCCGGGGCCGGGTCCGCACGCCGTTCGTCCCGGGAGGCGGGTCGCTCCGCGACGACGGTGCCGGGCAGGGCCAACCGCTGACCGGGCAGGATCAGGTCGGGGTTGTCCCCGATGACGGAACGGTTCAGTTCGTACAGCGACTGCCAGCCGCCCTTGACGGAGTGTTGCCCGGCGATCCGGTACAGGGTGTCCCCGCGCACCACCCGGTGGTCGTCCGTGCCGCTCTGCGGCACCTTGCCGGCGCCGGCCGTCCGCACGGAACCCCCCGCGCCCTCCGGGGGCGTCCCGGCGGTGTCCCCACCGGCGTCGGCCGGGGCGGGGTCCTCCGCCCGGGCCTTCGGGCCGGCCTGCGTGAGCGGCTCCGGGGCGATGGTGGGTGCCCCGGCACCGCGCACCAGGCCGGCGCGGGTGGAGCAGACCGGCCACGCGCCGGGGCCCTGGCCGTCCAACACCCGTTCCGCGACGGCGATCTGCTGATCACGGCCGGCGAGGTCGGCCCGGGGCGCGTACTCGCCGCCGCCGAACTCCTCCCAGGTGCTCTGCTTGAACTGCAGGCCGCCGTAGTGGCCGTTGCCGGTGTTGATGTCCCAGGTGCCGTCGCTCTCGCAGTCGGCGACCTTCTCCCAGACCTCGAGCGGCGCGGCCTGGGCACCACCGACCGATACCAGCGGCAGGGCCAGACCGGCTCCGGAGGCGGTGACGGTCAACGAGGCCCGGACGCCGGGGCTCGGTCGGTGCCGACGATGACGCCCTCGTGTGGTCATCCGAGGTCCTCCCCGTTCCGGACGCCCCGGTGACGGGGCATCGGTGCGCGAACTGCCGCCTGCTTGCGCGGCGCACCCAGGCTAGGGGCTGCGCAGCGCACCGACAAGGGAGCGCAGGGTATTCGCCGGACCGACACCCGGGGGCGGCCCGGGGCGCGGACGGAGCGCCGGTGGGCGCGCGCTCCCTCCGCGAACGGTTCCGACGCGCCCCGGCGAAGGACCGAATGACGAACCGTCCGCCCCCGGCGGACGGCCCGGCTCCCGCGAACCGGTCCGCCCGCCCCGGTCCGACCCTCACTCCCGGGGCAGCACCCCCCGCTCCTCGAAGACCCGACGGACCACGGCCATCGCGCACAACGCCCGCGGGAAACCCGCGTACACCGCGCACTGCATGACGGCCTCGACGATCTCCGAGGGATCCAGACCCACGTTCAGGGCCCCGTGGACGTGCAGGGTCAGGGCGGGGTCGCAGCCACCTATCCCGCTCAGCACGCTGATCGCCACCAGGGAGCGCTGCCGGTGGTCCAGTCCCGGTGAGCTGTGCACCTCCCCGTACGCGAACTCCACGATGAAACGACCGAGCTCGGGGGCAACATCGGCGAGGTCCCCCAATACGGTGTCCGCGTGCGGGCCCAGTACCTGCCGCATCCTGTCCATGCCCCGCTTGTGTCGCTCCTCGTCCCCGGTGGTGTCCCCGGGGATGTCCCCGGCATCGGTTCCCCCGGAGTCGTGTCCGGCGGTGCGGGTACCTGCCGTCTCGGTCATCTGTCCTTACCCTTCCCCTGTGATCCCCTGCGAGTCCCCGTGGTCCCCGGGGGCCGACCGCGAACCGGTCCCGCCCCGACGCGGGGTCCGATCCGGCCCCTCACGGGCCCCACCCCGGGGCCACCCGACCGGTTCCGGGCCCCCGGACGCGCGGTGAGCGCATCCTTACCCCGGGAACAAGCCTTCCATCGACCCCCGTGCGCCCGCGTACGCCGCCCGTATCGAGGACGTGTGCGTTACCCCGATGCGGGTGAGGATGGAAAGCAGGAGAAAAGAGGAAAGACGTCGGGACCCCGTTCCCGACGAGGGCGGGTCCCTCCGGCCCCGCCCGCGACCGGCACCTGGAGGTCCGTTGTCCAGCATCGATCGTTCCGGGGAGGTCACCGCCTCCGCCGCCGATTCGTTCCGGCGGCTCCGGCACGCCCTGCGGTTCCGCGCGCTCGGAGCCGACCCCGAGGGCACCCGCCTGGCGCGCGTGCGGTCCTCACCCAACTTCCGGGACGGCGCCTTCCGCAACGAGCGACCCATCGACGGCCTCGACCTGACGGATTACATCCCCCTGCTGCGGGAGACCCTCAACCGCGAGGCCCGGGCCCGGCGTCGCCCCGCCCGCCCCGTTCCGACGCGCCGTCCCGACCTCGTCCTTCCCCCGGCGACCGGCCTGCGCGTCACCTGGATGGGGCACGCCACCGCGCTGGTCGAGATCGACGGGCTGCGGGTGCTCTTCGACCCCGTCTGGGGCACGCGCTGCTCGCCGGTCGGCTTCGCCGGGCCGCGCCGTCTCCACCCCGTCCCCCTCCCGCTGGAGGACATCGGTCCGGTCGACGTGGTGGTGATCTCGCACGACCACTACGACCATCTGGACCTGCCCACGATCCGTGCCCTCGCCGACAACCGCACCCGCTTCTGCGTCCCGCTCGGGGTGGGCGCCCACCTCGAGCGCTGGGGCGTACCGGCGGATCGGATCGACGAGCTCGACTGGCACGAGTCGACGCGCGTCAAGGGCGTGGAACTCACCGCCACTCCCGCCCAGCACTGTTGCGGGCGGGGGCTGCGCCGCCGGGCGCTGTCGCTGTGGGCCTCCTGGGTGGTCACCGGCCCGGACCACCGCGTCCACCACACGGGCGACACCGGATACTTCCCCGGCTTCGCCCGGATCGGCGAGCGGTACGGACCGTTCGATCTCTCCATGATCCAGATCGGTGCGTACAGCCGTCTGTGGCCCGACATCCACATGACCCCCGAGGAGGGGGTGCGGGCCCACCGCGATCTGCGCGGCGGCGTCCTGCTGCCCATCCACTGGGCCACCTTCGACCTGGCCCCGCACCCGTGGGAGGAGCCGGTCGAGCGGACCCTGCGGGCCGCGACCGAACACGACATCCCGGTCGCCGTCCCCCGACCGGGGGAGGCGTTCGAGCCGGGGGCACCCCTCAAGGACCTCCCCGCCGCGCCCTGGTGGCGGGAGTGCGTGCGCACGCCGGCGGGGGACGCGTCGGCGGCGGTCGCCGGGCGGGAGATCCACCCGCACCCGGTCGGGTCCGCCGGGGTCGTCGACGCCCCGGCCGGCCCGGGGGGCGACATCGAGGACGCCCGGGGCCCCGCCGCGCCCACCGGAACCGTCTGACCGGCGCCCGTCCCCCCTCCCCGGTATCCCGGCCCGCCCGCGAGGGTGACCCGGGATACCGTCGGTGACCCCCGAACGGGTGGTGAGGCGGAGGTCGGGATGGCGCTGACGGACGAGGCGATCGACAGGGTCAAGCGGATGATCCTGGCCGGGGAGCTCGCTCCCGGCCAGCGGCTGCCCCGTGAGGACGTGCTCGCGGAACAACTCGGTCTCTCCCGCAGTTCCCTGCGGGAGGCGGTGCGCGCGCTCACCGCCATGCGCATCCTGGTCGCCCGCCAGGGGGACGGCACCTACGTCTCCGGTCTGGAACCCCACCTGCTGCTGGAGTCCCTGACCTTCGCGGCCGACGTCTCCACCGGGGAGGCCGTCCGCCAGCTCCTCCAGGTCCGTCGGATGCTCGAACCCCCGGCCACGGCCCTCGCCGCCCCCCTGATCGACGACACGACCCTCGCCGAGCTGCGGGTGGTGCTGGACCGGGAGGCGGCGGCCCGTGACGCGGAGGAGTTCGTCGCGCACGACATGGAGTTCCACCGCCGCATCGTGGCGGTGGTCGGCAACCCTGTCCTGGAGGTGCTGCTGCGCTCGCTCTCCGGGGCGACCCAGCGGGTGCGGGTGCTCCACGGGACGGGGGACCGGGCCGTCCGCGAACGTGCCCACCGGGAGCACGAGGCGATCTGGGAGGCCCTGGCGGCCGGCGACGCGGCCCTCGCCGAGGCGACCGCCCGGGTCCACGTGGCGGGGGTCGAACACCGCCTGGCGGCCCCCACGGGATGGGTTCCCCCGAACGGACGGGCGCGGGGCGCCGGGGCCCGGTCCCGGATCGGGGAGCGGACCGGGCCCCCGGACGGACGGATGGGGGAGGGGCGCGGCCACCCCGGTGACCCCGGCGCGAAGTGAGGAATCCGCCGAAAAGTGGCACAGTGATGCGTGATGTCCGACCCCGGGGTCGGTCGCCGTCTCGGCTCACCCGGTCGGAGGCACCATGGACGCGGACCGGAACTCCAGGAACCCCACAGATCCCGGGCCCGCCGGCGCCGCCCGTTCCCCGGCGGAGCCGGTCGCGGAACCGGGTCCCGCCCCCGGGCCCCGTTCCGCCGGGTGGCCCACCACGGAGGACGGAGCCGACACGCCCGGCCCCCGGGGGGTCGCCGGTCGAGTCGGGGCGGGGTCCGTCCGTTCCACGTCGGGCTGCTCGCCGGAACCCCTCACCGTGCGCTCGGTCGGCCGGGCCGGACGTTTCGCCTTCGCCCCGGACACCGGCCGACTCCACATGGATGGCGCGGCCCTCGCCGTCTTCGACGTCACCCCCGAGGAGTGGAAGGGTGACGCGGCCACCCTCCTGTCCCGCCTCCTTCCCGGCGAGGCCGGGCGGCTGGAGGCACTCATCACCCGCGTCGTGAGTCGGGGGCGCAGCGGCTACGGCGCCTACGTGCGGCTGCGCGGGCGGGACGGCGCGGTCCGCTGGGTGCACACCCGCGGCGGGATCCGTCGCGATGCCGCGGGGAACGTCCGGTGGATCATCGGGGTGGTCCGGGACGCCGGCACCGTGCTCCTCCGCGACCCGGCCCCGACCGACCCGGGGGCGACGGGGCGCGCCGATCCCGGCTCCCCCGCGGAGAGGGCCGACACCACGGAAGGGAACGCGGACGACGCGGATGGCACGGCGGATCCCGACGCCGCGGCGGTCGCCGTCACCGAGGAGACGGTCGCGGCACTGGCCCGGGCCCGCAGCGTCCGGGACGTGCTCGACCTGCTGCGCGTCCGCGGCGGGATGGACCGGCTGGGGGTGATCGGCCTGACCCTGGGCCTGGTCGAGGCCGGCCGCATCCACGTGGTCGCCGAGGGGCGGGGAGCGGGGCCCGTGCCCGAATTGCTCTACACCCGGGTGGACGAGGCCTTTCCGATGAGTGAGGCCGTGCGCACCCTCTCCCCGCTGTTCGTCATCGGCCGCGAGGAATTCGCGGCCCGCTACCCCCGCCTGTGGCCGTACATCGCCTCCATGCCGATGACCGCCGCCGCCTACCTGCCGCTGATCGCCCGGGGCCGGGTCATCGGGGTCATCGGTCTGCTGTACCGGGAGAAGCGGCGCTTCACCGCGCGGGAACGGAACTTCCTGGTCATGCTCGCCGGCGGCATCGCGCAGAGTTTGCAGAGCGCCATGCTGATCGAGCAGGACCACGAACTGGCCGCCGACCTTCAGAAGACGATGTTGCCCCGCGTGATGCCGGCCGTCCGGGGGCTGCGTATCGCCGTCCGTTACCGTCCCGCCCGGGTCGGTCGGGACGTCGGCGGGGACTGGTACGACGCCATCCCGCTGCCCGGTGGCCGACTGGCCGCGGTGGTGGGGGACGTACAGGGGCACGACACCCACGCGGCGGCGGTGATGGGGCAACTGCGGATCGTGCTGCGGGCCTACGCGACCGAGGGGCACGAGCCCGGCGCGGTCGTGCAACGCGCCTCCGCGTTCCTGCGGGACCTGGACACCGATCGCTTCGCCACCTGCGTGTACGCCGAGGTGGATCCGACCACCGGATGGCTGCGCATGGTGCGGGCGGGCCACGTGCAGCCGCTGCTGCGCCGGGCCGACGGTACCTGGCGCCCGCTCCCGGTCGCCGGATCGCTGCCGCTGGGGCTCTCCACCGACCTGATTCGTCCGGAGCACCCCGTCACCACCCTGGAACTGGGGCCCGGGGAGAGCCTGCTGATGTACACCGACGGGTTGGTGGAGCGTCCGGGGGTGGACCCGGAGGAGGGCGCGGAGATCCTGCTCCGCGCCATCGGTGCCCCGCCGCGGGACGAGGGCGCCGCCGGGGACGAGTCGGTCCCGCCGGTCGGTTCGCCGCTTCCGGCCGGGTCACCGCGACCCGGGGTGGTCGATCCGGCCGATCCGGTCGATGTCGAGGGCCTGGCGGATCGCCTCTGCGAGAGTGGTGGCAATCCCATCGACGACATCGCGCTCCTGGTGTTGCACCGGGAACGGGACGTGGCCTCCGTGCCCGCCCGCACGGCCTGCCTACGGGTGCCGGCCGGCGACCCCGACGCGCTCTCCCGGTCCCGCCGATCCGCCCGGGAGGTGGCGCTGGCGGCGGGGGCCGGAACCGAGTGCGCCGACGCGGTGGAGACGGTCACCGGTGAGCTGGTCGCCAACGCCCTGCTGCACACCTCCGGGGCCGCCCTGCTCTCGGTGCGGGTGATCGGGTCCGGCACGACCGGCCGCCGGCTGCGGATCGAGGTGGAGGATCGCTCGAGCGCCCCGCCCCGGCGCCGCGCGGCGGGGGAGGGGGCGATCTCCGGGCGGGGGTTGTTGTTGGTCGACCTGTTGGCCGACGACTGGGGAACGGACTCCCGGGGGGACGGCAAGGTCGTGTGGTGCGAGTTCGGATGCCTGCCGCACCACGGGGCGGCGGAGGCGGCCTGAGCGCCGGCGGGGTCCGGCCGACACCGGACTCCGGGGTGGATACCCCTTGGTCGGTGTCCGTGGGTCGGTGCCCGTAGCGGAAGAGGAGCCACTCACTCGAAAACATCGGATGACTGCTTGTGCGGAAGTCGTTTCCGGCGTAACTTCTGCGGCTGCGGAATGCATTCATCGGATGTCATGAGGGGAAGTGGCGATGAGGCTCATGCGGGTGGGCGCCCCGGGCGCCGAGCGGCCGGCCGTGTGGACGGAGGACGGCCGCCTGCTGGACCTCTCCCCGGTGACCGACACGATCGACGGCGCGTTCCTGGCCGCCGACGGCATCCGCCGTGCCGCGGCCGCGCTGGCGACCGGTGAGCTGTCCGAGGCGGCGCCGCCGGAGGCGATCGCCCCGGGCGGGGTACTGCGGGTCGGCGCCCCGATCGCCCGCCCCGGCAAGGTCGTGTGCATCGGTCTCAACTACCGCGACCACGCCCGGGAGACCGGGACCCCTCCACCCGAGCGGCCGGTGGTCTTCATGAAGGACCCCGGCACCGTGGTCGGTCCCCGGGACCCGGTGCTGATCCCCCGCGGGTCGGTCAAAACCGACTGGGAGGTCGAACTGGCCGTGGTCATCGGGCGGCGCGCCCGTTACCTGGAGAGCGCCGAGGAGGCCCGGGAGGTCATCGCCGGCTACGCGATCAGCAACGACGTCTCGGAGCGGGAGTTCCAGCTCGAGCACTCCCCGCAATGGGACCTGGGGAAGTCCTGCGAGACCTTCAACCCGCTCGGCCCCTGGCTGGTCACCGCCGACGCGATCCCGGACCCGCAGAACCTGCGGCTGCGGTTGCGGGTCAACGGTGTCCTCCGCCAGGACGGCCACACCTCGGACATGATCTTCCCGGTCGCCGAGATCGTCGCCCGGCTCAGCCGCTACATGGTGCTCGAGCCCGGGGACGTGATCAACACCGGTACCCCCGCCGGAGTCGCGCTCGGTCTCCCGGGCACCCCCTACCTGCGCCCCGGGGACGTGGTCGAGCCGGAGATCGAGGGGCTGGGCACCCAACGGCAGGTCTTCGCCGCCGCCTGACGGCCGGTCGGCCGTTCCCCGCCCCGGCCCCGCGGCGCGCGGGGCCCCGGACCACCGTCCCCCCCACGGCAGGAGTCCCCTCGTGACGAGTACCCCGGCGTTCCCGTCCCCGCGTCCGCTCCCCCACGGGAGCCCCGGAACCGGGGAATCCGGTGCCCGGGTGATCGCCGTGGACACCGTCGACGTCCGCTTTCCCACCTCCCGGTACCTCGACGGGTCCGACGCGATGAACCCGGACCCCGACTACTCCGCCGCCTACCTGGTCCTGCGCACCGACGAGTCCGGTCCCCCCGACTCCCCGGGGCCACTGACCGGCCACGGCTTCGCCTTCACCATCGGCCGGGGCAACGATGTCCAGGTCGCCGCCATCGATGCCCTGCGTCCCCACCTGATCGGCCGTCGGGTCGAGGAGCTGTGCGCCGACCCCGGCTCCGTTTACCGCGATCTCACCGGCGACAGCCAACTGCGCTGGCTGGGGCCGGACAAGGGCGTGATCCACATGGCCGTCGGAGCCGTGGTCAACGCCGTCTGGGATCTCGTCTCCCGCCGGGCCGGTCTGCCGCTGTGGCGTTTCCTCGCCGAGGCCGAGCCCGAGTGGCTGGTCGCCCAGGCCGACTTCCGCCACATCACCGATGCCCTGACCCCCGACGCCGCCCTGGAGTTGCTGCGGCGCGGTCGACGGGGCGCGGCGGAGCGCACCGCCCTGTTGCTGGAGCGCGGATACCCCGCCTACACCACCTCGCCCGGATGGCTCGGTTACTCCGACGAGAAGCTGATCGACCTGGCCCGCCGCGCGGTGGCCGACGGCTTCCGCCAGATCAAGCTCAAGGTCGGCGCCGATCCGACCGACGACATCCGACGGTTGCGCGCCGCCCGGGCCGCCGTCGGACCGGACATCCGCATCGCGGTGGACGCCAACCAGCGCTGGGAGGCGGGCGAGGCGATCCAAAGGGTCCGCGAACTCGCGGAGTTCGACCCCCATTGGATCGAGGAACCCACCCATCCGGACGACGTGCTCGCCCACGCCGCTATCCGCGCCGCCGTGGCACCGGTCCGCGTCGCCTGCGGCGAGCACACCCCGAACCGGGTGCTGGCCAAGCAGTTCATCACCTCGGGCGCGATCGACATCTTCCAGGTGGACGCCGCCCGGGTCGGAGGGGTCAACGAGAACCTGGCGATCCTGCTGCTGGCGGCCTCCCGGAACATACCGGTCTGCCCGCACGCCGGTGGGGTCGGCCTGTGCGAACTCGTCCAGCACCTGTCGATGTTCGACTTCGTGGCACTCTCCGGCACCACCCGCGACCGGGTCATCGAGTACGTGGACCACCTCCACGAACACTTCGTCGACCCCGTCCGCATCCGCGACGGCCACTACCTCGCGCCGCGCGAACCCGGCTTCTCCGCCCGGATGTCGACGGAGTCCCTGGAGACCCACCGATACCCCGACGGCGCCTTCTGGCGCGCCGACCGGGCCGCCCACGAGGAGGAGACGGCATGAGCGGCACCACCGGAATCCCCGACGCGCCCCCGACCGCCGACACCGTCGGCCCGTTCGCCGGGTCGCGGGCCCTGGTCACCGGCGGCGCCTCCGGTATCGGGCTGGCCACCGCCCGCCGACTCGCCGCCGACGGGGCCCGGGTCGCCGTGCTGGACATCGCGGTCGACGACCTGCCCGGTCCGCTGCTCGGCCTGCGCGCCGATGTCACCGACGACGACGCCGTGCGCGCGGCCGTCCGCTCCGCCGTCGACGTCATGGGCGGCCTCGACGTCCTGGTCAACAACGCCGGCGTCGGCGCCGCCGGAACCGTCGAGGAGAACGACGACACCGAATGGCTCCGGGTGCTCGACGTCAACCTGCTCGGCATCGTCCGCGTCACCCGGGCCGCCCTGCCCGCGCTGCGCGCCTCCGACCGGGCGGCGGTCGTCAACACCTGCTCCATCGCCGCGACGGCGGGGCTGCCCCGCCGTGCCCTGTACTCCGCGAGCAAGGGGGCCGTGCTCTCGCTCACCCTGGCGATGGCCGCCGATCACCTCGCCGACGGCATCCGGGTCAACTGCGTCAACCCCGGTACCGCCGACACCCCCTGGATCGGGCGTCTGCTGGACGCCGCGCCCGACCCGGCGGCCGAACGCGCCACCCTGGTCGCCCGACAACCGATGGGTCGTCTGGTCACCGCCGAGGAGGTGGCTGCCGCGATCTGCCACCTCGCCGACCCCGCCTGCGCCGCCACCACCGGAACCGCCCTGGCGGTCGACGGCGGCATGGCCGGTCTCCGCCTGCCCGCCCCTCCCCGCTGACAGCCGTTCCCGCCGACCGCCGTCCCCGTCCCGGTGTCCCCGGCCGCCGGCTCCCGAACGGCCGGGCCGTCCGGGAGCCGGGGCCGTCGCCCCCGAAAGGCCCGCCATGGACCCCCGTCCCCTGCCCTCCGGGCGCACCACCCTCACCCCCCTGGCCCTGGGCACCGCCGCGTTGGCCGGGCTCTACCACCCGGTGGACGGGGAACAGGCGGCGGCCACCGTGGAGGCCGCCTGGGAAACCGGGATCCGCACCTTCGACACCGCCCCCCATTACGGCCTGGGCCTGGCCGAACGCCGCCTCGGGGCCGCCCTGCGCGACCGTCCGCGCGAGACCTTCACCCTCTCCACCAAGGTCGGCCGACTGCTGCGTCCCCTGTCCTCCCCCCGGGGCGACGACCTCGCCAACGGCTTCGCGGTCCCCGCGACCCACGAGCGGGTGTGGGACTTCGGCGCGGCCGGCGTGCGCCGCTCGCTGGAGGAGAGCCTGGAGCGCCTCGGGCTGGACCGCGTGGACATCGCCCTGGTCCACGACCCGGACGACCACGCCCGACAGGCCCTGGAGGAGGCGCTCCCCGAACTGCACCGCTTGCGCGACGAGGGCGTGGTGGACGCGATCGGCGTGGGTATGAACAGCACCCCGCTGCTCACCCGCTTCGTCCGGGAGGCCGACCCCGACCTCGTGCTGTGCGCCGGCCGCTGGACCCTCCTGGACCACTCCGCCCTCGCCGACCTGCTGCCCGCCGCCGTCGAACACGGTGTCGGAGTGCTGGTCGGCGGCGTCTTCAACTCCGGGCTGCTGGCCGATCCCCGCCCCGGCGCCGCCTTCGACTACGCCGAGGCGCCCCCGCACCTGGTGGAACGGGCCCTGCGGCTGAGGGAGGTCTGTGGGCGCCACGGGGTCTCCCTGCGCACCGCGGCCCTGCGCTTCCCCTTCGGCCACCCGGCGGTGGTCGGAGTGCTGACCGGTGGACGTTCCGCCGAAGAGGTCGCCGAGGCGGCCGAGGCGCTCGCAGTCCCCCTGCCGCCCGAGCTGTGGGCCGATCTGCGGGCCGCGGGCCTCCTGCCCGAGGGGGTGCCGGTTCCGCAGGGGCCCCCCGTGGCCGACGGCGGGGCGGGGGAGGGGTGAGGGGCGTGCCGCTGATCGACGCCCACCACCACGTGTGGGACCCGGCGGTCCGGGAGCAGCCGTGGATCACCGGCGAGGAGATGGCGCCGCTGCGCCGTGCCTTCACACCGGACGATCTGAGGGCGGTGACCCGGGCCGCCGGCATCGACGCCACCGTGGTCGTGCAGACGGTCACCGAACCGACGGAGACCCCCGAACTCCTGGCCCTGGCGGCGGCCGGGCCGTCGATCGCCGGCGTGGTGGGGTGGACGGACCTCGTCGCCCCGGACGTCACCGACCGGATCGCGGCCCTGCGCGCCGCCCCGGGCGGTGACCGACTGGTGGGCATCCGTTCGCAGGTGCAGGCGGTCCGTGACCCCCGCGACCTGCTCGGGCCCTCCGCCGACCGCGGCCGGGCCGCGCTCGTCGCGCACGGACTGGTCCACGAACTGGTCATCACATCGGAGCAGTTGCCCGAGGTCGTCGAGGCCGCCGAGCGGGCCCCGGCCCCGACCCTGGTCCTGGACCACCTGGGCAAGCCACCCATCGCGGGCGGCGACCCGGAGCGCTTCCGCGCCTGGTCGGCAGGGCTGCGCCGGTTGGCGGCGCTCCCGCACACCGTCGCGAAGGTCTCCGGCCTGGTCACCGAGGCCGACCACCGCCGGTGGACCGGAGCCGACCTGCGGCCCTTCGTCGAGACGGCGCTGGAGGCGTTCGGACCCGACCGGTTGATGTTCGGCACCGACTGGCCCGTCTGCCTGCTCGCGGCCGATCACCGCACCGTGCTGGAGACCACCCGGAGATTGCTCGCACCGCTGGCGGAGGGGGAGCGGGCCGCCGTGCTCGGCGGCACCGCGCTGCGGGTCTACGGGTTGCGACCCCACCACTCACCGGGGATCACCGCCTCCTGAGGAGGCCCGGTGGGCCGGCGTCCGAACGGCCGGGTCCCCGATCGGCGCGAACCCCACCACGCCCCACCGGACACCGGTCGTCCGGACCCCGGCGGGCCTTCCGTCGGGCGTCCGCCGAAGGTGCCGGCCGGCGCCGGCCGGCACCGTGCCGGGCGACGGTGGGGACCGGCCCGACGCGGTCTCCCCGACCCGTGACATCCGTACGTCCCACCGGACCGGGGCGGTGGTACACCCCGCCGGGAGCCGGGAGCCGGGAGCCGGGAGCCGGGAGCCGGGAGCCGGGAGCCGGGAGCCGGGAGCCGGGAGCCGGGAGCCGGGAGCCGCCCCGACCCCCGCCCGACACCGGCGGGTCAGTCCGTCGGCACCCGGTGCAGCCGGGCGGCCGGGACCAGTTCCCGTTCGATCGCCTCGACCGCACGCCGCAGGGCCGGCAACAGCTCCGCCCGTGCCCGTCGCGGATCGCGCCGCCCGGCGGGCATCGCCAGGTTGACCGCCGCCACGACCTCTCCCGTCCCGCCGCGTCCGTTCCGCACCGGCACCGCGATGGAGCGCAGCCCCACCTCCAACTCCTCGTTGCCCATCGCGTATCCGTCCCGGGCCACCTCGTCCAGCAGCGCCGTCAGTCGCGCCGGATCGGTCACCGTGTGCGAGGTCAGCGCGCGGGGCTCGATCGCCCGCAGGGCCCGGGCCCGACCGATCGGATCCCGACCGGCCAACAGCACCCGGCCGCTCGCCGTCGGGTACGCCGGGAAACGCGTGCCGGGCCCGAGGTCCGCGCTCATGATCCGTTCGGTCGCGACCCGGGCCACGTAGCGGATCTCCGCCCCCTCCGGGCCGGCGGGAACGGTCAGGGAGGCGGACTCGCCCACCCGCCCCGCCAGCGCCACCAGATGCGGACGCGCGATGTCCGCCAGGGTCATCCGGGTGGCGCGGGAATGGCCCAACCCCAGTACCCGGGGGGTGAGCCGCCACCGTCCCGCCTCCTCGACGGCGTGCCCCGTGTACCGCAGGGAGAACAGCGCGCGCCGGACGCTCGCGCGCGGCAGACCGAGCAGCCGGGACACCGCGGCCGGGGTGGTCCCGTGCCGGCCGGTCTCCAGGGCGGCGATCACGGCCGGCCCGCGGGCCAGGGACTCCACGAACTCGGCCCCCAGCCGTTCCTTGGCCGCGTGCAGCGCCGTCGCGTCCCACCATCGCCCGTCGTCGTGGGGCCCGTCGGCCCCCGGGTCGGAGCGCAACCGTTCCTCCATCACGGCGGCGCACTCCCGCATCCGGGGCAACAGGTCGGCCCGCAGCGAATCGGTGTCGTGTCGGGCCCGGTGGGAGACGACGCTCAACGCTCCCACCGGATCCTCCCCGGGCCAGGGCGAGAGCTGGACGGCCACCGAGACCAGCCCGGGCTCGCCCCCGCCCTCGCCGGTGCGGGAGACCCCACCGGCGCCGTCCCGGGCGGGCCCGGTCTCCCCGTCGGGACCCGGGGACCCGTTCCCCGGTGTCAACAGCACGCCGGCGGCGGCCCGTCCCACCGGCAGTCGGTCACCGGGTCGGAACCCCACCCGCACCACCCGGCGCCGCAGCGCCAGGTGGGCCAGTCGCACCGAGTCGCCGTCCGGCACGCTCAGCGCGACCGATTCGTCCACCTCCTCCGCCAGGGCGTCGGCCATCGCGCCGACCGGCCCGCTCAACCCCCGGGTGGAGGCGAGGAAGGCGTTGCCCGGCAGGGCGAGCGCGCCGGTGTGCGTCACCCGGTGGTCCTCGACCCGGACCAATCCCAGCTCCGCGAGGGTCCCGACGGTGCGGTCCAGGGTGGATCGGGCGATCCCGGTGGCCCGGGCCAACTCGCCCGCCGGTACCGCCGATGCCCGGTGCCCGGCCAGTTCCCCCAACACGGCCAGGCCGCGCAGGAAGGGACCAACCGTTTCCGCCGGCGGCCCGTCGTCGCTCATCCCCGGCCCCCTTTACCCGGCGATCGGACGGTGGTGACGGTCGTCGCACCGGTGGTCACGTCGTTGACAGCCGGTCGCGGTCGGGCGAGACTCGGCGCGCAGAGAAATGAACAACAGTTCATCTCACGAACATATCCCGGGTTCCGGGCCTTTGTCGGCACCGGAACCCGGATCATCGGGAGGACCCGGGAAGATGAGTGACCGGACCCGCAATGTCCGCGACGTGTGGATCGTCGACGCGGTGCGCACGCCGATCGGAAAATACGGCGGCGCGCTGTCCGGGCTGCGCCCCGACGACCTGGCGGCCGGGGTGCTGCGAGCCCTCGTGGACCGCACGCCCGACCTCGACCCGTCCCGCATCGACGACGTCGTCTACGGCAACGCCAACGGCGCGGGGGAGGAGAACCGCAACGTCGCCCGCATGGCGGTCCTGCTCGCGGGGCTGCCGGTCAGCGTCCCCGGCGTCACCGTCAACCGGTTGTGCGCCTCCGGCCTGGAAGCGGTGATCCAGGCCGCCCGCGCCATCGCCCTGGGCGACGCCTCCATCGCCGTGGCCGGGGGGGTGGAGTCCATGAGTCGCGCCCCCTGGGTGCTGCCCAAACCCCACCGCGCCTTCCCCGCCGGACACCAGGAGATGTTCTCCACCACCATCGGCTGGCGGATGGTCAACCGGCGGATGAGCCCGGAGTGGACCGTCCCGCTCGGTGAGGGCGCCGAGTTGATCGCCGACCGGCACGGCATCGACCGCGCAGCCCAGGACGCCTTCGCCCTCGGCAGCCACGAACGGGCCGTGCGCGCCTGGAGGGACGGCGCCCACGACGCGGAGGTGGTCACCCCCGATGGCGTGGACCTCGCCCGGGACGAGACCATCCGCGAGGGCGGCACCGCCGAGGGCATGGCGAAGCTCAAGCCCGCCTTCCGCCCCGAGGGCGGCACCGTCACGGCCGGGAACTCCTCCCCGCTCAACGACGGCGCCGCGGCCCTGCTGCTCGCGGACGAGGAGGGTGTCCGGGCCACCGGCCGGGAGCCGCTGGCCCGGATCTCCGCCTCCGCCGTCTCCGCCCTGGAGCCGCAACTCTTCGGGCTGGGGCCGGTGGAAGCGGTGGACCGGGCGCTGGGCCGGGCGGGCCGCGGGCTCGGGGACCTGACCGTGATGGAACTCAACGAGGCCTTCGCGGCCCAGGCGCTCGGCTGCCTCGCCCACTGGCCCGACCTGGACCCGGCGCGGGTCAACCCCCGTGGTGGGGCCATCGCCATCGGACATCCCCTCGGTGCCTCCGGCGCCCGGCTGGCCGGCACCGTGGCCCACCAACTGGCGGCGGCCGGCGGGGGGACGGGCGTGGCCACGCTGTGCATCGGCGTCGGCCAGGGGTTGGCCCTGGTGCTGGAACGCTGAGGTCGAGCGACCCCGGTCCCCGCCCCGGGGTCCCGTCACGCCGCCTCCGGTATCGGCGCCGGCTCCCCGTCTCACGGGAGCACCGATGCCGAACGAGGGCCCAATTGGTTGTTTCTGTCGCCTTGTCCACTCTTGTCGGGGCCGGCGGGATCGCGGGACAGTGGGGTCACCGGCAGACGCCGGACCCCCACATCCCGAAGGGAAGTGCGCGATGGCAGTCCACGAGCGCACCGGGCGGGGCACCGAGCCCCGCCACCCGCAATCCCCCGCCCCGACGGCCTCCCACCACGAGGCCTCCGTCTCCGGAACCGAACGAGGCTTCGGTGCCTCGCAGGCGGGACGGTTACTCGCCGTCCTGCGGGTCGCGGCCGGTCTGATCTTCCTCTGGGCTTTCCTCGACAAGATGTTCGCGCTCGGTTGGGCCACTCCCTCCGGGCGGGGCTGGGTGGAGGGCGGGTCCCCGACCGCCGGCTTCCTCGGCTCGGTCTCGGTCGGCCCGTTCGAGTCCCTCTTCAACTCCTGGGCCGGTGCGGCCTGGGCCGATTGGCTCTTCATGTTGGGGCTGCTCGGGGTGGGTCTCGCCCTGGTCCTGGGCGTGGCCCTGTGGCCCGCCGCGATAGCCGGCGCGCTGATGCTGGCCTTTCTCTGGGTGGCGGTCTGGCCGCCCGCGCGGTTCCTGAGCGACGGTTCGCCCAGCGGATCCACCAACCCGCTGGTCGACCAGCACGTCGTCTACGCGGCGGCGGCGTTCGTCCTCGCCTCCACCCGGGCCGGCGACACCTGGGGCCTGGGACGGCTCTGGTCCCGTGTCGCCCCGGTCGAGCGGTTCCCCTGGATCCGTTGATCGGACCGGAGGCCCGAACGGGTCGGCGCCGCCCCGCACCCCGCACCCCGAGAAGGCCCCGCCACCCCCTCCCGGGGGTGGCGGGGTCCTTTCGCGCACCCCGATCCGGCCCGGAGCCGCGCCCCATCCGGCCCGACACGATGGCCCGGGTGCCCGGAAACCGCCCCGACGGTCCCCGGGGCCCGTCCCTCCGCCAGGGGTGACGCGTGGACGACCGGTCCGTTCACCACGCGGCCGACCGGACCCCGGAAACCCCCGAACAGAGGTGATCCGGACCCACGCCGGGTGGTGACCATCGGCCGCGGGACGATAGCAGAGCGGTGCGCCGGCCCCCGAACCTTTATCGGTTGGTGATGATTCCGGATCCTCCCGAGGGGCGCACGGTCTACCTTCCGGATGCGTTCGGAGCGGGCTTTTCCCGCTCGCCCCGCCCGGCACCGACCGGGCGCGCCCCTCCCGCCCGCGTCCCGATCCGTGGCGCGTGGGAGACGGGGCGGCACCCCGGAAAGGAGATTCTGTGCGCCTGGTCCCCCGGCGTTCCGGCATCGGCGGAGCCTTCACCTCCGCCCATACGTTCGGCACCGGCATGGTCATCGCCGCGCTCGCCCTCACCATGGCGGCGTTGCTGATTCCCGTGAGGCTCTTCGAGGGAACGGCGATGGCCGGCCCCGGAGGTCTGATCGTCGACGACCGACTGGGCACCCTGACCACGCAGTACGGGCCCCTGACCCCCACCGACCGCGACTTCGTGCGCAAGGTGCGCAGCGCCGGTCTGTGGGAGGGGCCCGCGGGACGGCAGGCCCAGGAACGGGGTCAGAGCGAGACCGTGCGCATCGCCGGCGACCATCTGGTCGACGGCCACAATCTGCTCGACGAACTCGCCATCGAGACCGGTCGGGTACTCGGCATCGAGTTGCCCAACCAGCCCTCGGCCCAACAGCGCGCGTGGCTGGCGGAGCTGGAGGCGGCCCCCATCGATCAGTACGAGGTGCTGTTCGCCAACATCCTGCGCCGCGCCCACGGCCGGGTCTTCACCCTGGTCGCCCTGGTACGCGCGGAGACCCAGAACTCCCTGGTCCGGGAACTCGCCAACCAGGCCAACGAGACGGTACTCGACCACATCACCGTCCTGGAGGCCACCGGGCTGGTGGACTACGGATCGCTGGACGACGACGGCATCGGAAGCATCAGCAAGCGCGTCGCCGGCCCCAGGTCCCCGCGCCGCGCCCGTCGCACCGCCACGGGGTGCGGTCGACGCCGTCCCGACGGACGCCCGGTGGGCCGTCCGGGGGGCCGCTCGACGGACGACCGGCCGGGCCGGCGTTCCGGGGGAGGACGCCTGTTCGTCCTCCGGGAAGGGCATGGACCGGCCCGGCCCCCCACCCTCCACCCGGCATCGACGCTGAACCCACCACCCCACCCCCTTCCCCACGACAACGGAGCGACCCATGAGGGACACGAGTGACACCCGGGAGGCCGAGGGCCGTGGTGGCGGCCGGCGCAACCGGGGCCACAAACGCCGCGGGCTGACCACCCGGCTCACCGTCCTGGTGACCACCCTGGCCGTCGGAGCCGCCGGCACCGTGATCGCCACCCAGTACGCCTCGGCCGGCAACAAGCAGCGGGACACCGCGCGCGAGCAGACCCGCGGCCAGGCCTGGCACGGGACCATCAGGTGCCCGAACGTCGGTGACCAACTGGAGGACGTGCCGGACGACGTGCGGGCCCGGGTGGACCGGGAACTCTCCCGCCTCGACGCCCAGCTCGCGGTCGCCTACCGGCAGTTGGCCCGCCAGCGGGGCAACCCCCGGCGCGTGATGACGAAGTTGGAGAACAAGCGCTCCTCCACCATCGGCCGCATCGTGCGGACCCTGGGCTCGGTGACCGAGAGTCCCGACCACCTGCGCGGTCTGGCCGGGTGCGACTTCCAGCGCGGCCGACCGGGTGGGAACCCGGAGCCGCCGCCCGTGGAGGGTGGCGAGGGCGAGGGCGAGGAGATCGGCGGAGTCGGCGAGGGCATCGGCGGAGTCGGTGAGGGCGAGGGCGACGAGAGCGGCGAGCCCATCGAGAACGGCCCCGTTCCCGAGGACTTCGTCGACATCACCACCGTGGCGCCCAACGTCAACGAGCCGATCCTCGGCGAGAACGCCTCCACCGGCACCCTGTCGCTGGAGTGCGGCCGCAACGAGGAGGGCCGCTACAACTCCGACAACGTCATCGTCGCCCCCGGCGTGAGCAACGGCGCCCACCACATGCACGACTACGTGGGCAACGTCTCCACCGACGCCTTCTCCACCAACGAGAGCCTGGAGGCCGCCGACACCACCTGCGCCAACGGCGACCGTTCCACCCACTACTGGCCGGTCATCCGGATCCAGGACGGCACCGACGAGCAGGACGCCGACCAGCCCGGTGGTGGCCTCGACGGCAACATCGGCACCATCCTGACCCCGGAGACCGTCACCCTGCAGTTCCGCGGCAACCCGTTGGACGAGGTCACGGCGATGCCGCGGTTCCTGCGCATCATCACCGGTGACGCGCGCGCCTTCACCAACGGCACGGCCAACGCCAACTCCTCGTGGAGCTGCACCGGTTTCGAGGACCGACAGCTGACGGACCGGTACCCGATCTGCCCCGAGGGCAGCAGCGTGGTGCGCACCTTCGAGTTCCAGAGCTGCTGGGACGGGGAGAACGCCGACAGCGCCAACCACCGCAGCCACGTGGACTTCGCGCGCGAGGACGGCAGTTGCGCCGACGGCTTCGTGGCCATCCCGCAGCTGGTGCACCGCATCACCTACGACGTCCCGCCGGGCGCCGTGTACGCGGTGGACAGCTTCCCCGAGCAGCTGCACAAGCCGATCACCGACCACAGCGACTTCATCAACGTCATGACCGACGAGCAGATGAACACATTGCTGGAGTGCGTGAACGGCGGGGAGCGGTGCGGACCGGAGTGATCCCCGGCCGGTCCCCGGCCGACGGGGTCTGACCCGGATCCATCCGGGACCCACCGGCCCGTGACCCGAACCGCCGCCCCGGGGCGATGACGACCCCATCACCCCGGGGCGGCCCCTCCCCTCACCGGATCCCGCCGGGAAGCCGGTTCCGGTGAGGGGAGGGGCCGTCATTCCCCCGTCTCCTCCGGTGGTCGTTCGGCCACGACGCGCCGTGCCGCCGGTCGCGGGTGGGGCGTGCGCTCGATGCGCGCACGCCCCTTCCCCGGCGGGACCGGCCGGGGAAGGGGATCCCGGTCGTTCGGCTCGTTCGGCGGCCGTTGACGCGGGCCGTCCGTGCGGCCTCCCGGGGCCGGGCGTCCGCGTTCACCCGCCCCGGCCGCGGTGCCCGGGTCGGGGGTTCCGGACACCGCGGTGGCACGACCTCAGTCGGTCGGGGTGCCCTGGTGGAACCACATCCGCCACCCCGTGTCCGTCAGGCGCCACAGGGAACTGCGCCGGGTCCGGCGGCCCCGGTGGTCGGCGAGGTACGTCAGGTGGACCAGGCCCGGGGCGAGAACGGTTCCCCGCATCTCGTCGACCTCGACCGGGAACTCCGGGGACACCGAACCGTCCCCTGTCGCCGTGGGGATCGACCCGACATCCCACCGACGGCCGGAAGCACCGATCTCGGTGAACCCCGGGTCCAGGAGTTCCAGAACCCGGGCGGGGGAGGCCCGTACCCCGGGGTCGAGAAGCCGCATCTCCCCGTCGACGGCCGCTCGAACGGCCCGCTCGTCCTCATCCGTCATGCGGGAACCCTACGCATCCCCGCTTCCCCGTGGCGCGGTGAGGCGATCGGGCGGTACGGCGGCGCTCCCGGGGTGGGGCCCGCCCACGCCGAGGACACCGAACATCACCGTCGCCACGGTGCCCACACCGCTCCCGGGGCATCCCCGGGGTCGATGACGCCGACCGGGGCGTTCCGTCCCGCGCTCCGACCGGGGGCCCGTGCCGGCGGGTGGGGAAGGGGTCCGGGACGACGGGCCCACCGTTCCCCCGGGACACACCGGTCACCGGTGGGGCGTGCGCTCGGTGCGCGCACGCCCCACCGGCGGGACCCGGTCCGGGAAGGGAATCCCGGTCGCTCAACGACCGTTGACGCGGGCCGCCCGCGCGGCCTCCGCGGGTCGGGAACCCACGCCCACCGGCACCGGTCGCCGCGAACGCCCCTGCCGGCACTGCAACTCGCGCAGTCGCGCCACCAGGTGCCTGCTGTGCAGGGTGAGTTCCAGCTCGAGCCGGGAACGCGGGTCGCGCAGCGCCGGGCCGTACAGCTTCTCCAGCTGCCGCAGGCGGTAGTGCACCGTCTGCGGGTGGACCCGCAGCGCCTTCGCGGCCTCCGGTGCGCCGCCGCCCTCCAACCAGGCGAGGAGTGTGGCCTCCAGCCGCTCCCGCTGGCGCGGGGTCAGGTCCATCATCGGACGCAGCCATCGGGCGGACAGCGTGCGCAACAGCGACTCGTCCTGGAGCAGCAGCAGCGTGGTCAGGTGGTCGTCGACGAACAGCGGCCGGTTGTCGGGCACGCGCTCCGCCGGTGCCAGCGCCAGGAGCCGGCGCGCCCACCGGGCGGTGGAGGCGGCGTCCTGCAGCGGCACGATCTGACCCACGGCCACGGTCCGTCCGCGCAGCGCCTCGGTGAGCGCGGGGCGGGCGACCGGCCCGGGATCGGGCAGCAACACGCACGGGTGTCCCCGGTACAGACCGCTCAGCGGCTCGCCGACATCGGCGATCGCCGGCAGCGACAGCTCGCCGGGCTCGCCGAGGACCACGGCCTGCACCCGCCGTGGCAGCGGCCATCCGGCCCGGTCGGACAGCTCGCGCAGCGCGGTGGCGGGCAGGGCCTCCCGCCCGGTCAGGGCGGTGAGCAGCCGCTGACGCGCGGCGCCGTCCCGCGATCCGGCCGCCTGCCGGGGAACGGAGGCGTTCCGTGGCGCGGTCGCGCCGCTCGCGGCGTGGCCCGACCCGGTGTCCGAGAACGCGTCGGGAAAGCCGTCGCACAGGTGATCCGGGTCGTCGGACGGGTCGTCGGGGTTCGACGCGACATCGGCCCGCGCGGACGGGGTGCCGAGCGAGACGCGCAGCGCCTGTTCGACGTCTCGGCGCACGACCTCCCGGGAACGCTCCGCCACCAGGGCGGAGAAGCCGGGTATCCGGCGCGTCAGGTCGTCGACCACCCCGTCGGAGACGGAGGGCAGTTCGCGGAGGAGAATGCGGTTCCACTCGGCGGGAGGGCACGACCGGAGTCGGTTCAGCAGGTCACACATTTCTACCTCGTTCAGGTCCGGGGGAGCCCACCCGTCGTCGGGGCGCGGGCGGGGTCAGCCGAGGCTGTCTCCCGGGTCGGATGTCCACTGCGGCAGGTGGAGTTGGCGGCCATCCGGCTTCTCGCGGGGCGAGAACCATTGCGAGGCGGGAACCGACCGTCGGGGTGGTCGGTGTCCCTGGTGCACTGGTGTGTTCGGTTGTTTTCGGTTCTCCCGGGAACGCTTCCGGAGGTCCGGGGATCCCGTGGGGATTCCCGGTGGTTCCCGGGGAGGGCGTGGGGGTGGTGGGTCGGGTTCGTCTCCGCCGGCCCGGGAGTCGTCCCGGTGCCGGTCGATCGTCGGGGTGCCTCCCTGACCTCTCGCGTCGGACTTCGACGGATGCTTTCGGCAGGTGCTGTTCCGACACGGGGGACACCGGGCCGCGCGGCCGATGACCACACCGGACGTCCCTGCGGGGAGCGGGATTCGGGGTCCCGCGGATCCCGTGGGGACGCGCGCTGTCGGATGTGGAACACAACGGGGACGCGGAGGCGGCGGGTGGCGGTCCGAGGCGAGTCGCGCGTCGCGATCGGACCACACCGGGCACACCGTCGATCGGCCCCGATGATCGGTGTTCGAAGGACTCCGGACGGCGATCATCACCGCTCGGAAAGGGCCTTCGAAGACCGGGCCCCGGAAACTTATCACGTTCGGATAACTGTGCAAGTCCCATGTGTGGGCGCCGGGATGCTGCCATGCGACACGGCTCGCCGCGGACCCCGCGGTCCGCCCCCGGATCCCGGGGGTCGGCGGGCCGGACGTCGGAGAACGAATCCCGCCGCCCGGGAACCGAACCGTCGGACGACACCGTGCCGGTCCGGATCCCGGGGGAACCGGTGGCTTCCCGGAGGATGTGATGGTCATTCCGCAGTCCCCGCCGCAACCCCCGTCGCGGTCCTCGCGACCGGGGACGTCGGGAAGCCGGCGCCGCGCGTCGGCGGCCGTGCGCCGACCGGGCGCCCCCGAGTCCCCGGTCCGTCGTCGGCACGCGGGTCCCACCGTCCCCGGAGCCGCCCCCGCGCCTCCCGGCCCCATGCGGCTGCCCGAGGCCAGCGCGCGCCGCACCACCGGCGCCTACGTCACCGCCACGGCCCTGATCACCCTGATCGTGCTCGGCACCGCCGGGGCCTTCGAGAACATGCTGCACTTCCTCGACTTCGGCGCCGGGGTGATGGCGCTGGTCTGCCTCACCGCCACCGTCATGTGGGGTCTGGCCGCCACCGACCGGGTCCTGCTGCACCCCGGTCACCGTCTGCTCGCCCAGGCCGTCCATCGCGGCCTCGGCATCACCGGCCTGTGCTTCCTGGTCCTGCACATCGGCGTCAAGATCCTCGAGGACCGGGTCTCCGTCCACGCCGCGGCGATCCCCTTCTCCGATCCCCTGCAACCACTGCTCATGGGGCTCGGCACGGTGGCCGCCTACCTGTTCGTGCTGGTCGCCGTCGTCGGCGCCGCGCGCGGCGTCTTCGCCGGCCGCAACCGCTCCCGCCGGTGGCGCGGCCTGCACATGCTCGCCTACCCGGCCTGGGCCCTGGCCCTGGTGCACGGACTGTACGCCGGCCGCCCGGCGGCCGGCTGGGTCACCGCCATGTACATGGGCTGCCTGCTCCTGGCCGCCCTCGCACTGACCACGCGCCTCGCGAATCGAAGCAGGAGGCACGCCCGATGACCACCGCTCCCCCCCGCCCCTCGCTGCCCGTTCCCGGCCGCCGGGCCGGAAGCTCCTCCCCGGCGCGCCCCCGCGGGCGGTCCACCGGCCCCGTGCTGGCCGTGATGGGGCACGCCCGCCTCCTCGCCGGTCTGGACGGCCTGCGCCGTTCGGACCGCGTGGCCCACCTCTCCGTGCACGGGGACTGCCCCCGACTGCGCCTGGACGAGGTCGTGGCACTGGCCGAGAACATCTCCCTGCGCGGTCGCGGCGGAGCCGGTTTCCCCTTCGCCCGCAAGATGACCTCCGTCGCCGAGGCCGCCAACCGCCGTGGCCTGCCCACCGCCGTCGTCGTCAACGGCAGCGAGGGTGAGCCCGGTTGTCTCAAGGACAAGGCCCTCCTGCGGCACGCGCCGCATCTGGTGATCGACGGGGCCGTGCTCGCCGCCGAGGCGCTCGGCGCGCAGGAGGTCGTCCTGGGCGTCACCCACCCCGAGGTCTACTCCTCGGTCCGCGACGCCATCGCCGAACTCCCGCCCGGCCGGATGCCGGTGCGCGTCCAGCGACTGACCGAACGCTTCGTCACCGGGGAGAGCTCCTCGATGACCCGGGGGCTGAACGGCGGCCCCACCCTGCCCTCCGGACAGAGGATCCGCACCAGCGAGATCGGCTTGCACGGGCTGCCCACACTCTTCTCCAACACCGAGACCTACGCCCAACTCGCCGTCGCCGCCCGCCTCGGCGCCCTGGGCTACCGCGAGGTGGGCACCCCCCGCGAGCCCGGCACCGTCCTGCTCAGCATCGCCGGCGCCTGCGTGATGGAGGCCCCCGCCGGGGCGCCCCTGATCGACGTCCTGCGCCTGGTCGGCCTGGACGTCGGGCAGGGAGTGCTCATCGGCGGCTACCACGGCAAGTGGCTCTCCCCCTCCACCGCCCTGTACGCCGAGCTCTCCCGCGAGAACCTCGAGCGACACGGCGCCACCCTCGGGGCCGGCGCGATCCTCCCGCTGCCCGCCGCCGGCTGCCCCCTGGGCGAGGTGGTGCGGGTCGCGCGCTGGATGGCCGACGAGTCGGCCGGTCAGTGCGGCCCCTGCCTGTTCGGTCTCCCGTCCCTGGCCGACGCCCTCGACGCGGTGTGGCGCGGCGGCGGCTCCGCCGCCCTGGACGCCGTGCGAACCCGGATGGCAGCCGTCCGCAAGCGCGGCGCCTGCGGCCATCCGGACGGCACCGCCGGCTTCGTGGCCTCCGCGCTGGACGCCTTCCCCGGCGAATTCGCCGACCACGCCCTCGGCATCGGCTGCGGCCGTCCGGTCATGGGCACCCTTCCGCTTCCCCCCGGGCCCGGCGCCATCGCCGTCGCCGAGCACGAGGGCCCGAAACTCCACGTCGACTGGACCCTGTGCCAAGGCCACGGCCTGTGCGCGGACGTCCTTCCCGGCGTGGTCGAGCTGGGGCCGGACGGCTTTCCCGCGAACGCCACCATGGCGGTTCCGCCGGAGGCCAGGGCCATGGCGATTCGCGCCGTGCGCCGTTGTCCCGCCCTCGCCATGCGCGTCACCGACTGACCGCGACCGACCCGCCGTTCCGAAACCCGGGCCGCCGGCGAGAGAACGCCGCGCCGGCCCCGTCCATCCGCCCACCACCGGAAGACCCACCACACATCGAACGGGAGAACCCTCCGGACCGACCCGCCGGCGCGCGGGTCCACCACCGCCGATCGGATCCGGCCGACACCCCGTGTCCCGGCGCCGAACGGCCCCACCACGAACCACCTCCCGGCCCCGGGCTCCCGTGACGGCCTACCGGGACCCGCCCGACGGCGCGTCCCGGTCGGAGCCGCTCCGGCGGATCCGGGGAGCCGGTTCCGGCCAACTCCGCGGAGTCCCCACGGACTCCACCCCCTGGCCCACACCAGAAGGAGAACCATGCGTACACGCCGATGCACGGCCCCCCTCGCCGCGATCGCGGCCCTGTTCCTGGCCACCGCCTGCGGCACGGACGTCTACGGGCAGGGAGACACACAACCCGCCGCCAACCAGGCCGGAGTCCCGGAATACGGCGCCGACCACGGCTCCACCGACACCGCCGCCGAGGTCGAGCCCGCCGGGCGACTCGTCGTCCGCGACACCCCCGACCTGGGCGCCGTGGTCACCGACAGCCGGGGCTTCACCCTCTACCGCTTCGAGGAGGACACCGCCGACCCGGCGCGATCCACCTGCAACGACGCCTGTGCCACCGCCTGGCCCCCGGTGCCGGCGGACGACGCGAGCGCGGCCGAGGGCATCGACGCCGACCTGCTGGGCGAGGTCGAGCGCGCGGACGGCGGCATCCAGCTGACCCTCTCGGGTTGGCCGGTCTACCGCTACCAGGACGACACGGCCCCCGGTGACGTCAACGGCCACGGCGTCAACGGCACGTGGAACGCCCTCGCCCCCGACGGCAAGCCGGCCTCCGCCGACAACGCCGCGCAGGAGACCGCCGGCGAGGAGGGCCCCGCCCTCTCCGTCGTCCAGGACCCCTCGCTCGGGCCGATCGTCACCGATGCCAAGGGCCGCACGCTGTACCGCTTCGACAAGGACAGCGCCTGGCCGATGATCTCCAACTGCGAGGGCGAGTGCCTCGACACCTGGAAGCCCGCGCTGCCGGTGGACCCGGAGGAGATCAAGGGCATCGACGCAGAGCTGATCAGCACCCTGGAGCGGGACGACGGCACCGAGCAGCTGGCCATCGACTGCTGGCCGGTCTACTGGTTCACCGGCGACGAGAACCCCGGTGACACCACCGGCCACGGCGCCGGCGACCTGTGGTTCGCCGTCACCCCGAGCGGTGCCAAGGCCCCGCTGTGATGAACGGGGCTCCCGCCGTACCGGGCCTCGGACGCGCCCGGCTGATGATCCTCGGAGCCTCGGCACTCGGCACGGTCGCCCTGGCGGCGTTGGCGGCGACGCCGCACGACGCCGCCGGGGCGGGGGTCGACGCCGGTGCGGCCGGCCCCCGGGTGACCGCCGGCGGCCACCCGGGCGGGGAGCCCCCGGCACGGCCCGACGCCGACCCGGGGGCCGGTCCGGGGGAGATCTCGGAGGTCCTCGCGGACCGCATCGGCTGTCGTCCCGAGGCGGTGCTCGTGGACGCCGACGAACTGCGGCAGGTCGCCTGCACCCTCGACGGCGAGCAGTACCGCTTCACCTCCTTCCTCGTCGCCGACGGCAGGGCCGCCTGGCTGGACGAGGCCCTGCCCTACGGTGGCAGCCACCTGGTCGGCGACCGATGGGTGGTGACGGCCCCCCGGCCGGTGTTGGAGGAGTTGGGGGAGCGCCTGGGAGGCCGGATCGCCGACGGGGAGGACCACGGCGCCCACGCCGATCACGGTTGATCCGGTTCCTCCCGACCGGCGGCGCCCCCGACCGGGGACGGCGGGCGGCCGACGTGACCGGGGGCCTCGGAACCCGACTCCGGGGCCCCGCGCCGGGGTGACGGGACCTCCGGGGCGTGCGTCGCCCCCGGGCGGTCCCCTCCCGTCCGGCCGGCCGCCAGGTGTCCGGCCGTGCCGGCGTGCCGCCCCGGCAGTGGCGCCGGGATTGCCGCACCCCGCCTCCGGGGACCCCGGCGCCGGGGTGCGGGTGTGCGGCCGGCGGCCGTTCCGGGCCCCCGTTCGGGGGAACTCCCCCTCCCGTCCGGTCCCCGCCCGGCGGGACGCGGCCCGTTGCCCGGCAAACGGGGTCCGGGGGCCTAGGCTCGACCCCATGAGAGAGAGTTATCTTCGGCTCATCGGGGCGGCCACGGCGGCCTACGGCCTCGCGGTCATCGCCCGGCCCGAACTGCTCGCCCGTCCCTCCGGACTGGTCGACCGCATCGGGCAGGTCGCCCCGGAGACCGCCACCTCCCTGCGTCCTCTGGCCTGGCGCGACGCGGCCAACGGGCTCGCCATGGCGCTGGCCCCCAACCGCAGCGTGCTCGGGGCCGCGACGGCCCTGCGGATCGCCTCGGACTTCGGCGACGCCGTCCTCCTCGCCGCGACCCTCCCCGAACGGCGCCACCGTGTCGGTGCCGTCGCGGTCTCCGTCGCCTGGGGCGCCCTCTCGGTCGCCGCCCTGGCGAGCCGGCCGCGTGCCACCGGGACGGAGGCCCTCCCACCGCCCCCACCGGTCACCGGCCCCTGACGACCGACATCCGGCCGGCCGGTTCCCGAACGCCCGCTCCGGCCCACCGGAGCGGCCTCCCGTCGGTTGCCGTCGCGGGGCGGCCCCGGGGCGGGCGCTCCCGACCGGTGCGGGGGCACCCCCGCACCGGCTCCGGGGCACTCCCCGCTCCGGTGCGCCGGCCGGCCGGGCACACTGAGGGCATGGACCTGCGCATCACCGCCACCGATCCCGAGCACCCGGCGACCCTGTTGGACCTGCCCTGGGACGTGCCGCTCGTCGACTGGCCCGAGGAGCACCTGGTGGCACTGCCCCGGGGCATCTCGCGCCACGTGGTGCGCTTCGCGCGCGCCGGCGGCGAGGTCTTCGCCGTCAAGGAGGTGGGGGAGTGGGCCGCGATCCGGGAGTACGGGCTGCTGCGCGACCTCGACCGGCTCGCCGTGCCCTCGGTGGACCCCGTGGCGGTCGTCACCGGCCGGGCCTCCCGCGAGGGCGAACCACTCGAACCGGTGCTCATCACACGGCAGTTGAAGGGCTCCCTGCCCTACCGGGCGATGTTCGAGACCACCATGCGCCCCGACACCGTCCGTCGCCTCCTCGACGCCCTGGCCGTCCTGCTGGTACGCCTGCACCTCAACGGCTTCGCCTGGGGTGACTGCTCCCTGTCCAACACCCTCTTCCGCCGGGACGCCGGGGCCTACGCCGCCTATCTGGTCGACGCGGAGACCGGCCAGATCCAGCCGCGACTCACCCGGGGGCAGCGCGAGTACGACCTCGAGGTGGCCCGGGTCAACATCTCCGGGGAACTCCTCGACCTGGAGGCGGGCGGTTCCCTGCACCCCTCGATCGACCCCATCCCCTTCGGTGAGGCGATCGTCGAGCGTTACGGCGAACTGTGGCACGAATTGACCCGCACCTCGGTCTACCCCCGGGCCAAGCGGCACTACATCGACCGGCGGGTGCGCCGTCTCAACGATCTCGGGTTCGACGTCGCGGAGATGCAGATCCAGCGCTCCCCGGACGGGGACACCGTGACCTTCCTGCCCAAGGTCGTGGACGCCGGCCACCACCAACGGCAACTGTTGCGTCTCACCGGCCTGGACGCGGAGGAGAACCAGGCCCGAAGCCTGCTCAACGACCTGGAGACCTGGATGGCCTCCCAGGACGACTACGCGCCCGGTGACCCCCTCGGGGCACGCCCCGAGGTACTGGCCCATCGGTGGGTGCGCGACGTCTTCCGCCCCGCCGTCCGCGCCGTCCCGCGCGATCTGCGGGATCGCATGGACACCCCGCAGATCTACCACGAGCTGCTCGAACACCGCTGGTACCTGTCGGAACGGGCCCAACGCGACGTCGGCATGGAGGCCACGGTCGAGGACTGGGCGCGCAACGTGCCGCATCCGCCGGCGTCCGGTGCCCTCGTTCCGATCGGGGAGGACGGCGACGTCCTCGTGGTCGGTGTTCCCGACCTCCCGACCCCGGACGGTACCGGCGGTCCGGAGGAACCGGGGACGGCGGGGGTCGGGGAGCCCGGGCCGGGCGGGGAACCCGACGGGGCGCGGACCCCGGGGGAGTCGGCCGCCACGAGGTGGGGCGACACCTGAGCACACCGTCGCCGGCCCCGGGGGACGACCCGGCGCCGGCGCCGGTGGTGCGGCGGAACGGGTGACCGACGCTCCCGTCATCGGGCCGCGGGGAATACCGATCCGTATCCGGGGCACTTGCACCGACTATGAGAGGCATCGTGCTGCACCGCTACGGAGGACCGGACGACCTGCGGGAGGAGGAACTGCCGGATCCCCGGGTCGCCCCCGGCGAGATCCTGATCAGGGTCCGCGCGGCCGGGGTGAATCCGGTGGACTGGAAGATCGGCGCGGGGGCCCTCGACGCCCTGATGGAGGTCCGTTTCCCGCTGGTTCCCGGCTGGGACGTCTCCGGCGTCGTGGAGAGCGTCGGCCTCGACGTCCGGGAGTTCGAGCCCGGTGACGAGGTGCTCGGATACCTCCGCAAGGACTGGGCCCAGACCGGCACCTACGCCGAACTCGTCTCCGCCCACGTCCGGCTCGTCGCCCGCAAACCGCCGTCACTCGGCTGGGCCGAGGCCGCCGGGCTGCCGCTGGCCGGCCTCACCGCCCTCCAGGCGCTGCGCCGCGCCCGGGTGGAATCCGGCGACACCGTCCTGGTGCACGCCGCCGCCGGGGGAGTCGGCTCGCTGGGCGCGCAGCTCGCCGTCCTGCGCGGGGCACGGGTCATCGGTACCGCGAGCCCGCGCAATCACGACTTCCTGCGCGACCTGGGGGCCGAGCCCGTGGAGTACGGCGACGGGTTGGAGGAGCGGGTGCGCACCCTCGCCCCGCACGGCGTGGACGCCGCACTCGACTTCGTCGGTGAGGACACCTGCTCCGTCTCCGCCTCGCTGGTCCACGACGCGGAGCGGATCGTCTCCATCGCCGATCCGGGCGTCTCCGAGGTCGGCGGCTCGTACCTGTGGGTGCGCCCCGACGCGGACGACCTCGCCGAACTGGCCCGCCTCGCGGCGGAGGACCGCCTCACCGTGCCGATCGAGCACACCCTCCCGCTCTCCTCGGCCGCCGAGGCGTGGCGGCACAGCGCCGCCGGCCGCACCCGGGGCAAGATCGTCCTCACGGTCTCCTGAAGGCGCGGCCCCGGACCCGGGACCCGGCCGGCGTGGCGCCCCGACCCCGGCGACGCGCCCCGGGGCGATCCCCCGGTCGGGGACCCCCGGGGCCGGGGCCGCGCTCACCGCCGTGCGGGCAGCAACCCCGCGGCCCGGGCCAGATCCACCAGCACCTCGCGGGCCGCCCGTGCCCCCGAGGCCATCGCCCCCTGCACCGACCCCGTCCCCCGGTGGTCCCCGCACACGTACCTGCCCGGTGAGAGCCGCGTGGAGCGGCTGAGCGGCTGCGGCGGCTCCATCGCCGGAAGCGCCCCGCGCACCGTCACGGTGTGCACCGGGTCCCAGACCGAGGAGTCCGCCCCGTAGGCGTCGCCCAGCGCCGTCCGGACCTCCGCCTCCCGGCCGGGGCGGTCCTCCCCGAGCACGGAGGTGGAGATCAGCGCGACCCCGCGCGGCGCGCGCTCGGGAGCCGCCTCGCTGAGCACGCAGGAGCTCAGGAAACGGTGCCGGGCCGCGTCCAGCAGGAGCGTCGGCTCCGCCAGGGGGGAGCGCTCGGCCGCGTGGTAGTACGTGGTCACCGTGCGGGTCCGGGGGGCCGGCACCCCCGGCAGCAATCGGGCGGCGGCCGGGCCGTCCGTCGCCACCACGACCGTTCGGGCACCGATCTCCGTGCCGTCCTCCGTGAGCACGCCCGCGTCGGTCACCTCCCGCACCGGGCACCCGGTGCGCACCGTGTCCTCCGGCAGATCCGCCGCCAGCCATCGCGGCACCGTCCCGATGCCTTCGGCCGGCGCGCACAGCGCCCCGCGCAACATGCTCCGCCACACCAGGTGGAAGACCCGGGCGGAGGTCGCCAGGTCCGGCTCCAGGAAGACCCCGGACAGGAACGGCCGGAAGAACCGCTCCACCAGCGCGTCCGAGATACCCGCGTCCGCCAGCGCCCGTCGTACCGGTACGTCCGGACCGGCCTTGATCACCGACGCCGGCGCCAGTGCGTCCCGGGCGCTGAGCAGTCCCAACGCCGGAACGTCCTTCCACGGCCCCAGACCGCCGCGCAGGAAGGTCGCCGCCGCCGACGGGCGGGGGACCGGCGCGCCGAACCGCAGGTGCCCCCGGCCGGTGGCCAGCACCACGCCGGGGGTGAAGGGATACATCCGGGGGCCGCCGAACCCCATCCGCCGGCGGACCTGCGGGTAACCGGTGTTGAACACCTGGAAGCCACGATCCAGCAGAAAACCGTCGCGACGGTCGGTGCGCATCCGACCCCCGACGTCGTCCGAGGCCTCCAGCACCACGACCTCGAGCCCGGCGGCCGTCAGGTCCGCCGCGCAGACCAGCCCCGCCATTCCGGCACCCACCACGATCGCGTCCGGCCGCGCCGGGGCCGGACCCCGCGATGACCGCTCCGGCATCCTCCACCACTCCCTTCCGTGAAACCACCTCGCGGCCGCCCGGTGCCCCGCTCCGGACCCGGCGCGACCGACGTCACCTCCGTGGATCATTCCCCGCCACGGACCCCGGCGGACGCACCGACGCGCGCGGCGGGCGGGATCGGAACGCGACCGGGAAACGGAGGGGGCGGGACCGGGGTGCGGGGCGGGGGGAGGGACGCGGTACGGTCACCGCCCGCGGGCCCTCCGTGCCGGGGGTCCGGACCCGTTTCCCGTGACCCGCCCGGCGGCGTCGTCCCGCCCCCGTCCCCCGCCGGAGCGGGGACGGGCCACATCTTTCGGAGGATGCCGTGTCGCCGACCGCAGAGTCCACCCCCGCACCCGCACCCGGGGGCGGGAACGTCCCCGGCCGCGAGGCGGTCCCCGACGACGGCCGGGAGCCGGGGGGAGCGGGGCAGGGGTCCGGGAACGACCGCCACTGCCCGCACTGCGGCGACCGGTTCCCCCGGAACGCCGGATGGCCCCGCACCTGCCCCGGCTGCGGGCGCGTGCGGTACCGCAACCCGCTGCCGGTCGCCGTGGCACTCCAACCGGTCCTCCTGCCGAGTGGCGGGACCGCCCTGCTCGCCATCCGGAGGGCCATCGAACCCCGCCGGGGGCTGATCGCCCTGCCGGGCGGCTTCATCGACCACGGGGAGGACTGGCGGGAGGCCGTGGTCCGCGAACTCTTCGAGGAGACCCGGGTGCGCGCGGAGGCGGACCGGGCGCGCCTCTTCGACGTCCGGGGGGCCGACGGCGACCACCTGCTGATCTTCGGCCTCCTCCCCGCGTTGGCGGTCGCCGAGCTGCCGCCGGACCTCCCGACCGAGGAGACCACGGGCCGGGAGTTGCTGACCGGGCCCCGGGAACTGGCCTTCCCGTTGCACACCCGGGTGGCCGACGCCTGGTTCGCCGCCCGCCCCTGACCTCGCCGCCGCTGTTGCTCCGGCGGGGCGTGGCGGGCGGGAGGTGTCGCGGCCGTACCCGAGCCGGTCGCGGCGGGGTTGGGGGTGGCGGCGCACCCGGGCCTGTTGCCCTTCGGGGCGGGGCGACCGCCCCGAAGGACCCTCAGCGGCCCCGGCGGTCGAGGTGGGCCCCGTCCCCGGGGGCGATCAGACACAGGCGGCCGCCCTCGTCCAGGGGCGTGTCCAGGACCAGATCCATCCGGTGCTCCGGCTCCCGGACATCCACGAGGTGGACGGTTCCGTGCCCGCCCCGGCTCACGGCGACCAGGTGTCGGGCGGGCGAGGCGGCGATCGCCCGTCGTTGCACACCGTCCCACGGTGTGCCACCGCGCCGCGGAGCGCCGTCCATGGCCGGTAGCGGGATCCGGCGGGGGAGGGGAGGGGCGCCGCCGGGGTCGGCGGAGCGGGTGGGGAGCAACACCAGTTCGTCCCCGTCCGGGTGCACCCGGCTGAAGGCGGCGACGCCGGGTGCGGCGAAAGCGGCGCGGAACACCAGGCCGGGACCGAGGTCGGTCACCTCGGTGCGGCCCGCCGCGGTGTGCCGGCACCAGGCGGTGTTGGTCCACTCCGGCCACGCCGTCGGCTCCGCCGGCCCACCGCGCACCACCGACCACACCCGGTCGGTTCCCGGTTCGGGCCGCAGGTAGTGGCCCCGTCCTTCCGTCGCCCATGACAGCGGGGGCTCGGCCACCAGTCGGTCGCCGACCACGCGCGCACGGTGCACGCCGTCCCCACAGGCCGTCAGGACCCGTGCGACCGCGGGGTCCGAGGGGTCGTCGGCGTCCCCCAGACCGTCGTCGGGCAGCGGTAGCCGGTCGATCGGCTCCACCCGGGGGCTTCCGGTGGGGGCCGTCCACAGGTCGTCGAATCGGTGCAGATCCAGCGAGCCCGGGGCGCGGCGCCGCAGCACGAGGCGGGGTGCGCCGTCGGGGAAGTGCTCCCCGCCCACCACCCCGACCCCCGGTTCGTCGGGGCGGGTGCGCACCCGCACGCCCCGGCCGAGGGTCGTGTCCACCACCGTCAGCAGATCGTTCCACGGCTCGTCGTTGAGACCGAGGCCGGTGCCCACCACGAGGTATCGCCCCTCGGGGTCGGCCGCCAACTGCTCGGCGGGCACGGCCACCGACACCCGGGTCACCGGCATCGACCGACCGGCGAGGGCTGCGAGGGGGTCGAGCAGCAGCAGCTCGCCGGCCCGCTCGTCCACACAGGCGACCCGCCCGTCGGGGAGGGCGAGGAACCCGGCGTGTTCGGAGAGGTGACAACCGGTCAGCCGGGCCACCTCCTCCGCCCGTGGTTCTCCCCGTGCTTCTCCCCCCGGCTTCCCGTCCGAGCCCCCTTCCGTCACCGCCATCACCAGCAGGACCCCGGCGACGTGGTCGGCGACCAGCAATGCGGCGTCGCGCCCCGGACCCTCCGGCCGACCGGTGTCGGTGGCGGTGCCGGCGGACTCGGCGGGGGTGGTGGTCATCGCTGTCCGTCCTCGGATCGCCGGTATGGAGTACTGCAAATGATAATCATGTATAGAATTCCGCCGGGGATTCGGGTGCCGATCCGGGACCGCCGTCGAGCATGTCCGTTCGGCTTCCCGCTCGTGCCCGGGCGGCCCGTGGCCGGGACGGTCACGGGCCGACGCGGCCTCTCCCCGTCACCGCGCCCCGCACCATCGAGACGAGTCGAGAGACGACCATGCCGTTCACGCCGTTCACGCCGCCCACCGGGGCCCCGCGTCCGACACCGTCCGCCGACCCGGGGGCTCCCACCGCTGCACCCGGCCGTTCGAGCCGCCGCGGGATCCGCGCGCTCGCCGTGGCGAGCGCCGCCGCCCTCCTGCTCGGCGCGTGCGGCGGGAGCGAGAAGGACGCCGACTCCGCCGCCGGGGGCTCCCCGGCCGGCGAGACCGCCGACGCCACGGACGACGGACGTTCGGCCGCCGACATCACCGTCGAACCGATCGAGCCCGCCCGCGAGATCACCGACGTGCGCGGGACCACCGTCGCCACGGACGCCGAGCCCGAGCGGATCGTCTGCCTGGTCGCCCTGTGCGACGACATGCTGACCGAGTTGGGCATCGTCCCGACGGCCACCAACAGCGCGCTCCTCGCCCATCCCGGGTTCCTGGGGCCGGAGGCGGCGGCCGAGGTGCCCGTCGTCCCCGGTGGTTTCATCGCCCCCGAACCGGAGGCGATCCTCTCCCACCGGCCCGACCTGGTGATCGGGCTGGAGGACACTCACGGCCGGCTCGCCCCCGCGTTGGAGGACGCCACCGTCTTCTGGACCGTCCAGCCGGAGGACTGGCAGGACGGCGTCGCCTACCTGCGCGACCTCGCCGCCCTGACCGGTCGCACCGACGAGGCGGAGGAGGCCGAACTGGCCTTCCGTACCCGCCTGGCCGAAGCCGAGGCCGAGCCGAGCGACCGCACGGCCCTGATCATCTACGGCAGCGACGAGAACTTCGGCGTCGCAGCCCCCGGCATGGACGTGGCCGCCGGTCTCTTCCCCGGCATCGCGCACTACCCCTGGGAGTCGCGCGGCGTCGAGGGTACCTACAGCCTGGAGGAGATCCTGGCCGAGGACGTGGACGTGCTGTTCGTCGAGACCCTCTCCTTCGGCGGCGACGACGCCCCGCTCTCCGAGGTCTTCGCGGGCAACCCGCTGTGGGAGAGCCTGACCGCCGTCCGGGAGGGTGAGGTCCACGAGGTGGACCCGGAGGTCTGGGCCAAGGGGCGCGGCACCCGCTCCCTGGGCATCGTCCTCGACGAGGCCACGGCGATTCTGTGAGCCCCCGCGCCCACTCCGGGCGCCCGGGTCGGAACGCCCGGGGTGCCGCCGCACTCGTCGTCACCGCGCTGATCCTCGGCGCGTCCGGCGCCGCCCTGTGCCTCGGCACTCCGGTGATTCCACCCCTTGATCTGATCGGCCTGCTCGCCGGTGACGGGGACGACCCGCGCGTCACCGTCGTCGTTGTACAACTCCGGCTTCCCCGAGTGGTGTTGGCGCTCCTGGCGGGAGCCTGCCTGGGGGCCGCCGGGCTGGTGCTCCAGGAAGCGCTGCGCAACCCCCTGGCGGTCCCCGAGATGCTGGGGGTCTCCGCCGGCGCCGCGCTCGGCGTGGCCGTGCCGTTGGTCCTCTCGCTCTCCCTGCCCGCGCTGCTGGTGCCCTCCCTGGCCCTGGTCGGCGCGGCCCTCGGCGGCGCCCTGACCCTCGTCGCGGCGGGGTTCGGGCGCAGCCCGTCGGCCGTACTGCTCACCGGGGCCGCCATCACCGCCGCCCTCCAGGCCGCGCTGCTGGTGGTGATGGTGATGGCCGATCAGCTCAGCCTTCAGATCATCTACCGCTACCTGTTGGGCTCGCTGTCCGCGCGGACCTGGGAGCACGTGGGCGGGGTGTGGCCCTGGCTGGCGCTCGCGGTGCCCGCGCTCGTGCTGTGCGCCCCCGTGCTGTCGGTCCTGCGACTGGGGGACGACGACGCCTCCGCGCTGGGGGTGCGGGTGGGCAGGGCCCGACTGCTGGCGCTCGGTGTCGTGGTCGTGCTCATCGCCCCGGTGGTGGCGGTCTGCGGACCGGTGGCCTGGGTCGGTTTCCTCGCCCCGCAGATCGCCCGCCGGTTGGATCCGACCGGACACGCGGTGCGCTGGCTGCCCTGGTCGATCGCCTGGGGCGCCGCGATCGTCGTGGTCGCCGATCTGCCGGCGCGGCTGGCGCTGGCGCCGGTGGAGACGCCGGTGGGGGCGTGGACCGCCCTGGTCGGCGTACCGGTGGGGCTCCTGCTGCTGCGCTCCGGGCACCGGTCCGCCGGCGGGGGGAAGCGGTCGGGCGCCGGGGCGGGGGACCGTCCGACGAGCGTCCCGCAGGGGAGTGGAACCGGGGGACCGGCGGGTGAGGGGAACGGGCACGGCGGCGCCGTCCCGGCGGTCCGCCTGCCGGTTGTCCCGCCGGATCCGGTTCCGCGCCTCCCGAGTGGTTCGGTGCGTGACACCGGGGCGGGGGAGGGGCGATGAGTTCCGAATCCGTCACCGCGCCCCGGCGTTCGGGTCCGCGCTCCCCGCTGCCGCGCCTGGCGCTGCTCGCCCTGGTGGTGGTGGCGGTGGCCGTCGCCGACGTGCTCGCCGGTCGGGCCGTCACGCCCGCCGGGGTGTGGGAGGTGCTTCTCGGCGGGGGCGACGCGCTGGAGCGCCACGTGGTGGTGAACCTCCGGGTGCCCCGGATGCTCGTCGCCCTCGTCGCCGGGGCCTGCCTGGCGGTGGCCGGGCTGCTGTTGCAGTCCGCGCTGCGCAACCCGTTGGCCGGGCCGGAGGTCACCGGGGTGACCCCCGGAGCGGTACTCGGCGCGGTGGTGGCCACCGGCTTCGGCCTGGCCGACCGTCAGTCGCCGTTGGCGGTGGTGATCGCGGCCTGTCTGGGCGGGCTGTTCGGCGCGGGTCTGCTGTGGGTGCTCACCGGGCGCCGGCGCGACGACCCCACCGAGACCGCCGTGCACGGGGTGCTGATCTCCGCCGTGCTGGGTGGACTGACCGCGATGGTGCTGCTGGTGGCCCCGGGCGAACTGGGCTCGGTGGTGCAGTGGCTGATCGGTACGACCGACGGGCGGGTGTGGCAGCACTGGAACCTGTTGTGGCCGTGGGCGCTGTGCTGGGGGATCGCCGCCTGGTTGCTGGCCGGCCCGCTCACCCTGCTGCGCTGCGGCGACGACCAGGCGGCCGAGGCGGGCCTGGACACGGGGCGGGCCCGGGCCGTCGCCCTGGTCTGCGCGGTGGCCCTCGCGGCCGGGGCGGTCTCGACCGTCGGGGCGCTGGGGTTCGTCGGCCTCCTGGTGCCGCACCTGGCCCTGGCGCTGTTCGGCGCCGACCTGCGGATCACGCTGCCGGGAGCGGCGCTGGCCGGGGCGGCGGTGGTCGGTGGGGCGGACGCGCTGGCCCAGGTCGGGGGTCGGGGCCTGGCGGCCCTGTGGGACGCCGATCGGCTGACGCTGCCGGTGGGGGCGCTGACCACGGCCCTGGGCGCGGCGCTGCTCCTGGTGGTGGTCCGCCGGTCCCCGGCGAAGGACTTCTGAGGTGGGGCGGGGAATCGGGACGGCGCCGGTGGGCGCGGTGCCGGGCGGAGAACGACGAGGGACGAGAGAAGGGGTGACCCCGGTGGGTGACACAGGGCCGCCGGCCACAAAGACGCCGGCCACGGGAACTTCGCACGATGGGACGCGGTCCCCCGCCCCCGGGGGGAAGCCGGTCGCCGGTGCCGGGCGTCCACCGGGCATCACCGTTCGGGACGTGGCCTTCGGCTATCCGGATCACCCGGTGCTGCGGGGGGTGGACCTGCGGCTGGAACCCGGCGGGCTGACCGCGCTGATCGGGATGAACGGCTGCGGCAAGTCCACCCTGTTGCGGGTGATCGCGGGCCTGCTCCCCCCCGAGCGGGGAAGCGTCCTGCTGGGTGACGAGGATCTGGCCGGGATGTCGCGGCGGGAGGCGGCCCGTCGGGTGGCCCTGCTGCACCAGTCGGGGCCGCCGGTGCCGGGGATGACCGTGCGGCAGTTGGTGCGCCAGGGGCGGTACGCGGCGCGCGGGCCGCTGGGCATGTTGCGCGGCGGGGACGACGGGGCGGTGGTGCGCGCCCTGGCGGACGCGGGGGTGACCGGGTGGGCGGACCGACCGGTGGACGCCCTGTCCGGAGGTGAGCGCCAACGGGTGCGGCTGGCCCTGGCGCTCGCCCGGGACACCCGGATCCTGCTGTTGGACGAGCCCACCACCTACCTGGACCTGCATCATCAGCTGGAGGTGTTGGGGACCGTGGTCCGCCTGCGGGAGGAGCGGGACCTCACGGTGGTGATGGTGCTGCACGACCTGGGACACGCGGCGCGGTTCGCCGAGCGGATCGTGGCTCTGCGGGACGGTCGGGTGGTCGCGGACGGGCCGCCGCGCGAGGTGGTGACCCCCCGACTGCTGGCCGAGGTGTTGGACGTGGTGGGACGGGTGAGTGTCGATCCGGTTGGAGGTTGGCCGATATGCCACCCCGACCACCCCCTGAGCCATTGAGTCATTGATGTTGAAAATCATTTTTATTACTCTCCTTCTCGGCGCCCGACCGGGTGTCAACTCGCACCTATGCGGAGGTTTCCGATGGAGCACGAGTTCGAGCAGGAGCAGGTCTTCGCCCCCATCGCCGACCCGGGCCAGTTGGCCCACCTGTCGCCCACCCACTCCAACGCCCTCGTCGAGAACCCCTTCGAGGACACCGAGGAGTGACGGGGGCCGGTTGAACCGGCCCCCGGGGCGGCCCACCGGCCGGTGGGCCGCCCTTTCCCGCTCTGCGGCGTTCCGGCCGCGCACTTCCACGGAAATCGCGCCGGCCCCGTCCCACCGTGTCCACCGCCCCGCATCCCTCCAGGGAGGTCGCGTGTCCCGTTCCCGCCTCGCCCCCGGCGTCGCCCTGGTCCGCGTACCGGGGATCGGCCCGGCCGTCCGCACGGCCGACGGGACCTTCCTCCGGGTGAGCACCGGCGGGGTCCCCGAGGAGGAGCTCGTCGCCGCGCTGCGGGATCCCCGGCGACCGACGGGGCCCGCCGTCGCCCGCCTGCTCCGCGCCTTCGACCGTTCCGGATACCTCGCCCCGACCGGCCCCGGGGGGTTTCCGGAGCCCGCCGCCCCATCCCCC